>JAFEAJ010000019.1 GCA_018266455.1 Bacteroidota bacterium
CAACTATTTTTCAGTACATTACCTCATTTCACTGATACCAGGGTTTCTTTAAACGCTTTCGATGGCGCAGCAGAAAAATAGGCTGCTGCAGAAGGGCATTTAAATCACCAGCATCGCATCCCCATAGCTGAAAAAGCGGTATTTGTCCTTGATTGCTTTTTTATATGCTTCCATGGCCAGGTCGTAACCAGCAAATGCGCAGGTCATAATCAACAAGCTTGTTTTTGGCAAATGGAAATTGGTGATCAGCGCATCAGCAATATTGAACTGGTAAGGCGGATGGATAAAAGTATTGGTCCAGCCTTCTGAAGATTTTAATAGCTTTTCAGCGGTAAACGAAGACTCCAATGCACGCATAGTAGTAGTTCCGATAGAACATATCCGATGGCCTGCAGACCTTGCTTTATTAGCAATCCTGCAGGCTTCTTCGTCAATACGATAATATTCTGCATCCATTTTATGTTTGCTGAGGTCTTCGACTTCAATTGGCCGAAAAGTGCCCAGCCCTGTATGCAATGTTACTTCTGCAAAACGAACGCCCTTTATTTCAAGGCGCTTGATAAGCTCTTTGCTGAAATGTAAACCCGCTGTCGGCGCTGCAACTGCTCCCTCATGTTTCGCATACACTGTTTGATAGCGCTCTTTATCTTCATCGTCAGGCTTGCGCTTGATATATTTAGGTAAGGGGGTTTCTCCCAGCACTTCCAGTACCTGGCGGAATTCATCGTCAGTGCCCTCCCATAAAAACCGGATGGTCCGGCCACGGCTGGTGGTGTTGTCGATCACTTCTGCAACCAGTTCATCAGCTTCGCCAAAATATAGTTTATTGCCAACGCGTATTTTCCTGGCCGGGTCAACAATCACATCCCACAAACGGTTTGGCTTGTTCAGCTCGCGAAGAAGGAAAACCTCAATTTTAGCCCCTGTTTTTTCTTTTCTGCCATACATGCGCGCAGGAAACACTTTCGTGTTGTTCACCACAAAGACGTCCTTATCATTAAAATAGTCTAATATGTCGCGGAAATGTTTGTTTTCAATTTGGCCCGTATGGCGATGAACAACCATCATTCGGCTGTCTTCTCTTTTTTTCGCAGGATGCTGGGCAATGAGGTTTAAGGGAAGGTCGAACCTGAACTGGGATAACTTCATGTGGGTGTAAATTTTTTTAATAACGGCCAAATGATACCAGCGGGCTGGAAGGAGGGATACAACGGGATTTCCGTTACAAACCAGGCCTTGCGGCACACCCGGTTTGGTATCATGTTACGGCATGATTTTTTAGGGGTGCAAAGTTAAGGGAATGACAGCAAAATAAGAAATAAGAAAATTGCGGTATGCTGGCCGCTTTTGTAAAGCCTGTTATTAGGTGCTGTTTTATAAAATAATTTTTATGATTTTTCGTCTTTTATACATCTTCATACTAATTGATAACATTTGAGATGAGCTTGATCTTTACGCGTTTTAGGGTTGCATTGGCCTTTGTCTTTTTTTCTCCCCTTTTTTTACATGCACAGGAAAAGGAACAAAAAAAATATCCTGCCTTACTGTGGGAAATCACCGGGAACGGCCTTGCCAGGCCATCTTATCTTTTTGGCACTATGCATGTGAGCAGCAAAATGGTATTTAACCTGGGCGATTCGTTTTATGCAGGCATTAAAAGCGCCGATGTGGTTGCCCTTGAACTTGACCCCCAATTGTGGCAGGGCCAAATGTTCCGGTACCAGAAAATGCAGAACAACCTCCGGTCCTTTGCCCAGGGCGCCCCGAATGATTACCTGGGCGAAAAATCTTTTCAGTTAGAAAAGTATGAATACAAGCTAAAAGCAGCATTAAGCGAAGAACCTGCCATCATCAATGGTTTGTTATATAGAACTTATCAGCAGAAAGCCGATTTTGAAGAAGACACCTACCTGGACTTATATATTTACCAAACGGGCCGGAAATTGGGCAAACAAGCCACAGGGGTGGAGAACTACTTCGAAACAGAAAAACTTATTATTGAAGCTGCCCAGGATATGATGAAAGATAAAAAACGCAGGGGCCGGGATAGCGATAACGATGGAGAATCGATGTATGATACTGAAAAGAAAGCACAGGATGCCTATCGCCAGGGAGACCTCGATTTGCTTGACTCGCTTGAGCACATTATGATACCTTCCGGAGCTTACCTTGAAAAATTTCTGTACAAGCGGAACGAGATACAGGCAAGTTCAATAGATAGTATCATGAAAAAAAAATCATTGTTTGTTGGGGTTGGCGCTGCACATTTGCCCGGGAAAAGAGGAGTAATAGAACTGCTGCGCAAAAAGGGATACCAGTTGCGCCCGATCAATATCCAGGATAGAGACCCTTCCCAGCGCGATGATATTGACAAGATAAAAGTGCCCGTAAAATTCTTTCCCTTTACCTCCGACGACAGCTTCTTTTCTGTGATGCTGCCAGGAAAATTATATAAAAGAGATGACAACGGGCTCAACGCGTCATGGCAATATGCTGATATGGCCAACGGAACATATTATATGGTCACAAGGGTGCCTACTTATGGTTATTTTGTGGGCCAAACCGAGGACATTGTGCTGAAAAAAACAGATAGCCTGTTATATGAAAACATTCCCGGGAAAATTCTTTCAAAAAAATCAATCACCAGGAACAGCTACCGGGGCTACGACATCAGCAACAAAACCCGCAGGGGCGACATTCAGCGGTACAATATTTTTGTGACCCCTTATGAGGTGCTGGTCTTCAAAATCAGTGGCATGGGGAATTATGCCGACGGAGATGAAGCCAACCGGTTTTTTAGCTCAGTTAATATAAAAAGAAACGATATCGGCAACTGGCCCGAGTATGAACCGCTTCAGGGCGGCTTTAAGACAAAGCTTCCTGAAAAGCCTTTTGTTGCAAAAAATGACAATGTGCCCGATGGGGCCACGCGGTGGGAGTATCAGGCTGTAGATGCTGCTAACAGGGACGCCTATCTTATTCTGGTAAAGAGCGTCCAGAACTATCATTTTCTTGAAGAAGATTCCTTTACCCTGGGCATGATGGAAGAAAGTTTCCGTCTCTCAGACTATATTGACAAGGATAAAACAATTGCCACAAAATACAATTTGCTCAATGGCCGCCCATGTATTAATGCAGAATATCGTACGAAGGATGGCGGTTATGCGAAAGCAAGGTTCCTCATCAAGGGGGCACATTGTTATGTGCTTGCTGCGCAAAGCCAAAAAAACAAGCCCTTCTCTGCTTTTTTTGACTCTTTTTCTTTTGCTCCCTTCCGTTATAGCCAATACAAAAATTATGTTGACAGTTTTGTGAACATCAGCGTGTCTACGCCCGTAGTGCCTGATATTGATGCCAACATCAGATCAGCATACGAAAAAGCAAACAGCCAGGAATTTTTGAATTCAATATCAGAAAACAACAATTACTGGCCGCGCAGCAAAACTGCTTTGTTTAAAGATGACTCCACAGGAGAAGCGGTGTTTGTATCTATGGAACCATACCCAAAATATTATTATCCGAAGGACACGGCTGTTTTCTGGAAAGATGAAGTAAATGAAGAACGCATTCGCAAAAATTTCATTATCCGAAATAAAACACCTTTCAAGTTCAGTGATTCTGCTATTGGCTTTAAATACATTTTTACAGACACAGGTTCCTCAAGATCGATCAATAGCTGGATGTTTGTGAAAGACAATAAATTTTACAGGGTAACAAGCCTGAACGATTCTGCCGGGAAAAGCGATTTCGTCAACCGGTTTTATGAAAGCCTGAAGCTCCTGGGCTCAAAACCTGCAGGATCCGTGTTTGCAAATAAGCTCGATATTTTTTTTACTGATTTTTACAGCAGTGACCCTGCTACCAGCCAACAAGCAAAGGCAGCAATATCAAATGTTTTTTTTGGCGCATTGGGCGTGCCCAGGCTGTTGCACGCTATAGAAACTTTGCCGTATAACGATAAAGACTATTTCGACACCAAAACAAAACTGATCAATGAGCTTGGGTTCATCCACAATTCCGGCGTTGCAGGCCAAATAGCAGGAGGGCTGAAAAATATTTATGATAAATCAGGCGACACCAGTGTGTTTCAAAACGCAGTACTGAAAGCATTGGCCAAAGATAAAACCCAAGCCTCTTACCAGGTTTTGAAAACCCTGCTGCTCCAGGATCCGCCCGTGTTTGCTAATACATCAGATTATAATTACCTGTTCCAGGACATAGCAGATTCACTACAGCTTGCCCGCCTGTTGTTCCCCGAATTGCTGCAATTGTCGTCCGTTGATGATTATAAAGACAATGTGCGCTCATTGCTGGCTGATTTGGTAGATAGCGGTTATATGAAAGCAGATGATTACAAAGACTACTTCAGCAATATTTATTTTGAAGCAAAAATCCAATTGAAAAAACAGATGGCGCATGATGAGCAGGGCCTTCAAAAGAAAAATGACCCTAATACTGCCAACCCCTACAATGGCCCTGCTAATGTGGATGTCGAGGATGACAACAGCGATCTTAATGATTATGCCGTGCTTTTGTTGCCGTTTTATTCCTGGAATGCGGTTGTTCCTGCTTTTTTTGATAAGCTGCTGCAAAGTAAAGATGCCCTGCTTCGCCTGAACACCGCAATGCTGATGCTTAGGCACAATAAACCGGTAGCTGACAGCATTATCCAAAATCTTGCTAAGGATGACAGGTACAGGTTTGTGCTGTACGACAAGCTGGAAAATATTAACAGGAAAGACATTTTCCCAAGACATTATGCCAACCAAATAGATATGGCAAGAAGCAGCATTGCCGCTACACAGCCTTCAAATGATTTTTTTGTTATAGAATACGCAGGAAAGAAATTTGTTCATTATAAAGAGAAGAAAGGCTGGGCTTATTTCTTCAAATACAAAAACAATAAAGATGATGAAAACTGGCAAATGGCCATCAGCGGGCTCCAGCCTGAAAATACAAAAGAAATAAACAGCGACAAAAGCTTTGTGCTATTGACAAATAAAAAACTGAAAAATAACAGGCCTGCCTTTGCACAATTTGACGAGCAGTTAAAGCATTTGACCTTCTCGAAATATAAAAGTGGTGCTTCATTTTATATCGATAACAGGTACCATCTCAGCCAGGATGATGATGATGATTAGTTATCCAATCAGCTAAAAGCGCAGGTGCCTTACCGTAAGCCCGTTATTGATGAGCTGTTTTAGTGAATCGATACCGATTTTAATGTGGGCCTCAACAAAACTCCCGGTCACTTTCACATCGCTTTCTTCTGTTTTTACCCCTTCCGGGATCATTGGCTGGTCGCTTACCAGTAGTAATGCGCCGGTTGGTATTTTATTATAAAAGCCCACCGAGAAGATGGTAGCAGTTTCCATGTCAATAGCATAAGCGCGGATTTTTTTCAGGTATTCTTTGAATGCCTCATCATGTTCCCAAACGCGCCGGTTGGTGGTGTA
This sequence comes from Bacteroidota bacterium, assembly GCA_018266455.1. Classification (GTDB taxonomy): domain Bacteria; phylum Bacteroidota; class Bacteroidia; order Chitinophagales; family Chitinophagaceae; genus Puia. Next base: position 5,457 of record JAFEAJ010000019.1, read on the forward strand.
CACTGTTCCTGTCCAATAATCGACCTGGTAATCGCGAATGGTGGTGGAAATCGCTTTTTGCAAAGCAAATGCAGGAAGGGCAGGCACTTCAGGAGGAAAATAATCGTTTGATGTCCCTTCGCCCCTTATGGCTGCTATCGGCAAAATCAAATCTCCGATCTTGTTCCTTTTTTTAAGCCCGCCACATTTCCCTAAAAATAAAACTGCTTTTGGGCTGATGGCTGTCAACAAATCCATGATGGTCGCGGCTGTAGGGCTGCCCATTCCGAAGTTGATGATGCTGATGTCTCCTGCGGTGGCACATTGCATCGGTTTATGTTCCCCCACAACTTGCACTTTATGCCATTTTGCAAACAGCTGAACATAATTATCAAAGTTGGTCAGCAAAATGTATTCGCCGAAATTTTCAAGGTTCTCGCCAGTGTAACGTGGCAGCCAGTTTTGCACGATTTCTTCTTTGCTTTTCATTCGTTTTATTAATTTATTTGGTGGGGGCGTCGTCCTTCTTCCAGGTATTGTTGCCATGCTCCCTTGTGCTTCAGGAACTTTATTTCCCTTTTGCATCAGCACCTGCAAGAGCAAAAATTATTCGCCTTTTGCTGTAGCGCTTGTAAATACAGGAACAGGGGCATCCACAAAAAAAATCCCGGCGAAATCTTTGTATCCAAAAATAATTTCACATTTTCGCAAGGTAAATTTAGCAAATAGTTTCCCCAATGATTAAAATATATTACCCCAACCATCCCTTTAGGATAAAAGAAGAGGAGATAGGCAAGGAATATATTTTTGATGAACTGCGCAAACAATGGGTGCGGCTCACGCCAGAAGAATGGGTGCGCCAGAATTTTGTTCGCTATCTTGTTGATGTGAAGAAATACCCTGCATCATATATTGCCATTGAACGAAAGATGAAGCTCAACGAAATGAACAAGCGCTTTGACATACTCGTTTTTGATGATGCCGCAAAGCCCTGGATGATGGTTGAATGCAAGGGCATGAACATTGCTTTGGACAAAACCGTTCTCTGGCAAGCGCTGAATTATAATATTGCCATTCCTGTAAAATATCTCGTAATCACTAATGGCGAATATTGTTATGGCTATCAAAAAGGGCTTATTGATTTTGAGGCTATGCCCGCGCTCCCCGCCTACGGCAAATAAAAACGGAGCTATTATTAACGGTTTTTCTGTCAAAAAAGAAGCCCCCCATTTGCGATTGCAATGGGGGGGCTTAAAAAAATCAATCCTGTTCCCTGCTACGGGAAAATCCCAAGCTCAGCATAAGATGTAGCTACTTTATTGATGGCAACAATATATGCAGCCGTGCGCATATCAGGTATTTTATCATTGCCTCTCCAGCAATCTATTATTTCCCTGGTAGCAGATATCATTGTTTCTTCGAGGCCACTGTATACGATGTCTACTTCATCAGCTCCATGAAGTATGAATTGCTTTTCTTTGAGGCCAACTTTCTTTCCGGTCAATTCTTCTATCTGGTTCAGTATGCCCGTGTTCATGTTTTCGGTAAAGCGTTTTTCCATTCGGCCATAACGCACGTGGCTCAGGTTTTTGAGCCATTCAAAATATGAAACGGTAACTCCGCCCGCGTTGAGGTACATGTCAGGCACAACGATGATCCCTTTTTTAATGAACACTTCATCTGCCTCAGGCGTGAGCGGCCCGTTAGCAGCTTCGCCAATTATTTTTGCTTTTATATTTGGCGCGTTCTCTCCATTAATAACATTTTCCAGGGCTGCGGGTATTAAAATATCACAGGGCAGCTCAAGCGCATCTTTTGAGTTAGTAATATTTCTTGCGCCAGGGAAGTTTAAAATTGAACCTGTTTTTTTCCTATGCTGAAAAACTTCTTCTTCATTCAGCCCATCCGGATTGGTAATTGCTCCTTCATACTCGGCCAGCGCAATCAGCTTTGCCCCGCCTTCCCTGAAAAATTTAGCCGCATGATAGCCTACATTGCCCATTCCCTGCACAACAACCTTTTTGCCTGCAATGCCGGGAGGCAGCCCTGCTTTTTCCATAATGTCCTTCATGCCGCACACTTCGCGGATGCCATAAAAAACGCCAAGCCCTGTTGCTTCACGGCGGCCACGCACGCCTCCCTGCGATACAGGTTTGCCCGTAACACAACCTGATGCATCAATCTCGCCAGGGCGCAAACTGGTATAGGTATCCAGTATCCAGGCCATTTCTCTCTCCCCGGTCCCATAATCTGGCGCAGGCACATCTGTTCCAGGGCCGATAAAGTTCTTCTTGATAAGTTCGGAGGTGTATCTCCTGGTTATTTTTTCCAGTTCATAAGGAGTATACTTTTTAGGGTCTATAGATATGCCGCCTTTAGCCCCGCCAAAAGGAACATTCACAATAGCGCATTTGTAGGTCATCAATGCAGCCAGCGCCATCACTTCATCAAGATTTACAGACAGTGCAAAACGGATACCTCCTTTGCAGGGCGATTTGTGATGAGAATGCTGGACGCGGTAAGCTTTTATTACTTCAACCTTATCTCCAATCTTAACAGGGAACATCATCCTGTAAACAGAATTGCATTGTTTGATTTGCTCAAGGATGCCTGTGTCCCAGTTGGTGAATTTTGCGGCTTTATCAAAACTTTTTTCAACGGCTTCGAAAAATTTGTATTCGGTTAGTGCAGCCATGACTTAATTTTTAGGTTTACGATTATAATTTCATATTGACAAGCTGATCGAAAAAAAAAGCAACATTCAGAGATTACCTATCGGTTTAATTTTTTTCCATTTTGCTGATTTTCCTGTCGAGCCTTACCAAATAAAAAAGCAGGCCCAATAAAATAATCACAAGCACGGCTACTACCACATAAATTTTCCCATTGCTCCGCATGACACCTGCCATTTGGGCTTTGTCGGCGCTGTCCTGTGCCCATGAGGGCAAGGTTAATAACGAAGCGAAGATCGTAAATAATATGCGGCTGAGTTTCTTATGCATTGCTGAGTTTCTTTTCTTCTAAAAATTTTAAGCGTATGCGCAAAGTAGTTATCCAAGTGCCAAGGAGCGCCCAACCGGGAACGGCTCCCAGTAAAAATATTGGCCTCATGCGGCTGTCAATATCCTGCGAGTTCAATGCAGGATTGCCCATGCCCCCCGGGTGGAGGCTTTCCATCAACCTCGGTATGATCCAAATGGTAGGGAACAACATAAAAAAAGCAAATACATTGTATACTGCGGCTATGCGTGCCCGTTTGTCCACATCAGCAATAGAATTCCGCAACACCAGGTAAGCAAAATAAATGAGCAGTGCAATGGCGGCCCCCAGTTGCTTAGGGTCGTTGCTCCAGAAAGCGCCCCAGGTATATTTTGCCCAAACAGCGCCAGTGGTCAGTCCAAGTACCCCAAACAAAATACCAGCGTTCGCAAATTCCAGCGCATACACATCATTTTTAGGATTGCTATTGCGCAGGTATTTTATAGAATAAACGACCGAAACTATAAAATAAATCATCATGCAAAACCACATGGCCACATGGAAATAAAGGTTGCGGATGGTTTCGTGAAGAATGGGCTTAGCTGGCACGCTACCCAAAAAACCTGCAATGAATGCATACAGCAGGCATATTGCCGATAATATTTTCCACCAGTTTTTACTGAGCATAAATTGTTCCCGGCAGCTTTCAAACCTGTAATGCAGGTGCAATCTTTATTCATGCTGCCTTTCCAGGTTGCAAAAATAGGGTAAACCGGCCATCTTGTAAATTATTGGGGCATCTATTGCAGAAAATCGAACAAACGATGGTTCTGTGAAATATAATTAGAACAACCACAGCAACCTGTTTTAACAATGAATATTATTGATCAGGGAGGGGCTTTCATTGAACATCATGAAGCGCCAAACATTGCAATGCAATGATCCCTTCGTGCTGAACATTTCCATTGCACAATGTGCTTATGAGTTCAGCAGAATTGTTTTAGCCAAAAAGCACAAGAATGCATATTAGCTATTCCCGTGCGCTCACATGCAAAATAGAACCATCGCCATTAATCCTTCCACAAGAACGGAAATAATATAACCGACAAAGCAATAACCATAATATCAAGGCCGGTCAGTAACAAAACAATTGAAAGCAGCCCGCTTTGGTACACATTGGCAAATGCAATGTTCGATAAGCGCATCAGCAATAATAATTGCGGTATGATCAAAGGGAAACCCATAATGGCCATAAGGGCTGCATTGTGCTGGGCCCTTGCTGCAATGGCCGCAATGAAGGTAAACACAAGGCTAAGGCTCATCCCGCCAAAGCAACTAATAAAAATAAACCTCAGGGGATTGTTCAACTGGTCCCCGAGCATGAGCTGGAACAATACCAGGCTCACAATGCTCATGACCAGCATCAGCACCAGGTTGAAAAGCAGTTTAGACAAAATAAAATCTCTTGAACCGGCAATGGAATAGAAATAGAGCATCCGTCCCCGGCCTTCCTGCAAAAAACTTTTTGCAATGGCGTTCACGCTAATGAACAACTGTATCATCCAAAAAAGCCCATTCCAAACTTTTGTTTCAGGCTGCCCCATGGCAAGGTACAGCACAAAAATGGTAGAGGCAACATAAAGCAGTATGCCGTAAAAAGTATATTGCTGGCGCACTTCCAGCAGCACATCCTTTTTAAAAAGGGTTAATATTTTGGTAAAATTTTTCAAGCGCCGATTTTGTTTTTAGCATCCTCGCCCAAATAAAAACACTCACGGCATCGGGGCTCATATAAATTTTTTTCACCCAATAACACCTGTGCATTGCTGGCCGACTTTCGATAAGAATAGTTGGCGATGTTCCCACATTTCACACAAATGGCATGAAGCTTGGTAATGTAATCAGCCCTGGCAAGCATGTCGGGCATGGGGCCAAAAGGCTTGCCTGTATAATCCATATCCAACCCTGCAACAATTACCCGAATGCCTTGCAAAGCAAGCTGCTCGCAGGTTTCAGGAAGTTCTGCATCGAAAAACTGGGCCTCGTCTACGGCCACAACATCCACATTTTTAGAAAGCGGGATGATGGCTTGTGCATTTTCAACGGGCATTGATGGCACCGCATTCTCATCGTGCGACACAATATTTTCACGGTGATAGCGTATATCAGCCGAGGGCTTGAAGATCTTTGTTTCAAGATGTGCAATGGTAGCGCGTTTCAGCCTGCGGATCAGTTCTTCGGTCTTTCCTGAGAACATGGAACCGCAGACCACCTCGATCCATCCCGGTTTTCCTGTCCGTATGTGGGGTTCAATGAACATAAACTGTGATTAATTTCGCAATTTGTTTTTAATTTTATAGAACTGTTATCCTGTGCGGTCAGCAAAAATAAATTAAAGGCAGCGGATGGGTCAAATTGCCTGAAAAAATTTGCACGGGACAATTGGCCAGCTTTGCCTTAAAGAATTTGCAAAAATAGTTATGGAACGATTAGGGCTACTTATCGACAAGTTAAAGGAACAGTTTGAAAAAAATGTCCCTCATTCGCAGATGCTTTCTACGATCAGGCAGATCGAGTCCGAATTGTCTCATTCTGTGAACAGGCCTGTTTCTGCTCTAAGCACTGCAAAAGTAGCTGTAGTGATGCCGGCCTCGGCAAAGATTTCTACCATGCATGAAACTGTCGCAGCAATTAAGCATGAAGAACTCAAAACTGTGGAAATCACCAAAGTGGTGGTTGACCTTAAAAAGAAAGAACAAAATGGATGGCCGTTTGACCCGTTAAAAGAAATACCCACGCTCGCTCACCAGGAACAATCTAAAGATTTGAATGATATTATTGGTATCCAGGCAGAGTCGCTGAACGACAAGCTGAAGTCAGATGTAGCAGAACTGGCCTCGTCATTAAAAGGGGAGCCTGTAAAGGACTTAAAAAAGGCAATCGGCATCAATGACCGCTATGTATTTATTAGTGAACTTTTCAGGGGCGATGAAGCGATGTACGAGCGGAGCATCAAAACCATCAATAATTTCAAGATCTTACCTGAAGCTGAATACTGGATGGAAAGAGAGCTAAAGCTGAAACTGGGATGGGATGAAACAAAAGGCCCCTCCAAACACTTCTACCAGCTGGTCAGAAGGCGCTTTTCCTGAATAAAATTTAATATTTTTTCCGTTGCCCCGTTTCTTGAATAAACATAATTCTTTGATGCCCTGCACGCATTCTGGTATTCGCCTTCGCTTTCAAATAAGCGGTTAAATGTTTGTTCTGCCTCAAGAGCGCTATCAATAACATATCCTCCGCCACAATCAACAAGTTCAATTGCTTCTGTATATTTTTCAATAACCGGGCCCATTACGACCGGTTTGCCGTAAACTGCTGCTTCAAGGACATTATGAACCCCATCATCGCCAAACCCGCCACCAACATACGCTATGGTAGCGTAATGGTACAATCGTGAAAGCATGCCGATATTGTCAATGATGAGCACATTGACAATGCCCTGTTCCTGGGATTCCATGTTTGCGCTGCCATCGGCCATACCCTTCTCGAGAACAGAATACCTTATCGTGCTCCTGAACAATTTTTCAATATCCTTCAACCGCTCTTCATCTATTTCATGAGGCGCAATAATAAACTTTATGGTTTTGTTTTTATGAGCATAATGGCCAAGCTCCTCTTCGTCCTCTTCCCATGTGCTTCCCGCAACAAGCACTTTGTTGCTGCCGCAAAATTTTTCGATAACCCCCATTGGCTCGAATTTTTCGGCAATCCCGATTACCCGGTCAAATCTTGTATCCCCGCTAACGGTCACATTATCTGAAAAACCGATTGCCGACAGCAGGTTCTTCGCTTCATCTGTCTGCACAAACAGGTGGCTGAAACAACCCAGCATTTTTCGGTGGAGGCTACCGAACCACTTAAAAAAAACCTGTCCTTCACGAAAAACGCCAGATATCAACAGCACGGGAATATTTTGCTTTTTCAGCTCATCCAGGTAATAAAACCAGTACTCATATTTTATCCAAAGCACCAGTTTTGGTTTGGTAACAGCTAAAAATTTCTTTGCATGAGCCCTCGAATCAAGAGGCATGTAAAAAATATAATCTGCTCCCTGGTAATTTTTTTTTTGTTCGTAACCTGAAGGCGAAAAAAAAGTAAGCATAATTTTAAATGCAGGGAAATCTTTTTTGATTTTCTCGATTACGGGCCGTCCTTGCTCAAATTCGCCGAGCGATGCGCAATGCATCCATATTACTGAAGAATGATCGGAGATTCCTGAAGATTTTATCGTCTCAAATATATTTTTACGGCCGGTTATCCATAACCGTGCTTTGAAGTTCCATGGGCTTAGCAATTGTGCGCCCAACTTGTAAAGAACAAGGAAAATATTATAGAAAGCAATCCTCATTTTACCAAAAATATATATAAAGATAGAACCATTCTAAGTTAATGCGAACTGTTCAGGAACATTGGGATAAACGATTTTTTTGCAGTAGGTTTGTGCCCGCTTAAAAAAAGACATATGAGGCCGATTCAGATGGTTGACCTGAAGCAGCAGTATCTGAAAATAAAAGGTGACGTAGATGCTGCAATCCATAATGTGCTCGACAGTACCGCTTTCATTAATGGAAAACCTGTCAATGAATTTGCCGAAAACCTGGCAAAATATCTTGGCTCAAAACATGTAGTTCCTTGCGCCAACGGCACAGATGCGCTCCAGGTTGCCATGATGGCCCTTGGCCTTGAACCGGGCGATGAGGTAATTACTCCTTCTTTTACTTACGTAGCTACAACAGAAGTGGTTGCGCTGCTAAGGCTAAATCCCGTTTTTGTTGAAGTAGATACCAAAACATTTTGCATTGACCCTTCTGCTATCGAAAAAGCAATTACACCAAAAACAAAAGCAATTGTGCCCGTGCATTTGTATGGGCAGGCTGCGCCAATGGAAGAAATAATGCAGATTGCCGAAAAACATAACCTTTTTGTCATTGAAGACAATGCCCAGGCCATCGGCTCAGAATATATTTTCAGTAATGGCGCAAAAAAGAAAACCGGCGCTATAGGCCTTATCGGCACGACTTCTTTTTTCCCTTCTAAAAATTTGGGCTGCTATGGCGACGGGGGCGCAATATTCACAAATGATGATACATTAGCCGTTAAGCTGAAAATGATCGCCAATCATGGGCAACAAAAACGCTATTACCATGAAATGATAGGCTGTAACAGCAGGTTAGATACCATGCAGGCTGCTGTGCTGGATATTAAACTGAAAAAACTGGATGACTATATAAATGCAAGAAGAAAAGCAGCAGATTATTATGACCGTGCATTTTCTGATCATCCAAAAATTACTGTGCCGTTTCGGGCAAAATACAGCAGGCATGTTTTTCATCAGTACACTTTGATCCTTGAAAACACTGACCGGGGCAAACTAAATGAGCACCTGGCAACAAAAAACATCCCTTCCATGATCTATTACCCCGTGCCCGCGCATCGCCAGCAAATGTTTGCTAAATTTGGCGGCTCATCTTATAATTTGCCGGCCACCGACTGGCTTACCGAAAGAGTGATTTCTTTACCAATGCATACAGAACTTGATGAAGAGCAATTGGAGTTTATCAGTTCGGCTGTGCTCAATTTTATTAATCATTAACCATTATAATAATAATCAATCATGAAAATTGCAGTAGTAGGTACTGGTTATGTTGGATTAGTAACAGGTACTTGTTTTGCAGAAACCGGGAATGATGTAACCTGTGTTGACATTGATGCAAAAAAAATCCAAAAGCTCACCAGTGGGGAAATCACCATTTATGAACCGGGGCTTTCGAAACTATTTTTGCGCAACCTCAAAGAAGAAAGGCTTCACTTTACCACCGGCCTTGAGGAGGGAGTAAAAGATGCGCAATTGATTTTCCTTGCATTGCCCACTCCGCCAGGTGCAGATGGATCTGCGGATATGCGATACGTGCTTGGGGTGGCCGACCAGTTGGGGAAGACCATCAAAGATTATAAAGTAGTAGTTGATAAAAGCACCGTTCCCGTAGGCACTGCGGAGAAGGTACGCGAAGCCATTGCTAAAAATTATAAAGGCGATTTTGATGTGGTATCCAACCCCGAGTTCTTACGGGAAGGGGTAGCTGTAGATGACTTCATGAAACCCGACCGTGTGGTAATAGGCACCAAATCAGAAAGAGCAAAAAAGGTGATGGAAGAATTATATAACCCCTTTGTAAGGCAAGGCAACCCCATCATTTTTATGGATGAGCGCTCAGCAGAGCTTACCAAATATGCTGCCAACTCATTTCTGGCAGCGAAGATAACATTCATGAATGAGGTGGCGCATTTATGCGAACGGCTTGGCGCAGACGTTGACATGGTGCGCCGGGGCATCGGCAGCGATGAACGCATCGGGAAAAGGTTTCTTTTTCCAGGCATCGGTTATGGCGGCTCTTGCTTTCCAAAGGATGTGCAGGCATTAGTGAAATCATCTATCGATGCTGGTTACGAATTTCAGATACTCAATGCCGTGATGGCTGTGAATGAGAAACAGAAATTGCACCTCATCCCGAAAATCAAAAAATATTTCGATAATCGCCTTAAAGGAAAAAAGTTCGCCTTGTGGGGCCTTGCATTTAAACCAAATACTGATGATATCCGCGAAGCGCCTTCCCTGTACATTATTGATGCATTGCTGAAAGAAGGGGCAAGCCTAAGTGTGTTCGACCCTGAGGCAATGAATAATGTTAAAGCAGTTGTGGGAGATAAGATTGAATACTCCGAAAACCAATATGACGCGCTGAAGGGAGCAGATGCGCTGATCATTGCTACGGAGTGGAACGAGTTCAGAACGCCCAACTTCTTGAAAATAGTCACTAACCTTAAGTCGAAAGTTATTTTTGATGGCCGCAATTTGTTTGATATTGAAGCCATAAAAGAACTTGGTTTTTATTACGAAAGCGTTGGGCGCATGGCATCTGTGCCAACAAATGGCTATTACACTAAATAAATGACTTCATGAACAAAGACCGTGTCCTTATCACAGGAGCAGCCGGTTTTCTGGGCTCGCATCTTTGTGACCGATTTATAAAAGAAGGGTACCATGTAACAGGTATGGACAACCTGATTACCGGGGACCTGAAAAACATAGAACACCTGTTCAAATTGCAAAACTTTGAGTTCTACCATCATGATGTGAGCAAGTTTATCCATGTGCCGGGCCCAATAAAATACATACTCCATTTTGCTTCACCGGCAAGCCCTATTGATTACCTGAAAATCCCAATACAGACCTTAAAAGTGGGCTCGCTTGGAACACACAATTGCCTTGGATTAGCAAAGAGCAAAGGGGCAAGGGTTTTGGTAGCTTCCACCTCTGAAATTTATGGCGATCCCTTAGTGCATCCGCAAAATGAAGAATATTGGGGAAATGTAAATCCTGTAGGCCCGCGTGGCGTGTATGATGAAGCCAAGCGCTTCCAGGAAGCCATTACCATGGCATACCATAATTTTCATGGGCTTGAAACCAGGATTGTGCGCATTTTCAATACTTATGGCCCACGAATGCGTTTGAATGATGGCAGGGCCCTCCCCGCATTTATTGGACAGGCTTTGCGCGGTGAAGACCTGACCGTATTTGGTGATGGCAGCCAAACGCGTTCTTTCTGTTATGTCGATGACCTGGTAGAGGGGATTTACCGGCTCCTGTTGAGCAATTACCATTTGCCGGTTAATATTGGAAATCCTGATGAAATTTCTTTGAAAGATTTTGCTGAAGAAATTATTGCATTGACAGGAACTTCTCAAAAAATAGTTTATAAGCCTTTGCCGGTTGACGACCCAAAACAACGACAGCCTGATATTAATATGGCAAAAAAAATTTTAGGATGGGGGCCAAAGGTAAAAAGAAAAGAAGGGCTTCGGATCACTTACGAATATTTCAAATCATTGCCTCCAGAAGAATGGCACAAGCAGCCTAAAGAATTTGTGAGCAATAAATAATTTGTTCTTGCCGCTTTCTAATAATATACTTTGTATAACATGTATCAGGATTTAATAGAAAAAAAGGCAAAACTTGCCGTTGTGGGTTTAGGGTACGTTGGCTTGCCAATTGCGCTGGAATTTGCAAAAAAAATTTCAGTGATAGGGTTCGACATCAATAGCAAGCGCGTCAAAATGATGCAAAATCATGAAGACCCCAGCAAAGAAGTGAGCAAAGACGAATTCAATAATTGTGACATTATTTTTACTGACAACATTGATTGTCTCAAAGAGGCAAGATTCTTCATTATTGCAGTTCCTACGCCAGTTGACAAATACAATGTGCCAGACCTTACCCCTTTGATCAGCGCATCCGGAACAGTAGGAAAAATTTTAAAAAGAGGCGATTACGTGGTATATGAATCCACCACTTACCCAGGCTGTACCGAAGAAGACTGCCTGCCCGTGCTAGAAAAATGTTCAGGGCTTAAAGGAAATAAAGATTTTAAAATTGGTTATTCACCTGAGCGCATCAACCCGGGCGATAAAAAAAACACGTTAAAAACAGTAATCAAGGTGGTTTCAGGCTGCGATAATGAATCGCTGGAAAACATAGCCAAAGTTTATGAGCTTGTTGTTGATGCAGGGGTTCACAGGGCCTCATCAATAAAAGTAGCAGAAGCTACAAAAATTGTTGAAAACACACAGAGGGACCTGAACATCGCATTAATGAATGAGCTTTCCATGATTTTTGACCGCATCGGAATAAACACGTATGAAGTAATCGAAGCTGCCGGCACAAAATGGAATTTCCTGAAATTCCAGCCAGGCCTTGTGGGTGGCCACTGCATTGGTGTAGATCCTTATTATTTAACCCATAAAGCGGCCGCACTGGGATATGAGTCCAAAGTGATATCCTCTTCCAGGTATATTAATGATGATATGGCAAAATACGTGGCCAGGAAAATCATTACTCACGTGCTCAAAAATTCTAATGACCCCAAAGTGCTGGTAAAAGGGGTTACCTTTAAAGAAAACGTGAGCGATATCCGTAATTCGAAAATTGTGGATACTGTAAAAGAGTTGCTGGCATTCCATATAAAAGTAGATGTGGAAGACCCTTTCGCTGTTTCTGAAGAAGTGTATGAGGAATACGGATTGCATTTAACAACAAAGGCGGAGAAAGATTATGATGCCATCATTGTAACTGTTCCACACGACCCATATAAAAAATTAGATGATGCCTATTTTGCCTCGATTACCAAACAAAACGCATTACTGGCAGATTTGAAGGGTATCTACAGGAACAAAATCGTTAACAGAAAATACTGGAGCTTATAATGCCAGCCTACAAAAGAAAAATAATGATTACCGGGGGAGCCGGGTTTATCGGTTCCCATGTAGTGAGGTTATTTGTAAAAAAATACCCGGAATATTTTATTGCCAACTTAGATGCCCTCACCTATGCAGGCAACCTGGAAAACCTGCGCGATGTGGAAAATGAAGCAAATTATAGATTTGAAAAGGGCGATATTACTGACGAAGCCCGCATAAATGAATTGTTCGACCAGTATCAGTTTGATGCTGTTGTTCACCTGGCAGCGGAGAGCCATGTTGACCGGTCTATTCTCGACCCGCTTGCATTCGTAAGAACAAATGTTCTTGGCACTGCCAGTTTATTAAATGCCTGTTCAAAACATTGGGCAGGTGACATAAACAGGAAATTATTTTATCATGTTTCCACAGATGAAGTTTATGGCTCATTAGGAAAAGAAGGATTTTTTACTGAAAGAACGCCTTACGACCCACGCTCTCCTTATTCTGCATCTAAGGCTTCTTCCGATCATTTTGTAATGGCGTATCACCATACTTATGGGCTACCTGTTGTCCTGTCAAATTGCTCTAACAACTATGGCTCACACCATTTCCCCGAAAAACTTATTCCGTTAATGATTAATAACATAAAAAACCATAAACCACTACCGGTTTATGGCAAGGGCGAAAACGTACGCGACTGGCTTTGGGTAGAAGACCATGCAAGAGCAATCGACACCATTTTTCATAACGGCAAAAACGGCGAGAAATATAATATCGGCGGATTTAATGAATGGAAGAACATCGATATCGTGCACCTGCTCTGCAATATCATGGATAAAAAATTAGGCCGCGCCAAAGATGAATCGGCAAAGCTAATCACTTTTGTTAAAGACAGGCCAGGTCATGACCTGAGATATGCTATTGATGCTTCAAAATTGAATAAAGAGCTGGGATGGGAGCCTTCTCTGCAATTTGAAGAAGGGCTGGAAAAAACGGTTGACTGGTATCTTCAAAATGAGGATTGGGTAAAACATGTGACCTCAGGAGATTATCAGAAATATTATGAAGATCAATACGCAAAAAGATAAAAATTTTTTTAGCGTACATTTTTTATTATATGCCTTTTGTTGCTACAGAATTCCCGGGGCTGCTTGTGTTTGAGCCTTTCATCTTTAAAGATGAAAGGGGCTATTTCTTTGAATCATATAATCAAAAACTGTTTCAGCAAAATGGAGCAGAAATGAATTTTGTTCAGGATAACCAGTCCCACTCAAATTACGGCGTGCTGCGCGGGCTGCACTACCAGCTTAACCCTTATTCGCAAACCAAACTCGTAAGGGTACTAAAAGGGAACATCCTGGATGTCGTTGCAGATATCAGAAGGGGGTCGCCCACTTATGGAAAAACATATAGCATTGAATTGTCTGATGAAAACAAGAAACAGTTGCTGGTGCCAAAAGGTTTTGCGCATGGCTTTGTTGTGCTGAGCGAAACTGCGGATGTGATGTATAAGTGTGATGGCTTTTATAATAAAGCAAGTGAAGCTGGTATTATTTATGATGATGATTTTTTGAATATCGACTGGAAGGTGCCGGCCCAAAAAATTAAATTGTCACCAAAAGACCTTGAATTGCCTTCTTTCGAAAATTGCATGAACAATTTTCAATTTGTAACCTTATAGCGCCCATGTCAAAACCCATTGTTTTAGTAACAGGCGCCAACGGGCAGCTTGGCCAAGAAATACAGGCAGCCTCTCCATTTTATCCTGGGCTTGAATTTATATTTCTTTCACGCTCCGATTTAGCCATTACTGATCAGGCAAAAGTGAGGGCAGCTTTTGAGAAATCACATCCTTCTTTTTGCATTAATTGTGCAGCTTATACAGCTGTTGATAAAGCCGAGTCTGATAAAGAAACCGCATTTGGGGTCAATGCTGAAGCAGTTGGCTATTTGGCTGCTGTATGCAGGTTATTCAATACAAAGTTTATCCATATTTCCACAGATTATGTTTTTGATGGCAATTCTCCATCTGCATTGAAAGAAGATGACCCAAAAGCGCCAATCAATGTTTACGGAGCTTCTAAGTTAAAAGGCGAGGAGCTTGCAATGAAAGAAAATGGCCAAACCGTCATTATTCGCACATCTTGGGTATATTCAAGTTTCGGCAATAATTTTGTAAAGACCATGATGAAACTGATGAGAGAAAGAGAATCCATCAACGTAGTTAATGACCAAATTGGATCGCCCACTTATGCTTATGACCTGGCAAAAGATATATTAAACATTGCCAGCAGCCGGGAATTTGTTCCTGGTATTTATCATTATAGCAATGATGGAGAAATCAGTTGGTACGATTTTGCTGTGGCGATAAAGCAAGCAATAGAAAGCAACTGCAAAGTATACCCAATCCCTTCTTCAAAATACCCCACCCCTGCAAAAAGACCTCACTATTCTTTATTGGACAAAACAAAAATCTGTGCTACATATCATGTGCAGCTAAAAGAATGGAAAGAAAGCCTGCTATTGTGCATTAGCAAAATGCAGGGCTTGTAGCATAATATGCCCTCAATAAATTCTATTTAATTAATTTTGAAGAGAAGATGAGAAAGTAAATTTAATTCGCTACGTTCTTATTTTTTTCTGAAGAATTTCTAATCTCTATGATCCTGGCTTCGTCCTTGCCATAGAGCAGTTCAGCATTCAAATCAAGCATGTCATTCTCTAACTTATAAATTCTTTTTTGCATTCTATTGGTTTTGCGAGTGCCAAACCAATACCCAACACTAAAAAAAGCAGCGATGACTGCAAACACCTCCAGCGCATTAAATTGCAATGCCTGAAGAATCGTTACAATTGTTTCCATGGATTCTGATTTATAAGGAATTGGATTTTCAATTAACCTAAAACTACTCAATAAGATCGAGTGTTACAAGGTAATAATACCAAATACAGAAGACACCAAATATTAAATTTGTTCCTTCTTATATGCTATAAACGAACTGAATATGAATTTATTTTGCTTTAAAGGGGAGTAAAATATAAAAATTTTCAGGAGAAGATGGCCAACAACAATGGCACAAACCGGGTTTATTGATTTTACAGGTTTGTGCCATTAACAATTTGTTTTTTCATGATTAAGGAATTGATTTTATAAGCTCATTTTTCTGTTCCCGAGAACATTTACCAGTAGCGAGGCCGTCAAATAGCTCGCTATTGTCAGCAAAGCTGAAGCATAAAATTGTGAGCTTGAAAAAAGCTTATAACTTACAATTCCCATAATAACCATCGAAACGATTGATGTGATGGCAAAGAGCGTTTTCATGTTTTTAAAGTTTTAAGGTTCCAAAAATTTTTTAAAGGCCAATTGCATATAATAGACCTGAAATTATTCTGCAGGTTTAATGAAAGGGTAGCTATAAGGGTTTTCGGAAAATGCAGGAATATTAAAGCGCTCAGCGAAAAGAAAGGTTTGATTGCTTCGAAATAAATTTAGCGCTGTGGGAATTTAGAAAGCCCATCTCCGGGCACTTCGGAATGTGTTGCCATTTTCAAGCCTCGTGTTCTATAGGATAAATGATTACAAATTTTTGTAGGCGTTTAATTTGTTCCTGAGCATTATTATTTCTTCATGCATGTCATCCATTTGTTGAAGCAGGTTTGCAATGGCTTCTATGCCCTCAAGGTTAATATCCAGATCCTGGTGCAACCTTGTCAATTGTTCAAGTTTAGGAAGATCGCGGTCATGTATATATAAAGCTTGTTCTATAGTGGTCACTTCGATCAGGTCATAATGCTGTAATGTTTCAATAAAAGAAAGCTGAAGGCTATGGCCCGTACAGAAATCCTTCAGTGGAATCAAATTTTCAGTTTGCATGCTTTTGATTATTTTGTTTGCAGCTTTGACAATTCAGTAAAAAGCTCCTTTTGTCTTGTGCTCAGGCTTGTAGGCAATTTAACATTATAGACAATAAAAAGGTCGCCAAAATTCCCTTCGCTTTTATATACTGGAAACCCTTTCCCTCTCAACCTGATTTTTGTTCCATTTTGTGTTTCAGGGTTTATTTTCAGTTTCACCTTCCCGCCCATGGTATCGATGGTTACTTCACCACCTAACAATGCGGTGTACAAATCAATATCAGCAGTAGTATACAAATCGTTCCCATCGCGCTTGAATTTTGTATTGTTGATAATGGCGAAAGTAATGTACAAATCGCCATTAGGGCCTCCATTGACCCCGGGGCCGCCATGCCCTTTCAGTTTAATTTTCTGCCCGTTTTCGACACCAGCAGGTATAGTGATCCGCAAATTTTTCCCATCAACCGCTAAGGTTTGCTGATGAGCAGAATAAGCATCTGTTAAGTTGAGCTGCAGCTCGGCATTGTAATCCTGTCCCCGATACTTTGTTTGAGGGCCTCCACGGCCGCTCTTCATACCTCCGAATAAGGACTCGAAGAAATCTGAAAATTGCCCTTCGTCAAAATCTCCTGAAAAGTTTTGCGCCCCGGCATTTCCAAAATGTTGGTGCGAAGAAGATTGCCTGGCTTTTTCAAATTGTTCCGCATGTTTCCAGTCTTTTCCATATTCATCATACTTCTTTCTCTTTTCCGGGTCGCTCAGTACTTCATTGGCTTCATTTATTTGCTGGAACAATTTATGCGCTTCTTTATTATTAGGGTTCAGGTCCGGGTGATGTTTCCTGGCGAGCTTCCTGTAAGCTTTTTTTATGTCATCCTGAGAAGCACCTTTTCCAATACCTAATATTTTATAATAATCGACAAAGTCCATTAAATGATATTTTAACTGTGCAAATTTAAAGCGATTTTGCCATGTGAGGGCCAGTTGGCAAAACGAAAAATGCCAGGGATCAAATCTGGTCCCTGGCATTAAAGTTTAAGGTTTTGGGCTAAATGCTAGTTCGAAAAGGAGTTCTTAAAATAAAAGCTTGTGTTGTTATATTGAGGGAACAGGTTCGTAAAAAAGCTTTTTTTGTTTTTAGACACCGCATCATTTTCTGCGGGAGTTACAAAATAATCGGCCTGTTCAATCTCAACTTTTACGGCAGCCATTTGTTTATTTTTCAAGCATTTTTTGATTTCGCGCATATCTTTTGAAAAAGGCATCTCCTCTTGCTTGTCGAAAATTGTTGCTCTCCCCTGCACTTTCACATAATGGTTAACACCTTTCTTGAAGAAATCTAGCTTGCAATGAAAATTTTTATCAAGCAAATCAATGTACTCCGCAGGTTTGCTGATGATGAACCAGATATTCCCTGCTTCATCTACCTGGATGTTATTGACCAGGTAATTAGGGATATTCAACAAGGACCCTGTTTCAGGAAAAAACAATGCTGTTTTTAGCTCCTGAATTTTTTGCTGGATAAAACTGATAGGATTTTTCTTACTCATAGTCTTGGCGATTTGCTATAAGGGGGTCAATAACGATACCAGCAAAAACGGGGTTTGAGAATAAGTGGTTTATGATGTTATCCACACAATAAGTTTCCAATTGAGGGAATCGCTGTTCCCAAATTTCTTTTTCATATAAAGCTGCCCGGTTCCCGATTGCCAGATTAAATCATTGAAGCCGGGTTTTAGGAATAAAAAAGCTCTTCCAGAGGAAGAGCTTTTGCTTGATTTATTTTTAAGATTAGTACCTGTAATGTTCAGGTTTAAAGGGGCCATTCTTCTGGATGTTAAGATAGCCTGCCTGATCATCGGTCAGTTCATCCAGTTCAACGCCAATTTTCCCAAGGTGAAGGCGTGCCACTTTTTCGTCAAGATGCTTTGGGAGAACATAAACCTTATTTTCATATTTACTGTGATTGCTCCACAGCTCAATTTGTGCCAGGGTTTGATTAGAAAAAGAATTGCTCATTACAAATGAAGGATGCCCGGTTGCGCATCCAAGGTTAACAAGGCGGCCTTCAGCAAGAACAATAACATCTTTGCCTTCAATAGTGTATAAATCAACCTGTGGTTTTATAATGTTCTTGGTGCTGCCATAATTTTTATTTAGCCAGGCCATATCAATTTCAATGTCGAAATGCCCGATATTGCACACAATGGCTTTGTCTTTCATTAACCTGAAATGCTTTTCAGTGATGAGGTCGCGGCAGCCTGAAGCGGTGACAATGATGTCAGCTTCTTTAACCGCATCAATCATCTTCTTTACTTCAAACCCATCCATAGCAGCCTGCAATGCACAGATGGGGTCGATTTCCGTAACAATCACCCGGC
Organism: Bacteroidota bacterium; assembly: GCA_018266455.1. Taxonomy (GTDB): domain Bacteria; phylum Bacteroidota; class Bacteroidia; order Chitinophagales; family Chitinophagaceae; genus Puia. The sequence goes on from JAFEAJ010000019.1 coordinate 23,951, forward strand.
AGCCCGCGCCTTTTAATGAAGCCGCAGAGCCTTTGCCTACATCGCCATACCCCCCCACAACAGCAACTTTTCCAGCCATCATTACGTCAGTAGCACGGCGTATGGCATCAACAAGGCTTTCTTTGCAGCCGTATTTGTTATCAAATTTCGATTTCGTTACAGAATCGTTCACATTAATAGCCGGAACAGGCAGGGTGCCTTTTTCCATTCTTTCATACAAACGGTGAACACCTGTTGTTGTTTCTTCGCTCAATCCTTTTACGTATTGTATCAATTCGGGGTATTTATCGAACACCATATTTGTCAAATCACCGCCATCATCAAGTATCATGTTCAATGGCCTTTCAGTGCTTCCAAAAAACAAAGTCTGTTCAATGCACCAGTCTGCTTCTTCCAAAGTTTGCCCTTTCCATGCAAACACGCCAACACCTGCTGCAGCAACAGCAGCGGCAGCCTGGTCCTGTGTAGAGAAAATGTTGCATGAGCTCCAACGAACTTCCGCTCCCAACTCGATCAGCGTTTCAATCAATACAGCAGTTTGTATGGTCATGTGCAGACAGCCCGCAATGCGTGCGCCTTTCAATGGCTTTTGCTTGCCATATTCAGCGCGAATGGCCATCAGCCCTGGCATTTCTGCTTCAGCCAATTTGATTTCTTTGCGGCCCCATTCTGCAAGGCCCATATCTTTTACCTTGTAAGGAAGGCCCAGGTCAGCTTTTGTTTTTACGTTTGACATGATTTGTTTTTTAAAGAATTGAAATGTTCAAATAACAGGAAGGCAAAGCTAACAATGAAGAACAAAATATCATAATTTATTCCTATTTTTAGAACATAGTTTCATAATTTGTTAACTATTTAGAACAAACCTATATTTTATGCCAGAAAAAAATGCGCAAAAAGAAAATCCTGCTGTTTTCCATATTGATGGTAAAGACCGTGCCATATTGCAATTGCTGCAAGAGAACGGCAAGAGGACGGTGAGGGAAATTGCCCACCTGGTGCACCTCAGCACAACGCCTGTGCACGAACGCATCAAGCGCATGGAAGATGCGGGGGTGATCAGGCAATATGCTGCACTAGTAGATCACTCGAAAGTTGGCAAAGGGCTGATGATAATTTGTTACGTATCGTTAAAAGAGCACAACAAAAAATCCGGTGCAAAATTCATAAAGCTGATTAATGAATTAAAGGAAGTGATAGAATGTTACAACATTTCCGGAGAATTCGATTTCATGCTGAAAGTGATTGTCGAAAACATGGATGCCTATTATGATTTTCATGTGAACAAGTTGAGCCAGGCAGAGAACATCGGGCAATTACAAAGCACGTTTGTAATGGGGGTGATCAAACAAACCCACCAGTTGATTTGAAATGTGCTACCCAAGATAAAGATTGCCGTTTTGCCTTAATAATTCTCTTTCACCATCCTGGCCACTACCTTATCAATGGGCAGGGTAACTTTTTCGTCAGAGAAATCTTGCCAATCAATAAACCGGAAAGTTTCTGTTTCCTTTTTTTGCTCGTAAACTTTTAATTCACGTTCATCGAAATCAAAAGGCTTGATGCGCAGGGGAGCTTTGATTGGCTCAAGGGCTTCGGCAAAATAATAGATGGAAATAATCTGGTGCTCCGGGTTAAAAGCGCTCATCTGGAAGAAATCTGTGGTATAAATGTGGCCGGCAATCTTTACTTTCAGGTCCATTTCTTCTTTGAATTCTCTTTTCAGGCAATCCCGTGTGCCCTCTCCAAATTCAAGCCCGCCTCCGGGAAATTTAGTGTAATAGCTTCCTCGTATGTATTCATCACTTACCAACACTTTTTTATTTTCCCCGAACAGTATGCCGTAAACGCGGATGTTGAACATAGCTGTGATTTTGTTTCCAGATTATTGTTTCGCCTTATCCTTTCCAATCACCATATTCATCAAAAAATTATAAGCCTATCGCAAAAGCAAGAATATTTTATACTATGCCTCAACGAACTCTTGAAAAGTCGCTCTTTTTTCACTTTTGTGCAGTGCCTTTGTTCAAAATTGGAGTTTTGAAATGGGTCATCGCTTCCTATACCTGCAGATCCTCACATTTGCATTATTCTTTGGTTTCACGGCTCAAGTTCTATATCCCCTTCATATACTTTCTCTGCCGGCCCGCAAAGCCAGATGTTCTGGTATATCCCTTCATCAATTCGGTCGTACTTCACTGTTAGCTTGCCGCCTTTAGTAGTTACAGTAACATGGTTGTAGCCTACATCATTATGGTAAAATACCAAAGCGCTTGCTGTAACGCCTGTCCCGCACGACAATGTTTCATCCTCCACTCCGCGCTCATAGGTGCGGACGACAATTTCATCTGGCCCTTTCTCTTCCACAAAGTTCACATTGACTCCTTCTTTTGTGAACGCTTTGCTATAGCGTATTTCCATCCCTTTATGGAGCACATCATAATCCATCACATCGCTTACCATTTTTACATAGTGCGGCGACCCGGTATCAAGGATAAAATCACCTTCATATTCCTTAATCCCGCCCACATCTTTCATTTTAAGGTTTATGATTTCCCCATCAATCTCTGCTTCATGTTCTCCATCAACAGCAATAAAAAAATATGTGCTTTTATGGATCCCTAAATCGTTGGCAAATTTCACCATGCACCTTCCGCCATTGCCGCACATTGTGCTTTCCCGCCCATCGGAATTATAATATTTCATTTCAAAATCATAACCTGTTCTTGGATTAAGCAGCATGAGCCCGTCGGCGCCAATCCCAAAACGGCGGCTGCACAAAAATTTTATTTTTTCTGTTGGCAAATTTGTAATGCGCCAGTTACGGTTGTCGATAATAATAAAATCGTTCCCCGTTCCCTGGTATTTGTAAAAATGGATATTCAAATCTTATAAATATTGATGATAAAAATTAACGCAAGCTGCTTTCCATTCAACAGCATGAAAAATAAAGGCTATCCAAAAATACTATAAACCGGGCTGAATGAACACATATTAAGATAGTATATTCAAAAATATATGTTTACGAAAGACTGTTGCGTTAATTTTAATCGAATAAATTAATGGTGTATGAAAAGACGTATCTTTTTTTTGCTTTTCTTATGCATTCCGCAATTTTCTTTTTCCCAGAAAAAGCCACTTGATCATTCAGTGTACGATGCCTGGCAAAGCATCGGCGAGGAAATGGTCAGCAATAACGGGAAGTATGTCGTCTATACCATCAATCCCCAGGAAGGGGACGGGGCTTTGGTCATCCAAACTTCAGATGGAAAATACAAAAAGGAAATTGCCAGGGGCTATGATGCTACAATCACGGAGGACAATCTGTTTGTGGTTTTCAAAATAAAGCCTTTGTTTAAAGAAACGAGGGAAGCAAAAATAAAAAAGCGAAAACCTGACGAAATGCCAAAAGATTCTCTGGGCATTGTGGGGTTAGGGAAAGACAGTGTGATAAAGGTTGCCGGGGTAAAAAATTATAAGACCCCAGGAAAATCTGGTGGCTGGCTGGCATATATTTTTGAAAAAGGGTTCCCATTGCCCCTAAAGTCCCAGCCTGATTCATTAACAAGGCTATACAATATGGCGCGCATGGCCGACAGCCTTGACCATGTTGCCGACAGCCTGCGCAATAAAGCAGCAGAAGCAAAAACCAAAGGCATGTCTATACTGTTGCCAAATAAAAAAACAGAAAAAGCGCCTGTCGAAGAAGGAAGCGGGCTGATCTTAAAGAATACGCTTACCGGTGAGGATAAGAAATTTGCGCTTGTTAAAGATTACCTTTTCAGCAAGAACGGAAAAAAATTATTGATTGAAACCACAGACAGTGAAAAAGATCCACTGAGCAGGGCCTGTATATTATTGGTGAGCCTTCCTGAAATAAAAATAGACACAGTGATGAAAAATTTTAATGAAGCCGCGAATTTTGCATTTGACGAGAATGGAAGCCAGCTCGCATTTGTAGCAGAAAGGGACAGCTCAAAAACATCGCTACATAAATTTTATAAACTGTGGTATTATAAAGACGGCTTCGATAGCGCTGTTTCAAAAGCCGATAAAAATTCACCTGGCATTGCACATGGAATGGCCATTAGCGAAAATTACAAGCCGCATTTCAGCCAAAGCGGAAGCCGCTTGTTTTTTGGCCTGGCAACCATAAAGCCTCTTAAAGATACCACAGTGCCAGATTTCGAAAAGGCAGGATTGGACATCTGGAATTATAAAGATGATGAGCTGCAGCCAGAACAATTGGTGAACCTGGAAAAAGATTTGAAAAGAAGTTACCTGACCGTTTGGGATGCTGATAAAAATTTAATACTGCAATTGGGAGATGAAAAAATACCTGAAGTAGAAAGTACTAAAGAAGGTGATGGCAGTACTTTTTATGCTTCTTCTGATTTCGGAAAACGGGCACCTAAACAATGGCAGGGTTTCGCATTTAAAGACGTTTATGCAATCAATACAAACACAGGGGAAAGGAAACTGATCATCAAAAATTTTAAAGGGAACATTTACCCCTCCTATACAGGAAAGTACCTGTTGCTATATGATGATAAGCAAAAAAACTATTCTTGTTACAATAGCAAAACAGGTCAGTTATATAAGGTCGCAGCAGATATTAAAGCGCCATTATATGATGAAGAAAACGATGTGCCCGATGACCCGCCTCCCTATGGTATCGCAAAATGGATGGAAGCTGATCAATATGTTCTTATATATGACAGGTATGATATCTGGAAAGTTGACCCAAATGGAAAAGAGAAATCGATGGTTATAACTTTGGGTCGAAAGGCCAAATTCCAATACCGAAAATTAAACTTTGACCCAGATGAAAAGTTTATAACGATGGGCCAGCAATTGATCCTTCAGGCTTATGACGAGGCGAAAAAGAATTATGGGCTGAGCGTGATTAGCTTAAATGAGGCCAAATTGAATGGAGCTTTCGAATACACCTTAGCCGGATATAATATTTTATCAACTGCAAAATCAAAAAACGCAAATACCATAATTTATTTAAAAGAAAATTTTGAATCGCCTCCGAATGTATGCGCCATGGATTGCTCTATAGATCCAAGCTCGCAGAACGTCCAGCTTTCCCACATTAACCCGCAGCAATCTCAATACCTCTGGGGAACTGCCGAGCTCTTTAAATGGAAATCTTATACAGGGAAGGAAACAGAAGGCATCTTATATAAGCCGGAAAATTTTGACGCAAAGAAAAGATACCCGATGATCGTTTATTTTTATGAACGCAACAACAACACTCTTTATCACTACCAGCCCCCGGCGCCAACTCCATCAAGGCTGAATATTCCTTTTTTTGTGAGCAGGGGATATGTGGTATTTGTTCCCGATATTTGGTACAAAACAGGTCATCCCGGAAAAAGTGCTTTTGATTATATCGTCAGCGGCACAAGAGCACTGGTCCAAAAAGGATTTATTGACAGCACCAAAATCGGTTTGCAGGGGCAAAGCTGGGGCGGCTATCAAACTGCTTATATAATTACACAAACCAATTTGTTTGCGGCAGCCTGGGCCGGCGCCCCGGTGGCAAATATGTTCAGCGCATACGGCGGGATCCGTTGGCAAAGCGGGCTGAACCGCCAGTTCCAATATGAAAAAGCTCAGAGCCGCATTGGAGCTACTATTTGGCAACGCCCAGACTTGTACATTGAAAATTCCCCGCTCTTCCATTTGCAAAAAATAACCACTCCGTTAGTGATCATGAGCAATGATCATGACGGAGCAGTGCCATGGTACCAGGGCATTGAATTTTTTACAGCCATGCGAAGGTTGAACAAACCTGTTTGGCTGTTACAGTATAACGGCGAAGCGCATAACCTTGTGGAAAGGAAAAACAGGAAAGATATCCAAATAAGAGAGCAGCAGTTTTTCGACTGGTTGCTAAAAGGCGAAAGACCTCCTGTGTGGGTTACAGATGGTGTGCCTGCCACACTGAAGGGAATTGATTGGGGGCTGGAAATAAAATAATCAGGCCGCTTTCGCGATATACCTCACCAAACTTCTTTTGGCTATCGGCAATAAGGTTTCTTCTACCGGGAACTTTAGTTCAGTTTCAATAGAATAAACTGCAGGGTTGGGCAAGTCCTTTTTTGTTTTGATCAATTCTGATTTAATGCGCTCGTAACTGTTCGCCATGCTTCGTTCCCAAGTATGGATATATTCGGTCCGGATGCTCCTGTATTTCTCATCGTGCTTTTCAAAAAAGCTTAACCGGTATTGATAAACACGCGTAGCCTGATGGTTCCCTTCATTCAAAAAGAAATAGCCTTCATTCACATCAAGTGGAATGATGCCCACCGGGAAAATGATAAGTTTTGTTTCTACAAACTCATAAATTTCGGTTGCTCCTGAAATGGTGGCTTGCATTTCAGATACAGAATAGTTGATGATATCTTCCAATTCCTGCATCAGGTCATCATCGCCGATCATTTGTTCATACAGCACCTGAAGTTTTTCAATTTGTACCCCGCTTAGCTTTTTAGGGAACTGTTCCTGCAGGTATTTTTTGTTTTCCCTGAAAGCAACAAGGTTGTTATAATGAAAGATGATATCGGACAATTGAGGGTAAAGTTTGTTTTCGTTAAAATATTTGTTTACTTCCTGTAAATAGGCGAGCAAAGTGTATTTTTTGAGCTCAAAATCAATATAACCGTCGGCGAACCAGGTTTCGGATAATGTCTTCATTGCACATCGGGTTTAGTTATTGTTCAATTTACAGAAATTAGATGAAAATTGGCTGTTCCCGTTTATCTATAGTACGTTAAACTGTACTGTCAATTTTTGCCTTACTTATTGGACATTTCCTCATTTAGAACGTTAATGCCCCTTGCTTATTATATAAAACATTTATTGAAAGCAGCTTCTCCTAACCTCAAAAGCGCTACAGCCACATTATATCATTTGCTGTTGTGGCGAACTATTTTATTGCATTGTTTCCTGCCAAATTTTACATGTGAACTAAGACATGGTCGTCTGTGTCGGCCTGTTCTACTGCATCATCGAATTTATTTTGTGCTGCCATTCGTCTCCATGTATAACCTGAAATTCAAAATCATGATCAGGGAACTCGTCAAACAGCTCTTTCCATGCTTTCTTTGCTCCCAACTCTTTGCACAATGCAAATACGTCCTGCTTATATTTTGTGTCCTCGTTCTTTAAATGAATTCCTTTTGTCTCCAGAACAAAAACGGTATCGTAATCCACTTTCTTTGTCTTGCTTTTACTGGCAGCAATAAAGTCGGGATAGATTTTATTTTTCTTCCATCCTTGAATGTGATAATCCTGTCTGCTCATGTTGCGATACCACCACAATAGTTTTTCCTGCTCGTCTAAATAAATCGCTACTGCCTTTTCAAGTTCATTAATGTTTTCTTCCGGAACATAGTCAAACAATGATTTTTGAATTGGCGTATTGTCGTTACGAATAAGTTGTTTGTTGCTTTTTACTTTTATCCGTGAAGGCAAAACAAAACCACCTGCTCTACTGATAAGGAAGAAATGAAGTTTCTTTTTCTCAACCAGTTTTTTAAAAACTTTCTCTGCTAAAATGTTTTTTTGCTTTTCAAGTATTTTTTTCAGTTCCTCGATTATGAAAACAAAATTGGCAGCTATCGTTTCCCTATCATATTTTTTTGAGAGCAGTTTGATAGCATTATCACCTAAATTGTAACATATCCACGGGTTAGGTATAATCTCTGCAATTTGCCTTGCTAAAAAAGCTTCGTCAATCTCCAACGTGCCTTTCGTCTCCAGTCTGCCTGTTTCTTCCAGTAATTCTTTTTCTTCTTTACTCAAACCTAAAGTCAGTTCTTGTTCCTTGCTTTCTTTATCAGTTAAAGTTCTTTCAGCTATTTCTGAAATATCAATCTTTGTCCAATCAATCTCACTTAAAATGTCAACTTCAAAAATCAAATCCCGCCAGCTTTCTTTTTCCTGAATTACAAACTTTGGCAAATAAATTTTTCCTTCAAATTTTTTGAAGCCTTGACGGTATTGAATTTCTCTTTCCTTCAAACTGTCAAGCCCGTTTGTTCCTTCATCATTTACAAGTCGCCCGGCTATGTCACCTAAGCCTTCATCTTCCAAACCATTTTTAATTTCTCTTACCAGTGTGCTTGCATTTGGTTTGAAAGTATAGATATAACACTCATCCAGTTCTTTGATTTTTGTTTTAATTGCTTTCGGCTGCCTTAAAATCCTTCCTACCAATTGTGTTATGCCCGTTGCAGAACTCGGATTGGTAAGGATGGTAAGAACATAAGCAAAGGAACAATCCCAACCTTCCTGCAATGCCTGTTTAGTGATGATGTATCGAATATCACAACTGTTTGCAAAAAGGTCAATGCCTTCAATATCGTCTTTCTCGCTGCTCTTAATGGCAATATGGGTTTCAGGAACATTGCATTGCTTTATCAAATATTCTTTAGCATCTTCTGCATGTATAAAATCTGTTCCTCGCTGGTCTTTGCCTGTACGTTCAACTTGTATTAAACAAATGGGACGGATATATTCGCCTGTGTTCTGCTCATATTCTTTTGCAAGCTTTTCCAACTGGTTTTGCTTTTCAAAACTTGCCAGCATCGTGTCTTTCCAGTCAAGGCTTGTTTTGTTGGTAAGGTGAATATCCAGTTTTATCATTTCTTCTTCATGCAATTCCCTTCCGGTGATTTTTACCAATTCATTACTTCCATCTGGTGGCGTTGCACTCAATTCTAAAATGAAGGATGGATTGAAATTTCGTACAGTTGTTCTTGCATTTTCGCCATAAGCTTTATGGCCTTCATCAATTACTACTAAAGGCTTTAAAACTTTTAGCGTATTGCCCAATGAAGTCTTTATTTGCCTGTTAAATACTTCTCCTGCTTCACCAAAGCAATCAAGGTTTGGAATTCGTTTCATTAATTCTTCCTGTGCTGGATAATTATCTTCGGCAGGGAAGAAGTCTGTAAAACCTCCGGCATCACGAAATACTTTTAATGTTTCTTTGTTTTGCCTGTTAGCAGATGGCAACATCAGCATGAGTACGAGAAGATTTTCTTCCACATCCAAACGGTTGAACATTTCTGTTTTCTCTTTTATCAGCGTTCTGCCTCCGCTTGAAATATCCAATGTTTGCCTGTATGGATGTTCCCTGTCTTTGAGTGCAGATATGGTTTGCCTGTATATCTGTGTGGACGGAACAATCCAAAGAATTAAACCGGTTTGTTTCTTGAGGTAACTTTTTTGTATGAGGTCAATGCTATGACAAGCCAATAAAGTTTTACCGCCGCCGGTCGGAACTTTCAAATAAATATCCGGCAATGGTTCGCCTAAGCCGTTTGTTTTGGAATGATAAATGGAACTGCCCGTTGATTTTTCCCATGCCCGTTTAGGAAAGTTATAATCTCTTGCCATATCGGCATCAAACTCCAAAGCTTTCTGATACTTTTCTCTGAACTCAGAAAGTTCACCCAAATAATCTTTGAGAGCTTTAATCACTTTTTCCTGGTAATGCTTTAACCTCATTTGTCTGTACTATAATTTGTATGATGAAAAGATTTTATGATTTTTTAATTCGCAAAATCTTTCTTTTTTTTTAAGTCATCTTACAATCCTTAACTCCTATAAATCTTAGTCAAGATTTTTTAGGATTATTTTTTAATGCCTCTTTTGCTTCAGGATGTTTGCTGTTGTAAATACGTTTGTATTGCAGGCTGTTTGAACCGAAGTTTATCAGCAAACCAACCGGAAGATTATAAGCTTCAAGATAATTCCTGCACTGGTTAAGGTTAGAATCGTTTAATTCAATAATTGCCTTTAATTCTACCATTATCTTTCCTTCTACGAAAAAATCAACCCTTCTTGTGCCTATCTCTTCAGATTCGTAATAGATAGTCATTTCCATTTCTCTTGTAAAACTTAATCCCTGCTTCCTCATTTCAATAGCCAATGCCCTTTGGTAAATAACTTCCTGGAAGCCATTGCCCAAAGTACTATGAACCTTCATGGCACAACCTATAATTTTATGTGTCAATTCTTCGTAAATCATCTTTACTAAGATTTATTGGATGGAAGGATTTTAGGATAAGCCTTCATTCAACCTTGTTAAAATTAAAAATAAGCCATATAAAATATTTTTCATTTATTGCGTATATCCAATCATCCATTAATCATAAAAATCTTAGTGTAGACGATAAATTTCATAGGGTAATTGGCAAAAGTCAATACGGTTCTCCATGCAGGTATAATCATCCACGTATTTTGCCGGTGCAAAAACCATTCGTTGCTTGCCTTTGAACTTTGGCATTGTTTTTACGCCATCCAATGTAAGGGCATTACGTTTCAGCCATTCCACATCGGGCTTGTAAAACATATACAGTTCATAGTTCTTTGTTTCGCCTATAAAGCCACTCTTTTCATTTATTTTCTTTTCGTTGAATTCTTCGCCTGTGGCGGTATAAAATATGTAACGGGCAAACTCTGCATACGTTGGGAGGCTTTTGCCTGTAAGGATACTTTCCATTTCTATGGTCGGGCCTAATTCAAAATAACTGAACGAGCCGCCTAAACCAGTTTTCAAATTTTCATTCTTAGCAGTTTTCACGCCTTTGATAACCCGTCTTACCCTTTCTGCTGTAATAGTATTGGCATAGTCCTCTTGTTCAACTAATATGAACTTGCGGTTACCTCCATCTTCTTTATTGAGTTCTAAAACCGCATGTGCTGTTGTGCCTGAACCTGCGAAACTGTCAAGAATAATATCGTCATTATTTGAAGCAATTTGAATTATTCTCTTAAGTAGTGAAACTGGTTTTGGCGTATCAAAAGGCAAGTCAATTTCGCTAAAAATTTCCTTGAGTTCTTGCTTTGCCTGTTGGTTATGCCCAACTTCGAAGTGCAACCAAATTGAAAGTGGAACAATGCCTTCTTGAACTTCGGAAAGAAATTTTTTCAATCTTGGAACATTTCCATTTCCCTCTCCAAACCAAATTCGATTATCGTCAATCAATTTTTGCATATTTTCTTTTGAAGTAAGCCAACATCTTCCTTTTGTGGGTTTCACTTTTCTTCCACTTGGAGTAGTAATAATATAATCATATTCTGCAGAATAGGTCTTTACAGTTAAGTCGCTTGAAGTCCATTGCCCTCGTGGGTCATTGTCAGGATTTGAATAGCGTTGGCCTTGGCTTTCTGTTCTACTTAAAAGATTTCTTGTCCAGCCTGATTTCTGTTCGCCTTCTATTTTATTTTTTGCGTAACAGATTACAAAATCATGATTGTCTGAAAAATATTTTGCATCGTTTTGAGGAGAAAATTTCTTTTGCCAAATGATATTCTGAATAAAATTCTGCTCACCAAATATATCATCCAACAAAATTCTCAGCCTATGCTGCTCGTTGTCATCAATCGAAATAAAAATTGCACCATCTTCACTCAACAACTCACGAAGTAATTTTAATCTCGGCATCATCATGCAAAGCCACTTGTCATGTCTTGTTAAATCTTCTTTATCTACTACTTTTCCTAACCATTCTTTTATCATCGGGCTATTCACATTATCGTTATACACCCAATTTTCATTTCCGGTATTGTAGGGCGGGTCAATATAAATGCACTTAATCCTTCCAGAATAGGTTGGCAATAATGCTTTCAGTGCTTTTAGATTGTCTCCATGTAAAATCAAATTATCATGTAGAGAAACATTATCGGTCAAACTCAATTCTTTCTTAGGCACAAGCTGGTGATATTTCACCGCTAAGTGATGATTTTGTACAAATGTTTTTCCTTTGAAATGGAGAGTTGGCATGAGCTTATTTCTTCTTTTTAGCTTCTTTTAAAATATTCTTTTCATCACCTTCTAATTTCCGTTGTATTTTCTTTACGTCCTCAGCCGGGGCCAGTTGTTCAGGATATATACCCCGCTTCGTTAGCATTTCCCTTACGGCGGAATTATTATCCACATGTTCTCTTTCAATAGATGATTGTCCTTTCAGGTCTTTGCTTTGTACATTGAGGCCGGTCATTTCAGCAGCAAGGTCTTTGGCCTTGATATTAATAGTTGGCAGAAAATCTGCAACCGGCCTGTTTTCCGGCACACCTAATTTTTTCTTTAACTGCGGTGTAGATAAATGAAATAAAGCCTGGTCGCCTTTGGAGCGAATAACAGCGAAGCCCTGGTTGTCAACATCCCTCTCGTATAATATTCCTGAAAGTTGTTTTTCTGTCTGGCTGAGCTTTTCCCTTGCTTTTACTCTTTCATACTCCAGCAATCTCTTTTCAACCAACTCGGCCCTTCTTGTTTGTACAGCAAAATAATTTTGGGCAAAAGCTATTTCTTCTTTCCTGCTGTCGCCGTTTTGGGCTATCAGGTAACAGGCATATCGGGTAAGCAATATATCAGTAATTTCATGCTTTGCGCCTTTACCGGCTTCTATCACCTTCCCGACGTCGGGAAAGTGATGGGAAACTGTTTCACCTGCATTGGCACAAGCCTCTTTCGCCTTGTTTATTACTTTTTCAAAATTATCCCATTTACTGTACCCCAAAAGTTGTTGTAATTCACGGGCACTCCAGCATTCAACTTCTTCATAGAGGTAGCAAATATTTTCAAACTGCCTAAAAAGTTCCAGTATTTGTTCTTTTTTCATTTCTTCCCTTTGTTTTTCGTGATATACTTTACTTTTTCCTCTGCCACCTGTAATGCCTTTAAAGCAATGTCTTCGTCCTCCACTTCATAAACCAGTTTGTCGCTAAGCCATGCAACAAGAAAATCGGTTTCCTTTACTTTAAAATATTCCGCAAGTTTTACCACTTGCTCCCGTGTCGGCTTACGTTGTCCCCGTTCAATTTTGCTGAGAATAGCCTGGTCAATGTCAAGAAAAGCAGCAACTGTCCGCAGCGGCAATTCGTTGTCCTCTCTCAACTTTCTTATGGTGTCGCCAAAACTGTCCATTTTGAAAATACCTGTTTTGACAGATTTTGTCAAATTTAGAAACGGCTTCCCTGTTGAGCAAAGATTTGTTGATGAAGTTTTCAACAAAATGTTGATAGATACTCGCTGGGCCGGGCGGTAAAGTCATCCTATCTTGAATTTTAGCAGGATGTGTTTAAGGCGACATACAACATACGCGCTGTGCCAATATTGCTATTGACAGCCATTGAAGCTTTTGGCAGTTGACAACCATTTGAAGAAATGAAAAAAGAATTTTTGGGTTAATGCCGGCATCCAGCCCAGCCAGCATTTTGTTTACCCCGCACATCAGAAGGCATGATTGAATAAGGCTACCCTGTTGCTATCAAAAATGCATCAATTTGCGTTTATGGAATGATATATAAATAAAGAATCCTTCAGAAAGCATTCCTGAAGGATTCAGCATCGCATCAACATTTGTTTAATTGTTCGTTTTAGCTCGTGCTATTCAGCGGACTAAGTAGCCCATGCTTTGTCCCCTTTTTTGTAAGGAACACATCCTTCGTACTTGCCTGGTACAGCGATATAGCGCAATGCCTTTGTGGCGCCGATTTCTGAAGTGAAGTAGCCCCACAACGTAAGTTCTTTCATCATACGGAAATAATGTGAGGGGTCTTCAGGTTTCTTTTTGTTCATGTACTCTTTTTGTTCCTTGTCCAGGTCAACCAGGAAATCATGGCGCTGTTTGTCGTCGCAATCCAAAAACATCTTGCCATTTTTTGTTTTGCATGCGTCATTTAATTTTTGCATGCCTTCCAAAAAGGTCTTCTGGTCCTTGTCTTCATAGCAATCGTTCACGATTGTTTTCATGAACTCGCCAATTTTTGTGGCTTTTGCCCCGGGCGATGAAGCAGTTGTTGGCAAAATGGTTTCGCCTACTTCATCCAAAAAAGAAATGTCATCGGGGCTGAGGTTAAGGCTTTCGCCATATTTTCTTTCAGGCTTGCAGCCAGACAGAAAGAACTCAGTGCCAACAATGGTGCCGCCTAATAGCAGCGCAACACTTGAGAGAGCTTCTCTTCGATTCATATTGTATTTTTTTGAACAGTTATGAAATTAAATTTCCTGAAATTTATTGACATAAAAAACTATTTAATTGCCAATTTGAAAATGGTTCAATATGATACCGGCAATTTGGCCATTTTTGAATTTTACTTTTACAAGTTGCCTTTCTTCAACTCATCTACTGCATAATTTGCTGCCCGCGCAGTTAATGCCATATAGGTAAGCGAAGGGTTTTGGCATGCTGAGGAGGTCATGCATGCCCCATCCGTAACAAACACATTCATTGCATCCCAAACCTGGTTATGCGCGTTCAATACAGATGTTTTGGGATCGCGGCCCATTCTTGCGCTTCCCATTTCGTGAATTCCGTCGCCCACTTCGTGCCCGCTGTCATGCCCCTGAACATTTTTTACGCCTGCTGCCTCAAGCATGGCAATGGCTTCTGCAACAATATCCTTTCGCATTTTCTTTTCATTGTCTTTAATTTCAGCATCCATGGCCAAAATGGGTAATCCCCATTTGTCTTTTTTGTTTTTATCGAGGGCGATCTTGTTTTCATGATAAGGCAGCAGCTCTCCAAAACCACCAATGCCCATTGACCATTGCCCGGGCTCGGTCAGCGCTTCTTTCAAATCCAGGCCAACGCTAAGCTCCGCAACATTGCGGCTCCAGTTTTCGCGGCTGGCACCGCCCTGGTAACCAAAGCCACGCAGGTAGCCTCTTTTGTCTCCAAACAAATTTGCAAAGCGAACTACATAAACGCCATTTGGCCTTCTGCCGTAATAATATTTATCCTCATAACCTTCCATGATACCGCTTGCGCCCAGGTTATAATGATGGTCCATAATATTATGCCCTAATTCTCCGCTGCTGCTTCCCAATCCGCCTGGCCAAATGTCCGTTGCTGAATTCATCAGTACCCAGGCGCTGTTGAGCGCGGATGCATTCACGAAAACAATTTTTGATCTGAATTCATAAACCTTGTCGGTTTCTGCATCAAGCACTTCAACACCAGTTGCTTTCTTTTTATTTTTATCATATAAAATTTTTGTTACGATAGAAAATGGCCGTACTGTTAAATTACCTGTTGCTTTTGCGGCAGGCAAAGTAGAGGATTGGGTGCTGAAATACCCACCGAAAGGGCAGCCCTCCCAGCAACGATTCCTGAACTGGCATTGTGTTCTTCCTGGTATCGGCGCCGTCAGGTTCGCAGACCGGCCAATAATCATGTGGCGTTGTCCTTTGTATTTTTCTTTTATCCTTGCCGCTACATCTTTTTCCACGCAAGTCATGTCCATTGGTGGAAGGAAATGCCCATCGGGCAATTGAGGAAGGCTTTCCAATGAACCGCTCACGCCAATAAATTGCTCAACGCGATCATACCATGGCGCAATGTCCTTGTATCGGATCGGCCAGTCGATAGCCCATCCGTCCTTTGCGTTTGCCTCAAAATCAAAATCGCTCCACCGATAGCTTTGTCTTCCCCACAAGATAGAACGGCCACCTAATTGGTAAGCCCTCCACCATTTAAAAGGCTTAATTTCTGTGTACGGGCAATCAATGTCCTTTGCCCAATAATCCATTATTGCCTCATTCTTCCCCCAGGTTCTCGCAATAACAGGCCTTTCTTTCAATTGTTTTTGCGTAACGCCGCCCCGGTGTTCAAATTGCCAGGGGTCTTTTTTTGCAGATACATAATCTTTAATGTGCTCAAAATTTCTTCCCCGCTCCAGCATCAATACTTTCAACCCACGTTCAGTCAATTCTTTTGCGGCCCAGCCTCCGCTGATGCCAGAGCCAATCACAATCGCATCATAAGTGTTCCGTGCTGTTGCCTTGTTGTTTATGTTTAAAGTATCTGGCATTATAAATTTGGTTTATGAGTATTTGCTATCCAGTTTGAGCTGGGAACGGAACTAAAGTTCGAATGTTTTACAGCTCAAGCGCCTCTTATGTTTACATGTTCATTTTTTTAAGCTCTTCCACCGCATGGTTTGCTGCTCTTGCAGTAAGCGCCATAAATGTCAGCGACGGGTTTTGAGTGCTTGTCGAAACCATGCTCGCGCCATCTGTTACAAAAACATTTTTACAATGATGAAAAGCGTTCCATTTGTCAAGCAACGAAGTTTTTGGGTCGCTGCCCATCCTGCACCCGCCCATTTCATGAATGTCGAGCCCAGGCGCCTGGTTGCTGTCATGCTGCTGAATATTTTTGCAGCCGGCTTTGTCCAGCATTTCAGATGCCTGTGCTAAAAAATCTTTCAACAATTTTTCATCGTTATCATCATACCCTACATTGAACACCAGTTGGGGGATATCCCATTCATCCTTCTTGTCCTTGCTTAAATACACTTCGTTTGTTTTTTTTGGGATGGTTTCGCCCTGCATCATCATCGAAACCTGCCATGGGCCTGCTTCAGCCATTGCATTTTTGTAACCTGCGCCAATCGGATCTTTTGCATCGCTTTCATTGCCGAGGGCCCTGCCTGCGCCATAAAATGTCATATAGCCGCGCAGAAAATCCATCTCCTGTTTATAAACATTCCTGAAGTTGGGCATCATTGGCTGAGTGGGCCTTCTGCCATAATAATACTTATCCATCGGCCCATCGAAGCTTGCCGAAACGGTGCCACGATAATTATGGAATGCGATATATTTTCCAAGCAGCCCATTATCATTCCCGAACCCGTTCGGAAAGCGGTTGGATATAGAATTCAGCAGAATGAGGTTTGTGTTAAAGCAGGCTGCATTGATAAAAATGATTTTTGCAAAATACTGTGTTGTTTTTTTTGTTTGTGCATCAACCACATTTACGCCAACTGCTTTATTCTTTTTATCATCAAATAGTATGGAATGAACAACTGATCCGGGCTGAATGGTCAGGTTACCTGTTTTTAAAGCCCAGGGAATGGTAGATGCATTAGAACTGAAATAACCGCCAAACGGGCAGCCTCGCTCGCATAAGCTTCTTGCCTGGCATTGCGATCTGCCTTGTTGTATATGAATGGCATTGGGCTTGGTAAGGTGCGCGCACCTGCCCTGGATTACTTTCCTGTTTGGGTACGCTGCATTTATTCTTTGCTGAATATCTTTTTCTGCGCAGTTCATTTCCCATGCCGGCAAAAATTCGCCATCGGGCAAAGTTTCAAGGCCATCATAATTGCCGCTGATGCCCGCAAATTTTTCAACATGCGAATACCATGGGGCAATATCTTCATAACGAATGGGCCAGTCAACTGCATATCCGTCACGCGCAGGCCCTTCAAAATCAAATTTGCTCCAACGCTGTGTTTGCCTTGCCCATAATAATGATTTGCCACCCACCTGGTAACCACGTATCCAGTCGAAAGGTTTCTGCTGCACATAAGGGTGTTCTGAGTCTTTTACAAAAAAATGTTGGGTGCCTTCATAAAAAGCATAGCACCTGGAAACAACAGGGTTTGCTTGTCTTATCTTAAGCGGCATTTCGCCCCGGTGTGGGAATTGCCAGGGGGCTAATGTAGCAGTTGGGTAATCTTTTATGTGGACTACATTTTTGCCCCGTTCAAGCAATAAAGTTTTAAGCCCGTTATCGCACAATTCTTTTGCGGCCCAGCCGCCGCTTATGCCACTGCCGATGACGATGGCATCATAGGTATTTTGCTGTTGCGCTTTGTTGTTTATATTAAGTGTGTCCCCCATTTAATTATCTTTTGGCTCCTGATTTGCATTTGGTTGTTCAGCTTCACAAACCCCAAAATCTCAAAATTAACGATCGCGAAGCTTCAAACCTGGCGCCCATGAATCAGGTATCAGATATTTCTTTTTTTCAATTCATTTACTGCAAAGTGGCAAGCCCTTGCTGTTAGTGCCATATAGGTAACGGATGGGTTCTGGCAGGCACTGCTTGCCATGCATGAACCGTCGGTAATGAATATATTTTTTACGTCGTGCATTTGGTTGTTGGCATTCAATACAGATGTTTTGGGGTCTCTGCCCATTCTAGCCGTTCCCATTTCGTGGATGCAGAAACCCGGAGGCGGCATAGCATCGTAAGTGCCTACATTTTTAAGCCCTGCTTTTTCAAGCATTTCCGCAGCGCTGTTCATCATGTCTTTGCGCATAGCCAATTCATTCGCTTTATATTCGCAGTCAATGTCAAGCAGTGGCAATCCCCATTTGTCTTTTTTGTCTTTGCTCAGCCTGGCTACATTTTCGTAGTAAGGCAGGTGCTCTCCCCAACTGCCAATACCCAATGACCATTTGCCCGGTTCAGTTAATGATTCTTTGTATTCTGCGCCAATGCCTTCATTAATGCTCCTTCTGCCCCGGCCCCCATCGCCCTGGTAGCCAAAGCCGCGCACATACTCTTTTTGTTTGGTGGCTTCACTGATGTTCCTGAAGCGCGGTATATAAATGCCATTGGGCCTTCGGCCATAGTAATATTGATCGGCAAAATCATCTGATTCGCCATAAGCGCCAACATCATAATGATGATCCATGAGGTTATGCCCCACCTGTCCGCTGCTGTTGCCCAATCCATTGGGAAATGCATCGGAAGCAGAGTTTAATAAAATATGCGTAGTGCCTAAAGTAGATGCGTTCAGGAAAATGATTTTGGCATAGTACTCTTCTGTCTTCATGGTTTCTGCATCTATAATACGAACGCCTTTTGCTTTTTTGGTGCCTTTGTCATAAATCACTTCCTGTACGATAGAGAAAGGGCGCAAGGTCATATTGCCTGTTCGGGCTGCAGCCGGCAATGTGGCGGCATTGCTGCTGAAGTAGCCTCCAAAGGGGCAGCCGTCCTGGCATTTATTCCTGTACTGGCAAGGGCCGCGATCGCCTACCTTTGCTGTATGGTTTGCTGTACGGCCAATAATCATTCTTCTGCCATCGCTAAAATTTGATTTTATCCTTTCTGACACTTGTTTTTCAATACAGTTCATTTCCATTGGCGGAAGGAACCTGCCGTCGGGCAGTTGCGGTAAATTTTCAATTGAGCCGCTTATGCCTACAAATGGTTCTACATAATCGTACCATGGTGCAATATCTTTATATCGTATAGGCCAGTCTACACCAAAACCATCTTTCGCATTGGCTTCAAAATCTATATCGCTCCATCTGTAGCACTGCCGGCCCCACATTAAGCTTCTGCCACCTACATGGTAACCACGTATCCAATCGAAAGGCTTTACCTGGTTATAGGGGTGTTCTTTATCGTTCACAAAAAATTTGCCCGACACTTCATTATAAGCATAACATTTACTTTGTATAGGGCTTTCCTCCCTGTCTTTATTGTCGTTGCTGCCACGATGCGGAAGCTCCCATGGGTCTTTATTTGTGCCTGTATAATCTTTTATATGCACCACATTTCTTCCTCTTTCCAGTACCAAGGTTTTCAAACCTTTTTCACACAACTCCTTGGCAGCCCAGCCTCCGCTGATGCCTGAGCCTACAACAATGGCGTCATAAGTATTTTGCTGTTGCGCTTTGTTGTTTATATTAAGTGTGTCCCCCATTTTACATTTTTTTATTTTTACTTTTAGCTTTGTGATGCCTGATTTTATTTTATTTAGCTAGATTTACAAATTTCATAATTGGCAAACCTGCAATTCCATTCAACAGCATCAAATCCTGCATCAAAGATTTCCTTTCTTTAATTCTCCCACTACGTGGTCACATGCCCTTGCCGTCAATGCCATGTATAAAATGCTCGGGCTTTGATTGCCTGTACTTGCCATGCATGCGCCATCTGTCACAAAAACATTTTTGCAATGGTGCAATGCATTCCATTTATCCAGCATAGATGTTTTTGGGTCTGCGCCCATCCTGCACCCGCCCATTTCATGTATGTCTAGGCCGGGCGCCTGTTTGCTGTCTGAATGGGCAATGTTTTTCGCGCCAGCCTTGGTAAACATTTCTTCTGTTTGTACAAAAAAGTCATTCAACAATTTATCATCGTTGTCATCGTATTCAACAGAAGTTATTAATTGCGGGATGCCCCACTCATCTTTTTTATCTGTGCTTAAGCGCACATGGTTTTTTTCTTTCGGAATTGTTTCGCCCTGGACATAGGCATACACCCTCCATCCGCCGGGCTCTGCAAGAGATTCTTTATATGCCGCGCCAATTTGCTGCGAACCATTGCCATCATTGTTCCTTTCGCGGTGGGCACCGCAATAGGTTGTATATCCGCCCAAAAAATCAGTGTCGATTTTATGCAGGTTGCGATAATTGGCAATTATGGCATCTGTTGGGTTCCTGCCGTAATAATAAGAATCAGCAAACCCGTCAATTTCGCCGCCCAGCCAACCGCGATAATTATGAAAACAAATATATTTTCCAAGCAGCCCGTTATCATTTCCCAAACCATTTGGAAAGCGGTTGGATACGGAATTGAGCAAAATGAGGTTGCTGTTTAAAGCAGAACCGTTCACAAAAATTATTCTTGAGAAGAATTCTATTGCCTGCTTTGTGTTGGCATCAATAACACGCACACCCCTTGCCTGCTGGCTTTGCTCATCATAAATAATGGAATGAACAACAGAGAAAGGGCGAATGGTAAGGTTGCCTGTTTTTTCGGCCCAGGGCAATGTGGATGAATTTGAACTAAAATAACCGCCAAACGGGCATCCTCTCTGACATAGGTTTCTTGCCTGGCATTTTCCTCTCCCCTGTTCAATATGTATCGGGTTGGGCTGTGTTAAATGCGCCCAGCGTGCATGGACCAGGTAACGGCCACGATAATTTCCTGCAATGCTCTCCTTTAAATGCTGTTCAACACAATTCAACTCAAACGGTGGAAGAAATTCGCCATCAGGCATAGCTTCCAGCCCGTCTTTAGTGCCGCAAACACCAATAAATTTTTCAACGTGTGAATACCATGGAGCAATATCGGCATACCGTATTGGCCAATCCCATCCATAATTAAAGCGCCTGGGCCCAGTAAATTCAAAATCGCTCCATCGTTGCGTGCACCTGCCCCACGTTAAAGATTTTCCCCCAACCTGGTAACCGCGTATCCAGTCAAAAGGCTTTTCCTGTATGTAAGGGTGCTCATTGTCTTTTACAAAAAAATGCATTGCGGTTTCATCAAAAGCATAGCAGTGCGAAACGAAAGGATTTGCTTTTTTGTCTTTTTCAGGCAATGAACCGCGATGTTTAAATTCCCATTGCGCTAATGTTGCGGTTGGGTAATCTTTTATATGTACCACATTTCTTCCTCTTTCCAGCACCAAAGTTTTCAGGCCTTTCTCACACAATTCTTTGGCAGCCCATCCCCCGCTGATGCCCGAGCCGATAACGATAGCATCGTAGGTGTGCTGCGCAACAGCTTTGTTATTGATATTTATTTTCAGCGAATCGTCAGGCATTACAGTAATGAAGATTTTAAAATACGATGTCGGGTCTCGGTTGACAACTGAAACAACCATTTTTTCAATCAACCTACAGGTTGACCGAATTGCAACAAATAACCATTGTTATCATAAACAGCAAACTCCTTCATCCCCCATTCAAAACTTTCAGGTTCATAACTCACTTTAACTTTATCTTTCAGGTCCTGCCACAATGCATCAACATTATTGGTGTTAAAATAAAAGCTGCCCGTAAAAACAGGCTTTTCAAAAGGTTCATGATCATTAGGCGCCGCGATCATTATCTCTACCTCATCTTTTCTTAAATTAGCCCAGCCCCATTCATCACTCCTGCCGGTTACTTCAAACCCGAGTATTGATGTATAAAATTCAAGCGTGTCATTAAACTTTTGTGTTCGCAGCATTGGCCTTAGGAATTGGAGCTTCATCCGAATAAATTTTTTATACAGCATTTAGGTTTATAAGATAATGAATCATGAATTGTAACAAGACAGGATAATCCATAGTTATCATTCGCCCTGTATACCTCAAACTTTTCTAAATGTTCCCTTTCTTCAATTCTGCTACAGCATGATCTGCTGCACGGGCGGTAAATGCCATATAGCCGAGAGACGGGTTATGACAGGCTGCTGATACCATAAACGAGCCATCGGTAACAAACACATTCATCGCGTCCCAAACCTGGTTCCATTTATTGAGCACCGATGTTTTCGGGTCTTTGCCCATTCTTGCCGTTCCCATTTCGTGGATGCCCCGGCCAAGATAGGGATTACTGTCATGGCCTTTTACATTTTTCACTCCGGCTGCTTCAAGCATTTCGATGGCATCCTGCTGCATGTCCTTGCGCATCTTCAATTCGTTTTCTTTCAGCTCTGCATCAATAGCCAACACGTTCAGCCCCCATTTGTCTTTTTTGTTTTTGTCAAGCGAGGCCTTGTTTTCATGATATGGCAAAGTTTCACCAAAGCCTCCGATCCCCATTCGCCAATGACCTGGCACGCTCAATGCCTCTTTCAGGTTTTCTCCAATATTTAATTCTGCAACATCCCTGCTCCAGCCTTCCCTATTACCTCCGCCCTGGTAACCAAAACCGCGCAGGTAATCCCGTTTATCGCCAAACAGGTTCCTGAAACGGGGTATATAAACACCATTCGCTCTTCTGCCGTAATAATACTTGTCTTCATAACCTTCCACCTCGCCAGAAGCGCCCACGCCCAAATGATGGTCCATCAGGTTATGGCCAAGCTCGCCGCTGCTGCTGCCCAAGCCATCAGGCCAAACATCAGTAGCTGAGTTCATCAGCACCCATGCGCTATTTAAGGTAGATGCATTAAGGAAAATTATTTTTGCTTTATACTCATACGTCTTCATCGTTTCTGCATCCAGCACTTCCACGCCTGTTGCACGTTTTTTATCTTTGTCGTATAAAATTTTTGTAACGATGCTCCAGGGCCTTACTGTTAAATTTCCCGTTTTCATGGCGGCGGGGAGGGTGGAGGATTGTGTGCTGAAATAGCCACCGTAAGGACAGCCGAGCCAGCATTTGTTTCGGAACTGGCATTGTGTCCTTCCGGGAAGAGGCAATGTGATATTAGCAACCCGGCCGATGATCATGTGCCGTGTGCCTTTATAATGATCTTTTATCCTGGCCGCAACATCTTTTTCTACACAAGTCATTTCCATGGGTGGCTGAAATTCGCCATCAGGCAATTGAGGGAGGCCTTCCTTGGACCCGCTGATGCCGGCAAATTTTTCAACATAACTGTACCATGGCGCTATTTCATTATAACGGACAGGCCAGTCGACAGCGATGCCTTCTTTTGCATTTGCCTCAAGATCAAAATTGCTTAAACGATAGCTCTGTCTTCCCCACATCAATGACCTTCCGCCAACATGATAACCGCGGAACCAGTCGAAGCGTTTTGTTTCGGTATATGGGCACTCTGAATCCTTAACCCAGTAATCGAGATTCGTTTCATTCAGCGGGTAATCCCGTTTTAACACAGGATAGTCTTTTATCATTTGCTGTGTGCGCCTGCCGCGGTGAGGAAAATCCCATGCTTCTTTGTTGGCACTCAAGTAATCCTTAACGTGCTCAATGTTGCGGCCCCGGTCGAGCATCAATGTCTTCAGCCCTTTTTCAGTGAGCTCTTTTGCTGCCCATCCGCCGCTGATGCCCGAACCGATTACGATGGCATCATAAGTGTTATCGGCCATATTGATTTAAAATTTTTATGATGGAGAAAATTAAATTGCTGCTGCCAGAGAAACTGTCTAAAAATAATTTAAAGAACTTCACATAACAACTGTTCAACTTTTACAAAGCTTGTAAGTGATGATAAATTGGATGATCCAGCATGAGCTTTGGTAAAGGTTAACCTGCTCTGCTGGTTGTTCCAATAATCATTTCTATACAGCTTCTGATAAGGGCTTGATTATATTCTTCCGATTGAAAAGACCGGAGCTATTCAAATTTTCAATTGTTCATCATCTCCAAATCTGCCGGTTACAAATTCCCTTTCTTCAACTCGCTCACAGCGTGGTCTGCAGCGCGTGCAGTGAATGCCATATAAGTGAGCGATGGATTTTGGCAAGCTGCAGATGTCATGAACGACCCATCGGTAACAAACACGTTTTGCGCATCCCAAACCTGGTTCCATTTATTCAGCACCGATGTTTTAGGGTCTTTGCCCATCCTGGCTGTCCCCATTTCATGAATGCCGCGGCCGAGGTAAGGATTGCTATCGCCCCCCTGCACATTTTTTACTCCTGCCGCTTCAAGCATTTCTTTCGCATCGTTCAGCATGTCCTTGCGCATCTTCAATTCGTTTTCTTTCAGCTCGGCATCAATAGCCAGCACATTGAGCCCCCATTTATCTTGCTTTGTTTTATCGAGCGTAACTTTGTTTTCATGATAAGGCAGGGTTTCGCCAAAACCGCCCATTCCAAAATTCCACCCACCCGGTTCAGTTAAGGCATCTTTATATTCACCGCCAATACTATATTCGGCAACATTTTGGCTCCACCCTTCACGGCCGCCACCGCCCTGGTATCCAAACCCACGCAAATAATCTCTTTTGTCTCCGAAAAAATTCCTGTAACGGGGAATGTACACCCCATTTGGCCTTCTGCCGAAATAGTATTTATCCTCATACCCATCGATGGTGCCTCCCGCCGAAACATTCAGGTGATGGTCCATCAGGTTATGGCCAAGCTCTCCGCTGCTGCTGCCCAAGCCATCAGGCCAAACATCAGTTGCTGAGTTCAGCAATATCCATGCGCTGTTCAAAGTAGATGCATTCAGAAAAACGATCTTTGCTTTGTATTCATAAGTTTTCATCGTTTCTGCATCCAGCACTTCCACGCCTGTTGCACGTTTTTTGTCCTTGTCGTATAAAATTTTTGTAACAATGCTCCATGGGCGTACAGTGAGGTTGCCCGTTTTCATGGCTGCAGGAAGCGTTGCGGCCTGTGTGCTGAAATAGCCGCCATAAGGGCAGCCGTACCAGCATTTGTCGCGGAACTGGCATTGCCTTCCGCTGAGTGGCACCGTTGCATGAGCGCAGCGGCCAATGATCATTTTCCTTGACCCTTTATAGTGTTCTTTGATCCTTGCAGATACGTCTTTTTCAACACAGTTCATTTCCATCGGAGGAAGGAATTCGCTGTCCGGCAACTCAGGCAGCCCTTCTTTAGATCCGCTTACCCCCGCAAATTTTTCAACATAACTGTACCATGGCTCAATGTCTTTATATCTCACTGGCCAGTCTATTGCTATGCCATCTTTTGCATTCTCTTCAAAATACAGGTCGCTCCAGCGATAGCTTTGCCTGCCCCATAATAATGAGCGGCCACCAACATGATAACCACGGAACCAGTCAAACCTTTTTATTTCGGTATATGGGCTGTCTTTGTCGCTTGCCCACCACGAAAGGTTCCTTTCATTCAGCGGGTAATCTCTTTTCAGCACCGGGTAATTTTTAATCATTTGCTGAGTGCGCTCGCCGCGATGCGGGTAATCCCATGCTTCTTTGTTGGCTTCTGTATAGTCCTTAATGTGCTCTATGTTCATCCCACGCTCCAGCATGATTGTTTTCAAGCCTTTTTCGGTCAATTCTTTTGCTGCCCAGCCACCGCTGATCCCTGAGCCGATTACGATGGCATCATAAGTGTTGTCCGCCATGATTCTTTCTTTTTATTTGTGTTTTATAAATTGTTTTCGGTTATCCATTATCGTTAATGCCCAATGGGAAATTAGCCACACTTCACCAATAACCTATGCCCGGTTAACGACCCATTATTGCCCATTCACCGCTATACATCACAAATCTCAACGCACTTTTTTAAAGACGCCATTTTATCAGGGTTTTTTGGAATGAATTCCTGAGCAACATATCCTTTATAGCCTGTTGCAACAATCGCTTTCATTATAGCTGCATAATTCAGCTCCTGGGTATCGTCAATTTCATTTCTGCCAGGCACGCCGCCCGTGTGATAATGGCCGATGAATTCATGATAATCCTGTATGGTCCGGATCACATCTCCCTCATCGATCTGCATGTGGTAAATATCATAAAGCAATTTGAAATTGGGAGAATTCAGGCGCTTGCACAATTCTACCCCCCAAAGCGTTTTGTCGCACATATAATCTTTGTGATCGATCTTGCTGTTCAGCAATTCCATCACGATGGTCACATTATTTTTTTCTGCAAGCGGCAAAATTTTCTGAAGCCCTTCCACGCAATGATCGAGGCCGGTCCAGTCGTCCATGCCAGCGCGTGCCCCACTGAAACAGATCAGGTTTTTGTAACCGGCTTTTGCCACCAATGGAATGGCTTCCAGGTAATCGTTTATGAGATGATCATGGTATTCTTTATGGTTCCATCCTTTGTACAACCCAAGGTTATTATTGGTATAGCACATAGAACAGTAAACACCATTTTGCTGAAGCACGGGCCAGTCTTTTGAAGCAAGAAGGTCAATCGCACTGAACCCTATTTTTTTTACCGCTTTGCAAAGCTGGTCGAGTGTCATGTCTTCATAAATCCATTGACAAACGGAGTGGTTGATATTTCCTTTCAAGGCAAAAATTTTTTTTTGTTCAGAAGAAAAAGCGGTTGATGGAATAATTCCCGCTGTGCCAAGTGCTGCAGTGCCTGCTACGATACTTTTTATGGCGCTACGCCGTGAATGTTTGTTCGGCATGAATATAATTTCGTTAAAAAGGTAAATTACGAAAAACCGGTTGTTTTCAATTAAATAAAATAATTGGCGGTATTAAAAAGGTAAGAATGGTTGAACACAGCATTCTCTTCGTTGATCATGCTGCAACATCAGCGAGCACGGGCTTTTTTCTTCCGCGCATATAAAAAAACAACCCGGCAAAAACCACTATCAGCACCACAGGTATGATCATCGTAACATTAATAATTTCCGGGCCGGCCGCCTTCTTTGCTTCATTTAGCACATTGGCAAAATCAGATCCGGCAGGAGCCGAATTGTATTTGCTGATATCTGCCCCGACAGGAAGTTTTCCGGCTATCAGCTTGTCGTAATACCCTCCCATAAATATCATATAAACAGAAACCGCAAACATACCCGCGCCGCCCATCAGGTTCATTCCCACGGCACCTGTTTTTGGTAAATTTTCAGAAACAAAACCCAGCATCGTGGGCCAGAAATAACAAACGCCGATACCGAATATTAATGCACCTGCAAAAAGCATATTGCCGCCCGAGTGGCCCAACAGATACAAGCCCAGCGCAGCGAAAATTGCAGAGAACAAAAGGACACCGCTGGGCGAAAGCCTGTGAACTACGGGCCCGGCAAATGCCCTTCCAAGAACCATTACTCCTGTTTCAATAGTCAATAATAAAATAGCATTATCGCTTACGTTCCGCAGAAGCACATCGATCCATTGACCGGTGAACAACTCTGTAATG
Source organism: Bacteroidota bacterium (assembly GCA_018266455.1). Lineage (GTDB taxonomy): Bacteria > Bacteroidota > Bacteroidia > Chitinophagales > Chitinophagaceae > Puia. Next base: position 51,226 of record JAFEAJ010000019.1, read on the forward strand.
GCTGTGCCAAACATGCAAATGATCATGAAAACAAATAAGGGATTGAGCAATGCCTTGTACATCTCGCCGGTTGATATGCCTGCTGATACCCTTTCAGTCACCGGGAACTCCAACCGGGAGAACATGTAACCATAAATTGCAGTGGGCACAAGCATGGTCGCCACTTCCACCTGCCAGCTCGCTCCTACTTTGTTTAACAGGAAAACAATCAATGTGCCGATTACTATACCGCCGGGAAACCACAGGTGAAAATGATTAAGCTTGGTGGTCTTGTTATCGGTATAGAGAGAAGCCACCAAAGGGTTGCAGGCGGCTTCAACGGTCCCGTTAGCAATGCCGATAAGCAGGGTAGACAAAAATAAAGGCCAGTAACCTTTTGCAAAAACAGTAAGGATGATGCCAAGAAGATGAAATAAAAATGCCAGCAGCAACAGTCTTTTCATACCAATGATGTCAACTACTATACCGCCAATGACTACCGCAAGCGGGAACCCCCAAAAAGCAGTAGCGGCAATAGTTCCCAATTGCGAAGCGTCAAGGTTGAATTTCGTTCCCAGGGTCCCCAGTATGCCCGCCCTGATGCCAAATGAAAGCGAGGTAACGAGTAGTGCGAGGCAAGATGCCCAAAAAAGTTTGTCCCGGTTAATGTTAGATTGCATGGCAAGTTTGTTTTGGATGTAAACTGTCGTTGGTTAAGCATGCTATATAAAAAATTTGTTCCCCGTCCTTTTACGGAAATTAAATTTTTGAAATAGATTCGTAAATGTAATTTTTATTTTGAAATAATCATCATTATTAAATGTTGGGTTGACAATTTTAAAAAGATTTTTATTTTAATCAACCGATTGTCTCAACTTTGAAATAATTCTTTCATTTTAAGCATAAAAAAAATATCATGCAAAGAAAATTACGAATGGGAATGGTTGGCGGGGGCAAAGATGCCTTTATCGGCGCCATTCACCGGCATGCTGCCAATATGGATGGCCTTATTGAATTGGTTTGCGGTGCGCTTAGCATCAATCCGGAAATTGCCAGGGAATCAGGCAAAATGCTTTTTCTTCCGGAAGACAGGACTTACCTCACTTTTGAAGAAATGATCTCGAATGAAAGCAAGTTGCCCGCAGACAAGCGCATGGATTTTGTGACTATTGTTACGCCAAACTTTGCACATTTTACCCCTGCCATGCTTGCATTGGAAAAAGGGTTCAATGTCATTATCGAAAAGCCGATGACATTTACTTTAGATGAAGCAAAGCAGTTAAAGAAGAAAGTAGAGCAAACCGGGTTGGTGCTGTGCCTTACCCATACCTATTCAGGTTACCCGATGGTGAAACAGGCCAAACAAATGGTAAAAGATGGCGTATTTGGCAAAATAAGAAAAGTGTGGGTAGAATACCCGCAGGGCTGGCTCAGTAAATTGACCGAACGCGAAGGCAATGCGCAGGCTGCCTGGAGAACCGATCCAAAGAAATCTGGAAAAAGCGGCTGCATGGGCGATATCGGCACGCATGCTGCCCACCTTGCAGAATATATTACCGGACTAAAGGTCACGCATCTTTGCGCCGACCTGAATGTGATGGTCCAGGGAAGGGTATTAGATGACGATGGCAATGTGCTTTTAAAATTCGATAACGGCGCTGCCGGCGTATTAATGGCATCGCAGGTTGCCGCAGGGGAAGAGAACGCGCTGAAGATACGCGTGTACGGAGAGAAAGGCGGGCTGGAATGGGCCCAGCACGAGCCCAACACATTACTAATAAAATGGCTCGACCAGCCGGCACAGGTTTTACGCGCAGGGGGCAATTATGGCGACAGGCTGTCCAGCTATGCCACGCAAAATTGCAGGACACCAGGCGGCCACCCCGAAGGTTATCTTGAAGCGTTCGGAAATATCTACAGGAATTTTGCGCTCTCCCTTTCAGCAAAAATAGAAGGCAGGACACCCTCAAAAGAAGCACTTGATTTTCCTGGGGCAGATGATGGTATACGGGGAATGGCCTTTATTGATACTGTGGTGGCTTCATCGCAATCAAAAGAAAAATGGACTGAATTCAAAGTATAAAAAATTACTCATGACTACAATTAAAGGCCCAGCCATTTTCTTAGCCCAGTTTTTAGGCGATGCTGCCCCGTTCAATTCGCTGAAATCAATTTGCGAATGGGCGAAAGGCTTAGGTTTTATAGGCGTGCAAATCCCTAGTTGGGACAGCCGCTGCATTGACCTGCAAAAAGCAGCAGAAAGCAAAACTTATGCTGATGAAATCAAAGGCATTGTTAACGCAGCAGGGTTGCAGATCACTGAGCTTTCCACTCATTTGCAAGGCCAGCTTGTCGCCGTTCATCCTGCATACAATGAATTGTTCGATGGGTTCGCCCCGGAAGCTGTTCGGAACAACCCCAAAGCGAGGACAGCGTGGGCAGTGCAGCAACTGAAATATGCAGCCAAAGCCTCTCAAAATTTAGGGCTGAATGCCCATGCCACTTTTAGCGGCGCGCTGCTTTGGCCAGCAGTGTATCCATGGCCGCAAAGGCCGGCCGGGCTTGTAGAAACAGGTTTTAAAGAATTGGCTGGCCGTTGGCTCCCCATACTCAATTATTTTGATGAGCATGGTGTGGATGTATGCTACGAAATTCATCCCGGCGAAGACTTGCATGATGGAATCAGTTATGAAATGTTCCTGCAACATACGGGCAACCACACAAGGGCATGCCTTCTTTTCGACCCTTCTCATTTTGTGCTGCAATGCCTCGACTACAATGCATATATTGATTTTTATCATGAGAAGATAAAAATGTTCCATGTAAAAGATGCCGAATTCAACCCTACCGGAAAACAGGGTGTATATGGCGGCTATCAAAGTTGGGTTGACCGCGCAGGGCGGTTTCGTTCTCTTGGCGATGGGCAGGTCGATTTTAAATCCATATTCAGCAAACTGACAGCATACGATTATCAAGGCTGGGCCGTGCTCGAATGGGAATGCTGTATTAAACACCCGGAAGATGGGGCAAAAGAAGGCGCAGTGTTCATTAAAAATCATATCATCCGCACAACGGAAAAAGCATTTGATGATTTCGCAGGCACAGGCAGCAATGAAAAATTTAACCGTTCGGTTTTAGGTTTGTCGTAACTTTGAAATTCATTTTATCATCTCTCACAACAATTTTAGTATGAAAAAAACATTCGTTATTCTCTCCTGCATTGCTCTAGCAACAGCTTGCGGAAGCGGCAGTGACACAAAAGCTCCGGAAAATAAAGACAATACTGCAGCAACAGCAACCACCCCGCCTTCGGCATCAACAGCAAGTACCAGCCCTGAAGCAGAAAAAGCTTTGGAACTGATAGGAGCTAATGATTGCACGACCTGCCATAAATTAGAAAAAGGAGATGCCGCAGGCGCTGCCATCGGGCCGGCCTATAGTGATGTTGCAAAAAAATATGCCCCCGCTGCTGATACCACTATTGACAGGATTGTTAAACATGTCATCGCCGGCGGATCTGGCATTTGGGGAACAGTGCCCATGACCCCTCACCCTTCTTTGAAAGAAGCTGACGCAAAAACCATTGTGAAATACATCATGACATTAAAAGAATAACCCCACATGAAATATTTTTTGATTGCAGGATCGGTGGTCGTGTTGATGGCTTCCGCTCCCCCCGCTAATTTTATTCGGCATCATAACCCCTTACCTGCAAAAGTTCAAAAACAAGATGGCTGGATTTCTTTATTTGATGGCAAAACCACCAAAGGGTGGCACACTTACGGCAAGAAAGAAGTAGGCAGCGCCTGGAAAGCAGATGATGGCACGCTTCACCTTACCCCTTCCTCAACTGGAGGCGGTGATATTGTGACTGATAAAGAATATACTGACTTCGACCTTAAGCTGGAGTGGAAGATTTCAAAAAATGGCAATAGCGGCATCATGTTCCTGGTAAAAGAAGACCCAAAATATAAACAACCTTTTTATACCGGGCCCGAAATGCAGGTGCTGGATAATGAAGGGCACCCTGACGGAAAAATTATCAAACACCGCGCAGGAGATTTATATGACCTGATCTCCTGTTCAAAAGAAACAGTGAAGCCCGTTGGGGATTGGAACGAAGCTGAAATTATTGTAAAGAATGGAGACCTTAAACTGTTCCTGAATGGTTATAATGTGGTGCACACAACCTTATGGAATGAAGACTGGAAAAAACTGGTTGCAGGAAGCAAATTCAAACAATGGCCCGAATTTGCGACATTCAAAACAGGAAGGATTGACTTACAGGACCATGGCAATGAAGTCTGGTTCAGGAACATTAAAATTAAACCGCTATAATTGCTCATTAAAGTGCCATGTTCATCAGCATGGCATTTTAATGTTAAACTAATTTTGCCAATGAAAATACTGACTACATTAAAGCCCGCGCTTCCTGTTATTGGTGTTGTGTTTTATTTTGTTTTGATATCCTCAACAAAACACGACAAGCCCCGAGTGCTGATATTTGAGAAAACGAATGGATATCATCATGAAAGCATTGCTGCCGGCACAAAAGCTATTGAAAAGTTAGGGGCGGAAAACGGTTTTGATGTGGACGTGACTACAGACTCCTTGGCCTTTAATACAAGCAACCTGAAGAAGTATGCTGCATTGGTTTTTTTAAGCACTACCGGGAAAGTATTTGGCCCGGATGAAGAAAAAGCCTTGCAGGAATATATCCGCGATGGTGGTGGATTTGTTGGCATACATGCAGCAACCGATTGTGAATACGATTGGCAGTGGTATGGCGATTTGGTTGGCGGATATTTTAAATCGCACCCAAGGCAACAAAAAGCAAAATTTATAGTGGTTGATAAAACACACGTTTCTACTGCACACCTTCCGGATACCTGGGAAAGGTTTGATGAGCTGTATAATTTCAAATACCTCAACCCCGATGTTCATGTTCTTATTAAGATCGATGAAAAATCTTATGCCGGAGGAGAAAACGGGGATAATCACCCTATGGCATGGTATCATGAATACGAAGGCGGGCGGGCTTTTTATACTGAACTTGGACATACGGACGAATCTTTTTCAGAACCGCTTTATCTTAAACATATTCTTGGCGGTATTGAGTGGGCAGCAAAAATGAAATGACCTTCTTTCCCAAAGTTTTGACAACTTACCGATCCCCATGTCCAGCATCGAAACCCCACGGCTGAGGTTACGCGAATGGAAAGAGCCTGACACACAACCTTTCGTTGAAATGAACCGCGATGAAAGGGTGATGGAATTTTTTCCTTCTGCTATGTGTGAAAAAGAAACGACTGCCATGATGGGGCGAATAATAAAATTTTTTTCTGAGCATCCATTTGGTTTATGGGCCGCCGAATTAAAGCAGACCAATGAATTCATCGGCTTTGTTGGATTGTCCATTCCTTCTTTTGAAACCGATTTTACGCCTTGCGTGGAAATTGGCTGGCGATTAGCATATAAGCACTGGGGTTATGGTTATGCGCCCGAAGCCGCAACAGCTTGTCTTGATTATGGGTTCAATGTTCTTAAACTTGAAGAAATCGTTTCATTTACTACGGTACTGAACCTTCGTTCGATCAACGTGATGAAAAAAATCGGGATGAGGTTTATAAAAGAATTTGAACACCCGAATATTGAAGCAGGGAGCAGGTTGAAGACACATGTCCTTTATTCAAAAAACCCTTGAAGCCCTGAAAGAAATTTGCATTGTATTTGGCATCATTCAGGCTTAGCGGTTTTCCATATCCTTGTCTAAATCACCGGCAGCTTATATCCGTTATGATATTCTTTCATGAAATATTTTTTATTCACGGTTTCATCAGCAAATTTTCCCCTTTCTTTATCCCATTCCAATTTTAACCCGCTCCTGAATGCAATATTGCCCATTTGCGCCACCGTTGCCACATGAGCGCCAGCTTCAATCGGGCAATGCAATCCTTCGGCCTTTCGCGAACGTACTGCTTCAATGAAATTTGCCAAATGCTTGTCAACGCCATTGTCAGAAACCTTTGCAAGCGGTTTGCTCACTTTATATTTGCTTTGCTTTTCTTCGACCACTTCCCATCCGTTGCGGTCGAGCACTAAAGTAGCATTGTTGCCTATATAAGCAATGCCATGATCGCGGTTGTAAGAACCATTATCAATTCCCATTGCATGGTCCCACACTAAATTGAAGGTGTCAAATTCATAGAGCGTCGTTAGTGTGTCAGGTGTTTCTTCGTACAAATCAGGATAAGCAAACCTGCCACCCAAAGCGCTGATAGATTTTGGAACATCGGCCTTCATGCCCAGCAAGCCATAATCGAGCAGATGAACGCCCCAGTCGGTCATCAATCCTCCGGCATAATCCCAAAACCAGCGGAAATTAAAATGAAAGCGGCTTGCGTTGAAAGTTCTTGTTGGCGCAGGCCCAAGCCATGAGGCGTAATCAACGCCGGGCGGCGGGGCGGAATCGGGCACAACCGGGCCCGGTTTCATCCATCCCTGGTAGCACCACACTTTTACTGTGCGGATATTACCCAACTGTCCCGTATACACGAAATCTACCGCATCTTTAAAATGCTGCTGGCTACGCTGCCATTGGCCGCACTGCGCCATGCGGCTATACTTGTTTTTTGCAGCCATCATAGCCCGGCATTCACCAATGGAATTGCCTACCGGCTTTTCGACATATACATCTTTACCTGCCATACAGGCCTCAATCATAATAAGCGCATGCCAGTGATCTGGAGTGCCGATGATAACCGCATCAATATCTTTTTGTTCAAGCATCTTACGGTAATCATTATACGCTTTTATGCTTTGAGCACCGGGCTGCATTTTTTTTAATTCACCCAGTCTTTTCTCAAGCACATTATTGTCCACATCGCACAATGCCACAATATTTACCCCGGGAATTTTTAATGCCGCGGTGGTATCGGCCCAACCCATGCCATTGATGCCAATAGCGCCAATATTTATTTTGTCTGTAGCCGGCACCTGTTTTCTTGAAAACAAAACCTTGCTTTTACCAAATGGCGAAAATGCCAGGCTGCCGCCTAAAAGTACTGATGACTGCTGCAAAAAATTTCTTCGGTTGCCCATTGACGTTATTGATTGTTGAAAGGAATAATATGTCAATCCCATCCCTGCTATTGCATGCGCTTCATTTCCCGCCTAACCCAACAAGTTCTTTTTAATATATCCAAGGCTTTTTGTTATGCTTTCATACACTGGCAACTTCACCTCGTCCTGTTCCACAAAAAAATACTTCATGCCTGATTCTTTTTTGTGCTTGAAGATTTCCTTATAATTAATAATGCCCGAACCGACTTCAGTAAAATACTGGCTGCCATTGGTAGTATAAGAAGGATCTTCCTTGCCTGACATATCTTTTACATGCCACATTTTAATCCTTCCCGGGTTCTCTTTAATAAGCTGGATGGGATCCAGCCCTGCCCTGGTGACCCAATAAATATCCATTTCAAAACTTACGAGAGAAGGATCTGTTTCTTTAATGAAAATTTCGAAACCGGTCTTGCCTTCCCCCCAATCTTTGAATTCAAAATTGTGGTTGTGGTATGCCAGTTTTAGCCCTGATTTTTTAGCCTCTGCAGCAGCTTTGTTTATTTTTTCAGCCAGCTTTTTGTAGTCATCAAGACTGGTGCGCATGTTATCGAAGAGGAATGGGACCACAATAAACTCATGCCCCATTATAGCTGCATCGGCAACTGTTTTTTTCAGGTCTTCTTCATCGCCTTTGGTAAGGTAGCTGATCATCATATAATGGCCGCTTGGCGATACGAGATGATTTTTCTTTATAATAGCAGCAAACTCTTCGGGCGTTTTTCCGAAAAATTTTCCGTTGCCATATCCAAAAGCTTCAACTGAAGTGTAACCAATCTCTGCCACTTTCGCGATGGTGCCTTCAAGATCTTTCGAAATTTCGTTGCGTAGCGTATAAAGCTGGAGGCCGATCAGCTCACGGCTTTTGAACCAATCTTTCCTGCTGAGCATTAAACCTGTAGTAGCTAAAGAAGTTTGTTTAAGAAAGTTGCGGCGTGTTGACATAATAATCGTTTTGCGCTGAAGTTACGAAATAAGCATTCGCGCTGTTCTTATTAAAAATATTTTTATATCAGCAATTATTGTTGCCCGATTAAATTTTATCATATTGGGCTAAAGCCCTTATGGAATGCGGCTTTTATTGCCGATGCTGAATACTGTTTTTGTTATGGCCTTAAATGAAAGCAAAAGGCCTTGAATACTTTTTGTATCCAAAGCCTTTATCAATCCAATAAAATCCGGAAATCAGTCGAGCTTGGTGATCTTGAGCATATTGGTAGACAGGTGCATTTGCACGGGGATGCTGCCCGTGTTGACAACCACATCACCTGATTTTATAAATCCTCTTTCTTTTAATATTTCCACCTGGTCGCCAAAAATATCATCCACGCTTTCTTCTTCGCCATAATAAAATGCACGGACACCCCAGCTAAGGCTTAGCTGATTGATGAGCGACCTTTCTTTTGAAAAAATATACAGTGGCGATTTGGGCCTGTAGCTGGAAAGCATAAAAGCAGTATAACCGCTTTGTGTCATCCCTATCAGTGCGTCGGCATTGGCATCATTTGCCAGCTTGCACGCATTATAGCAAATGGCATCACTTAAAAAAGAAGGCGAATGGGGCTGTGGCACAAGCTTGTCTTCCAGGTTATAAGGATAATCGTTTTTTTCTACTTCCATAATGATTTTGCGCATGGTCTCTACTACCAGCGAAGGGTGCTGGCCAGTGGCCGTTTCAGCGCTGAGCATTACCGCATCAGCCCCTTCGAGCACGGCATTGGCGACATCAGTAATTTCGCTCCGGTTGGGCTTGGTACGTTCGATCATGCTTTCCATCATCTGTGTAGCCACGATCACCGGCTTTGCACGGTGCAGGCATTTGCGCACAATCTGTTTCTGTATCAGCGGCACCTGTTCAACGGGCAGTTCCACACCAAGGTCCCCACGGGCAACCATAATGCCGTCCGATTCAAGGATGATATCGCGGATGTTGGTAAGCGCTTCGGGTTTTTCTATTTTAGCAATGATCTTGGTTTTACTTTTTTTCTCCTGCAGCTTGCTGCGAAGGATCACTAAGTCCTTTACATTCCTGACGAAAGACAATGCGACCCAGTCTAATTTCTGTTCTATAATAAATTCAAGGTCTACCAGGTCCTTTTCCGTCAATGCGGGCAGGGAAATTTTTGTATCGGGCAGGTTGATCCCTTTTTTTGAAGACAAAGTTCCCCCAAGCGTTACCTGAACTTTCACGTCATTATTTTTCTCGATACCGACTACCTTCACTTCCAGCTTGCCGTCATCAATCATAATGGTATTGCCAATCCTTACATCTGAATGTAAGTTGGGGTAAGAGACATATATCCTTTCTTTGGTACCGACAAGTTTTTCGTTTGTGAAGGTGAGCGTATCGCCAACATTCACTTCCATGCTGCCATTTTGGATTTCGCCCACCCGAAGCTTAGGCCCCTGAAGGTCGCCGAGTATGGCAATATTATAAGGCTCAGTGGAGTTGATCTTCCTGATATGATCTATAATGCGTGCCTTATCTTCATGAGCGCCATGGGAGAAGTTGAGGCGAAAAACATTAACCCCTGCTTTCACCAGGTCGAGCAGTTTTTCATAAGTATCGCAAGCAGGGCCTACGGTGGCAACAATTTTTGTGCGATGAAAAGTGTGCTCCAGTCCGGCCTGCTTATCCATTCCCTGGTGCAGGTACTTTGCAAGATGTTGTGACATGAACAGTTTTGTTTGTTTCAGTTAACCTATAAAAAATAAAAGGCAAAATATCTCATTCTGCCTGAAAAAAATTATGATGCAAGTATCTTAACCACCTTTAGCCATTCTTCGGTTATTTTTTGCTTGGCTTTTACCGCCCTTTCCATCGGGGTGTAATGCATTTTATTATTAACAATGCCTACCATTACATTGTATTTCCCTTCTATCAGGCATTCCACTGCACTATAGCCCATGCGGCTGGCAATAAGCCTGTCGAGGCAGCTTGGTGATCCTCCGCGCTGGATGTGGCCCAGCACACACACCCTGGTATCTGCGGTGGGTATTCTTTCCTTGACGACCTTGGCCACATCTTCTGCACCGCCAAAATTGTCGCCTTCTGCAACGACCACCATGTTCACCAGCTTTTTCCGGCGTTCTTTTTCAGTTAAAGAATCGATCAGCTCTTCAATATCAGTCTTGTGCTCGGGTATCAAAATATGCTCTGCTCCGGTTGCTATGCCACTGTGAAGCGCGATATAACCAGCATCGCGTCCCATTACTTCAATAATAAAGAGGCGGTCATGCGCATCGGCAGTATCGCGTATCTTGTCTATCGCCTCCACTGCGGTGTTTACGGCAGTATCGAAGCCGATGGTGAAATCAGTGCCGGCAATATCTTTGTCGATTGTTCCAGGAATACCGATACAGGGGATATCAAATTCGTTGCTGAATTTATGAGCCCCCCTGAATGACCCATCGCCCCCAATGATCACCAGGCCGTTGATGCCCAGTTTTTTTAGGTTATTGTAAGCCTTTTTTCTGCCTTCGTATTCAAAAAATTCCTTGCAGCGTGCAGTCTTCAGGATGGTGCCGCCCCTTTGTATAATATTGGCAACGCTGCGCGAATGCATGGGGATGATGTCATTTTCAATCATCCCGCTATACCCATGCATAATGCCGAATACCTCTATCCCGTAATAAATCCCCGTTCTGACAACGGCCCTAATGGCCGCATTCATACCTGGTGCATCGCCGCCGGAAGTGAGCACACCAATTTTCGTTACCTTTTTTTCCATTAGTTAAATATTGTTCGCTTGCTTTCAAAAAATTCAACGGCAGCAACAAAATTTTAAAAAATATTTATCAGCCTTGTTAATAAGCCCCAAAAATAAGGATTTGAATTGATAACCTGATTTGGTAAAAAGCAGCGGCTTTTATTTTGCAAATACCAAAAGTGAATAAGGGCATTAGTTAGGCCCGGTTGTGTAAATAAAGTTTTGTTCAGTTGCCTGTTTATGCTTAAATTTAGTTTACTAAGTTCTTTAATTTCTTCACTAAAATTGAAGCCAATGGAATCATCCACCATCGAACAGTTCCAGGGGGAGTTGCAAGCATGGAAGCATGAGCTCTCCTCCATCAAACAGGAAATCCGCCATTTTGAACATGAACTTGAAGAAATGGCTGCACAAAAGCTTCCACCTGCCCTGTTAGCACAAATTGAGCACTTTCAGAATTTGTTTATTTGCCACAAAGAAGTGATCGACACGCTCCGGCACGACCTGCCAGATTCCCTCCAAAAAGTAGAGAACATCTTTAACATTCTGCGTTCTGTGAAGAATGATTCACAGCATGCCTTATCTGAGCGAATGGCCACTTTCAGGAAAATATTTAATGATGTAAAAAGTGAATTCAAAAATTTCTCTTCAGCAATGAGCCTGAAGCTTGTCAGCGTTTAACCCGAGCTCATCTCAAAAGCCATCATCTTTCACACAACTGGCGCAACGGATACAAAGGGCACAACGCGCTTTCCTGGCATTCAATGACTTTTTTACTTTGTACCCGTTGTTCTTTTGTGTGAAGCAATACGTCTAAAACAGTTTTGCTGTTTTTTTTGCAAAAAAGGGTTGAATGGCAATAGCATTTAGCATTAAAGGCAATCATATCTACTCACTCGTTTTCATTCAGCAGCACCTGCACAGGCAATCCATCAGGCGCATCATGGCCTTTTAAAAAAATATTTGCCATTTTTGATACAATCTGCATCCGCTCTTCTAAAAAAAGTTAATTTTCCATTCCATTTGCATTGAGCACTCAATCGTTTCTTTCATCTTACAATTAAAAACCATGAGGAACATTTTTTTTGCTTTGCTTGCATTAATAAGTTCTGTTTCCTATTCCCAGGAAATTTCTATCATTCCCAAACCGGTTAAGGAAACCATTAAAAAAGGCGAATTTGTCATTAGCTCAAAAACCGTGATGGTGGCTGAGGGGGAAGACGCAAAAAAAGCAGCTGCTTTCCTGAACGATTACCTGCAGGATTTTTATGGCTTTCAATTGAAAATTGCAAACCAGCCCGGCTCAAATTATATTCAGCTGCTTACAAAAAAAATATTCAGTTCAGGAACGGGGGATAGCTATTCGATGGATGTTTCCAAATCCGCTGTAAAAATCGAGGGCAACACGCATGAAGCTACATTTTATGGCGTCCAAACGCTAATACAATTGCTCCCCGTCGAAAAATCGGCAAAGCTGAAGTTGCCTGCTATTGAAGTAGAAGATTACCCACGTTTCAAATACCGCGGGCTGATGCTCGACGTGGGCCGCCATTTTATGCCCCTCGATTTTGTAAAAAAATACATTGACTTTATTGCCCTGCACAAAATGAACCGCTTTCACTGGCACCTTACCGAAGACCAGGGCTGGCGCATTGAGATCAAAAAATATCCCAAATTAACGGAGATCGGCAGTTGCAGGAACGGCACTATCATCGGCCATCACCCGGGCACTGGAAATGACAACGAAAAAAATTGCGGCTATTATACACAGGAGCAAATCAGAGAGGTGGTGAAATATGCTGCTGACAGGTACATCACCATCATCCCTGAAATTGAAATGCCCGGGCATTCATCCGCAGCCATTGCCGCATACCCGCAACTGAGCTGCTTTCCTGATGAATCAACAGCAATTGCGAAAGGGGTTACCTGGGCAGGCGACACCACAGGCAAGCAAGTGCAACAAAGCTGGGGGGTTTATGACGACGTGTATTGCCCAAGCGAATACACTTTTAAATTTTTGGAAGATGTGCTTGATGAAGTAATGCAGTTGTTCCCCTCAGAATATATTCATGTTGGCGGCGATGAATGCCCGAAAACAAACTGGAAAAGGAGCACGTTCTGCCAAAACCTGATCAAAGAAAAAGGCCTGAAAGATGAAGAAGGCCTGCAGAGCTATTTCATTCAAAGAATAGAAAAATACCTGAACAGCAAAGGCAAGAGAATAATCGGATGGGACGAGATACTGGAAGGTGGTATTGCTCCAAATGCCACCATTATGAGCTGGCGTGGCGAAAGCGGAGGCATTGCAGCAGCAAAACAACACCATAATGTGATCATGACCCCAGGCAATTATGTCTATTTCGATCATGCCCAATCAAAAAAAGAAGATTCTTTGACTATTGGCGGATACCTTCCTCTTGAAACAGTATATTATTATAACCCTGTTCCAGCCGAGCTTGGCCCGGCAGAGCAGAAGTTTGTTTTAGGCGCGCAGGCAAATGTGTGGACGGAATACATGAGCAACCCAGGCAAGGTGGAGTACATGATTTTCCCACGGTTAAGCGCATTGAGCGAAGTGCTGTGGAGCCCAAATGCTGATAAGAATTTTGATGATTTTTTACAGCGTATGCAAGCGCAATACAAAAGATACGATTTATGGAATGTAAAATACAACACAAAGGGAATCCGCAAAGGCGAATAAGCCTAGACGTGGGCCTTTACTGCTATTCGCAGTTCTTCTTTGCGCGAAAGTTCCTTGGGCATTTTATCTTAGTCAACCAGTAGCGGTTTTATTACTAAAACCACTAAACTTTTTTCAGGACGGGTCAGTACGCTGTTCAGCAGAGTTCCGGACATTTTCCACATTTCCCTGTACACTAAAAGTGCGGAAAAAATCGCAATGGTTTATGTATCGGAATCATCTGCCAAATTTTTCCTGCCATTGAAGCATGCCTCCAGCCAGGTTTTTTGTGTTCCTAAAACCAAGCGATTCCAGGAGCATACAAGCCTGGCCGCTGCGGTTCCCGCTTCGGCAATAACAGATTACTTCCTTATCTTTCCAATCTTCAATTTCGTCTACCTGCATGTGCTGTACTTGCCCAAGTGGAACAAATGCACCGCCAATATTAAATTCTGCACGTTCATGCGGCTCGCGCACATCAAGCAAATGAAGTTCTTCGCCCTTATCAATTCTTGCTTTCAGCTCTTCAGCAGTAATAATTTGCATAAAACCGTTTTTAAGATTATTGTTTAGGAGGGGTTTGCGCTTGAGGGGTTATAGCCATCGAATCTGTTTGTTTTACAGGCTGCTTTACCCCTAACCAAAAATCAACTGTCTGTCCCTGCCTGATCGTGTTGTATTTTTTGTCTTCAAAATCAAACCGCGAAGGGTTTTGCCGGTACACATAAGCGTTAGCCGTGTCGGTTACATCAGTATCAATAACCGTAGCCCCGGGTATCAACTGGTTTGTCGTAAGAAGCGCCGAAGCTTCGCTGTATTTCAATCCCACAAAATCAGGGACAGGGAACTCATAAGCGCCAATGCCATTGCCAAGCACAAGCGTTATTTTTCTTCCCTGCTGGACCTGTGTTCCCGGTTTAATATTTTCGCCATTATACATCTGGCCAAGAATAGAGTTTTTCGCAAAATCAGGCTTGAACACGGTATCTCCCACTTCCAAACCATATTGCCGCAAAATCAAAACGGCATTGCGAAAGCTCATGCCTATCAAATTCGGCATCTGAACAAAGGGGGCAACAGACCGGTTAATGGTAAGGTATACCGTTCTGTTTACTTTCACGACATTATCCCCTTCAGGAAATTGCCTGATCACCTGCATCGGAGGTATCGTGTCTACATAAATTGAATCCTGGACCTGCACATCAAAGCCCTGGCCCTCCAAAGCCATTTTTGCCTCTTTATATGATTTACCTGTAACAGATGGGATTTTCAAGGTCTTGCCATGTTTTGTAATCAATGACAATGAGCCAAGAAAAATGAGCAGCAGCAACAGCAACAGGATAATAGCTGCCAGCATATTTACCCAAAGTGGTTTCCCGGTAATAAATTTAAACACAAATAAAATTATTTTATTGAAAGGTGTAAAATACTAAGTAAATCAGAGATAAGGAACAAAAAATAAGAGATGAAAGAATTTTCAGGCCGCTCGCAAATAGGCTTTGCTTTCATTATCGCATCCCAAAAAAAATAAAAGATAAAACTTCGATAAGATAAAGAGGTTGCATCTTATTATTTTTATTTTTGTTCCCCGCTTACTTTTTTCTGCCCAGCGCTTCTTCAATCAATGCCGTATAAAACTGTTTCAAAGTCCAGCCCATGGCTTTTACCTGTTGTGGAACAATGCTGGCCTCAGTTTGCCCTGGAACAGTGTTTATTTCCAGCATATACAGCCCGCCGCTTGCTTCATTAAAAATAAAGTCAATCCGAACCACGCCCCTGCAATTAAAAACCTGGTAAACTTTTTTTGCTGTTGCCTTCACTTTTTCTGCAATTACATCATCAACCACTGCCGGTGTAATTTCATCGGTAAAGCCCGGTGTATACTTCGCCTCAAAATCAAAAAAATCTTTTTTTGTTTTTATTTCAGTAAAGGGCAATGGAATGATTTCTTCTTTTGAACGAAAAATGCCAATAGTAAATTCGCGGCCTGTGATGAATTCCTCGATGAGCACCTGGTCATCTTCTTTAAATGCTTTTTCAATTGCTGCACCCAATTCTTCCGAAGGGCTATTTACTTTCGACATGCCAATGCTGGACCCTCCATTATTTGGCTTTACAAAAACAGGGAATTTTAAATTTTTAATCACTTCTTCAGCATTGCCGAATTTCCCTTTTATCAGCACAACTGATTTGGCCACATTAATGCCCGCAAATGAAGCGACCGCAACAGTATATCTTTTATTGAATGTGAGCGCAGAGGTTGCTGCATCACATGAAGTATAAGGCAGGCCCATCAAATCAAAATAGCCCTGCAATTTCCCATCTTCACCAGGCGTGCCATGAATGCCAATCAGCACAGCATCAAATTGTATTGTTTTCCCGGCATCTGTTATGCTGAAATTATTCCTGTTGACCGCTGACCGTTGACCGCCTACAGGAACATACCACCATCCTTCCGGGGTAATATCAATTTTATAAACATTGAATTTCTCCTTGTCGATATTCGCTTCAATAGTAGCCGCGCTTTTATAGGAAATAACCGATTCGCCGGAATAGCCGCCTGTAACGAATGCAATATTGGGTTTCATTAAATGGGATGAATTTTAAGCAAATAAACAAAAAAATGCTTTTTTTATTATGCTGGCTTAAAATTGAACATTTTTTATAACATTTATTATTAAAGTACTACGGATGGCTCAGTAAAAGCTGCCATAGCAGCCAGCACCACTGGTTATGCCGATGGGCCTGCTTTGCCCAATCACCTCACAAAAACTTAGCAAGAACAACCTAAATAAACACCGGAAAGAAAGCCGGTTATCGAAGGCCGGGCACAACTTATTTCCTGCCATTTGTATGCAACAACCTTCAATCCTACAAGGAAAATGGAGCGGGAAAACACAAAATAAGAAAGGTGAAAGCTTTCGCACTTCACCTTTTTATGACGGGAAATATCACCCGCCTGTTATAAGTAGCCGAAGGCTACATTTAAAATAGATAATTATCTGTCAGAAAGGTAAGAATAAAATAAACTATCAGCCAAATATTCTTCAATTAATTTTTTCCACTTTTACATGTGCATTTTTTCTTTCTTCGCCAGGAGCACTTCCACCGTTTCGCGGTACATTTCATCTGGCACACAGCAATCAACCGGGCAAACAGCAGCACATTGCGGCTCTTCGTGAAACCCCTGGCATTCTGTGCATTTGTTTGGAGTGATATAATAAGTGTCCACGCTTACAGGCGCATTTTTCTGGTTTGCGTCAACAACTGTTCCATCTAATAAAGTAAAATTGCCTTTGACTGATGTGCCATCTGCCATCGCCCATTCAACGCCGCCTTCATAAATTGCATTGTTCGGGCATTCCGGCTCGCAGGCTCCGCAATTAATACACTCTTCTGTTATTTTTATTGCCATAGCTTAACTTTTAAAAAATTGGGGGTTAATAAACTTATTTTTGCTGCCCAAATATAATACAAAAGCAATTATGCGGTTAAAACAACGGATTGATTCATTAATCCAGCTTGGGGCATACATGGTTTCTGGAAATACAGCATGGCTGGCCGCGAAAGAAAAAGCTTCAGCCGAAAATGCCTGGTTCACCCCGGAGTTTATTGAACTGGCAGTTAAAAACATTAACCTGCAGTTCCTGCAAAGAAATAAGCTGGAAGAGTGGGCAGCACAATATCAAATTGCCGATGAAAAGAGGCCTCCCAAAAATATTGGCTTGATCATGGCAGGGAATATACCGCTTGTGGGGTTTCATGATTTTTTGTGCACTTTTATATCAGGGCATAAACAAACCATCAAGCCTTCCTCGAAAGACAGCGTTTTGATAAAACATCTTGCCGGTCAGCTAACGGCTTACGAACCAGAAAGCAAAAATTTTGTTTCCTTTTCTGAAATGTTGAAAGAGTGCGATGCATACATTGCCACCGGCAGTAATAACTCTGCAAGGTATTTTGAGTATTATTTCAGTAAATACCCTCATATTATAAGGCGCAACAGAACTTCAGTTGCCCTCCTGAATGGAAGCGAATCAAAGCAAGAACTGGAAAGGCTGGCAGATGATGTGTATTTGTATTTTGGCCTTGGCTGCAGAAATGTTACAAAAATTTTTGTACCCGAAAGTTACGATTTTGTCCCCCTGATCAATGCTTTTAAAAAATATAACCGCCTTATCGAGCAGCACAAATACAAAAACAATTACGATTACCAGCTTGCCATCCTCATTATCAATAAAAAATTCTACATGACTGACGGTTCAGTCATCATCACAGAAAACAGCAATCCTTTTTCACCAATTGCAGTTTTGCATTTTGAACAGTACAAAAGCATAAAAAACGTTATTGATTCGTTAAACAACAACGATGGCATACAATGCATCATCAGCAATCAGCATACCTCTTTTGGGCTGGCGCAGCAGCCGGCTTTACAGGATTATGCCGATGGTATTGACACCATGAAATTCTTGTGTGGCCTGTAGCCCGCCAGCCGCCTTATTGCAGTAAGATTTTATTTTGTAAATTCGTGGCATATCTACGAAGCTCTTAGTAAATTATTTGTTAAACTGAAATTACGGTATAAACAGATTTCACCCGATGGCGTTATTTTGTTGTCTCATTTGACATTAATTAAAAAATTAAAAGATAAAAACGAGGAACATGAAAGCAAGACAAGTACTATCAATTATCTTCATCAGTGCTTCAACCGCCGTTGCAAGTTTATGGGGATACAATCATTTCGTAAGCAGCAAAACTTATTACTACTCACAGGACTCAAGCAAAGTGCCTGCGAACTATGCCAGGTTTTTTGATGGCGAAAAATTTGGGAGCGGCGGCCCGGTTGATTTTGTTGATGCCGCAAGCGCAGCCATCCCCGCTACGGTCCATATTAAAACAAAAGCTACCCGCACGGTAACCAACAACCTTCCCAAGAACAACCCTTTTTCAGACTTGTTCGGTATTGACCCAGATGATTTTTTTGGCAACCGTTTGAGGTCTATTCCGGAAATGGCATCCGGCTCCGGGGTCATCATTAGCGATGACGGGTATATCGTGACCAACAACCATGTTATTGACGGAGCTGACGATATTACCGTTACATTAAGCAACAGAAAATCTTTTAAAGCCAAAGTGGTTGGCTCAGATCCCAGCAGCGATCTGGCCGTGATAAAAATTGACGCAAAGGGATTGCCATTTTTGCTTTATGGAAATTCTGATGATGTGAAGGTTGGTCAATGGGTGCTTGCAGTAGGTTATCCTTTGAATTTAGAAACAACCGTCACTGCCGGTATCGTCAGCGCCAAAGGAAGGACGCTTGACATCAATGCGCGACAGAGCGCTACTCCAATTGAGTCGTTTATACAAACAGATGCAGCAGTTAACCCTGGCAACAGCGGCGGGCCGCTCATCAGCCCAGATGGAAAGCTCATTGGCATAAATTCTGCCATTGCCTCTCCAACCGGTTCTTATGCCGGTTACTCTTTCACTATTCCTGTTAACATAGTGAAGAAAGTGGTCACCGATTTGATGAAATATGGCGCTCCGCAAAGGGCCTATCTCGGAATAAGATACCTGCCCGATAACGCAAGCGATGAACAGAAGAAACAAGAAGGCATCAAAGATGGTGAAGCCGGTGTTTTTGTGAATGAGGCCCCCGCAGATGGTGCTGCTGCACAAGCAGGCATCAAAAAAGGCGATGTGATCACCAAGATCAATGGCAGCACACTGAACAGCGCTGCTGATATGGTTGGGCAGATTGCTACCTATCGCCCCGGAGACAAGATCAACATTACTTATCTCAGGGACGGCAAAGAATACACTGTTCCCGTAACGCTGCGGAACAGTGCCGGCACTACAGATATAGTGAAGAATTCGGTGCTCAACAGGTTAGGCGCTGATCTTGAAACATTGAATAAAAAAGATGCTACTTCACTCGGAGTGAAAGGCGGTGTTGTCGTGAAATCAATCCATGATAATGGCGTGTTCAGCAAAACCAGGATGGAAGATGGCTTTGTAATCCTAAAAGTGAACGGCAAAGATGTTTACAACGTGGAAGAGTTCAGAAAAACACTTGAAACCACCTCAGGCTCTTCGGTAAAGCTGGAAGGTGTGTACCCAGGTTATGATGGATCTTTTACTTATCCTCTTAATTTGAATGGCGGACAATAAACTGTTCCAATAAAATAAAAAAGCCACGCATATTGTGTGGTTTTTTTATTTTGTCGTATTTGCTGCGCTTTGCAACAGGCTTCTTTATTGAAGTGGGGTTTTGCAGGTTAACTTCATTTTTCAAAAACCAGCCAGGCCCATGGCAGCAGCTCAACATTCTTATTTGAAGAAAAATCTTTAGGCTCACCCGAAAAGGTATTTATAAAACTACCGTTCACTTCTGCATCATTGATCTCTGCAGGAATATTTTCTCCTGAAAAATTCAGTATTACCAAAACTTCATGGCGATCATTTTTTCTGAGGAAAGAAAAGATTTTATCATCTGCATTCGTGCTTAATTTAAAAGTTTTCGCCGAATCATCGCCGGCGCGTAGCGCTTTGTTTCGCTTACGTAAGCTCAATAAGGCCTTATAAAAATTGTGCAGCTCAAATTTGCCAGTCCATTCAATGGAGTCTTTATCAAAAAATTTTAAGCGTTTGCAATTTGGCATTTCCTGCCCACTGTAAACCAAAGGGGTCCCGTTCCACAAACAACTGAACACGGCTAAGTTTTTTGCTGCAGGCCCATACTTTTCGTACTCTGTGCCGTTCCAGGTATTCTCATCATGATTGGAGGTGAAATAAGCCCGAAAAGCAAAAAAAGGAAATTCGTCATTGTATTCCTGCAACAATTGCCACAGGCCCTGAACACCTGTCTGCCTGCGTGCAAAATCTTCAGTTTTGTGCATCCATTTCCATGTGTAGGTGGCATCGAAAACATCATGATAAGAAACTTCTTCGCATTCTGCAAGCCAGAACATTTTTTTTACCGGCTCCAGGAATGCTCTTGCCTCAACCCAAAAATCAAGTGGCACCAGGTGTGCCATATCGCAACGGAAACCATCGATGCCGCATTCGTCAACCCAAAACTTCATGGCGCTTTTCATCGCCTGCCTTAGTGCAGCATTGTTATAATTCAAATCAATCACATCGTCCCATCCATGTTTTTCAGTAAAATTTCCATTCTCATCTTTTGAATAATATTCGGGGTGTTCTTTTGTCCACCGGTGGCCCCAACCGGTGTGGTTGGCTACCCAATCAATGATTATTTTAAAGCCCATGCCCTGCGCAGTTTTCGACAGGTTTTTAAAATCATCAAGCGTACCGTATTCGGGATTGATGGCAGTGTAATCCGAGCATGCGTAATAACTTCCAAGGCTCCCTTTTCTTTTTTCAATGCTTATGGGCGTTATGGGCATGAACCATAAAATTTCAACACCCATATCTTTCAATCGGGGAAGATGCTGCGCAAACGCATTGAAAGTGCCTTCCTGTGTGTATTGCCTTGTATTGACTTCGTAAATATTGCTATCGTAGCCCCAAGCTATTGCGGGAAATAACCTGCTCATAATGATGGTTGAGGGCGGAAGATAGGAAATTTATGCGATGCGGGGCACGCGAAACCTGCATCGCAAAACAGCAATATGCAATGCGGGGTGTCTGTCGCACATCTTATCGTTCAATCTTTCTTAACTTTGCATCCCGATGAAAACCTTCAACGTCCCCATTATTTACCGGAGCCCTCTTGTTACTGCCATTAAGCACAAACGCAAGGTGCAGGACAAGATGAAAAAAGATTTTACCCCTACCCTCCTCGATTTTGGGCCTGTGCAAATTTTCCTGGCAAGACATTTTGGGTTTTGTTATGGCGTTGAAAATGCCATTGAAATTTCTTTCAACACGATCGAAGAAAACGCAGGCAGAAGGATTTTCCTGCTGAGCGAAATGATTCATAACCCCTTAGTGAATGCAGAGCTTCAATCGCGTGGCGTGAAATTTCTGCAGGACAATTACGGGCACCAATTGATTTCTTTCGATGAGCTGGCTGCCGGCGATATCGTTATTATCCCTGCATTCGGCACGACTTTGGAAATAGAAAAAAAACTGAACGATATCGGGATCAAAACTGAAAAATACAATACCACCTGCCCTTTTGTGGAAAAAGTGTGGAACCGTTCCGAACAAATCGCAAAAAAAAACTACACCGTAGTTGTTCACGGAAAGCCAAAACATGAAGAAACAAGGGCCACTTTTTCGCATGCAGCATATAATGCGCCCACTGTAGTAGTGAACGATATGAAAGAAGCCATCGCGCTTTCGAAATTCATTACCGGCGAAACGCCGGTTGCCGAATTTTACACCTCCTTTAAAAATCAGTACAGCAAAGGATTTGATGTTGACAAAGACCTTGAAAGGATTGGCGTGGTGAACCAAACCACCATGCTTGCCAGCGACACACAGGCTATTGCTGATTTTTTAAAGCAGGTAATGATGAGTAAATATAACCTCACTGAAAAAAATATTGAAAACCACTTTGCAGACACACGCGACACGCTGTGCTATGCCACAAACGATAATCAGTCCGCTGTTATGGGGCTATTGAAGACCGAAGCAGATTTCGCTATTGTGATCGGCGGGTATAATTCTTCCAACACATCCCACCTGGTAGAATTGTGCGCTGAAAAACGGCCAACCTATTTTATCAATTCAGAAGAAAAAATTTTATCCGGAATAGAAATCCTGCATTATGATTTCCATTCAAAAAAAGAAATATTGACATCAAATTACCTGCCTTTGCACAGGCCTGCAAAAATACTGATCACGAGCGGGGCATCCTGCCCTGATGCACTGGTAGAAGGAGTGATCCAGAAACTGACCAGCTTCTATTCCACAGGAAAATCGATGGAGCAAATAATTGAAGAATTTAAATAACCCGCCTGCTATAACGGTTCTTCTGCACAAAGGTTAATGTTCATTGTTCAGCGCCCAATACCCAATTATCTATAATTGAGGCTGGCTCAAAAATCAATCCCCTATTTAGCATTGCTTTCGCTTGTAAATGCAAATTGGCACATTGCCAAATAAAATCACGTTCAGCACATAAATTCCGCTCTATAGACTACAAAGCCCGGCATTTTCAGCCAGGCCCCGTTTCTACTAACCGGAACGGTTAAAGCAATTTGAACGATTCTAAGAATTTTGTATTGAAATCGCCCGCTATGAATTTTTCGTTCTTCATCAATTGCAAGTGAAAGGGGATGGTGGTTTTAATCCCTTCGATCACATATTCACTGAGCGACCGGTGCATGGTATTGATCGCTTCTTCGCGGGTGCGTGCCACTGCAATTATTTTCGCGATCATTGAATCATAATAAGGAGGTATGGTGTAGCCTGCATAAACATGAGAATCAACCCGAATGCCATGCCCTCCGGGTTGATGCAACACGGTGATCTTCCCAGGTGAAGGGCGAAAATCATTATAAGGGTCCTCAGCGTTGATGCGGCATTCGATGGCATGCCCCATCGGCTCATAGTTCTTTCCACTGATGGTTTCGCCATTAGCAATTTTGATCTGTTCTTTTATGAGGTCAAAATTGGTCACTTCCTCGGTTACGCAATGCTCAACCTGTATGCGTGTGTTCATTTCCATAAAATAAAAATTCCTGTGCTTGTCTACCAGGAATTCTATTGTGCCCACACTTTCATAATTAATTGCAGATGCCGCTTTGATGGCGGCCTCGCCCATGCGCTGGCGCAGTTCAGTGGTCATAAAAGGCGAAGGGGATTCTTCAACAAGTTTTTGATGGCGGCGCTGAATGGAACAATCTCTTTCGCTCAAATGAGAAACTCTTCCATATTGGTCACCGGCAATTTGTATTTCAATGTGCCTTGGCTCCTCCACAAATTTTTCCATGTACACTCCATCATTCTTAAATGCTGCGCCAGCCTCGGCTTTTGCAGTATTATAGGCCCGTTCCATTTCGCTTTCTTCCCAAACTACCCGCATTCCTTTTCCGCCGCCACCGGCAGTTGCCTTTAAGATTACCGGATAGCCTATTTCTTTGGCAAGGCCCAACGCATGGTCTATGCTTTCCAACAAACCTTCGCCCCCCGGCACAACAGGAACGCCTGCCTTTATCATGGTTTCTTTAGCAGTGATCTTGTCTCCCATTGCATTTATCATTGCAGGAGTTGGCCCAATGAACTTAATGCCATGCTCGCCGCATATCTCTGAGAATTTGGCATTCTCTGCCAGGAAACCATAGCCCGGATGGATGGCATCTGCATTAGTAATTTCTGCAGCAGCCATGATGTGGGGTATGTTAAGGTAAGAATCGAAACTTGCCGGCCTTCCGATACAAACTGCTTCATCAGCAAATTTTACGTGAAGGCTGTCTTTATCTGCCGTAGAATATACCGCAATGGTTTTGATCCCCATCTCACGGCAGGTCCTTATAATGCGCAAGGCAATCTCTCCCCGGTTTGCTATCAATATTTTTTTGAACATGGCATTTAATGTGATGATCTGATGGTGCAATACACAACCATCGGTTTTTAAAAAAGCTGAGCAGGTTGCTAATTGGCGATTCTCTTTCTGCGGTGCACATGCTTTTGCTTAGCAATTTTTTTATTCTTTTAAAAATCATCTAACAGTTTTTGTAACCAGGCTGATCTTTTTGAGCAATAGCCCATATTGAGTTTCACTTGTTTCCTTTGCTGCCCCTTTGAATTTACGAATACATTCAGCCCTGTTTTCTCCATTTGCACATCCATCGTTTTGCCGTGGCTATGTTGCAGGCCTAAGCAGTTGTTTGTTGATATTCACCTTCCTTCTGTTCTGTCGTTGAAAACTCACAATAATCGACCGTTGCGAACATAACTCGAAAAAATCAACACAGCGCACCTCAATAAATCATTTTCACAGCTAAGGTTTTTTTATTATTTGAAAATAATTGTCAGATTAGCTAATGCGGCAAATAATAAAGTCAATTGGGTTCTACTAAAAATAAAGGTTGGTCGTATTCGACTGGTGAAGCGTCATCTGCCAGCACTTTTACAATTTTGCCTTTTACTTCGCTTTCAATTTCATTAAAAAGTTTCATGGCTTCAATAATGCAAACTACTTTTCCAGGTTCGATTTCATCACCAATATTTACGTAAACAGGCTTGCCCGGAGCTGCGCTGCGGTAGAAAGTGCCAATCATGGGGCTTTTTATAATGATCAGGTTGTCGGCAGGTGAAGCAGTTTCTGTGGGTTTTGGTTTTTCGGCAGGTGGGGCAACAACTGGAGGTGCGGTGGCTGCCATTGGCGGTGGTGCAACATAAGCCTGGGCCTGAACAGGCGCTGCTACCATTTGCTGGACTGGTTCTTCCTTTTGCTTGATCGTGAGCCTGAAACCTTTTTCTTCAATTGTTACTTCGCCAATATTGGACTTGTTAACAATCTTGATCAGCTCCTGAATCTGTTTAAAATCCATTTTTATGAATTTTCAGTTAGAGAATGGGGTAACTAAGATAAGGGAAAAACCGAAACATTAACCTGATTTTATTATTTTACCCTTTCGACATACTCGCCTGTTTTTGTGTTAACGCGAATCATCTCGCCTTCATTCACGAACAAAGGCACATTCACGGTTGCACCGGTTTCAACTGTGGCAGGCTTTAATGTGCGCGTAGCGGTGTCGCCTTTTACGCCAGGCTCAGAATAAGTTACCTGAAGAACAATTTTATCAGGAAGTTCTACATTCATAGGCTGGTCTGTTTCAGTGTTAATGAGCACAAAAACTTCCTGCCCTTCTTTTAAAAACTGGGGGGCGTCAACTAAGCTTTCCTGCAATGCAATCTGTTCAAAAGTTTCATTGTCCATAAAACTATAGCCGGTGTCGTCTTTATACAGGAACTGGTAATTTTTCTTTTCTACCCGTACCGGATAAATGGTATCGCCACTGTTCCATGTTTTTTCAATTGTGCGTGTGTTGTCAACGCCCTTTAGTTTAGCCCAAACTTTTGCTGCCGCACGGGCTGTCTTATTTTCTCCAAATTCAATGACGCTATAAAGGCTGCCATCAAGTTTAATAATCATTCCGCGGCTGATGTCTGCTGTATTTGCCATAAAACATTTACTGTTTAATCATTGCGCGAAAACCCAAAAAAGAACCAAGGTCTTTTTCACATTTTCAATTCCATTTTAAAGTCGGCAAACATACGGGAAAATATGGAGGGAAAAAAGTAAGAGAAAAAAGGTCGGGGTATTCCTGACTTGCAGTAACATAACCAACGCTGTCAAAAAAAACAAGAAAAACCCAGAGGTTGGTTTTATAACAACCCAAAACTTGTTACTTTTGTTTGTCACTTTTAAAAGGAATCAATGAAAAAAATTATTATTATTTCATTTGCATTGGCAATAAATTTAATCTCAGCAGCACAAAATCTCCAACAGCCACAGAAACAAAACTCACAGATAATCCCGCCAATTCATTTATTGAAACAGGACAGTTCGGGTTATTACACCAATAACGATATCAAGAAGCATCGCGAGACCCTTATCATGTATTTCAGCCCGGAATGTGATCACTGCAAGCACCAAACAGAAGACATCATTAAAGACATGGGCAAATTCGGGAACATTCAAATAGTGATGGCTACTTATTTCCCGCTCAATGAAATAAAAGAATTTTATCGCCATTACAAAATTGCATCCTATCATAATATTATCATGGGAAGAGACGAACAATACAGCATCCCGCCACATTATAACATGCACAGTTTTCCTTTTTTAGCCTTATATGATAAAAAGGGGAACCTGATCACCGTGTTTGAAGGCAATCAGAAAACCGCAACGCTATTAGAAGCTTTTAAAAAAGCTATTGGGTAAATTTTCAAATAAAAGAAACCGTTCATCCATAAATATTTTTTGTTCAATGGTTTATTTTTTGTTTAAAAAAAATATTCCTGCAATGAGCGGCCATCATTTTTTTTTCTTTGCTTTGCCCTCTGTTTAAATGAAATCAATCCGTTCCACGGATATTCATTGATTATCTTTCTGTCGTGTATTTCATGATTTCTTAACTGCCCGGTTTAAAGCGCCAGGTTGTTTAATAATATCTTTGCGAACCAAAAACTAAATATATTATGTTGAAAAGATTGATGTTGACTGCGCTTTGTGCGTTTAGTTCTTTCTTTCTATTCGCCCAGGAAACCACTTCCCAGATTTTGGGAACGGTTACCGAAGGCACAACAGCCTTAGCGGGAGCTACCGTTGTGGCGCTGCACGTGCCAAGCGGGACCAAGTACGTTACCACTACAAGGAAAGACGGCCGCTTTAACCTTGCAGGCCTCAGGGTTGGCGGGCCTTACACCATTACAGTTACCTATATTGGCTTCAAAGAAGAAAAACAGGATAACATTACGCTTTCAGTTGGGCAGGACTTTGCAGCCGATTTTTCGATGACGCCCCAATCCAGTCAACTGACTGAGGTCCTGGTCACAGCCAGTCATCAGAACAAAATTTTCAACAACAGCCGCACCGGCACACAGGAAATCATCACGCGATCTCAAATTGAGCGCTTGCCTACTGTAACCAGGGCAGTGTCCGACTACGCCCGGCTTGAGCCATCAGCAAACGGGCTGAGCTTTGGCGGCGTTACTTCTGCCTATAATAACATTACTGTTGACGGAGCTGATTTTAATAACTCTTTCGGTCTTTCGGGAACACTTGGTGGCCAGGCAAGCGCACAGCCAATTGCCCTTGATGCCATTGACCAGATACAAGTGAACCTTTCGCCTTATGATGTAAGGCAGGGCGGCTTTACCGGCGGCGGTGTCAACTCCGTTACCAAAAGCGGAACCAACAAATATTCAGGGTCCGTATATTACAACTGGAGGACACCGGGCAGTTTAGGCTATAAGGTTGAAAATACTACAGTGCCCAGGACCCCTTTCAACTTTAGTGTTTTAGGGGCAAGCCTCGGAGGCGCGATCATCAAAAACAAATTGTTCTTTTTCATCAATGCCGAACAGGACCTGCAAAACGCTCCTGCCAGCGGGGTGGTCGCATCTGATGCAACACACTCGCCAAACCCCGGGGTGGTGTCACTTTCAAATGCAGACACGTTGACGGCATTGGCAAATTATCTTAAAAGCACTTACAATTATGATCCCGGTGCATTCCAGGGTTATTCATTCCACACGAACAGCTATAAAATAAACGCCCGCATAGATTACAATATCAACAATGCGAACACCCTGAGCATCAAATACAATTATTTAAAATCTTATGCAGACCAGTTCCCCAGCACCAGCCGTCCGGGAGCTGGGCAGATCACCGGGGGCCAGCCAACAAGCAATGGCAACCCGCTTCCCTTTTATGGAAGTGGCTACCGCATTAACAATAACCTGAATATCTGGATTGCCGAATTGAACACAAGATTAAGCAACAAAGCTTCCAATAAGTTGCAAATTGGCTATACCCAGGAAAGAGATTTCCGCAGTCCGCATTCTTCTTCGTCCTCTTTTCCGCTTGTGGACATCTTAAGCAATAATAACATCTACACCACTTTTGGCTATGAGATGTACACCTATCACAATGTATTGAACATGGATTCCTACCAGTTCAACGATATATTTACATTTTACAAAGGCGCTCATGAAATAACCATAGGCACTCAGAACAGCTATAAAAAATACCAAAACGCGTTTGCACCAGGCTACCAGGGCGTGTTCCAGTTCAACAGCTTAAGCGATTTTTATAATGGAGCCATGCCAAAAAGCTATTACCAGCAATATTCTACACTCAAAGGCGGAGCATTCCCATGGGCTTATGCAGGCGCAACCAACCTGAGCCTGTTTGCACAGGACAAATGGCGCGTTAAGCCGAATTTAACATTGACCTATGGTATCCGCTTTGACTACACAACATATCAAAGCAAGTTCACAGATAACCCGAATTTTGATGCGCTGACTTTCAAAAATGGCTCACAGTACAACGTGGGCAAGGCACCCAACAGCTTTATAGTAATTTCTCCCCGCATAGGCTTTAACTGGGATGTTACCGGCGACAGGAAATGGCAGATCAGGGGGGGCGCAGGTATTTTTGAAGGCGCTCCACCTTTTGTGTGGATAGAAAACCAGGCAGCTAACAACGGGGTTCAATTTGGCAATTATACCGTATCGAACATTCCTTTTTCAGCATCTCCTTCCCAGAACCTCCAAAACTACCTGACAGCAACCGGGCAAAGCCAAACATCCACCCCAACCGGCTATGGCGTTGCGCTGATTGACCAGAAATTCAAGTACCCCACCAAATTGAAAACAAATATTGGGCTAGACAGGAGATTTGAAGGCGACTGGGTGGTTACTGCTGAATTCAGCTATTCAAAAGACATCAATGCCGCTTATATGGCCAATATTAACCTGAACCAACAAAACGGGTTTCCCATTTCAAACGGCCCTGATACAAGAACAAGGTACAATACCGCGTTTACACCCAGCGGAACAAATTCAAGCAACAAATATTATTACAGTGGCAGTTCATTGACTAATCCAAATATTTCAACCGCAATATGGCTTGCCAACACACATAAGGGATATTCTTATTCAACAACCTTAAGAATACAAAAAACCTTCAGGAACCTGTTCCTGAGCGTGGGCTATACGCACAGCGATGCAAAAAATACGATGGAAGACGGCAGCACAGCCAATTCCCTATGGGCAGCAAGAGCCGTGTCAAATACCGATCCCAACGAGCCAACATTATCAAGGCCGGGCTGGTACCTCCCCAACCGCATTGTTGCTTTTGCAAGCTATAAGTTTGAATATGCAAAACATTTTGCAACTTCAATCGGGCTTATATACGAAGCGGCGCCCGCAGGCGTAACCTCTTATGTTTACAATGGCGACTTGAATGGCGATGGCAACACGGGCAATGACCTCATCTACATCCCACGCAATGCATCAGAAATTAACCTCATCGATGCAAGCTCATATAATTCTTCCACGCACATGGGCTCCACAACAGGCACAAGCTCGGACCCGAGGACTGCCGCACAGATCTGGACGCAATTGAATAATTTCATCAGCCAGGACCATTACCTGGCGAGCCACAGGGGGCAATATGCACAGGCAAATTCTGTTGTTTATCCCTGGTTCAAACATCTTGATTTGAACATTACACAGGATGTCTATTTCTATACCAAAAACAAGGACAAGGACAAGCATACTTTGCGCTTTACGCTCGACGTGCTGAACCTGGGCAACCTGATAAA
The DNA here is from genome assembly GCA_018266455.1 of Bacteroidota bacterium. Lineage (GTDB taxonomy): Bacteria > Bacteroidota > Bacteroidia > Chitinophagales > Chitinophagaceae > Puia. The sequence goes on from JAFEAJ010000019.1 coordinate 80,970, forward strand.
CAAATATTGGGGAATTGTAAAAACACCAGCTTCTACCAATTTCCTGAAGTTTGAAGGAATGGCCGCAGACGGGAAAACCCCATTGTTTTCTTTCCCTTTTGCTGACGCAGGAAGTTACACACCATACGTGAACAGCTTTTCTGACAACACCAGCCTCACAAGGCTCGTGAACAACTCAACTCAGGCTGCATCGAGGTGGATCATGCAATTTGGTGTAAGATATTTGTTTAATTAGGCCCTCAACGAAACTTTAAAACATGCTTAAAAAAATAATGATGATGAAATATCTTTTCCTGATTATCATAACCGCTGCGATTGTTGCCTGCAACAAAACAACAACGCTGCCCTCCTACACGCCACCGGTTTCGAACATCTTTGCAGTAACATCGCTTAACCACACGCTTGACACGGTAAGTGTTGGAGACACTGTTTATTTGAATGCAAGCGGTTTGATTTATGACACACTGGCCGTATACGCCTATTTCTCTGTAAGCTCTTCTTCAACCGGATCGCCGATTTATAGTGTGGGCAGCTCCGCTTCACCAATTAAACTGGCAACAGCATTGGCAACTAAAAACCCAACCGACACCAACAGGTGGTCTGCGGTGATTGCCCTGCCAAAAGTTACAGGCATCGCATCTTCTAAATTAACAATAACAGGCAACTTTAGTTACCAGCTAAACCTGAGCACCATGGGCTATAAACCTGTAACAGTTAGCGATGCAGGCCAAAAAACAAAAACAGTGTACGTGCAATAAACGGCAAAAGAGCATGTAAAAAAGAGGCTGTCTCAAAAGCCCGAGACAGCCTCTTTTTATTCAGTAAAGGGATGGAGAAAGTTTTTGTTTACCCAATTCTCAGGGCGTTCATTTTACTTTTGATACATCTTCTTTTTGTATATAGGAGCCAGGCGTTTTTGAGCCTTTTATCGTTAACGGTAAATTTTTTTAGCCTGTCCAATCAAATCGTTGAACTCTTTCTGGAAAATATCATTCTTATCATAAGAACGATTGAGCAGGTAAACAGCATCGCGCCATTTTGAATGAGAAGCATAGGGTGATTTTTTCATCAATAACCCACACCATGCAACAGCGGATGCGAACCGATATGCCGGCGGCAAAGCGGGGAAAAGTATTTCCCGGGAAGGAAGATTATTTAATATAACTTTTTTCGACTTATTATCGGCCAGGCGACAACTAAATCGCAACTCTCCAATACTTTGCCCGGGAAACATTTTTCTCACCGAATCCGGAGTTGGCGTTATTTCAAACAAGGCCATCGTCGAACTTCCATAGCTTACTGGCCCGCCTGCTATTTGGCTGGCGGTATCTTTTAATGCATCCATCTTGTTTTCATACCCGATCAACCTGTAATGCTGAACAAGGTTACTGTCGAACTGAATGCTGAAATAAGCGCTGTCTGCAACAGAATAATCGATTTGTGCAAATTCCCGCATGAGCGCCTGTTCTGCGCTTTTTTGGTCATTAACATAGGTTATAGCCCCGCCGCCCCTTTCAGCAAGAACTTGCAGTTTGTCTGCTCTTTTATTGCCCATCCCCAAGCCAAAGCAGGAAAGATAGATCCCCCAGCGCTTGTGCATCATGATCATTTTCTCCAGCTCCTCCTGTGTTATTTCGCCTATGTTGAAATCACCATCCGTAGCCAGTATAATTCTGTTATTGCCATCCGGGTTAAACTGGTTTTCTGCAATGGTATATGCATTTTTAATCGCGATGTCTCCTGGTATTGAACCGCCGGCCTGTAAACGTTCTACGGCTGCCAGTATTTCTTTTTTATGGCTCCCTGGAGTGGGGGGAAGCAAGACTGTTGTTGCAGCGCCATAGGCAATCATCGAAATGGTATCTTTTTCACGGAGGTTATTCACTAAAAAATGCAACGCTGATTTTAACAGAGGCAGCCTGTTTGGAATAGACATTGATCCGGAAGCGTCAATCAAAAAAACAAGACTGGCAGAAGGGATTTTATCCAGGTCAATTTTTTTTGCGTTCATGTGGCATAAAAGCAACTGGTTTTTAGGGTTCCATGGGCACTGGGAAAGATAAGATGAAAAAGAAAAGCTGCTGTCCGCCGCCGGCTCATGATAATCAAGATTAAAATAGTTCAATAGTTCTTCAATGCGCAATGCATCAGCAGGAACGATGCTGTTAAGGTGAATATAGCGCCTGAAGTTGTCGTATGAAACCTTATCAGAATTTGCAGCAAATTCTGTTTCAGGAAATTTATTTGCTTCTACAAAAAGATTTTCTACTAATGAATGATCAGAAGAACCTGTTGCTGCGCCCGGCTCTTCTGACAATAAGGGCGGCCTGTGTTTAACGAGCGATATTAGCTGCTTGCCGGGCAATTTGGGATTGTACACCTGGTCCAGGATGATGTATTGATATTGCCCGGCTTCTAACCCGGTTGACAGGGGTTTATAACCATCAGCAGAAATGGTTACCGAATCGGCAGTGCCATTAATGAGGATCTCAAAAACCCCTGAAGTGTCGGGAGTATATATATAGTGGGTAGAATGTGATAAAATCTTAGCATTGCCAATTGAGTTATTATTCTCGTCTTTTATTTCTCCGCGCAAGTAATATTGCTGAGAATAAGCATTTGAAAAAACAACACAAAAAAATGTTATGTGCAAAAATCTTTTCAGGTAAAATTATTTATCCAAATTACTCAAAGTATTAATTCGCTGTTCAGCAATATTGTTGTAGCGGACAGGGCTTTATGCAGGTTGGGAATTAGTATTCCGTCTGCCCATAACCGCTGCCGATTGAAAATATATTGATGAAGTTATGTACAAAAGCTGATAATTATTCGTCTGACCGAACTGAAGCTGGGATTTGCAATTAGCTGATGTTACAATGTCAAGCCCAACTTGCATAAAACCCCCTGTTGTATGTTCGCCCTTCGTCTTGGTGATTTGAATTGAAAGTATGTATCCGCCGAAGTAGGGTGTGTCCCGGAAGCGTGGGAACAAGGCAGGCTCTTGGGCAGGTTTGCTTTTGTGTCGTAGGCTTGTGTGCCTGCCCATGTGCCTGACTTGGTGTGTCGGCTAAAATAGTCGTGGCTGGATTTCTTTCTTTGGATGAAATGTCCCGATGATTATAAACGGATTTGGGGCACGAAAATGATTTACTTTGGTTGTTCCTAAAAGCAAATACAAGTCTTTAGTTTTTGCGAAATCATCAAAATATTTTTTCTCAACATCAGCACATGCCTTTGCTTCGTTGCCTTCATATTTTTTGAGCATGTTCCAATACAATGCTCCAATCTCCCAATCTTCAATCATCATGGTACTTTGTGTTCCTGCATCGTCCACGAATGTATATGAAAACTTATAAGGGATTTTTCGCACAACTTCAAAATCATTTCCTTTTTTCTCAAACAAATTTCCCTGCTGTAAGTGAGCCAATTTTTCTTTGCTCCACTCTCTTGAAACTTCTTTATAAGTGAACTTCAAAATCTTTTTCGATTTGAAAACTGCCAATGAAGTTTTTACTTTTTTATCCCGTGCTTCCTTCTTTAATTTTTCAAGATTGGTGTAAACATTTTTCAGAACAATTTCCTTTCGTTCACTCCAATTGTCGGTTGGTTCAATGTGTCCGACAACTTTTACTTCGGTGTCAAGTGATTTTGGTCGGAAACTTTCAGGTCTGAAATCGGAAGTGTTCTTTACCAAATCCAATTCTATCCAATCATATTTTTTGTATTGAGAAGCGTAATCCAGTTTGCGAAAAGGAATCGGGTAAACTCTTATCCAACTTCCATCTTCACGGAAACCTGCGGTGCAAACAAGTTCATCATACTTGGCGGAAAGTGTCGGATATGTTTTTACCGTGATTAATACTTTCGTTAACGCCATAGTTTAGATGTGTTTTACTTCATAATTAAAGTCGGGTAAGTTTTCGATTGCTTCGGCTAAATGTTTGCGATGGCATTGGCAAATGTTGGCTTCAAAACAAGTTAACGCAATGCGTTTGTGTTGTTTCAAAAGTTTCAATATCTCGTTTTGGTAAGATGATGTTTTACTCAAATTGTTTTTGCGGTAAACGGCAAACAATTTATCGTAATCACTTTGCGTGTTTAATTCCTGGCGTTGGTCGCTTTGTATGCCTACTTCAGGAATATGCACATAGCCAATACCCAAACTTGCACAGTATTTTTTTAATTGGCTTTTGCTAAAGCCGTATTTCATGCTCAACGGATTGTTGCGAACGTCCACCAAAACTTTTACATCGTTTTTGAGTAAACGAACTAAATATTCTTCCAGCGAAATTCCTTCGTAGCCAATGGTATAAAGCACCGTTTTGTTTCCCTTAGTTTTGGCTTTGCTTACTTTTTCAAATTCATCTTTAGTCAGGATGTTTTCGGCTACTTCACTTTTAATGGCATAAAACGGAAAGTTGATGTAAGTGTGTTTCATCAAAGCCGTTGCACTCATCCTACCGTAATTAGCTTTTACTTCCTGTAACAATTTTTTATCATCGGGTTTCAATTGTTTCAGGTAGTCGGTCTTATCTGTTTTGCCTGCCTGCAGGTCAGGCAGGGAAAAATGTTTTTCGTCTTCATTTAAAAAACCTTTTCTCACCATCGCAGTCATATCGGCATTGGCAGAATAAGAATAGCAGCCAAATTTGTAAGGAATAAAATCATACTCAGCTTTTCCACCTTGGCGGACAAGGGTTTGTTTGTTGGTAAACAAGAATAACAACTTTTGCAAGCGAATTTTATCCAATTGACCGTCAAACAATTGAAGCAATGATAATATGACCTTTCTTCTGTAAAACATTGTCTGAACCGTTGATTAGCGCTGATTAATTTGATTAACTATGATTTTTTACTGTTGAACTTTGAATTGATGAGCTGTTTATACTCCAAACTTTTCGCCCCAAAGTTAAGTAATAAGCCCACTTCTAAATTATATGCCTCAAGATAATTTATTGCCTGTGCCATGTGAACATCTTCAATTTTTATTATCGCTTTTAACTCAACAGAAATAACTTCTTCAACAAGAAAATCAACTCTTCGTGTTCCTATTTGTTCATCTTTGTAGAAGATTGGCATTTCAAATTCTCTTGCAAATGATAATCCTTGTAACGCCATTTCTTTTTCCAATGCTCTTTGATAAATCACTTCCTGAAATCCATTGCCAAGAATTTTATGAACTTCAAAAGCACAACCCAAAATCTTTCCAGTTATCTCCGAATATTTATACTGCTTCTTAATCATAGTAAATCTTTTAATCAGTTTCAATCACAGGTTCAGACATTCTCAACGCCTCTTTCAATGCTACTTGCAAAAGCTGGTTGGTGTAGGTTTGATTATGGGTGATGGTTGTTTTCAATTCATCACAAAGGTTCATGAGTTCCTCTAACTTTTTTACAATTCGTTTTTGTTCGGAAAGTGGGGGAAGGGGAATTAACGCCATTTTTCCTTCAGTAGTTCCTAACCTTGGCATCTTCATTCCCTTTGTTACGCCATTTACATAAATCAAAAAATCACTTCTCTTTAAAGCAAACCTCATGAACAGAGAATCTATGTTGCCATAAAAACTCAATGGAAGAATTTCTGTTGTGCAAACTCCATCTTCATCAGCAACAATTACTTTATCAAGATAAGGTCGCAACTTCGAATAAAGGACTTCGCCTTTTTTAAAAACACTTTTCGTGCTCAATGAATTTCTTTCATCAAACCGAATCTTGCAAAGCAGATTAGAAGTTTCCTTTTCAATATCTTCTAAATCTAAAACCCAAGTTGTCTTAGTTAAATCTTTTGGTTCGGCTTTCGGACTACTTCCGTAATCACAAATCTCTCCCAACCTGCACCACACCCAATTTTCAGGAATGGCAAAAGGGATTTCTTCTTCTTTGATTGGCGGTAATGGTTTTTCTTTTTTGAGTTTCTTTTCTGCAATCAGCTTTTCTTTTTCTGCTTTTATTTTTTGCAGCAAGTCTTTTGCATGGCCGTCTTTCTTTTCCTGCTTCACCAATTTGCCTTGCATGGCTTCTCTTAAAAAAGATTGGCGAAGTTGTTTTAGTAAATTTTGCTGGTGGGTGAGTTCGGTTTCTAAGTCAGAATTATCAGATTGAATTTTTGAGAATGATTTTACAACTGCTCTTTGTTCAGATAAAATGGTTGGAATAATTATTTCCAATGGAAGAATGTGTTTAGGTTTTATTTCCGTTTTAATTCCACCTGGAACTTGCTCTTTCAAAGCACTTTTGAATTCAAAGCTTTTTAGAAACATTTTCAAAAACTCAATGTCAATTTTCTTTTCATTAAAACTGTAGGAAGAATAATGAATGGTTGCAGTTACATCTTCTTTGCCCTGATAAACACTCATCGCACCTTTCTCCACATTGATTCCTGAAATGATTAAATCACCTTGTTTCACCAAAATCATATCGGTGTTTGAGGGTTTATCTGAAAGAAAGATGTTTCCACTAAAATCAATTTTATCAATTCGCTTTAATCCTTGAATCGCTTTATCCTTTGGCTTAAAACGATTTTCTCTATTGACAAGTAACTCTCCCAACTTTACTTTTCTCCAACTCATTCTTCATTGGTTTTAGGTGCATACAATTCATACAGATCATGCAGCTTTGCCTGCAATATTTTTTTATCGGGCAGTGCAATTGTGTATTGGCTTATTAGTGTGGGAGACATATTGCGGCTCATGGCATATTCTACTCTCCACAGTGTGGCGAGTTTTGGATTCTCCCTGTAAACCTCATAAAATTGTTTCATCCGCCAGAGATTTTTGTCAGAAAAACCCTTGAGTTCCGGCTCTTTGTTTTGAATGAAGTCAGCTAATTGCTTTACAGTTGATTTACCCCACCCTTCTTTTTCTGTTCTGTGACTGATGTATTTTCCGATTTCCCAATAGAGATTGATAAGTTCTGTATTTACTGCCTTAAAAGCATTGTAACGGGCAGCTTTAATGAGAGAAATAATTTCACTGAATTGCCTTTCTATTTTCATTTCACTGCTTCTTTTAGTTGTTGTAATAGCTGGTTTGATTTTTTGAAGCTGCTGTCCATCATCTGCATCAACTCAGTGCTGCTGTATTCGTGTGCTTCTTCCTGCTTGGTCGGGTTTTTAATATCCAGGTCGTAACCTCTTTCAATAAGAGTATCAATAGAAACTTTCCAACTCACTTCACTTTCGTCCCGATAGCTATCGGGATTTTTCAACCATTTTTTTATCGGTTCAAATTCTTCTACACGTATGGGTTTGGTTTTGCTGTAGGCTTTCATGCCTTCGGGCATGCGGTGTTCGTAATACCAAACTTCTTTTGTGGCAAAATTGTCTGAACCATGATTTTTGTGATTATCATGATTGCCCTGATTTTTTTCAAAGAATAGAATGTTGGTGGCTACGGTGGCGTAGGGTTGGAATACGCTATTGGGTAATCTTATTATGGTGTGGAGATTACATTCTCTTAATAGTTTTTCCCTCACTCTTTGCTTTACGCCATCGCCTGTGAGGCTTCCATCGGGCAATACAATGCCTGCTCTGCCTCCCTTTTTCAGCAGGTGAATCATCAGAATCAAAAACAAGTCGGCACTTTCTTTGGTGCGGTAGCTTTGCGGAAAATTATTTTCGTTGTTGTTTGCCACAATGCCACCAAAAGGTGGATTGGCGATTATTACATCAACTCTGTGCTTCTCTGTGAAGTTGCTCAACGGCTGGTCAAGTGCATCACCGAAACGAATGTTCGGAACTTCAATGTCGTGCAAAATCAAATTGGTGGTGGCCAGCAAATAGGGAAGCGGTTTGTATTCCCAACCCACAACATTTTCCTGCAAGGCTTTCCTTGCTTCCACACTGTTTGCCTTCTTCTTTAGGTTTTCAATGGCGCAGGTGAGAAAGCCGCCGGTGCCGCAAGCCGGGTCTAACACTTTTTCACCTTCTTTAGGGTTGATGATGTCGGTGATGAATTGCGTTACTGCTCTCGGTGTGTAGAACTCTCCGCTTTTACCTGCACTCTGCAATTCTTTTAAAATGTTTTCATACAACTCACCAAAAGCATGGCGGTCTTTCGCCACATTGAAATCAATTTCGTTCAGCTTGTTCAACACTTTGCGGATGTTGATTCCGCTTTTCATGTAATTGTTGTTTCCTTCAAACACTTCACGAACTATCAATGCTCTGCGATTGCCTGCCCCGCCAACTGCGGGGTTGATGTTACGCAAGGCAGGAAATAATTTTCGGTCAACAAACTCCAACAACTCATCACCTGTCATTCCTTCATCATCACCTGCCCAATTTCCTTTTTCTTTTACCCAATGAAATTCAGCAGGGATGGGAGATTTGTATTTGCTGTCCATCAACTCCATTTCCAAATCTTTGTCGGAAAATATTTTTAAGAAAAGCATCCATCCTAATTGCTCAATGCGTTGTGCATCTCCGTTCAATCCTGTGTCCTGCCACATGATGGTTCTGATTGCTGCTATCGCTCCTGAAATATTACTCATGCTGTTTTATACAATTCGTTTTCTAATTCTTTTACTGCGTTCAAATAATTTTCCTTGCTGCCAAACTCTTTTATTATTTCTGTTGGTGAACCAAACTCAGTGAGTGGTTTTACTTTTAATACTTCCATGCTCTCAATATTCTCAATCCCTTCGTCAGCGTATTTATCAAGCAATGCTTCCAAAACTTTTCTGCTTTGCTCGCCATACTTTGTAAAATAGTTGCGCTTCTTCACATTGTTGGCTCTTTCTTTTCGTGTAAGTGGTGGCTGGTCGTAAGCAACATGACAAATCAAATCAAACAAGTCAACCTGCTGCTCAACTGCTTCCATCAATGCCTCTACCAAAACTCCCTGCTGTTGCAGTTCTTCAATGATTGCTTCTTTTCTGTCGGTGCTGTTCCAGCGATTCAGAAAATCATCCAACGATTTGTATTTGCCTTTGATAATTTTTTTCGTGTAGTCTTTCAAATTTGCAGTAATTGGTCTGCCGTTGTGGTCAAAGTAAAGTTCACGGCTCACCAAAACAGAAACATCAACTCCATTTACGAAAATCTTCTGCCTGAACTGTGATTCGTTTGATTCATTGATTCCTGTGATTTGTGAGTATGGTGTTTCGGGTTCATTTAACTGTTGTTGAAATTCCTCATTGATGTAATCAGGGTAATCAAAAAAATCATTTAAATCCTGGTTCAGACCTTCTTCTTCGTCAACAATGCCGCCTAAATCTGTTTCCTCTGAAACGGGTTTTACTCTGATTGGTTCTCCGTCAAAATCTCTGTCGGCAAATAAATCTGTTGCGTTGCGGAAATCAATTATGGTGAAGTAGAGTTTGTTGAAGTCCTCATTAATCCGTGTTCCTCTGCCAATGATTTGTTTGAATTTGGTCATTGAATTGATGTTGCTGTCTAACACAATCACTTTGCAGGTTTGAGCATCAACCCCAGTGGTCATCAATTCAGATGTAGTGGCAATAACAGGAAACTTTTCTTCGGGATTGATGAAGTTGTCCAACTCCCGTTTGCCTTCGTCATTGTCACCAGTAATTTGCATGATGTATTTATGATTGGTGGCGGCTATGTCTGCATTGTGTCTCTGCAAGGCAGAACGCATTCTTTCCGCATGGTCAATGTCGACACAAAAAACAATAGTCTTTGCGTATCGGTCATAACCTTTCAGAAATTCTGAAATTTTTTTTGCAACTGTGTCGGTACGTTCACCAATTACTAAAGTTTTTTCAAAATCCCTGCGATTGTAAATCCTGTCTTCAACCGGATTTCCGTCTTTATCCAACTTTCCTTCCTCTGGTCGCCAACCTTCCAAATCAATGTTCAAACCAACTCTGATGACTCTGTAAGGTGCTAAAAAACCATCATCAATTCCTTGTTTGAGTGAATAGGTGTAAATGGGTTCCTGAAAATATTCAATGTTGCTGATTGTGTTTGTTTCTCTTGGTGTTGCGGTCAAACCGATTTGTGTTGCTGATTTGAAGTAGGTGAGAATTTCCCGCCAACTGCTATCCTCTCTTGCACTTCCGCGATGGCACTCATCCACCACAATCAAATCAAAAAATTCAGGGCTGAATTGTCTATAAATGTTTTTGTCTTCTTCATTGCCAGCCAAACCCTGATACAACGCCAAATAAATTTCATAGCTCTTGTCCACCATACGGTGTTTTACCACCGTCATTTTATCCTTGAAATGTTTGAAGTCGCCTCTCCGTGTCTGGTCAATCAAAGCGTTGCGGTCAGCAAGAAAAAGGATTCTCTTTTTTGCACCTGCTTTCCACAAGCGATGAATGATTTGAAATGCTGTGTAAGTTTTTCCTGTGCCTGTTGCCATCACCAGCAAAATTCTGTTCTGTCCGTTGGCGATTGCTTCAACGGTTCTGTTAATTGCAATTTGCTGATAGTATCTCGGCTTCCTTCCGCTTCCGTCAAAATAATAATCTTGCGAAACAACTCTCTCGGCTTCGGTAGTTGCAATGGTTTTGTAGCGTTTGTATTTCTCCCAAAGTTGTTCGGGTGTCGGGAATTGGTCTAAACTAATTTCGGTTTCAAGATTTTCTCCTGTTGCTGTTCTGTCGTGAAATAAAAAGCCATCGCCATTGCTGCTGAACACACAAGGAATGTCAAGTATGTTTGCATAGTCCAGTGCCTGTTGAATGCCTGAACGAACCGAATGGTTGTTGTCTTTGGCTTCAATGATTGCGATTGGAATGTTCGGTTTGTAATAGAGAATGTAGTCTGCCCTTTTTCTTGTTCCTCTTGCTGTCATCTTTCCCCTCACATAAATTTTCCCATCTGTAAAACTGACTTCTTCCAATATCTGGGTGAGTTTGTCCCACCTTGCCGCTTCTAATGCAGGTGTGATAAACTTTGTGCAAATGTCTCTTTCAGATAATGTTTTTTTGTCAAGCATTTAATTTTCTCTAATAGTTTGGCAAAATACGCAAATGTCTGCTCAATGTTGTTATTTGCTAATGGTTATGGCGAAGTTGCTTAGAATTCCATCCGCTGGTTGGTGGGTGGGCTTGGGGCATCGGCATTTTTAGCTCTTTGCAAGGTTGGCTTTGTGTCGGGGTTTTGCGTGCCTTGCAATGTGCTAAAAATTGCGTTGGGCAGCATGGCAAAGTCATGGATGTTTATAGAGTTGCAGGATGTTGAATAGGGTGACATACAACACAAGCATCAGTGCATAATGCCGATGCTCCTTTCGGAAACAAGCTACAATAGCACATCATCCTTCTCATGACACTATTGTTAATTGATGCGGTAATGCAGCACCTGCCTCACTCAACAAGTTTATATATTTCAGGGATATTGCGCCCGAGGCCATTATAATCGAGGCCATAACCGAGCAGGAATTTGTTTGGGACGGAAAACCCGAGGTAATCGACAGAAATTGGATATACTGTTGCCGCTGGCTTGTGCAATAAAGCAGCAATTTTTAATGATGCTGGCTGCTGGTGGCGGAGCTGCGGCAAAAATTCATTGAGCGTCTTTCCTGTGTCAATAATATCTTCGATGATTACCACATGCCTTTTAAAAATTTCCGTATCAAGGCCAATGGCGGTAATAACCTGGCCAGAAGACTTCGTGCCTTTATAGGAAGCCAGCTTGATGAAGCAGATTTCGGCTTCAATGGCAAGCTCTTTGAAAAGATCTGCTGCAAAAATAAAAGAACCATTGAGAATGGCAATAAACAAGGGCCTTTTGCCATTATAATCTTCGTTCAATTGACGAGCCATCAATTTGATCCTTTCGGAAATAGATAGCCCGGGAATATATGGCTCAAATACTTTGTCGTGAACTCGGATGGTGCGCATGGCCGATTTTATTGAATACAAAAATATTTTCTTAAACCAGAAATGCAAATTATCTAAAAAAAATAGCCGCGGATTTGGGATATTGCCCCTAAGCCTGGAAACCTCATAAAGGATTATTCTTATTTTGCAAGCATCGGCCTCGAAGAAGCGACCGATTGAAGGTATATTTTTTCACCGATTGCCGGCTGCGCCCCGTTTTCAAGCTGGTTCATTTCGAGAAGGCTATGATAGCGAACGCCTTCTTCCTGAGCAATATCATACAGCGACTCGCCAGGCTGAACTACATGATATTCGTTATCACTTATTTTGCGTTTGCGCTGAAGGAAAAGAAGTTGGTCTTTTTCGAGCACATTTTCTATTTTAAGGTCGTTGAAATCAACCAGCCTGCTCAATGAAATGCCGTATTGGCCTGCAATGGCCAACAACGAAGTTCCTGCCTTTACAAAAATCACTTTGGTATTATTGATCATGAACTCCCCTTCAGGATATTTTGGAGCCTGTGGGGCAGGTATGACTATTTCATTCGTATTATTGATCCGATCACGAGTTGCTTTAGCCAATGCAGGGATACTGTCCTCATCAGCTTTTATTTTGCCCATGGCAATAAGCGTGTATTGCTGCAGATTGTAATCCTCAATAAGCCTGATCAGCACCTGTGCATAACGGATGTTGGTTGCATAGCCTGCTTTTTTGAGGCCATAAGCCCAACCTTTATAATCCTGCGGGTCCAGCTTGAAAAGAAATGCATATCGCTGGCTCGATCGCAGGAAATCTGAATGGTCTCTGTAAGAATCTTCAGGCTTATCATAACTGCGAAAGCATTCTCCCCGGCTGTCATCATCGTGATAGACAACTCCTCCCGTCCAGGTATCCTTGCATTTAATGCCAAAATGGTTATTGCTTTTTTTAACCAGCTCGCTTGCACCTGCTTCCGTTTCATGAATGCCCTGGGCAAGTATTATAGATGCCGGCACCCCCGATCGTTCCATCTCACTAACAGCAAGGTCCTTGTAAGTATCAATGTAATGTTGTATATCAATGGTGCTTTGCGCCATTGATGTGTTTGCCAATAATGTTGCCGCTACCAATATAATTGCCCTTGCTCTCATCAATATGGTTTATTTTTTACGGATCAAAAACAGCCCATCGCGAATAGTGAGCATGATCTTTTCTACAGAACCATCATTCTTCACCATCTCATTAAACTCATTAATAGCGATTGCATTCTTCCCCCTAACTTCCTTTTCCAGCACTTCGCCATGAAATAGAACATTGTCCGCGATGATCAACCCTTCATTTCTTACCATTGGAAAAACCAGTTTATAATAATTGCTGTAATTGGTTTTGTCCGCATCAATAAAAACAAGGTCCCAGGTTTCATTCAATCGCGGTATCACTTCTAACGCATTTCCAGTGTGCAAAATTATCCTGTCTAGCGCATTTGCCCGTTTAAAATTTTCTTTCGCTGTGGCTGCATCTTCTTCGCGCAATTCAATCGTGTGCAATTGGCCTCCCTTTTGCAGCCCCTGGGCAAGGTACAGGGCACTATAGCCAACAAAAGTGCCAATTTCCAATATGCGCACAGGTTTTAACAAATTGCTGATGAGAGACAGCAATTTTCCCTGTACGTGCCCACTGAGCATGTGTGCGTGAGGGTGGGTTTTATATGTGTGTTCTGCAATATCATGAAGCAAATCATCTTCTAAAGAAGAAAATTTTTCGGTATAAGATTGCGCTAATTGATTGACAATTTCCACAACAAAAATTTTAGCAAAGATACTTCGCTTTGCAATTTGGGGTTTAGCCTTGCCTATAAACTATGCACGCCGGGCTAAGAGATCCCTCTTTGAAATAATCCATAATCCTAAAAAAGTCAGTGCGCCATTTATTAACAAAAGCTCAATGCCTATCTGGTAGCCCCCGAACCATGTTGCGGAATATTTGCTAAGCAAATAACAAGCTACAGGTGCAACCAGGCAGATAGCTGTTATTGCCCAGGTCTCTGGCAGCTTTCTTTTTGTAAAAATACCAAATGCAAAAAGCCCCAGCAAAGGGCCGTAAGTGTAACCGGCCAGTTCTAAAATATAATTTATGATCGATTTGCTGTTAATGATCTTGAACATCAGTATTAACAAAAAAAAGAGAACCGTAAAAGCAAAGTGGGCAGTTCTCCTTAATCTTATTCTTTTTTGTTCGTCAAGATCGGCCCTTCTTTTTAATCCCAGTATATCGATACAAAAAGAAGAAGTGAGCGCCGTTAATGCACCATCTGCGCTGGGGAACAGGGCAGAAATCAAACCGATAATAAAAATAATGCTTACTGTTTTTGGCAGGTAGTTCAGCGCAACCATCGGGAACAGGTCATCTCCAATAATATTTTTTCCATTCAGCATGAGCTCATTTGCCTGGTAAACTGCATGATTGTTGAGCGCATACAAATAAAGCAGGCCGCCAAGCAAGAGGAACAAAAAATTTACCAGCACCAGTATCATGCAAAATGAAATCATGTTCTTTTGCGAATCTTTCAGGTTCTTCACGCTGATGTTCTTTTGCATCATTTCCTGGTCAAGCCCTGTCATGGCAATGGTAATGAACATGCCGCCAACAATTTGCTTCAGGAAAAAGCCTTTGCTGCTCACATCAGTGTTAAATATGTTTGTAAGTCCTTTTTCATGTAATGCATGCAAGCTTGCCGAAAATGACAGGCCAAGGTGTTGCATAATATATATTACGCAAACAACCAGCCCAAGCAGCATGAACGAGGTTTGCAGCGTGTCGGTATATACTATGGTTTTTACTCCGCCTTCAACTGTATAAAGCAATATCATCAGCAAGATCACCATCGCCGTAACTATAAACGGAATGCCAATACTGTCGAGAATAAAAATCTGCAGCACATTGATCACTAAATAAAGCCTTGCTGTTGCGCCAATGCTCCTGGAAATGATAAAGAACAATGAACCTGTTTTATAAGCAATGTTGCCGAATCTTGTTTGCAGGTAATTGTAAATTGAAGTAAGGTTGAGGCGATAGTACAAAGGCAGCAAAATAAACGCCACTGCGAAATAGCCGAGCCAGTAACCGATCACGACCTGGAAATAGCCAAATGCTTTATGCGCTGTCCCTGCAAAATCGCCAACTGTTCCCGGGACAGAAACAAAAGTTACTCCCGATAGTGATGTGCCAATCATACCAAATGCCACCAAAGCCCAGTTTGAGCTCCTGTTGCCAATAAAAAAGGAGTCGTTATTGGAATGAAGAGAAGTTCGGTAAGCCACAGCAAGCAATAGTAAAAAATATCCGGCCACAAACGAAAAAAGCAAAACGGGTGACATGTGATAAGCTATGATAATTGAACAAATAAGCCTGAAAATTAGGAAATACAAGCATAAATTTTCAATTTTAATCCCTGAATCATGATCATTCTATGAACATCCAGTCTGTGGCGGTTTTTTGCGGATCTCAAAAAGGCAGGAACCCAGTATTTACAGCGCATGCCATTGAGCTGGCAAAGCTGATTGCGATATTAAAATTAAAATGTATTTACGGCGGAAGCGATAAAGGGCTGATGGGCGCCATTGCCAGCACCATACTTGAAAATGCCGGGCATGTTATGGGCATTATCCCTGAATTGTTGATTGAATGGGAGCACCAACATGACGGGCTTACTGAATTAGCGGTTGTCCCGGATATGCATAGCCGAAAAAAGCTGATGTACGAAAGGTGCGATGCAGCTATTGTTTTGCCCGGAGGTTTCGGCACGCTTGATGAGCTTTTCGAAATGCTTACCTGGAACCAGTTAAAGATACACGATAAAAAAATTTATGTCCTTAATTCTGACGGCTACTATAATCATTTAAAAAACCACCTGGGGGTAATGCAAAAAGAGGGCTTTTTATACGAGGGCTTTGATGAAAGAATTTGCTTCTGCGATACGCCGATAGAAATCTTTAACCGTATTGGATAAACATTTCAACCCTATGCTGAAATACTACAAAAAGCTCAGTGCTGAGCGCTTTCAATCACATTCTTCTTCTGGGGCGGAGATAAAAATCAAACCCCGCTTTTAAAACGGGAACGGCCACATTGTTCAAATCCCTGTAAGGGGAACCATAATTCGACAACGCATCGAACATGAGCGCAATATAAAAACTGCTTTGCCCTACCATCCTCTGCCCATAGCCAATTCCAAGCAAAAGGCTGGCAGCCTGCTGATGCGTTGAAGGATAACCTTGCTGTGGGCTTCCCATGTACCGCTGCGTGTACCTTGTCCAATTGTATTCTGGCTCAGCTTGTAAAAAAAGGAAGGGCAAAGGATAAAAACGCCCAAATGCACCAATGCCATAGTTGAAGACACGCGTCCTTGTGTTATTGTTGTAATAAGGATCTGCGCGTTCTGAAGTGTAATTGATATTGATAAGCATACCGCCATCCAACCATTTATTAAATGAATAGCCCACTTCAGGTGCTCCTCCAACATTGAATACGTAGCTGCTGAAACCAAGGTTAAGGCTCCCCCCGATAAAAAGATGGTCTTTCTTAAAACCCCTTCCTTCATCCCCGGCCTCGTCAGAATAGGTGTTTACCTGCGGGGGGGTATGCTGTGCGGATACAGTCATTGAAAATATGAGCGCCAAAGAGAAAGCAAATGCAAATCTTTTCTTCATACCCGAAATTATTTTTTTGCAAACATACTGTTTAGCCATTATCAAATCTCCCGGAAACGCCTAAAATATTGTTACATTAAAAATCATTAACTACCCAGTCCTGGCAGAATACGATGGGTGCGCATTTCAAATTCTCACAATGGTAATAAGCGGTGCGAACGGCTCACTTCCTCCACAGCCTCTTCAGTTACCGGGGCTGAAGGGTTCCGTATGAAGAAGCTAAAAAAATTAATGTTTGAAGTTCGGGCATAATGATTCGCGACGATTGCCATTATATTCAGTGTAATAACCATAATGGCTTAGCGCAAACTCCCATGCGCCGTTGCCACTGTTGTATTTGCTGAGCGAAGATGCGGTGACATCATAAGTAAATGTCAGCCTTATGTTCTGATAAACGAACCCGATCATAGGGATAAAAGAATCCCCGACACGATAATACAATCCGCCGATTACCTGCTCATCTCCGTCGTGCGACAAATTGTACTGTATGTTTAAACCTGCTACGGCTTCAGAAGAACCTGACTGGTTGCTATAATAGGCCATTGGGTTAAGAATAACATTTTCATTGGCTTTAAAACTGCTGTTGAAGAAAGCTAAGTAACGCATCGGCAACCTGCTGTCAAAGCCTGCAGGGTCGGTGCTAAAAAACGATTCTCTTGCCCGGTTCAAATGCCAGACTGAGAAGCCTCCATTCACGTAAACATTATTACTTGGAAAGTAAGCATAGTTCATGCCCACCTGCATATCAAAAAAATTTACACTGGGCTGGTCGATCTGAACACTGGTAGGCAGTGTATGGTCAAAAAACTTCCCGTCAAACTGATCCGGAAATTTCAGGTTTGCGCTGTTTATCCTTTTATTGACCCAGCCCACATTGAATCCTGCTGTAAGCAAGCTTGAATAGCCGAGCATTTGATGATAAGCAATGGAGGCATACGCTTGTGTTGAAGTTAAATTGCCAGACCCGGCCTGGTCGCGCAATATTACTCCTCCAAGGCCAAGCCAGCCATTTTGGATCCTGTTCCTGAACACTTGCGCATCGCCCCAAATGCTCATGGTTTTGTAAGGTTCAAACATCACCGCTGACCATTGGTTGCGATAGTTCGCGCCTATCCTGTAATCTGCATCAGGTATAAACCCGGTGTTGGCAGGGTTGGTAGTAAGAGGCGAATTGAACCATTGGGAAAAATGGAGGTCCTGTGCGTTCGCAAGCAAACCGAACAGCATGCTGTAAAAAAACAATACTATTTTTTTATTCCGTATCATTAGTAACGTGAAATATTCATTTAATCGCATCATCAATTTACATCAGAATTCATCTTTATAAAATTATCTTTAAGATAATTCGTGTAAAATCTTCTTAATATTTTCCTTTCAAAAAGCCAATTCCCCTATCTGATCAAAGTAATGTCTCCCTTCTTCGTAGCTTTTGTCCCGTCAGAGAATTCCACATCAACCGTATATGCATACACATCCATAGGTTGTGGCGTGCCCCTATATGTGCCATCCCACCCAACGTATTGGCTTGTGCTTTCAAAAACCTTTTGCCCCCAACGGTTATAAATCCTGAACATTAATTTAGCAATCCCAAAACCTTTTACCCCGATGATCCCATTTCCTCCAAACCTGCCCGGGGTGAAAGCGTTAGGCACATCAAACAAGGGGTTCACAATGGTTTGAACAGATAAACAGGATGTATCCGGGCATCCATATTGATTGTAAGCAACCAGGCAGGCGTTGAATGTGCCTGTGGTGTTGTACTGGTGGATTACTGTATCCATTGTTGTTTTGGTGGTTGAATCGCCATCACCAAAAAACCACTTATACAATACCGCACCTGTTGATGAATTATAAAAAACATTTGGGGTGTTGGCTATTGGCGGCACAGGGGTTGTGGTGAAGGCTGCATGCGGTTTATTGCTTACCGTAATGGTGGTTTTTGTTGAATCAATAATATTGCAGGTGTTTGTATCAATAACGGTAAGGCGTATCGTATAGCTGCCGATGCTGGGGTACAAATGAGTTGGGTTCACATCTGTTGAGGTTGACCCATCTCCAAAATCCCAGAAGAATTGCTGCCCTGCCAAAGAGGTGTTTTGAAAATAAGCATTATAAGGAACGCATCCGGCTGCTGGTGTCACAAACCGGGCTTTTACCAAAGGAGATACCGATAGCAACCGAGTCGCTGAATCAGGGTAATTGCAATAATTGGTATCGATCATCAATAGCCTTACATTATACGTTCCGGGAGCAAGGTATGAATGGGTGAGGTTTTGGGTCCCTGCAGTGTCCATGGGCGACCCGTCACCAAAGTCCCAAATGAATGAGCCGGAAGAAAATGGTTTGCCGGGGGGTGTTGTTGAGGTATTGGTAAACTGGTACGATAAAGACTGGCAAGGCTTTAACTTCAGGGAAGTAAAATCAACAGGCGCCTTGTCATTTCTAACTGAGACATGAACATAAGAAGTATCGCTGATATTACAGGTTGAAGAATCGATGGTTATCAGCCTGACAACATAAGCACCCATATTGCTATACGTATGCTGCACCTGGTATGAAGCCGTTGTGGCATCCGGGGTGCCATCGCCGAAATGCCAGATATATTTTTTCCCGTTCCTCACCTGGTCCTGCAAAGTCAAGGTCAAAGGAACACAGCCCACGCTGTCAAGCATCCCGTTGATATAAGGCTTCACATCAGAACCTACCCCTGCAAAATTGAACGCAATTTTAACGCCTGCCACATTACAGCCATTGCTACCGGTGCCATTTTTAGGAGACCATGTGCCTGGCGTTGTGGGGAAAACAATATTAGGTTGTGTATAGCAGTTCGCGCAAATGGCCTGGTATATCACACCGTTCCTGTCATAGCGGCTTGTTCCTCCGTCAACATGTTCGCTCAGCGATTGGCTGCGATCGGGAGAATCCTTTTGTCCGAAAAATGTGCCATATAACAAGCCAGTCGCATCCCTTTTAATCACGATAAAATAAAAATCTCTCCCATCGGTTGAAGGCTTAATAGCATTAGCCGTAAAAGGCATTCCTGAAGTTCCTGACAGGTCATAAGGATCGGGGGTCAGCAATTCATAAAATGACCCCCATCCTGAAATATAAACATTTTGGCACCTGTCAACAAGGAAAGCTACAGGAGAAATATTCGGGCTTTTTGCGTTCACGCTACCAAAAGTTGTTGAATATACATAAGCTGAAAGGTCTTTTTGAAGCTTTGACACAAACTGTTTTGCCCCGGCATTCCTCCACGGCGCATTAACAACTGGCCATGTCCCAGTGGTAGTGCCCATTACATAGGGAAAGCCGAACCTATCGAACTTAACCCCATAAACCATGTCATAGCCATTAGTGCCTAAGTAAGTTGTTGCTTTCAGCGTGGAGCCATCACTGGAAATAATCGAAACGAACCCGTCTGTGCCTCCCTGGAATGTTTTTTGAAGGGCATTGGCCTGCACACCGGGCATATCGGTGCTAACCGTTGCGCCACCAACATACAGGTCGCCTGTAGTAGGGCTTATGTCCATCACCAGCGCTGCATCATCATTGGTGCCCCCAAGAAATGAACTGAATATTACATTATTGCAGGTAGGGTCAATTTTTATGACTGCCCCATCCTGATGAACTCCATATTGTTTTGCAGCGCCCAGGCCCATTTGCTTTTCAAACACATTGCCGACGATGGGAAAATCAACTGATTGAGTACAGGTAGCTACATAAATGTTTTGAGCACCATCCAATATAACCTCTCCCCTGGACCAGTCCCCATAGTTACGAATCAGAGAATTTAATCCGATGGTATTGTTGTCTTCGTCCTGGTCCTGTATGTTTGTGCCATCGTCGCTTGTACCGCCAATGATCAAAGACCCGATTATCTTGGTGCCATCTGCGCTAAATTTGGTAACATAAATATCTCTCCCCCCCCCGCTTCCAACTTTATTTGTGGAAGGGAAATTAGCTGACCCGGTCCTTCCAAACACAATAAGGTTCCCCTGCGCATCCGCAATCATGCTATGCGGGTATTCATTGCCCTGCCCGCCCAGATAAGTGGCATATAAACGGTTTACCCCGTTCCTGTCAAGCTTAATGATACCTACATCCCAGTGTGAACCAGGGGCATGATGTTGCTGATATGCGCCGGGAGAAACAGGAAAGCCTTCCCCTGCCACTATGCCCCCGGCAAATAAACTACCATCTGGCCCATAAGTAGCCGTGAACCCCCAATTATCGCTTTTGCTTCCAGAAAATGTAGAAAACACCAGGGTAGGATCAATGACCAGCGTAGCATCGGGAGAGTACTCTTTTAGCTTAAATCGGATCGTATTTTCGGATGACTGGAAAAACCTGCAATCGATTTCTTTTCTTCCTTCGTTGTTTACCTGGTAAGAAGCCGGCGCTAATTCTTTTGGCGTGCCCACAGAAGTCTTTATCAGCAATTCTTTATTCTTTATGCGCAATTGATCAGCCCCATCATATTTCATAATAATTTTATCGGGGTTGCCGCCGGGATGAACAATGATATCATATTTCAATACTCCGTTATTGGTATAATAGCGAACATCGATATTGGGATAAACATTTTTATAAGTGATGCCCTGGTAAACCCCGCAATGGCCTGCCCATTTAGAAGGGTCATTGCCGATGAAATAATTATTATAAGTGGGCAAAGGTTTGTCGGGGATGATTTCAACATGATCGCTTGCTCCTTCAAAACTTACCCGATAAGCATGCGAGCGCACTACGTCATTAACATCAGTAACATTGTTTTTTTCATTGTCAACCGTATTTGGAGCACGAAGATTTTGGTTCCTTCCATGATGGTTATGATCAAACCGGGCCAGGTCATTCTGGTTAACAAGCTTAACGGTGAAACCATTCTTGCCCAAATAAAAAGAACCGGCAGCAACATCTGCCTTAAATTTTATTTGCGGGTCCCACTGGCCTTTGTTCTCCACAAACTCAAGATTAGAATAACTGCTTTGAGCTGTAGTTTTCAAAGCAACAAGAATGATTGAAAAAGCCATTATGTATCTTTTTCCCAAGTTTTCTTTTTTTACAATGTAATCAATAAAAGCGAACCGTACAATCAGGTTAAGAAATACGGCTCCACTGTGTTTTCCCATGTTGGGCATTAAGATGGTTCTTCAATTTCTGGTTGGCAGAAGCGTTCAAATCAGGGTCATCATCCAACAATTTCCAGGCCATTTGCCTTGCGGTTTCAAGCAATTGCCTGTCCTTAACAATATCGGCCAGCTTAAAATCGAGCATGCCACTTTGCCTTGTTCCTGAAATATCGCCTGGCCCGCGAATTTCTAAGTCTTTTTCAGCAATCTTAAACCCGTCATTTGTTCCGCACATGGTTTTTATCCTTTCTCTTGCCTCATTGTTCAGCTTATGAGATGTTAACAAAATGCAGAAGCTCTTTTCTTTTCCCCGCCCTACCCTTCCGCGAAGCTGGTGCAATTGCGACAGGCCGAATTTTTCTGCGCTTTCAATGACCATTACCGTTGCATTAGGCACATTTACCCCTACTTCAATTACGGTTGTTGAAACCATGATCTGGGTATCATGTTTCAGGAAACGCTGCATGTTCGTATCCTTCACTTCGTTGCTTTGCCTTCCATGCACCATGCTTATCCAATACTTTGGTTCGGGGAACCAGGCTTTCACATTTTCATATCCTTTCATCAGGTTCTCGTAATCCATTTTTTCAGATTCTTCAATCAAAGGGAAGATAATATACACCTGCCTTCCGTTTTCTATTTCTGATTTCAAGAAACCCATTACCTCTGGCCTCTTGCTCTCATAACGGTGGACGGTTACAATGGGTTGCCTTCCAGGCGGCAATTCATCCATGATGCTGTAATCAAGATCCCCGTAAGCAGTCATGGCCAGCGTACGGGGAATGGGGGTGGCAGTCATCACCAGGATATGCGGGGGGATGAGAGATTTTGCCCATAGCCTTGCACGCTGCGCTACTCCAAACCGGTGCTGCTCATCAATTACAGCAAAACCAAGGTTTTTGAACTGCACAACATCTTCGATCACAGCATGAGTGCCAATAAGAATATTCAGCGAGCCATTTGCGGCCTGTTCAAGTATTTGTTTTTTTTGTTTTGATTTGGTTGAGCCTGTAAGCAGTTCCACCGTTATCGGCATGTCTTTTAGCAAAGACCCCATACTATCTAAATGCTGCTTTGCTAAAATTTCAGTTGGCGCCATCATGCACGCCTGGAACCCATTATCAATAGCAAGCAACATAGCCAGCAGTGCTACGATTGTTTTTCCGCTACCTACATCGCCCTGGAGCAAACGGTTCATTTGTTTCCCCGAGCCGGTGTCTTTCCTTATTTCTTTGAGCACTTTTTTTTGCGCACCGGTAAGCTCAAAAGGCAAATAACCTGAATAAAAAGAATTGAACATTTCGCCCACCTTGCTGAACATGGCTCCTTTTGAAAACCGGTGGCGCTGTGATTGTAATAGCCCAATCCGTAATTGCGCAATAAAAAGTTCTTCAAATTTCAACCGCTCCAGGGACTTTTTGTATGCCTCAGCGTTAGCGGGAAAATGATTGGTCTGATACGCAGCAAATCTTGGCAAAAGTTCCAATTGACGGCATATTTCATCGGGCAAAATTTCAGGCAAATCCTTTTCAGTAATCATGTTCAGCAATGCCAGTGTCAACCTGGCAAACTGCCTCCCTCCCAACCCTCTTGCCTTAAGTTTTTCTGAGCTTGGATAAACAGGTTCAAGAAAGTTTTTTACAACCTGATTTTCACTTTCGGACATTTCAAATTCCGGATGGGTAATTTGCGGGCTCCCCTGGAAAAAGCCTGCCCGGCCATAAACAAAATATTCTTTCCCGACCTGAATGGCTTTTTGAGCCCAGGCAACCCCCTGGAACCAAACCAGGTCAAGTGTCCCGGAGCTGTCTTTGATAGTTGCAACAAAGCGTTTGCTTTTTTTTTCTCCAATAACTTCCACACTGATTACTCTGCCTGTTACCTGGATGAAATCGGTTTGAGGGGTAATGCTGCTGATCAGGTTTATCTTAGTGCGGTCAATGTGCCTGTACGGAAAATGTTCAAGCAAGTCCCTGAAAGTGAAAATACCCAATTCTTTTTTCAGCAGGTCGCCCCGCTGAGGCCCAACGCCTTTAAGATACTCGATGGGGCTGCTCAAAATTTCAGCCATTTACAGGAAGGGTGTTGTTTTGAACAAAATTAAAGGAAATAATGCGTTTGACAGGCCCTCCAACGGAAGCTACTATTGCCAATGTGACCGATTTTATTCAAATTTC
This sequence comes from Bacteroidota bacterium, assembly GCA_018266455.1. Classification (GTDB taxonomy): domain Bacteria; phylum Bacteroidota; class Bacteroidia; order Chitinophagales; family Chitinophagaceae; genus Puia. Next base: position 104,759 of record JAFEAJ010000019.1, read on the forward strand.
AAATACCTGTTCCGTTGGCGTTCTGCTTTGCCATAATAACGATGAGGGATACCCGAAGAAATAATTTTTTAATAGGCGCCCATTCTTAACCATTGATGCCTGAATAATGCCATAATCAAAGCTCGTTTTTTAATTTGATGCCGATTTGTGCTAACAAGCCATAAGCCGATATTCAGGGGACATGTGTATTTCAAATTCATAATGCCTATTTGCAAAAACTATATTATTTTTGAAACGCTATCCACACCAAACATGCACAACTCCTACTATTACTCTTCTCAACAGGCCTAAACTCGTTAACCTACTTATGAGCCTTTTTAACAAGAAAACTTTTTTAGCTGAGCTGATAGACAGAACCGAAATAATCACTTCAAACACCAGGTCGTTTTTCCGGCTTGACCATGAGCAATTGAATTATAAACCAGCTTCCGATAAATGGAGCATTTCGGAAATTTACCAGCACCTGAACAGCATAAACAGGGTTTATAACAGCAACATTCTCCAAAAGGTAAGCAGTGCGCCAGATTCAAATATTGCTTATTGCAAAAGCGGGTGGATGGGCGACTGGGTATATGAAAAATTAATGCCCCGCCCTGATGGCACAGTTTACAAAATTAATTCTCCTAAAAATTTCAGATCTGTGTCCGGAGCTTGTGATGCATTCGATATGCTGAACGAATTTATTGAGCAACAAAACGTGATGCACGATATCCTTACCAACATTTCAACAAAAAACCTTAACCGCAACAAAATCCCATTCTATTTATCAAAGTTGTTAAAATTCAGGCTTGCAGACACCCTGCGGTTTATAGTGGCGCACAATGAAAGGCATTTGATGCAAGCTTATCAGGTGATGGAAAAGACCCCTGTTGTTCAGAAGGGGTAAACAATGGTCCCCTTTCTATTGCCCAGCTCAATCTGCATCTGCTTCAGGTGCATGTGCACTTCCTGGAAATGTTTTATTTCTTCTGCTGTAGAAGTTGGCTTTTTTAAATCTTCCTCATTCAGCAATATCAGGCGTTTTATTTTTTTCAACTTTAGGTAAACCATCACTCCATCGGCTTCATCCCTGTAGTTGTCTTCCACATTGTATAAAAACACTTCGCTGGCCGCATTCTTGTTATAGAGGACTTTTGAGCTGAATTCCTCATATTTCAGTTCCCAGATGGCTTTGTTGATCGTATGCGCCCTGTCTTCATCATTCCAGCGATGGCTTAGCTCATAAGGGTGATTGGTAGATTCGATAACCAGTTTCACGATCTCACTGTCTTCAAAATAGGCAAAATCAGCTACTGACAATTGCTGCCCTTCCCGATTTTTCTCTTTATAGATTTTCAGCACTTCCGCCACTTTTTTGTTCTTGAACATTTCCTCGTCGATCTCATCTTCAAAAATATAATCGGCTATTGTTTTTTCGCCTGCCCATTGCTTTGCCCCATAAGTGAGCAGCACACGCACTATGGCACGTTCCTGCAGTTCATCCTGGAAAAGAAGATTGAAAGTTTCGTCACTCAGGTCGCCAGGCTCGGCAGGTTGCTGCTGCAGCTTTGCGGGTGGCGTATTCTTTTGGGCTGACTTAAATTCTTCTTTTGAAATTTTTTCGCGGATGAATTTATTCACCAGCGTATGCAATCCTGTTTCTTCAATGCCCAGTAACTGTGCGCATTGCTGTACATAGTCCTGTTGCCTGGTGAAATCCTCAATCTTGTTCATCTTTGCAATTGTTTCAGCAACTTGGTTCACAACTGCTGCTTTTTTTGAAGAATCATTCCCAGCTTCTTTAAGGGAAACTTCCAATTGGAACAAGATAAAATCTTTCTTGTTGGCCGCAACAAAATCGCGAAAAGCTGCGGCGCCAATTTTGTTCACATAACTGTCAGGGTCTTCTTTATCGGGTATCAATACCAGTTTCACATTCAGCCCTTCTTCCAAGGCCATGTCCAGCCCGCGAAGCGCCGCTTTAATGCCGGCAGCATCGCCATCATAAATGATGGTAAGGTTATTGGTATATTTTTTAATAAGCCTGAGCTGGTCCTGAGTGAGCGATGTGCCGCCACTCGCTACCACATGTTCAATACCCGCCTGATGAAGAGAAATGACATCTGTATACCCCTCTACCAGCAGGCATTCATCATTCTTGTCGATGGCCTGCCTGGCAAAATAAGAGCCATATAAAATTTTGCTTTTTATATAAATCTCATTTTCCGGCGTGTTGATGTATTTTGGCGCTTTGTCATTGCTTTTAATAATGCGGGCGCCAAAGCCAATAACTTTCCCGGTTTGGTTATGCACCGGAAAAATTATCCTGCCCCGATAGTTATCGGCCGGTTTATCATCGCGCATCACGACCAGCCCGCTCTTCTGCAGATATTCATTATTAAACTGGCTTGCCAATGCCTTTTTTGCGAATGCATCCCTCTGCTCAAGGCAATACCCCAATTGAAATTTCTGAATAATCGCTTCACGGAAACCTCTTTCTTTCAAATAGCTCAGGCCAATATTTTGCCCTTCATCATCATTAAAAAGAATATCAGAAAAATATTTCTGGGCATAGCTATTAATAATGTAAAGGCTTTCAGCCACCTGTTGCTGAAGCTTCAGTTCAGGGCTGGCTTCTGTTTCCTCAATTTCGATATTGTACTTATTGGCCAGCCAGCGCAATGTTTCTACATAAGAATATTTTTCGTGCTCCATCAAAAAGCTTACGGTATTGCCACTGCGGCCGCAGCCAAAGCATTTGTATATTTCTTTTGAAGGAGAAACAGTGAAAGAAGGTGTTTTTTCATTATGAAATGGGCAAAGGCCAAGATAATTGGCGCCCCTTTTCTTGAGCTTCACAAAGCTGCCTACTATATCAACAATATCGATATGGTTTAATATCTGCCGTATTGTTTCCTGCGCAATCAAACTGTTTAATTTTTATGGCAAATTACAGCAATTACATGCATTTATCCGAAAGCAAACCCGGTTTTATAAAATTATAGCGATGAATAAATTGCAACCGGGGGCTTCTGTCTTTTTCGGTTATCCATCAACGATATGCCTGATTGCAGACCTCCTGTCAGCTAATTTATGACCGCCGTTATACTTTGTTGTTTTCTGAATTTTTTTGCGCAAAAAGCGAATAGTAAATTAAGTAAAAAACTAAGTAGTTCTACTGATAATAAAATAAGGCTTTAATCGCTTTATTTGTGGTTAAAACTTTACTATGAAATCTGAATTTTACCCTATATTAAACATGGTCATAACAAATGTAGCCATAGCCTTTTGCCTAGCCCCATTCCTGTTGGTACTATGGAAAAAATTGCAATTCGAAAGAGCTTATACATTCATTGGTATTTATTGGCTGGTCATAGGCCTGTTGAACCAATACAACTGGGTACAAAGCACAAATGACAATGAGTTGCAGGCACAGCTCTTGTTTTTAAGGAATTTCTTTGGCATTCACCTGGCACTTATTATTTTTATTGTTTACTCAAAAGGCAAAAAACGAAAAAGTATTTTACTCACCTTGCTGGCCTTTGTTTTTTTTGAAACGCTGATGATGGTATGGAATGGCATTGAAAACGATTCTAATGTTATCATCATCGGCATTGGCTCTTTAATTGTAATGGTATATAGTATCGTTGGGCTTATAGAATATATAAACGAAATATATCATTCGCCATTAGAGAATGCTATGTCTTTTATTAGCGCAGCATTTCTTTTTGCTTATGGCAGCATCACGATGACAAGCGTGCTTAACGTGCTTCGCATAGCAAGCCCAACCGACCCAAATGAATCTTTTCTTTATTATGTAGGGCTTTTAATATCTGCTTTGCTATCTTGTTTTGGCCTTTGGCGCTATGCTGAAGCCCCTTCTTTTTACAAAGGCAAAAAATAGCAAGCGTATTTTTTAATCAGCGTTTATTTTTTTTGACTAACTTACCGTTCATTTTATCACCTTAAAAGTAATAAACATGATACGGATCGCCGGCGCTCGCTTTTTAAAAAATTTTTTTTCTCTTTTTGTTACAGCCGCTTTTTTATCATCAGTTTCGAATGCCCAAATGGGCGACCCAAAACTGACTGAAGTATATAGCCCCGTGCCTCCGGTAGTTACCCCAGGGAAAACAAATAGCGATCCTCCTTCCGACGCAATTATATTATTTGGTGGAAAAAATCTCGACTATTGGCGTTCAGTAAATGATACAGCACAACCCGCAAATTGGATTGTGAAAGATGACATTATTACAGTTAACAAAAGTGGAGGGAACATAGAAACCAGGCAGTCGTTTATGGACTACCAGTTGCACATTGAATGGCGCATACCCTCTAACATTACCGGCGAAGGCCAGGCGAGAGGGAACAGTGGTGTTTTCCTTGCATCGACCGGCCCGGGAGATGCTGGCTATGAGTTGCAGGTGCTCGATAATTACAACAATTCAACCTATGTCAACGGGCAGGCCGCCAGCATTTACAAACAGGGTATCCCACTTGTTAATGCCTGCAAAAAACCTGGTGAATGGCAGAGCTATGACGTAGTATGGTCAGCTCCACGCTTTAACGATGACGGCTCATTAAAAAGTCCTGCAAGAGTTACTGTTTTCCAAAATGGCGTGCTCGTGCAAAATAATTTTGAGCTGAAAGGGCAAACCCTGTATATAGGCAAACCCTTTTATAAAAAACATGGCCCATGCCCAATCAAATTGCAGGCCCATGGAGACAAAAGCGAGCCCATCAGCTACAGGAATATTTGGATAAGGCCTTTGTAATGGTGCCCAATAGTATAAAACAGTTCTGTAACCCAACCAAATGGTTATACGCCTGAACAAATCATTTTACAAACAGGCAATTCATTAGTGAGTAGACAGATAAAGAAATCAGTCATTCTGCATCGTAAATCGTGTTTTTTTCCCTACCTTT
>JAFEAJ010000001.1 GCA_018266455.1 Bacteroidota bacterium
CAACTATTTTTCAGTATTATACCTAATTTTTCCTCTTGATAATCTTGGTAGAAAAGACATTTTCATTCCCTTCCTTCAAAACCAAAAAATATACTCCTTCAGATAGATTGGATATGCTGATGCTGTTATTTCCACCATAAATGCTTGCCTGCAACACAAGCCTGCCCGTCACATCATAAATCAATGCCACTGCACTGTTGCTGTTTCGGTTATATTGAATATGCACCACATCGTTTGCCGGGTTTGGCCAAACTGAAATGTTTGTTGAAAGCGGTATCTCTATTTCCCTGATATCAGAATATTTGGAATTGCCGTCAAAATCTTTCTCGGATATCCTGTAATAATTTACTCCACCGGCAGGGCTTGCGTCAACAAGCGAATAATTCATCGTACCACTAGCATATTGCACAAAGCCAAGCGTGTCCCAATTTTTTGAGTCATTGCTCCGTTCCACATAAAAGCCCATAACATTTGAAGCCTGTGCGACACCCCAGCTCAGGTTTACTTTTTCATTTTGGGGGTTAGCATAAAAATAAGACCAAACTACAGGCAAAGGGTATAAAGTATAACTGCATTGGGCAAGGTCACGGATACTCCAACTCGTTGGCTGCAGCCCACTGAAAGTTCCAATCAGGTTAGGCGTAGTAGACCCTTTGGGAATCATATAGAGCTGGTTAATATTCGATATAAATAAATTTCCTGCTGAATCAAAAGCTGCTCCATTAAATGAGGCTGTGGCTGAAACTGGAAGCGGTGCTCCGATGGCCACTACCTGGGCAGCATTAACCGTCCCCACACTTGTTGTTGGTGGTGCAGTTATAAAATACAATCCCCATTTATTACTGCTACTCATTAATATCCATAACCTGCCAAAAGCATCTTCAATCAAATCGCCATTTTGGTAAGATCCTGATATTGCAGCAGACAAGTTAGTAGCCCCACTATTGATTGTTGTGGCAACCTTGGTCCAGGTATTGGTTAAAGCACTGTAGTAATATAAAGCGCCATCGTTCCAGGTGATAGCATAAAATCCGTTGCTCAACGCCGTACCGGTACCTACAACCGGATAGCTTGAACCAGAAAAGGGTGTGGGCAAACTGCTATTATATGTGCTCACGCCATCATAGCTTACAAAAGTGCCGGAAGTGCTGGACAAAAAGTAAAACAAAGAATTTGTCGGATCATATCCTAATGCATTAGCTGCATTAGCTCCTGATATCGGGCCAACTGTATAATTAAGCGGGGTTTGAAGCGCTGCAGTACTTGTATTAACCGGATATACATATCCCTGGTCGTCCAGTGCATAAATGGAGTAGCTCCCGCCACAGATAGCAGAGGTGGTTACATTGCCACTTAGTTTAGTCGCAGAATAAGCAGGGCCTCCGAAGCAGGAAGTATTATTATATGAATAAACCCAATACCAATATTGGGTGGAAACGCTGAGTCCAACATCATTGAAACTGGTAGCACTGCCAACTGAAACGATATAGCCCCCAAGTGCGCTTGTCCCAGCAGTATAGGTAGTCCCTGTAGCAGGCGTAGTTGGTGCTGTAGAAGTAGTGGTCCTGACAACCAAATATCCTGATGGTGGTGTGACTGGTGCAGTAAATGCCCCCGTAATGTTCACGACACTCGGAGTTAAGTTCAGGCTATTAGGAGCTAAAGGTGCTGTGCAAGATAATAAAATAGCTACTTGCCCATCACCACCAACTGCACCCGGATTGGCTGTTGCATACGTAGCTGCACCAGCAGCCCCGCCGCCAGGCCCATTTCCTGCAACGCCTGGAAAGCTGCCGTCTGATACAATAGCGCCTGCACCGTTACCCCCAGGGTATGTTCCGGCTCCACCTGTACCTCCTGTTGAATTGCTGCCTCCTCCTGTTACAGTTCCAGGAATGCCATTACCGCCTGCCCCACCACTGCCCGCACCCCCGCCGCCAGCACCTCCAACTTCCTTAGATGTACTTCGTACACCCGTTGAACCATTGCCACCCGAATAAATTACAGAATAGCCACTGCCTGTGCTACCCCCTGCTCCACCTGTGCCAGCGCCGCCATTAGTTGTTACCCCATTCCCGCCGCTACCACCGGCAGCCGTTATGGAAACCCCGATTCCTGTAACTGAGGAAGTTCCTCCAAGCCCACCATTTGTGCCTGCACTGCTGCCTGCCGTTCCACCAGCTCCAACCACAATAGTCAATGATTGCCCTGGAGTAACGGTAAATATATTTTTTGTGCAAGCCCCGCCGCCGCCGCCGCCGCCAGCCTGATCTTTTCCTCCTGCAACACAACCACCGCTACCACCACCGGCACCCCAACAATAAATCGTGATAGATGTAACCCCAGCCGGAACAGTATAAGTATAGGTGCCTGCCGAAGAATAGGTTTGTGAATTGGCTATTGCATAAAAAGAAAGAAACGACAATATCAAAAAAAACTTACGACAATAAAAACGGAAATGGCTGAATAATTTCCCAAAAAAGAAGGAACGCTTTTGGGTAGCATTCAAAAGGCACAATGTGCAAATCATAAGATTTAGAATTAATATTTTCGGTTCTTCAGCTTAGCATGCAAGCTTTAAGGAAATTGGATATTAATTGTTGTTTGAAATATTGGTAACCAGAAAACTGTCAACTTCTGGGTATATGAATTCCATCCCACAACTTATTAATTAGATAAATAATAACGCCATGAACAGGCATTAAGTATAAAGTTTCAAAAAAATACATACTAATTTTCAAGTACAAATACTCATTTATAGCGACAAAGCAATATTTCGTCATGGTTGTTACTAATAATGTTTACGATACCTAAAAATAAATGTATATGTAGTCGTATTGTTTCGAATAAAGAGGCGTAAATAAAAAAGAAAATATTACCATCAAGTCCTTGAATTTAATTTTAACTAATGCCCAGGCAATCAAAAAAAACGTTTGAATTTCAGATAACCTGGCCTGACAAAAGATAAATGCAATTACTTTTAAATATCCTTTTCATAAAAATTTTATGGGCGAGGCCGAACTTAACAAACAATCGGGTAAACTTATTGTCCATTCCGTTTTCTTTTTTTACGGAAATGCTGCTTCAAAAGATTTATCTGTCCAAATTGCAGAGGACATCAGCAACCATTGGAATGAGCCCAATGCAAAAATAAAAATAAAGGGAACCTGGTTTGATGTAAGGTTCCACATTGAAGGTTATTATGAGCCAGGCCTTTTGCCCGAAACCGTTTGGTACAATACTGACCCACGCAACAATTATTTTCGTATTGAAGAATTTTCAATGAGCCACATTTCTTTTGTGGACGGACTGAACTGCAATACCGGTTATTTCAAGCTGGATAACCTGTTCAATAATTCAACAACTGCGGCACACGAATATGGCCACTCGCTGGGTTTGGAGCACCCGAAGGAATTGGATATCCGCGGTAAAGGACAGCCCGGCATCATGTATCCACGCGGCACCATTTGCGACCCGGAATTCCAATACGATACAAATGCCCTTCCACTTCAGCCAGGTGGAACATTAAACCCATACGCCAGGAAAGTTTTGCAAAGCGATATAAGCGGCTTGAAATTGCATCGCCTGTCATTTAGCAAAAAAGGGTTTTCAATGGTGGGAGGCTTTTCAAGCATTTATCATCAAAAACATTTGCCATCAGCATAATTTGGCGCATTAATGATGTTTTTATTTATACCTTGTTGACACGAAGATTTTATGGAAAATGTTTTATCGCTTAACGCCGTCACAAAAAGCTATGGCAGAATAAAAGCACTGAACAAAGTGTCATTCAGTGTTCCTGAAAGTGCAGTGTTTGGCATACTTGGGCCAAACGGAAGCGGCAAAACCACTTTGCTGAGCATTATCCTGGACGTACTTAAAGCAGATGAAGGAAATTTTTTATGGTTTGGAAAAAATGGTGCACCCGAGCAAAGAAAAAAAATTGGCTCATTGCTTGAAACCCCAAACTTTTACCATTACCTGTCCGCTGTAAACAATTTAAAAATAACCAGCAGCATCAGTGGCCGGGGAAATACCGAGCAGATAGACTACGTACTTGACAAAGTAAAACTATCGGAAAGAAAGCACAGCCGTTTCAGCACTTATAGCCTTGGAATGAAACAGCGCCTTGCAGTTGCCGGGGCTTTGCTTGGCGACCCTAAAGTGCTGGTTCTTGATGAGCCGACCAACGGGCTGGACCCGGTGGGCATCGCCGAAATGCGGGCACTGATCACTGACCTCAGGAAAAACGGCCACACCATCATCATAGCAAGCCACCTGCTCGATGAAGTAGAGAAAATTTGTACCCATGTAGCCATATTGAATAAAGGGGATTTGGTTGTAACAGGCAACGTAAACGATGTGCTGGTGGATGAAGACATTGTTGAAATAAGTTCGCCGGATATTGAAAAACTGGCTGAAATTATTTCTTTCTTTCCTGCCATTACAAATACCATGCGCCATGGAGGTTTTTTGCAGTTGCATTTCCCGAAGAATAGTTCAAAGCTTGAAGACATCAATCAGTTTTGTTTTCAAAAGGGGGTCATATTAAATCACCTGATGTTGAAAAAAAAGAAGCTGGAAGCAAAATTCTTCGAGCTGACTGGGAATTAATAATGCAACAACCGGAACATTAGTTTTTAATCAATGACATCATTTCAGAATACCATTATAGAACCTGATTTTTAAAAATCATTATGCTGCATATTTTAAAAACCGAATGGCTTAAAATAAAAGGATACCCGGCATTTTGGTGGGTAATGGGCATCACTGCCCTTACTTATCCCGGCATCAACTACCTTTTTCATGGGGTATATGAAAATATTACGCAAAAGGATACACAAAGAGGAAAGATATTAAAGATGCTGATTGGCAACCCGTTTTCATTTCCTGAAGCCTGGCATACCGTTGCTTATTTCTCGTCTATTTTCGTTTTTATCCCCGCAATTGTCGTCATTATGCTCATCACCAATGAGTATACTTACAAAACCAACCGGCAAAATATTATTGATGGCTGGAGCCGAAGGGAATTCATGATCGCTAAAATTACTGATGTGATCATACTAACGCTCCTTGTTGCTGTGCTGTCAGCAGGTGTTGCATTGGTGATTGGGATTGCCAATACTGAAGGAGCAAAATCGAACCACTGGCAAATGAGCTACTATGCGGGATTGTTTGCATTGCAAACTTTTTCTCAATTGTCAATTGCTTTTACTATTGGCCTGTTGCTCCGGAAATCCTTCATTGCGTTGGCTGTTTTCTCATTTTACGGCATTATTGTAGAACCCATTGCCGTGAATGTGCTTAAATACAAATTCGATAACAATATCGGGGAATATTTTCCGCTGGAAATATCACAAAGGTTGTTGCCAAAACCAGCTTTCATCGGCCGCATTGATGAAAAAGCTTACCAGGCTTCTCTTGATGCGGTCAAATACCATATCGGTTACACATTAGCGTTAATCCTGCTGACATGGCTGATTTGTTTCTGGATATATAACCGGCGTGATTTGTAGATAGCTGCCTGGTTTTTAAATGCATCTCTACCCCGGCTTTTTTATATATTCAGGCTCAGGCAAGGATTCCTAATGGCATTAATGTCCGTGATTGCCCAAAAAAATCTACCAAATATTTACGCGAAGGCTATCCGGCCTGTACATTTTATCGCCAGGCTTCACATTGAATGTTTCATAAAATTCGGGCACGTTCACTACCGGGCCGTTCACTCGTTCTTTTGCAGGCGCATGCACATCGGTCATTAACTGTGAAGCAAGCAATTCTTTTCTTTGCTTGTAGAGCCAGCTATAAGCATATCCCAAAAAATAACGCTGTATTGGCGTGAAACCAGCAATTTTTTCTCCTTTTTTATAGGTGTCGGTTTTCCTGAAAGCGTCAATGCCGATCAACAGTCCGCCAAGGTCGGCAATGTTTTCACCTTGTGTGGCGCTGCCGTTGATGTGCAAGGTGTCAACAGGATTGAATTCATTGAATTGTGCGATGATTTTTGCAGCCCGTTCAGAGAACTGGATGGAATCGGCGGGCGTCCACCAGCCTTTCAAATTTCCGTTTGCATCGTATTGCCTTCCCTGGTCATCGAAGCCATGTGTCATTTCGTGGCCAATGGTGGAAGCCGCAGCATAGCCATATACGAATGCGTCGTCAAGATCATCGTCTTTTTTTCCCGGCACCGCAAATTGCCCCGCAGGCAGAACGATTTCATTATTGCTCGGGTTATAATACGCATTATATGTCTGTGGCGTCATGTCCCATTCCGTTCTGTCAACAGGCTTACCAAGTTTATTCACTTCATAATTGTGCCACCATTGCCGTGCATGTTGCACATTAATAACATAAGGCACTTTGCCAATTTGCATGGCACTAAAATCTTTCCATTTGTCTGGATAGCCAACTTTTTTTGTCATCCTGGCTAATTTGTCAAGCGCCTTCTTTTTGGTGCTGTCGCTCATCCAGGTCAGCTTTTCTATCCTTTCTTTAAATGCGCTGCGCATGGCTTCTACCAAATCACTGTAGCGCTGCTTTGCTTTTTCATTAAAATATTCTTTCACGAATAATTGCCCGAGGGCTTCGCCTATGGCGCCTTCTTCCACATCCAGCACCCTTTTCCATCTTGGTCTTGGAGTTGACGCGCCTGTTCTTGTTTTCGCATAATCGAAATAATTATTGTAAGTAGCAGAATCAAGAAACGGGCTGGAAGAAAGCACCAAATGAAAGCGCAGGTAATTTTTCCAGTTATTGATGTTGGCAGGAGCAAGCTCGGCATTCAAAGCGGCATAAAATTCAGGCTGGCCAACAATGGCGCTATCGAGTTTATTGATGCCTGATTCTTTCAGGTACACGGGCCAGTTGATATTTGGCGAAAGTTTTTGCAAAGAGCCTATATCCATTTTATGATAGTTGGCATAAGGATCCCGCAAATCAGCAAGTTTCCTGGAAGCCTTTGCCAGCCTGGTTTCCAACTGAAACACAGCCAGTGCATTTTTTTTTGATGCAGTGCTGTCATCTCGCAATTCAAGAAAAGTTTTGTACAAATACTTCTGGTAAGCATTCCTTACATTAACCGTTTTTTCATCAGTATTAAAATAATAATCGCGGTTAGGCATGCCTAAACCGCCCTGGTACAACTGGTAAGCCATTTCAGCGCTGTTCTTATCGTCCTGGGCAATGTATTCTGTGAACAGGCAGCCAATGCCTTTTTGATGGAACAGTGCAGCCACATGAACAATATCAGGAACTGAATTGATTTTATTGATCAGGCCCAGGTCTTCTTGCAATGGCGAGGTTCCTTGCTTTTCAAGTGCTATCGTATCCATTCCGCTTCCCCAGAAATCGCTCACTTTTTGGGCCACTGATCCCGGAGCTGCCTGCTGCTGAAGGGCTTCTTCATTTATTTTTTTGAGGCGGCTATAAATCTCATCCTGCACCATGTACCCGATGCCCCAACTGCTTTCATCGGCAGGTATGAGTGTTTTTTTAATCCAGCCCCCATTAGCATATTCAAAAAAATCCTGGGAAGGGCTTACCGATGAGTCCATGTCCGCAGCAAGAAAATCAGCAGGAGCGGTTGAAGTTGTCGATGTGCTGCAGGAAAAAAACAAAAATGCAACAATGCCATAAACTAATATGAACAAGGATTTCATAAAACAATTTTAAAAAGAAATAAATGTATTGAATTTAAATTGATACTAAATATTATTTTGACCAATGGTGCTTAAATCTTTTTTATCATACATGCGCAAGCCCCTCGGGCAATCGCCCATTTTTTGCATCTCATTAGCAAAATTCATTTTACCAGGTTGTTATTGATAGCTACCTTTAGCGCTTTCTTCATTTTACATTTCGACACACATGCAAAAGAAAATTTTATTTTTTGCCGTTAGCATTTTCTTATTGACCGGCATGCGCTCATTTTCTCAAACCAATTCCAAATACGATGCTGATGAAGCATTTGCCCCCATGTTTTATTCTGCTTATGGCGATGATATGCGTGCGGCAGACGGCGCCCCCGGGCCAAAATACTGGCAGAACAGGGCCGATTATAAAATCAGCGCCACTTTGGACGACGTGAACCATTCCATTACAGGAACTGTGGAGATCTTTTACAAGAACAACAGCCCCCAAAAACTTCCTTTTTTATGGCTGCAGCTCGACCAGGATATTTACAAGCCTGGCTCCCGGGGCGAAGCAGTTACTGCTATCAGCGGTGGCAGATGGGCCAACAGGAATTTTGATGGCGGCTATGATATTAAATCAGTGACCATTAAGGAAGGCAAAAAAGAAGAGAAGGCAAATTATTCCATCAGCGATACGCGCATGCAACTGATGCTGCCCAAAGCCATGAAGCCAAGCGGCGATTCAATCGAAATAAAAATAGAATACTCATTCAACATCCCCCAATATGGAACAGACAGGATGGGAAGGCTCCAAACTAAAAATGGATGGATATATGAAATTGCACAATGGTACCCACGGATGTGCGTGTTCGATAATGTGCTTGGATGGAACACGCTCCCCTATCTTGGCCAGGGCGAATTTTATTTAGAATATGGCAATTTTGATTTCAGCATAAACACTTCTGCCAAAGAAATTGTGGTGGCATCTGGTGAACTGCTGAACCCTCGCGAAGTGCTTACGCCTGAGCAGGTAAAAAGATTGAAAGAAGCAAGGGAAAGTGACAAAACCGTTGCAATACGCTCGGAAGAAGAAGTAACTGAAGCTTCTTCCCGCCCGGCTAAAGACCGCATAACCTGGAAATTTAAAATCAATAATGCAAGGGATGTTTCCTGGGCTGCTTCCACAGCATTTGTTTGGGATGCGGCAAGAATAAATTTGCCCAGCGGGAAAAAAGCGCTTGCGCAATCAGTATACCCGGTAGAAAGTGCAACTGCAAACGGTTGGAAACGCTCAACAGAGTTTACCAAGGGCTGTATTGAACATTATTCAAAACAATGGTACGAATTTCCTTATCCTAATGCCATCAACGTGGCAGGCATTGTCGGGGGCATGGAACATCCCGGTATCGTTTTCTGCTCGTCCCGCGCAACCGGCGAAGGGCTTTGGGGCGTGACCAGCCATGAATTTGGCCACACGTGGTTCCCTATGGTCGTAGGCTCGAACGAAAGAAAATATGCCTGGATGGATGAAGGCTTCAACACGTTCATCAATTCAGTTGCCGATAAATATTTTAATAATGGCGAATTTTATAATGCCAAAGCAAAGCGCAGCGCTGCAGCAGGTTATATTTACAGGCCCGAAAGCATCATGACCATTCCAGATGTGCTCACTACTGCCAACTGGGGCATTGATGCTTATGTGAAGCCGGGAATGGGGCTGCAATTGCTTAGAGAAGATATTTTGGGCGAAGAAAAATTTGATGGCGCATTCCGATATTATATCAACAACTGGGCATACAAGCATCCAACACCTTGGGACTTCTTCCATGCTATAGAAAATTACAGTGGGGAAACATTGGACTGGTTTTGGCGCGGATGGTTTTTGAACACCTGGAAAATTGACCAAGGCGTGAAAGGAGTTGATTATGTCCAGAACGATTCCAGCAAAGGCGCAACCATTACCATTGAGAACCTGGAACAGTTGCCCATGCCCGTTACCATTGATGTAACCGAAAGCAATGGGAAAACATCAAGAGTGAAACTGCCTGTTGAAATATGGCAGCACGGCAGTACCTGGAAATTTCATTATCCTTCCACATCAAAAATTACAGAAGTGGTTATTGACCCGGACAAACATTACCCGGATGTGAACGAGAGCAACAACACCTGGAAGGCGAACTGATTGTTGGCCCGAACCAAATAAGATAACCAACGTTATTGCATTCTTTTCAAGAATGCAATTTTTTTATGATAAAGAAGACTATAGCCATATTGAGCGTTTTCATTACCGTTATCACTGCAAACGCACAGGACAGGAACCTCTATCAAAGAAAATTTTTTATTAGCGGAACGGACACCCTACCCTATCGGATTTTATACCCATTAAATTATTCCGCTGCAAAAAAATATCCGTTGGTATTTTTTTTACATGGCTCTGCCCAACGGGGAAAAGACAATGACAAACAGCTTGCCTGGGGCGCAAACCTGTTCCTCGATTCTGCAAACCGAAAAAAATTTCCAGCTATTGCTATTTTCCCTCAGTGCCCGACAACCTCACTATGGGGGGCAATCGGTTTTGCTCATTTTGGTGATTCGCTCCGCTATTTTTTTCCGGCGAGCCAAACACCCATCGAACCTATGCAGCTTTTGCTTGGGCTTTGCGATGAGATGGCAAAAAACAATTCAGTAGATACCAACAGGGTTTATGTCGGTGGGTTTTCTATGGGTGGATTTGCCACTTTTGAGGTACTTTGGCGAAAGCCCCATTTTTTTGCAGCAGCTTTTGCTATTTGCGGGGCAGGCAATGCAGATCAGGCACATTTATATGCAGACAAATATCCCATTTGGATTTTTCATGGCGATGCAGACCGCGTGGTGCCTGTTGCCAATTCAAGGCTCATGTATAAGACATTGAAAGCAGAAGGCGCTGAAGTGAAATATACCGAATACCATGGTGTTGGCCACGATAGTTATAAAAAGGCGCTTGCAGAACCGGGCTTATTGCCATGGCTGTTTGCACAAAGAAAATCATAGCCTGGTTTTCAATAACTCAACCTGCAGGTTTTTCCAGGTCAAAAAATCGCCCTGCAAAATATGCTTGCGCGCCTCTGTTGCCAAATGCAGGTAAAATGCAAGGTTGTGAATGCTCGCAATGGTTAATCCGGTTATTTCTTTGCTTTTCACCAGGTGGCGCAAATATGCTTTGCTATAATAATTACTGGTTTCACAATCAATGCCATCATCAAGCGGGGAAAAATCTTTTTCCCATTTTTTATTGTCGATATTGATCACGCCTTTTGAAGTAAAGAGCATCGCATTCCTGCCATTCCGCGTGGGCATCACGCAATCGAACATGTCAATGCCCAGGGCAATGCACTCTAAAATATTCCAGGGCGTGCCCACGCCCATTAAGTAGCGCGGTTTTTCAATTGGAAGATGATCGCAGCATAACCCGCACATTTCGTACATCAGCTCATCAGGCTCGCCTACGCTCAGCCCGCCAATGGCATTGCCTGACGCATTTTTCGATGACACGAACTGGCACGAATTAACGCGAAGGTTTGGGAATGCGCTGCCCTGCACAATCGGGAACAAGTTTTGCGCATATCCATACTTGTTATCTGTGCTGTTGAACCTGGCAAAACACCTGTCCAGCCAACGGTGGGTAAGGTGCATTGATTTTTCAGCATAAGCATATTCGCTCGGGTAAGGCGGGCATTCGTCAAAAGCCATAATGATATCTGCGCCAATTGAGCGTTGTATATCGACCACGAATTCCGGGGTGAACAAATGTTTCGATCCATCAATATGCGATTGAAAAGTCACCCCTTCTTCCGAAATTTTTCTTGTTCCCGCCAGCGAAAAAACCTGGTAACCGCCGCTGTCTGTCAGTATGGGCCTGTCCCAGCCATTGAATTTGTGCAAGCCGCCTGCCTGTTCAATCACCTCAAGCCCCGGCCTCAAATACAAATGATAGGTATTGCCAAGAATGATCTGTGAATGAATCGCTTTCAGTTGCTGTTGCGTGAGTGCTTTTACACTGCCGGCTGTGCCTACGGGCATAAATACAGGAGTGGATATCTCTCCATGATCTGTTGTGATCTTTCCTGCCCTTGCTTTTGATCCCACATCAGTCCCAGATAATTGAAAGTGTAATGCCGGCATAATAAAAAATAAAAGACGCAAGGTACAAAAGGCTACAAAAAAACAGCAATAAGGCCAATGGGAGGCTGGTATAGTTTACGCCAACCCCCGCTCATCGTTAAAAACTGTTTAACACTATAGCGATAATGAGCAAATACAAAGGCAACCTGGAAGTTTAAATTGGATCCATAAAGTTTTAAACAGCAGGCCTGCCAGGTGCCATTAATAATCTTTTTTAAACAGCATCATCGTATTTCTTCCGTTCTGCTTAATTTCGCATACCGGTTACAGCCCCCTAATGCTAAACCTGTCGGCTTATGGAGAAATTTTACTCGGGGATCTTATTGCATGAAATAGTGTTTATTGCATTTTGCTTTGTTGCCCTTATCCAGTTATTTTACTACCTCAGGTTTTTCAGGCTGCTCGCCTTTTACAAACCTGCCAAAAAAGAAAAATCACAGCAGCACCCGGTAAGCGTTATTATTTGTGCAAGGGATGACGCGGGCAAATTAGCGGTCAACCTGCCCGGTGCTCTTGTCCAAAATTATCCTTCAACTTTTGAAGTGCTTGTGGTGAACCACAACAGCCAGGACGACACCCGTTTTCTTTTAGATGAGTTCAAAAAAAGTTATAAAGGGCTTCATATAGTCAATCTTGAGCACGAGGCAATTGGCATTCCAGGAAAAAAATATCCTTTGTCGATGGGGATCAAAGAAGCCAAGCATGAAATTGTTCTGCTAACGGATGCAGATTGTGTTCCTGCCAGCGAATTTTGGATCGAAAAAATGCAGGGCGGTTATGATGACGGCATAAAGATTGTGCTGGGCTATGGCGCCTATCACAAAAAACCCGGGGCGCTGAACAAGATGATCAGGTTCGAAACCTTTCATTCTGCATTGCAATATCTTTCTTTTGCGCTGGGCAAGATGCCCTATATGGGTGTAGGCCGCAACCTTTCTTACAAAAAAGAATTGTTCTTCAACAACAAAGGCTTTTCTTCCATCAACCATTTACCGGGTGGCGATGATGACCTATTTATTAATATGGTAGCCGACAACGAGAATACCAATGTGGTGATCGATCCGGGATCCTTCACTTTGTCCGAACCAAAAAGGTCGTTTAGCGACTGGGTATATCAAAAAAACAGGCATTACACCACCAGCAAATTTTATAAGCCGAAAACAAAATGGTTAGTTGGCGCATATACCATTTCTCACTTTTTGTTCTATCCGTTATTTATTGCAAGCCTGGTATTATTTAGCTGGCAGTTTTCTTTAGCCATATTTATTTTGCGATTGGGTTTGCAGGCGCTTATTTTTTATAAAGCCATGGACAGGCTGAATGAAAAAGACCTGTTTGCATGGTGGTGGCTGCTGGATATCTGGATGTTTTTTTATTACCTCATTTTTTTGCCTTCATTATGGAGAAAGCCCCGCAAGAACTGGCGCTGATCACAAAATATTTTTCTGATTTTACACAGGCCCAGCTTCAACAGTTTTCCGCACTTTATGCATTGTACCTGGAATGGAATGAAAAAATAAATGTGGTTTCCAGGAAGGATATAGCCAGCCTTTATGAGAAACATGTCCTTCACTCCCTCAGCATTGCAGCCGTTTTCGATTTTGAAAAAGGGATGAACGTAATTGATATCGGCACTGGCGGAGGATTTCCGGGGCTTCCCCTTGCTATTTTTTTCCCCGGAACACATTTTCATTTGGTGGACAGTATTGGGAAAAAATTAAAGGTGGTAACCGAAATTGCTTCGGAGATCGGATTGAAGAACCTTAGCACAGAACATATCCGCGCCGAGGAAATCAAAACCAAAAAATTTGATGTGGCGGTATCCCGTGCAGTAGCCCCGTTAAAAGATTTATGGAAATGGGCAAAGCCATTGCTCAAAAAGGCAGGAAACCCAAAACAACTGCCCGAAGAACAAATTGTGCCTAATGGCCTGATATGCCTTAAAGGAGGCGATTTGGCATTAGAGGTCGCTGAAAGCCATTGCAGGCCAAGGATGATAGAAATTTCAGCAATCTTTTCTGAAGAATATTTCCGCGAGAAATTCCTGCTTTACGTATCTCTTTAATACAATTAAATCATAGCTCAAAATCAATAAAGTTTCTACAAAGAACGCAACAGGTTTTTAGGCTCTTTAAAAAAACCTATATCTATAATCAGCAAAACGAAGGCACCTGAAGGTTTTAATAACGATTATATGGTTTTTTAATAGTCAGGCCCAACGATCTGATACCTTTAATAGCCATTTTAAACAGCTTATAAAAATATCCCCCAAAAGGGGTATTGTTCATATTCTTTCGTCCCTCTAATTTTGAATCGAGGTTGTAAAATCAAGTACTTCAATCATGAACTTTATCAGCCTTTTTACGGGGGCAATGCAATCCTTTTACTTATCCTATATATTTCCAAAAAAACAAAAAAGCCATCTCTTCAGGAGATGGCTTTTTGTAAAAAAAATTTGATCCGATCACCATTTCAACAGGATCTTATTATTCTTTCGGTCAATGTCAGCCATTCTTTGGGAAGGGTCAATTTCAATTCCTGTTATATCCGTTAAGCGATGGCTCAGCTCGAAGATATAAATGGGGCTTGTCCATTTCCATGGCTCAAAATCCTTACGGGGGATAGATTCATCCTCAATCGGCTTTGATCCAAACATAAAATATTGCGGGATGTAGGCCATTTCTTTACTGCCATCTTTATATTGGATCAGAACATCTATGGGCATGGGCATTTTGCCAATTGCTTTTAATCTGATTTCCGTCTTGCCATTATCTTCCCACAAACTGTCAATACCGTAGTCGATCGTTTTTGTGGTGCTCACCCAGTACTCTTTATACCAGTCCAGCTTCATGCCGCTTGCTTTTTCAGCAATGCGCATAAAGTCATCGGCATTGGGGTGCCTGAACCTCCACTCACGATAATATTCAAGCAAAATTTTGTCCCGCACCTCGTCGCTGACAATATACCCCAGTTGCTCCAGGAACATCGCCCCTTTTGAATAAGACGCAAGGCTATATGCAAAATTGGTATTGAAATGATCGGCATGGGTAGTCAGCGGCTCTTCAAGGCCACTTTTAACCAGGTAGAAATAACTGTTATACGAATCTGCTTCGTGCAAGGGCAATTGCTGTTCGCGCCTTTCTACAAATTCGCGCAGGCCTTTATTATCAGGGTGCTGCTGAAGCTGATAATTGTAATAATAATCTGACACTAGCCCCTCGGCATAGGTAGTAAACCCTTCATCCATCCATGCATACATTGATTCGTTTGTGCCAAGCATGCCCTGGTACCAGCTATGCATCCATTCATGAAAAGCAGTGCCAAGACTCGGCCCCGCAATCAAAGTACTCATTGGGTATTCCATGCCGCCATCACCGCCATGCACAAACGAATACTGCCTGTATGGGTATTTCCCAAAGTGTTTTTCCATAAAGGGCAACACAATCACTGCCGCATCTGCAAGCGTGCTCCATAAAGTGTCTTGCCCGGGGTCGTTGTCTTTATTTTTATACAGCACATTAATAGCTGGCCCATTGGGAACATACCGCACAAGGTGCTTGTACTGCGGATCGGCTGCCCACATAAAATCGTGTACATTCGGTGCAACAAAATGCCATTTTAGCAAGTCGCCCGCGGGCCGCACAACCTTAGCTCCCTTTGCCTCATATCCATAACCTACCTGGTTGGCGTTTTCCAGGTAGCCTGTTCCACCAAGGATATAACTTTTATTGATAGAAATAGTTACATCATAATCGCCCCACACACCATAAAACTCCCTGGCCACGTAAGGCGTAGGGTGCCATCCTTCATTATCGTATTCGCACATTTTCGGGTACCACTGGCTCATGGAGTAACGAACGCCTGTTAGCGGGTTATCCCTTCCGCTCCTGCGGACCTGCAAAGGCACCTGGGCTTCAAACTCCAGATCGAAAACCACCATTGTTTTCGGAAGTATCGGCTTCTTCAAATCCACTACAAGTATCGTTTCTTCTTCTTTAAAAAGCTGCGGCACCCCGTTCATTTTTAATGAAAGCACATGGTTATAGCCAATCTCATCGGGCTTTAAATGCAATATCCTATCCATGACGCGGCTGTCCCAGTCCGGTTGTCCCTGGCCATGCCTGCCTATCAAAACTTTGCCAAGTTCGCGGCTTCGGGCATCCATCATGCTGTTCGGCTGGAATGCATTCCAATACAAATGGTAAAAAACACGGTGAAGGGTATCTGGCGAATTATTGAAATATTCCAGTTTTTGTTTACCGGTGAATTGGTTGGCATTCACATCCATTTTTATATCCATCACATATTTAACACGCTGCTGCCATCGATCGGGCTGCGAAAAGGTGGGCTGATAATAAACAACAATCAAAAAAAGGCATAAAAATTTTTTCATCCGTTTTGAATTGATTTTAGTGTTCCAAAAAAAATCGGGTATGTAGTTAAACGAAGTACGGCTTATAAAACCAGGTGGTAAATTTCGATAAATACCATTGATCAGTAAAAGAAATTTTAGGAGCGCTACTTAAAAGTAATGTTATCTTTCAGCAATTGGCCTTCGCTGGTGAACAACAGGTTCTTTTTTTGGATATCATTCTTTGCTATGTGGATCCGGTATTGAATAACCTCATCGGGCAATTCAACCTCATAAATATTTTTCTTTCCCCAATCGGCATACTTGCTCTTATCAAAACCATCTTGCACATCTCCAGGCAGATCAGCCTCGGTAATTTCTTTTTCGGTGCTTTTCCATTGCCCTTTATCGTCAAACCGTGCTTCATACTTCTGGTTGTCCATGTCAAAGCTGGCGGCAAACACAGTAAGCTTGTCTTTCCAGGAGATATGATCTGCGCCTGGATATTTTTCTCTCAATGCCTGTGTGGCTTCAGCCGGGATTTTCCTGAGCTGCGCTAAAGAAGGCAATGAAGCAAGAAGGGCCATAAACAGAACAAAAAAAACAGGGATATACTTTTTCATAAAATGCTTTGGGTTCGAAAACACAAAACTCGCCTCTTTATTATGCTGATATTGTTTAAGAAAAGCTAAAAGTTCCAATGTTGCAGCAGGTTGCCCGGATTTGATGAACAATCAATCTTTTCCTTTCAGCACAATCACGATTTCGCCCTTCGCTCCTTTTTCTTTATAATGATGCAACACCTCTTCCAAACTGCCCCGCCTGTTTTCTTCAAAAACTTTGGTTAGTTCCCGGCTTACGCAACACTGCCTGGAAGCGCCAAAATAAACAACGAGTTCTTCTAAAGTTTTTACCAGCCGCAATGGAGATTCATATATAACAATTGTTCTTTCTTCGCCAGCCAGTTTCGTTAACAATGTTTGCCTTCCTTTTTTTAGGGGCAAAAAACCCTCGAACACAAACCGGTTAGTTGGCAATCCGCTGTTTATGAGTGCCGGCACAAATGCAGTGGCCCCTGGCAGGCATTCCACTTGTATGCCCACTTTAATGCATTCCCTCACCAGTAAAAAAGCAGGATCTGAAATGCCCGGTGTGCCTGCATCTGTGAGCAATGCCATTTTTTTTCCGTTCAGCAACTGGTTGGTTAAATGATGCAGTACTTTATGCTCATTGTGCTGATGGTAAGGAGAAAGAGGCTTAATAATTTGATAATGGTTCAGCAGTTTAATCGTAGTCCTTGTGTCTTCCGCCAGGATAAGGTCTACCTGTTTTAAAATTTCAATAGCACGAAAAGTAATGTCGCGGAGGTTGCCAATGGGAGAAGGGATAATGTAGATCATTTGGAGGGCAGAAATTGGTGGGTTGAAAAGTGGGTTTGCTCAGGCCTCAAAAGCCAAAAGGCGCCGAAAGCATAGCAAATCATTAAAAATCGGCCATTGTTTTTTCGAGTGATTTTGTACGAACTGCACTTTTGAGGCAGCTTTCCGCTAAAGGCTATAAGCCTTATCTGCCAAGGGGCTTTTCAACCCGTTAGCTTAATTAACAGACACTTCAAAATATTCCATCACAGGATTTGCCAACAATTTCCTGCCTGCGTCTTCAGCTATTTTTTTTGCATCTTCAGCAGTTGCCGCATCAATCTGCAGGCAGATGTTCTTCCCCACCCTCACGTCAGCAACATTTTTTATTTCCAGGTTCTCCAGCCCGCCCATTACAGCTTTTCCCTGTGGGTCAAGCAATTCTTTCAAGGGCATCACTTTAACGTCAACCGAAAAAATCATGTGGTTTTATTTTTAAAAATCAAAGATATGATAATGTAAAAAATGAAAACGACCGGAACAGCCAGCCATTTAAAAAAAACAGCGGCTACAATTGTTATTGCCAAAAGAATAATTTTGGGCAAGTTGCTGTTCACAGAAAAATCTGTAAACTTTAAGGCCAGCAGGGGAATGTTGCAAACCATCAGGTAGCTAACCCCTAAAATAATTGCATACAAAAACCATTTGTTCATCAACAGCAACAAAACCGTATCAGCAGCAGTGTGCCAATAAATCAATGGCATGGAAGCGATGAGCAAGCCTGCGGCAGGCGAAGGCATGCCTTTAAAAGCATATTGCTGCGAACTGTCAATATTAAATTTCGCAAGCCTGTAAGCAGCGGCACACGGAAATATAAATGCCGGGGCCAGCCAAATCCATGAAGCTTCTACCCCATTGTGCTGCTGCATAAAGCTCATCCGGAGGAACTGGTACAAAATCATTCCCGGTGCAACGCCAAAGCTCACCACATCTGCTAAAGAATCCAGTTGCTTGCCCTTGTCGGAGGTGGCTTTGAACAACCTTGCCACAAACCCATCCAGGAAATCGACCAGGGCAGCAAGGGCAATAAATAATGATGACATCCATATTTGCTCGGGCATGCTCACAAACTGAGCACCATCTGCGCCATACATTATGGAAATGCCATTCTGCAAAGTGAAAACAATTGCTATACAGCCAAAAAAAAGATTGAGCAGTGTGAACAGGTTAGGTAGTTGTTTCATTCGGTTTTCAATTCGATAAAAATGCAAATAGGCAGATCAGGAAATGAAAGTACGCTATTTTCAATTGTACATTTGCATCGCCTGCATAGCCTGCAAATTATTTTTTCATTAAAGATTCAATCTCTTCAACCGTCAATGGAATTTTTTCCATCAGGTCCTTATTGCCATTGCGGGTTATCCACACGTTATTTTCAATGCGCACCCCCATCTTTTCTTCTTCAATATAAATACCGGGTTCGACGGTAAATACCATCCCCGGTTTTATAGGTTCCGTTTTTGTGCCAAGGTCATGCACATCAATGCCAAGATGATGCGAGATGCCATGATACATATATTTCCAGTAAGCGGGATTTTCAGGAGTGGCGTTCTTAATGTCTGATTTTGTCAATAGCCCTATTTTAAAAAATTCTTTGTCTGCTTCCGCACCAACTTGCTTAGTGTATTCATTAATAGCAATGCCAGGTTTCAGTAAACTTTTGGCATAGTTGTGCAGGTGAAGGCAGGCATTGTACACTTCTTTTTGCCTTTTTGTAAATTTCCCGTTCACAGGAACCGTTCTTGTCAAATCAGCGCAATAGCCGCCATATTCTGCGCCAAAATCCATCAATATCAAATCGCCATTTTTGCATTCCTGATTGTTAGAAATATAATGAAGCGTTCTTGCATTATCACCGCTTGCAATAATGCTGTTATAAGCTGCGCCGGTTGCGCGTTGTGATAAAAATGAATGAAAAATCTCGGCCTCTATTTCATATTCCATAACGCCCGGCTTAATAAATTTCAGCAGGCGCAGAAAAGTATTCCGGGTTATATTAATGGCCTCCTGCAAAACTTCTACCTCAAATGAAGTTTTGATTGCACGGAGCTCTTTCATGATTTTTGCAGCGCGAAAATAATTATGGAGCGGGTAACGCTTTTTCACCTCTTCAATAAACCTGTATTCGCGTGTTTGAATAAGGCTGGACTTGCGGTCGTTCTCATTTGAATCAAGGTAAATATTATCGGCAAGATGAACCCATTGCTGCAGCAGGCTGTCAATACTATCCAGCCAAACCACGGTTTGAATGCCCGATATTTTCTTTGCTTCATCTGCTCTTAATCTTTTACCGTCCCATTTTTCCTTCAGTTCATTTGGCCTAACCAGCACCAAAACTTCCCTGTACTTTTCCTCAGGATGGCCTGGAAAAATGATGACCATTGAATCTTCCTGAGTAATGCCACTAAGCCAGAACAGGTCGCTGTTTTGCTTAAATGTATATAACGCATCGCCATTGCTTGGCGCTTCATCATTGCTGACAAATATGGCAATTGAACCCGGCTTTAGCTCTTTCTTGAAACGCTCCCGGTTTTTAACAAAAATCTCCGGGTCCAATGGGAAATATTTCATGATAATAGGTTGAAGAACAAAATCTCAATTGCTGTAAAAGTAAAGAATGATTTTGGTGCGCAAACATTTATCAAAAGAAGTAGCTCCAGCAACGGCTTTCAGGGATTAGCCCTTTTCCTGTTAAATTTTGAAGATGGAATAAAACACTAAAAATATAATTATTCGTAACGGTTCAGCACGCAACCAATGAATAAAAAAAACATAAAAACTAACGGTTGTTAGTTTAGAAATAATCTATATATCAGCCATATTCATTGAATATTATAAAATTCCATGCCGCATGGGTGTGTTTTTTTAGAAATAGTTTAATTTTAGCTTTGCAGTTTACACATAAACCATTATTGCCATGCATGCTCATGCTCTTCTCCCACCCATAAAACAATTGGCAGCGCTTGGGCTTGGGAATACAAGTACCATCCATTATCAGTTGTCGCCAGATGAACTTGTTCAGCAAGCCTTGATGCGCAGAGAGGGGGAATTAAGCGATACCGGCGCCCTGGTTATCAGCACTGGTGAGTTCACCGGCCGCAGCCCGAAAGATAAATTTATTGTGAAAGATGAGATAACTTCCGACACAGTGAACTGGAACGATTTGAACCAGCCCATTGAAGAAAAATATTTCAGCATCATTTTACAGCAAGTACAAGATTATTTCAGCAACCTCGCTGAAATATGGGTACGGGATTGCTATGCATGCGCGGACAGGCGCTACCGCTTGAATATCCGGGTTATCACCGAAACGCCGGTGATGAATCTGTTTGCTTATAACATGTTCCTCAGGCCGGAAGAAAATGTGCTCGATAATTTTAGGCCTGAATGGCAAATATTATGTGCCCCCTCGCTAAAACTGGATGCTGTTGCATGCGGCATTCGGCAACATAATGCAGTGGTGGTTTCATTTAAGCACAAGATGGCCCTGATTGCAGGCACAGGTTACACCGGCGAAATCAAGAAAAGTATTTTTGGGATATTGAATTTTATTTTGCCCCATGAAAGAAATGTGCTGAGCATGCACTGTTCGGCAAATGTTGGCAGGAATGGGGATACGGCTATTTTCTTCGGGCTTAGCGGCACCGGCAAAACTACCCTGAGCACAGATCCTGAAAGAATGTTGATTGGTGATGACGAGCATGGCTGGACCGCTGACAGGGTGTTCAATTTTGAAGGGGGGTGTTATGCGAAATGCATCGGCCTCAATGAAGCAAAAGAACCGGAAATTTTTCATGCCGTGAAAAAAGGAGCATTGGTGGAAAATGTCGTTTTTTTTCCGGGCACGAATACCGTAAATTATAACAATGGCTCCATTACCGAAAACACAAGGGTATCCTATCCGCTGCATTATATCAGCAATTCATTAACGCCCTCCATTGGCGACGCCCCCAAGAATATTTTTTTTCTTACTTGCGATGCTTATGGCGTGTTGCCTCCCATTTCAAGATTAACGCCCGGCCAGGCAATGTACCAGTTCATTTCAGGATACACGGCAAAAATCCCGGGAACTGAAACTGGCATCAAAGAACCTAAATTAACTTTCAGCGCATGTTTTGGCGCACCTTTTATGCCTTTGCACCCGGGTAGGTATGCAGAAATGCTTGGCAAAAAAATTAAAAACGGAAAAGTAAAAGTGTGGCTGGTGAACACAGGTTGGTCAGGAGGGCCTTTCCTCATCGGTAACCGAATAAAGCTATCCCATACACGGGCAATGATAACAGCCGCTTTAGGAGGCCTCCTTGAAAACATAGAATATAAAACAGATCCTGTTTTCCGGGTAGCTGTTCCTGTCAGTGTTCCAGGTGTGCCTTCTGAAATACTTGACCCTGTTAACACATGGGCCAATAAAGATGCTTATAACGAACAGGCAAAATGCCTGGCAGAGAAGTTTATCTCGAACTTCAGGCAATACGAACATGGCGTTTCGCCAGAAATCCTTGCTTCCGCACCAGTATTTTGAAATTGTTTCTTTAAATTTTTTGTATTACAAATAATATACTGATATTGACAACCGGGTTTTTATTTCACAGCCTCTAACATTGCTTGCAAAAAAACCTCACTGAAACTTTGGTGGGGTTTTTGTTTTGTTAAGATTGCTGCCCCGTTAAAATTTCCTTGCCCTACTCCCGTTTACTATTTACATTTATTATGCAACCTACTTTCAGCCTTGATTAAAATGACAGCAAAACCCATGAACGAAATGCAATGCCCGGCCCCTGCGGACAGGCATTGATGCTGGCAGTTGATAAAAGAACAATACAGGCGGAAGAATATTACAGGAATATGATGAAGATCCTATTACAGCTATTGCTCACCGCATGTGCGATTTCATTTAAACCCGTTACCAGTTCATTGATTGACTGGAACGCCAACCGGAAATTAACGTGGGATGATTTTAGGGCAAAGCCGGACAAAAATTCTCCGAATGCAGCATTAACCGGCACTAACATCAGGTTCGACTTCAGTTATAACAGTTCCCAAGGTTTTCAGTATCATATCACCTGCCAGTTTGATAAAAACAAATCGTGGGGGCGAGTGAAAAACGATTACATCTTATTGCATGAGCAGGGGCATTTCGATATTGCAGAAATTTATGCGAGGAGATTATGTAAAGCGTTCAGAGAATACCACCCTAATGTGCAAAGCGCCAAAAATGAAGTGGCTACGATTTATGAAAAGACAATGGATAAGCTTAGCAAGGCGCAAAAGCAGTACGATCTTGAAACTGGTTTCTCCATTAATAAAGAAAAACAAATAGAATGGCAGAGGAAAATTGAGGGCGAGCTAAAAAGCCTGCAGGCTTATGCCGATTATCATTAAACATTAGAAAAAATCGCACCAGGTTTACATATGCGCCGGATTACGCATCTTGCAGTTCCTGAGCCATAGTATTAAAATAGCCCATAAATCTGTGAGTCGATCCTGTTGATGATTTCACCAAGATGTTCTTCGTTTTCAGGGAATTTATTTTTATCGATATCCACTACAAGCAGCGGGCCTTCTTTATAAGATTCGATCCATCTGTTATAAAGATCATTGAGGCGCTTGAGATAATCCAGCCTGATATTTTCTTCATATTCCCTTCCGCGCTTTTGAATCTGCCCGACAAGCGTTGGCACTGATGCCTGCAGATAGATCAGCAAATCAGGAGGCTGTATCATCCTTTTCAAAGTTTGAAAAAACTGAAAATAGTTATTGTAATCCCGTTTGCTCATCAGCCCCATCTCGTGCAGGTTCGGAGCGAAAATATGAGCATCTTCGTAAATAGTGCGGTCCTGTATCACTGTTTCTGTGCCGCTTTGAATTTCGAGCAGTTGGTTAAGGCGGCTGTTCAGGAAATAAATCTGAAGGTTAAAGCTCCAGCGGGGCATCTCTTCATAAAAATCATTGAGGTAAGGATTATGGTCAACGTCTTCAAATTGAGGGATCCAGCGATAATGCTTACTTAGCAGTTCGGTTAATGTTGTTTTGCCAGCGCCTATATTCCCTGCAACAGCAATATGTTTGGGTTTTTTGCTTTTTGCCATCTTTAAATGTAAAATGTAAAATCTAAACTATGAAAAAAGTTTTCGGTCATCAGTTACCAGCCTACTGCCATGCTCCCGAAATAAATTACAGATTTTGGATTAGGGTGGTTTGCGCACGACAAAGCACTGTTGACCAGAAACTGACGACCGATGGCTCTCCTAATAATATTTAAACCCCATTGCATCTCTCACTAATTGTAAAGTAACTTTTGCGCTGGCCCTTGCTTTAGCTGCGCCCTGCTCCATTACTTGCATCATGTATTTATCATCATTGCGTATGGCTTCGGACCTGGCCCGGATGGGCGTAATAAATTTGATCATGTCTTCTGCCAATTGCTTTTTCATTTCTCCATAGCGGATGGAACAGTTATTAAAGTCAGCTTCAAATTTTTTTACTACCTCATCGGCACTTGCTACCTTCATAAGGTTAAAAAGGCCCTGGATATAATCAGGCTTAGCAGCATTGGGCATAGTTGGGCCGCTATCTGTTTTGGCTTTCATAATTTTATTACGAAGCATCTCATCATCATCAGCAAGGTATATCGTGTTCATCTGGTTTTCGCTCTTGCTCATCTTACCGCTGCCATCCAGGCTCATGATCTTTATTAGTGCTTCTCCGTAATTGAAAGCATAAGGCTTGGGGAAAACTTCACCGTAACGGTAGTTGAACCGTTCTGCAAAATTTCTTGTCATTTCAATATGCTGCTCCTGGTCTTTACCAACAGGCACTTTAACCGCACGATGTATCAAAATATCGGCAGCCTGAAGCACAGGGTAAGTAAGCAGCCCTGCATTTGAATTGCCAGGCTGCATCCGCACTTTATCTTTGAATGTGGCGGTTTTCTCCAGTTCACCCTTATAAGCCAGCATATTCAGGTAAAGGTAAAGCTCAGCGATTTCAGGGACATCGCTTTGTATGTACAGCACACATTTATCGGGGTCGAGCCCGCTGCCAATCAGCTCGGACAACAACCGCGCCACATTAGGCTTAAGTTCCTTTGTATCGGGGTGGGTGGTAAGGCTGTGCCAGTCCACCACACAAAAGTAACAATCAAACTCATCTTGCATATTCGCCCAATTCCTGATTGCCCCAAAATAATTTCCAAGATGGACAAAGCCGGTTGGCCTAATGCCGCTCAATACTATTTCTTTTTTCTTATTCATGAGGACGGCGAAGATAATGAAAGTTTGTAGTTGGCGATTTGCAGTTTGTAGGGCCGCTGGCAGAAGAGCGAAAGCGGCCCTAATCACGCAAATTCTGAGCAATCAGTTAGAAAGCAATTTCATTTGAACGCAAACCATAACTGCCATTCATCTAAAACCTGAAAAAAGTCCGGCTGAATCCATTATTTTTGTTTATTAACGTTTTCTATGGAAGTAAATGACGCTTTAATCGAGAACTTAGCCAACCTGGCGCGTTTGCAATTTAATGAAAAAGAGAAAGAAGAGGTCAAAAGAGACCTGGAGCGGATGATTAGCTTCGTTGAAAAACTGAATGAACTGGACATTGAAGGCATTGACCCACAATTGCACATGACCGATGAAATAAACGTGCTGCGCGAAGATGAATTGCAGGGATCGGTTAGCCGCGAAGAAGCATTGAAAAATGCGCCATCAAGTGATGGCCTTTATTTCAAAGTGCCGAAAGTTATCAAAAGCCCGAATTAAAGAAAGCAGCTAATGGCTATTTTCTTTTCATTTGCTGCATTTTAAACATAATAAAACCATGAGTGCCTCCATCATACATCTTGACAAAATCACGAAAAGCTATTTCCTCGGCAAACAGGAATTGCTTGTGCTAAAAGGCATTTCGCTTGATATTTTTAAGAACGAATATGTTGCTTTAATGGGGCCATCAGGTTCTGGCAAAAGCACATTGATGAACATCCTCGGATGCCTGGATTCCCCAACCAGCGGCACTTATATTTTGAATGGGCAGGACGTGAGCAAGATGCCCGATAACGACCTTGCCGAAGTGCGAAACAAAGAAATCGGTTTTGTTTTCCAGCAATTCAACCTGATGCCAAGATTGACTGCAGTTGAGAATGTGGCCCTTCCATTAGTCTATGCAGGCGTTCCAAAAAAGCAAAGAATGGAAATTGCTATGAACGTGCTCGAAAAAGTCAGCCTTACGGACCGAAGCCACCATAAGCCCAATGAGCTTTCCGGAGGACAGTGCCAGCGTGTCGCCATTGCAAGGGCCCTGGTAAACAATCCTTCTATTATATTAGCAGATGAACCGACAGGCAATCTTGACACCAAAACCTCAATTGAAATCATGGAAATTTTTGGAGCCATACAAGCATCGGGCAATACGGTTGTGCTGGTTACCCATGAAGAAGATATTGCTAATTATGCTCACCGTATAGTTCGTTTGCGCGATGGCGTTATTGAAAGTGACAAAAGAAAAGCCGAGGCCTTACAACACGTATAAATGGCGCTTAAAATCTACACGAAAACAGGTGATAAAGGAAAAACTACACTTATCGGCGGGACCAAAGTTCCTAAAAGCCACATCAGGATTGAATCGTACGGAACCGTAGATGAGCTCAATTCCTTTATTGGGTTATTGATAGACCATTTAACAGACCCCTCTTCTAAAAAAAAATTGAAAGAAATACAGGACAGGTTATTCACTATCGGCTCAGCATTGGCTTGCGATCCTGACAAAGAACCTGCATTAAAAATCCCCGATCTAAAAGAACCTGATGTCGAATTTCTTGAAAAAGAAATCGATGCAATGAATGAAGCGCTGCCTGTGATGAAACATTTTATTTTACCGGGCGGGCATGTTGCAGTTTCAACGGCTCACGTAGCAAGATGTGTTTGTCGTCGCGCCGAAAGGATTTGTGTGAACATGCAGGAAAACAACTTACTTGTAGAACCGCTTGTCATCAAATACCTAAACCGTCTAAGCGATTATCTTTTTGTATTGGCAAGATTTGTTGGGCATCAATTGAAAGTTGAAGAAGTGCAATGGAAACCTAGGGTTTAAAATTTCTGGCTGCATAATTCTCTTAGTGCTTCCCCACAAAATAATTGCAGTGGTTTTATTTTCCCTCGGCCAACTTCGAGCCAAATATCATCATACAAATCTGTAGTAAGATTTTCCAGGGCAGGTATTTCATTTCTTTTTTATTGTTATCAGGCTCATGCCCTTTTAAAAATTTTTTTTGGTAAGTTTCGGGCATATATGCCGATCGTATTTCAAAAACAAATTATGCCGGATTTTTTTGCAGAACCGAAACCAGGAATAAATCTTTCGATTTTAAATTTAGATTTACTGTCTTGTGTATATATTTTAAAGTTCTGCTCAGGCGCTTTTCGGTAATACAATACGCATTATTTTATCAATTTTTTTTTGTTCCTCTTTCAAAACAATATTTGAGAGCAATATTCACGCAATAATAATCACCAACATGTGATTAATAACCATTGGCCCATCAAACAATTTTTCCGTCTTTCATGTGCAGGATCCTGTCGCTCATTTGAGCGAGTTCTTCATTATGGGTTACAAGCAAAAAGGTTTGGTTAAACTCTTTCCTCAGGTCAAAAAATAACTGGTGCAGTTCACGCGCATGAACAGAATCCAGGTTACCCGTCGGTTCATCGGCAAAAATGATATCGGGTGTGTTGATGAGCGCACGGGCAACAGCCACCCGTTGCTGTTCGCCACCCGACAATTCTCCGGGTTTATTATCCAGCCTTTCTCCAACGCCCAGCACAATCAACAATTTTTTTGCCTGTTCTTCTACCTCACGTTTACGCCTACCTGCTATCCATCCAGGGATACATGCATTTTCCAAAGCGCTGAATTCGGGCAACAAATGATGGAACTGAAAAACAAAACCAATATGCCGGTTCCGGAATGCTGCAAGCTGTTTCCCTTTCATGGCATTAACAGGTTTGCCATTCAGCAATATTTCGCCGGAATCAGGTTCATCCAAAGTGCCTAAAATGTGTAGCAAAGTACTTTTGCCAGACCCTGAAGGGCCGGCAATGCTCACTATTTCTCCCTTTTTAATATCTACCCCTACACTTTTGAGCACCTGCAGCTTGCCATAAAATTTATTTATATTCTTAGCAGTAAGCATATTCAATACTTAATGGCATAAAACCTCTTAGCGCTTGCCATCTACTATTTATAACTTATTACAAACCTACAGGTTCATACTGAAATATTTGTTACCTATGAGACTTATTTTTAAACCATTTATGCCGCTTGAAAACTATGATTTGGAATTCTCATATTAAAAATTACATTTGCGGAAAATTAAGACAGCCATTTTGGTTAAGTAGCAAACAATTTTCAATTTCTGCTGTCTTTATACAAAATTTAAAGAATATTAAACAGGGAAAAGATGTTTTGGACACTCGAATTAGCCAGTTACCTTGAAGACGCACCGTGGCCTGCAACAAAAGATGAACTGATCGATTATGCCATCCGTTCTGGCGCTCCTATTGAAGTAGTAGAGAACCTGCAGGAACTTGAAGATGAAGGCGGGGAAATTTATGAGGGCATTGATGATATATGGCCAGATTATCCTTCACAGGAAGATTTCTTTTTTAATGAAGATGAATATTAACCAGGACTTCTTCATTAAAATAAAAAGCCGCATAAATTGCGGCTTTTTTATTTTCTTGGTTCACGTAATTACATTTAACATTTTTTGCGCCCGGATGAATCGGTTCGGGCAGGCATGCGCTCTTATATTGTTCGATTTCTATTCAACGCTCCATAAATAGCTGTGCACAGAAGTTGCCAATGATTATTGCTTATCGAATAAATCCAAAAAAATAACGTTCGGGATATTACTATTTCTCCATCTGCTCCACAATCGAATAAGTAATCCCTGTTGTCGAGAACCCACCATCGTGAAAAAGGTTCTGCATGGTTACCATTTTAGTCAGGTCGCTGAACAGGGTAACACAATAATCAGCGCAATCATCTGCAGAAGCGTTGCCCAGCGGGCTCATATTTTCTGCAAAATTGATGAACCCGTCAAACCCTTTGATCCCGCTGCCTGCAGTAGTTCTTGTAGGCGATTGCGAAACGGTGTTAATGCGCACTTTTTTTCTCATGCCGTAATGGTAACCAAAACTTCTTGCCACGCTTTCCAGTAGGGCTTTGGCATCTGCCATTTCACTATAATCTGGAAAAACCCGCTGTGCTGCAATATAAGTGAGCGCCACAACGCTGCCCGTTTCATTAATGGCATCCATATCCCAGGCGGTGCGCAATACCCGGTGCAAAGACGTTGCGGAGATATCCAATGTTTTTTGGTTGAAACCATAATCCAGCTCCGTATATTTTTTCCCTTTTCGGACATTAAGCCCCATGCCAATAGAGTGCAAAATAAAATCCACTCCGCCGTTAAAGAGTTTCATAGATTCTTCGAACAGTTTTTTGAGGTCGTCCATGTTGGTAACATCAGCCGGTACAACGGGTGCGCCTACAATTTGAGCCAGTTTGTTGATTTCGCCCATGCGCAAAGCAACAGGCGCGTTGCTTAATACAAGCTGCGCTCCTTCTTCATGACAGCGCAAGGCCGTTCTCCAAGCAATCGATTTCTCATCGAGCGCTCCGAATATGATACCCTTTTTCCCTTTCAATAAGTTGTATGACATGATAACCGTTTTAAATTATTGGCGTAAAAATAAGAAGTTATTTCAATGCAAAGGGAATAAATGGCTTATCGCCCACACCAATAAAAAAACATATATAAAAATCAAGGTAAAAGAGGAGAACATATAAAGAAGCAGCCTGCCAATAGATTTTTTCGGGCTTAATTTCGTTTTCACGGCCTTGTTTAGGTAAAATGCAGGCAACAAAGAAACAAGGATAATGAGCAGGATGGCCAACGAACGCAGTTTCATTTCTTCTTAAATTTCTAATTGAGCAATTCCCTTGCGTTCTCCAATGCTGCAGCAGTAGGTTTTTCGCCACTTAACATCTTAGCTATTGCAGTTATGCGCTCGTCTTGAGAAAGCAATCGCAGGCTTGTCTTCACTTTATCATTTTTTATTTCCTTATAAACGAAATAATGAGCATCTGCCTTGCCGGCAATTTGGGGCTGATGAGTGATGCAAATAACCTGTCTTTGTTTTGATAACTTTTTTAAAATGATGCCCACCTGTTTTGCAGCCTCCCCTGAAATACCTGTATCAATTTCATCGAATATTAAAGTGGCCAGGTCAATAGATTGCGCAACCAGCGATTTTATACAAAGCATCAGCCTGCTCAATTCCCCGCCAGATGCAACTTTCCTGACAGGTTCAAATTTATTGCTCTTGTTCGCATCAAACAGGAATTCAATGTCGTCTATCCCAAAATCATTTAACTCCGTTTGTTTGGCCTGCGCTTTCAGCCTGGCATTAGGCATTCCCACCTGTGCCAACTGTTGAGCTACTTTTTCTTCCAGGGGCTTAAGTTGCTGGTGCCTGCGCTTAGAAATAATTTCGGCCTGCTGTTTTGCCTGTTGCAACAATTTTTCTGTTTCTTTCTCTTTAGCCAGGATATTTTCGTCAATGTTAAATACGGCGTGCAATTTTATTTCGAGGCTGTTTTTTATAGCAAGCAGTTCGTTGGTGGTTTGAGCGCCGTGTTTTTTCAACAATTTATAACCCGATGAAATACGTTCATTTATTTCTTCAATCCTTTTGGGGTCATAATTCACCTGGTTGTTTACATGGTCAATTTCCGCAGCAATGTCCTGTAATTCTATCTGCGCAGATTGCAGCCTGCGCAGCATTTCAGGCAAAGCGGATTGATATGATGAAAAGGGCTGCAACTGGTTCACAAACGTTTTCAAATGCTGGACTATTGGCTGTTCCGATTCTACCAGCCCATAATAAGCGCCCGATAATGCATTCTTGATGTCTTCTGAACTGTTCAGCAATTTCAGTTCGTTGTCCAGGCCTTCGAGCTCATTTTCTTTCAACCCCATTTCATGCAATTCATCGAAAAGAAATTTATTATAGTCAAACTCCTTGTTGAACTGCGCTTTTTGTTCCTTTAATGCCAACAATTCTTTCTTAGATAAAGAAAGCTTTTTGAACATCACCTGGTATTCATTGAGCAAATCAGCATTTGCAGCAAGTACATCAACTACTGCTCTTTGAAAACCTGATTCGCTAAGCTCAAGCGTATCGAACTGTTGATGCAGGTCGACCAGCATGCTGCTCAATTCCCTTAACTGCAAGAGGTTAACAGGTGTATCATTCACAAATGCCCTCGACTTGCCATTAGCAGCAATCTCTCTTCTTATCACCAGTTCATCGCCTGCGTCAAGGTCGTTTTCTTTTAAAAAGGCTTTCACTTCTTTTTTGCCATCAACCACAAAGCTCCCTTCTACAAAACATTTTTTTTCGCTGTTCATCAGCACGGTCGTGTCAGCCCTGTCTCCAAGTATCAGCGACAAAGCGCCCATCAGTATTGATTTTCCGGCACCGGTTTCACCGGTTATCACATTCAGCTTATCCGAAAACTCAATATTGATCTCGTCAATAATAGCATAATTAAATATATGAAGTTGCCTGAGCATTGGCGCAAATTAAAGAAAGAAAGCCAGAGATCGCAAACCTAAATCCCTTGATCGGGCCAAATAAAAAAGGCGCTGGTCAGAGCGCCTTTTTTATTTTATCTATTGAATAGGGCCTATTTCACTTCAATGGTATTATTCAGTTCGTCATCAACCAAAATGCGGCCACAGTTTTCGCAAACAATAATTTTTTTACGTTGGCGTATCTCGCTCTGCAGTTGAGGGGGGATGGCATTAAAGCAGCCACCGCAAGCATCTCGCACAACAGGGACTACTGCCAGGCCGTTACGGTAATTCTTTCGGATACGGTCATAAGAAGTCAATAACCTTGGCTCCACTTTTTCTCTTGCTTCTGCAGAAAGCTTATTGAAATGTTTTTCTTCTTTTTCGGTTGTGGCAATGATTTTGTCCAGTTCTTCTTTTTTGGTTTTCAGCACGCCTTCCTTTGCTCCTACATTTTTCTTTGCCTTTTCAAGCAACTGTACTTTTTCAGCAATTTCTTCATTGGCATCTTTAATATGCTTTTCAGACAGCTTCACTTCTAGTTGCTGCATTTCCATCTCTTTATTAATAGCGTCAAACTCACGGCTGTTCTTTACATTCTGGCTCTGTTTGTCGTATTTTTTGATCAACGTTTCAGATTCCTTGATCGCTTCCTTTTTCTGGTTAATAAATTCCTGGATGCCATTGATCTCTTCTTCAATACGAGTCTGGCGTGCGTGCAGGCCCTGTATTTCATCTTCAAGGTCGCTCACTTCCATTGGGAGCTCGCCTTTCAATATTTTATATTCATCCAGTTTCGATTCAACCTTTTGAAGCGTAACCATCGAAGCCAGTTTCTCTTCAACCGAAAATTCTTTTACTTGGGGCATATTAATATTTAAGATTTATAGTGTTTCTTACAATTCTTTATTATTGTTCAATAACCATGACCCGCAACTACAGGAAATAATGCACGGGGTTGGTGATCAAGCCTGTTTTAAGGACGGCAAAGTTAGGGAATTTTTCCACCAAAATGTCATATAAGAGGTCAATCGTATATTGTTCGCTTTCATAATGGCCAATATCGGCTACTACCATACGGTCTTGAGCTTCAAAAAATTCATGGTACCTGATATCTGAAGTAATATAAAAATCTGCCCCTGCCGCTAATGCCTTGGGAATCAGGAAACTTCCTGCGCCGCCACATATTGCAATTCTCCTGGCCTGTTTTCCGAGCAATCGCGTATGCTTAATGACAGCCAGCAAAAAGGAATGTTTTATTTTGTGAAGAAAGGCTTTTTCGTCAATAGGCCCATGCAATTCGCCTATTAGTCCTGAGCCAATACGGTTATTTGAATTAGCCAGTTCAACAATATCATACGCCACCTCTTCATAAGGATGCGCACCGATTAATGCGGCTACTATTTGCTTTTGAAGATAAGCCGGGAAAATGGTTTCGAACCTCGCTTCATTTTCATAATGCCGTTCACCAATTTTACCCACAAAAGGGCTTGCTTGTAGCCCTGCTTTAAAACTTCCGTGGCCTTCAACAGAGAAACCGGCTTCGCTATAATCACCGATATTTCCTCCACCGGCATTGAAAATAGCGGTGCGTACTTTTTCCAAATCAGCTATCGGAACAAATGTGCACAATTTTTTAATGGTTGCCTCTTTAGGCAATAAAATTTTCCTGTTAATTAGTCCCAACTTGTCAGCAATTCTGCTGTTCACGCCGTGAAGCACATTATCAAGATTGGTGTGTATGGCATAAATCGTTATGTCATTTTTTATAGCAGCAATAACGGCTTTCTCCACATAATTTTTTCCGATGATCTTTTTGAGCCCACCGAAAATGATTGGGTGATGCACAACAACCAGGTTGCATTTCATTGAAATGGCTTCTTGTATAATTTCTTCTGTACAATCGAGGGCAGTCAACACTCCGGTACATTCCTGCTCAGGCATTCCTGTTAACAACCCTGCGTTGTCATAGTTCTCCTGGTAAGCAGGTGGGGCAATGGTTTCAAGATGAGCGATGATGTTAGAAATTTTCATTGTGTGAAACAGGGTTTATTTATATGATATCCTTAGGTTGATTATTATTCCAAATTTCAGGCTTTTGCCAATAATGCTGGCAAAAATATGCTTTGGCCCTGCTGTGCCTCTTCTGCGCAATATCCCGCACCGGGCTATGCAGCCAAACTCCCGTTCAGGCAATAAAAATCCCCCCGGAAAACCAGGGGGAACAAAACAACTAAAAACAAACTATGTTTACGGATATGAGTACTTGTTAGTCGGGTTTGTTGCCGTCTAAAAATGTGTTGATTGTGCTGATGCTGGCTGTATTGCCTTCGCCTTTTTTTACTTCGTAGTTGCTGTAGAAATTTTCGACATTGGCGCCTGCGCTGTACAATTCCAAATTACGGCGGATGTATGCCGGCACAGTCTCAAACTCATTGTTCGGATCGGCAGCATTGATGTTGAACGATAAGTTGCGCAACTTATTGATCCGTTCTGCTGCGCGCCGTTTCTGCTCTTCCTCCTTGTCCTGCATCGCAGGTTCCTCGGAGGGCAGATCTGTTTCCGAACCTTCATGAGCCTGATGGGCCAAAGGCGCATCCGCCGCTGGAATATCTTTAAATACCAACTGCATGTCGGGGGAAGGGTCTTCTTCCATAAACGGATTATTTGCAGTTGTACCCGAGATGGGTTCCTTCACAGGTATGTGTTCCGGGCTGGATTGTTTCTCTGGCCGGGGTTCTTCTGCGTAAATATTTTTGGGCCTTGCAAGGTAGCCCGCTGATATTGCAGTTGCCGGCGTCCCCGGCAAAGTTTTCGCTACCAGATTCTTTTCATTATCTGTGGCTATGAGGTTTTGCGAATTTAACCATTCCACTGTCTTTTCTACTTCGTTTTTTTCCTTTTTTTTGTCCACAGTAATTTTACTATCGCCATCTTCTGCAAAGAAGATCATTGGCATGTGCTGTTCTGTTTTTTCTTCTTTTAACTTCGGCTGCAGTTCCTCCGGCAGGGCCTCCGGAGCAACAAACGCGTGTTGCTCCGGCACCGGTTTTTCTATTTGTGTAGCGAGAGGTAGCACAGGCCCTTGTTCTGTTTTTACATTTTCTTCGGGCAAGACTAAAGGCATAACGATCCTGTCTTCTTTCTTAGGTTCGGATTTCACAGTTTCAGTTTTCGGGAAGGGGTCTTTATATTCAAATCCGGTCGCAATAAGCGTGATGCCGATTTTTGCGCCAAGTGAATTATCGTATCCCAGCCCGAGTATCACATCCGTATGTTCGCCGGCACGGCTGATGAGGTGGTCCTGGATGATCTCCACTTCATCCATTGTAAATTCATGTTCGTCTTCTGCTGAGTTTATATTGATGAGTATCCATTTCGCCCCGCGGATATCGTTATCGTTCAGCAACGGAGAAGTCAGCGCTTCTTCAATGGCACGATGTGCACGGTCTTCTCCTTCAGTGGCTGCGCTTCCAAGAATAGCAACGCCCCCATTGCGCATTACGGTGCACACATCAGCAAAGTCAACATTGATCTGGCCGGTACTGTTGATGACATCAGTAATGCATTTTGCGGCAGTGGCTAAAACATTATCCGCTTTAGCAAAAGCTTCTTTCATCTTCAGGTTGCCAAATTGATGGCGAAGCTTATCGTTGCTGATCACCAACAGGGTATCGACATATTGTTTCATGGCGTAAATGCCTTCTTCAGCCTGTAGCTGGCGCTTCTTCCCTTCATACGAAAAAGGAGTAGTGATAATACCAACCGTTAGTATGCCGAGGTCCTTACAAATTTTTGCGATGATCGGCCCTCCGCCTGTTCCGGTACCGCCCCCCATGCCTGCAGTGATGAAGGCCATTTTTGTATTGACTTC
Organism: Bacteroidota bacterium; assembly: GCA_018266455.1. Taxonomy (GTDB): domain Bacteria; phylum Bacteroidota; class Bacteroidia; order Chitinophagales; family Chitinophagaceae; genus Puia. Next base: position 35,072 of record JAFEAJ010000001.1, read on the forward strand.
AAGAATTTTCTTGATCTCTTCCAGGCTTTCCTCTGTAGCCTGCCTGCCGATATCAGGGTTGGCCCCGGCGCCTAAGCCCTGGGTGAGGTGCGGGCCAAGTTGTATTTTATTGGGGATCCGGCTTTGTGCAAGCGCCTGGGCATCGGTATTGCAGATGATAAAGTTCACGCCTTCGATGCTCTGGCTGTACATGTAGTTGACCGCATTGCTACCGCCCCCGCCAACACCAATTACTTTGATGATGGATGATTTTTCTTTAGGCAAATCGAAATGAATCATTTTATGAATTTTTGGATTAGTATTTTAGGTTTTATAAATATTGAGCTATAAGTTTTGAATGAATAGCCTGCATACCTGTAAAGCATCATTCATAGCTGATTATTCTCAAAGCGCATGGTCTTCTTCTTCTTTGAACAAATCAATAATGCCATCTTTGAATTTGCCCCAGAAGTCCTTAATGCTTTTCCTGCTCTTCGCTATTTTTTCTTCTTCAATGCTGTCGCCGGTAGCAGCAGGTTCTTCAACTGGTTCTGTTTTTTTCAGCCCTTCAGGCACTTCTACCTTCGTATATGCCTGTTCAAATTGTTTCCTGTTGTGCTCATAATCGCTGTACCCTTTCAGGATAAGGCCTATACAGGTTGAATACGTCGGCTTTGCCAGCTCTTCAATATGTCCTGCTGTCAAATGCTCGGTTGGGTAACCGATCCTTGCGCTCAGCCCTGTAATGTATTCTGTTAATTGAATCAGGTGTTTCAGTTGGGAGCCGCCGCCAGTCAATACAATTCCTCCGTTCAGCATTTTGTTATCAAGCCCTACCTGTTTCAAATGGTAGGTTACAAAATCCATGATCTCATTCATTCTTGCCTGGATAATATTGGCCAGGTTTTTAACGCTGATTTCTTTTGCAGGCATGCCTCGCAATCCGGGAATGGTAATAAATGCATTTGCTTTGGCTTCATTTGCCAATGCAGAGCCGAACTGTACTTTCATTTGCTCTGCCTGTGTTTTCAGCACACCCAGCCCGGTTTTGATATCGTTGGTAATATTCTCTCCTCCAAATGGGATGACAGCCGTGTGTTTCAAGATGCCTTCATAAAAAACAGCAAGATCGGTAGTGCCACCACCAATATCTACAATCGCAACGCCTGCCTCAAGGTCTTCCTGCCCCATTACTGCAGCAGCCGATGCAAGCGGCTGGAGCACGAGGTCTTTTGTGCACAGGCCGCTTTTTTCTACTGCGCGGTTAATATTCCTGATCGCATTTTTATCGCCCGTGATAATATGGAAATTTGCTCCCACTTTTACGCCCCCGTAACCAATGGGGTTAGGGATATTTTGAAAGTTGTCAACAGTAAATTCCTGCGGGATAACATCAATAATCTGGTCGCCAGCAGGAATATAGGTCTTGTATTGGTCGGCGACCAACTGATCAATCTCTCTTTGCGTGATCTCATCTTCAGTTTGCTGGCGCACAATATCGCCGCGGGTCTGCAGGCTTTTGATGTGGTGGCCAGCAATACCAACATACACTTCACTGATCGAAAGGTTTGGGTTGGATGCATAGCAATTATCAAGCGCCATTTTAATGGCCTTGATGGTTTCATCAATATTCAGCACCTGCCCGTGTTTTACCCCGTTTGAGTTGGCACGGCCAAACCCGAGGATTTCGAGTTTGCCAAATTCATTCTTGCGCCCGGCAATGGCAGCAATCTTGGTTGTCCCGATGTCGAGACCAACAATAATGGGTTGTTCCTGGTTCATAGTTTATTTGTTTTTGTTGTTTTATGGTGATTGATATCTGTTCCTCAACTTGAAAATTGCTCTATTGATGAATCAAATCAGTTTTGCAACCAGCTTTTGTTCCCTGATCGTCACCGTTGTGCTACTCCCTTGTACGGTTAGTACCTTATTCATCTTTAGGTTCACACTCAGCAACACCCTGATGACCCCACAACAATTCTTGTTTCCCGCTTAATAGCAGCGATAGCCGAAAAGTCATGATAACTTATCATTCATTGTTCCATGTTCATTAGCCATCTCTCTCCTTCTTCTGCACATCGCCTACTTTTTTCTTATCGTATCTTCAATATCTCCGGTTTTAAAATCCTTATCCGGTCCAAGGTTTTCCAAAGGCTTCACAGTTCTTTGCCTTACCGTATCAATTTGCAATTGTTGCGCAGACCTTATCAACATCGCAATATTTTTCACAGCCTGCAGCGAATCTGTTTTTGTCACCAACCCGCCTTTCCTGGTGCCAATCACCTCCCCGTCGAACCGGACATCCACTTTTGCATATTTATCAAAACCGGTTTTGCTCAGCACCTCTTTGTAAAACACGAACAACCGGTGAAATTTCTCTTCACAATTATTCCCGTCGCCAAATTCAATAATATGGCCCCCTACAACAGGCACCATTTCAAAAGTCCTGTCAGGAGCAATATCGATCTGGGCAATCTGCGCCAGCCAGAACGGGTCCTTCAGGATAAATGCATCAATGCTTTTAATTTGTTTCAATAACATTCCATCTGCGCCAGCCTGTTTTACTTTTTCAAAAGGATAGCCGGTAAACACAGGCAGCATGACCGTTTGTTTTTCATTTAACAGCAATTGTTCTCCGCTGCTGTCGATATAAAAGCTATTTCCCCCCACCGTAAAAATCCTGGCTACCGGGTCTCGTTGCGTTACCACAATCCTCAACAGGTCGTTATTATCAAAAAATAATTCTGCATTTTTCACCCAAGCTTCTTTCTTTAACCTGCCTTCCATCTTCAACAGGTCAAATGATGAAATAGGCCTTCCCTCAGGTTTGTTCATGAAGCTGTCTGAAAGCATTTTCATCACATCTTTCCTGTCAATAAAAGGCCTGTTTTCCGCGCTTTTGATTTCAATACGGTAACCTTTGCAGGTTTTACTGTTACGCTTTTTTATAGCCGCAACCAGCAACACGAGCATGCCTGCGCTTACCATGCACCACATGGTTATAAACAGTATTTTTTTTATGTTGCTTTTTAGATTCATGAACTTAATTTTATCCTTTCATGCCCGCACGACCGCCCCGTTTCAACTATTCGTTGGGGACTATATCCACAGGCAGAAAACCCGTGGACACAATATGGTTAGTTCGTTTTGTCGAGAACCTTTTTAATTGGCATTACCAATGTATCAACATCACCGGCGCCAGCCGTTATAAAAAGCCCTTCTTTTTTTTCTTTCATCGCTGCCAAAACTTCTTCTTTGCTCATTAAATACTTGTTCCTATTTTCCATTTTGCTAAAAATTATTTTGCTTGTCACTCCTTCTATCGGCAGTTCCCTTGCAGGATAAATCGGCAACAGCATGACCTCATCTGCCAGGTCAAGGCTTCGCGCAAATCCATCTGCAAAATCCCTTGTCCTGGTGAACAAATGCGGCTGAAAGACCACCGTACAGCGCAGCCCCGGGAACAATGCTTTTGCACCGCTTATCAACGCCCTCAATTCTTCCGGGTGATGTGCATAATCATCAACAAAAACAAGCCTTTTCTTTTTTATTATATATTCAAATCTCCTCTTCACCCCCTTAAAATCTTCTATCGCCTTTTTAATCTTATTGTCTTCAATTCCCAGCGAATGGGCTACGGCAATAGCAGCCACCGAATTTTCGATATTGTGCATGCCGCCCATATTCAACACTACCCCTTCCAGTAGCCAGCCTTTTTGTGCTACATCATATTCATAGCTTCCATGGTTCATTTTAATGTTTTTTGCATAGGTATTCGCGTTATCATTTTGCAAGCTGTAACGCAAATGCCGTTCTCCTTTCAGCTCTTCATCTTTTTGCAAGCCCATTTTGGTTATCAGCAAGCCACTTTTTTTTAGGTTGCCCGAAAAATCAATAAATGCCTGCTGTACGGCTGCTTCAGTTCCATAGATATCGAGATGGTCTGCATCCATCGCAGTGATCACGGCAATATCAGGGCTGAGTTTCAAAAAGCTTCTGTCGTATTCATCAGCCTCTACCACGCAAACATTTTTTTCATTGCTCCAGAAATTACTATTATAGTTAACTGCGATGCCACCAAGAAAAGCATTGCAACCATACCCGCTATGGCGAAGGACATGTGCAACCATGGTCGTAATGGTTGTTTTGCCATGTGTTCCTGCTACGCAGATATTAAAAGAACTTTTAGTGATCAACCCCAACACATCGCTCCGTTTCAAAACAGTATAATTGTTTTGCAGGTAATACTGCAGTTCGGTATGATTTTTCGGGACAGCGGGCGTATAAACAATAACCTCTGCATCTTTGGGAGCCAGTCCCAAGTTCTCGTTATAATGAACCGGGATGCCTTCATCTGCCAATTGCCTGGTTAAAGAAGTTTCAGTTCTGTCATACCCGCTCACTTCTTTTCCGTGAAACTTAAAATACCTCGCCAAAGCGCTCATCCCGATGCCACCAATGCCAATGAAATAAATTTTCTTTATGTCCCTGATTTCAATCATTTACTACATTAATGTCGAATTGGCCATCTTTCTACAATTCAATTTATCCAGTTCAAAATCTCATTAGCTATCACATCGCCTGCATTTGTCACAGCCAGCTTTGAGATGTTTTGTTTTAATTCATTTTGCTGCGCCTCGTCTTTTGCCAAGGCCATTACTGCCGGTATCAATTTTACTTTAGCCTCGCTGTCTTTTATCATGATGCCTGCATGCTTATTTACTAAATTTTGTGCGTTTACTGCCTGATGGTCCTCTGCCGCAAAAGGGAAAGGCACAAACACAACAGGCTTTTTCACTAAACACAGTTCAGCAATTGACATGGCGCCTGACCTGGAAATAACAATATCTGCTGCGGCAAATGCATTTTCCATTTTGGAAATAAAATCGCCCGTCCAAACATTTGCTTTTCCGGCTACCGCCTGTTTTGCTTTCTCCGCATACAATTTTCCCGTTTGCCAAATCAATTGCAGATCGTTTTTTACAAATTCATCGATGCCTGCATCAACTGCTTCATTAATGCTTTTTGCCCCGAGGCTGCCGCCCGTTACAAGCACAGTTTTCTTTGCAGGGCCTAACCCAAAAAACCTTAGCGCTTCTTCACGCCTGATATTGCTGTTCACAATACCTGACCTGACAGGGTTGCCTGTTACCAGGATATTCTTCGCCGGAAAAAATTTCTCCATCCCATCAGTAGCTGTAAAAATTTTCGTAGCTTTTTTCCCCAGCATCATATTTGCCTTTCCTGCAAACGAGTTCGATTCGTGAATGAAGGTTGGCACCTGTTTCGATTGCGCATACCGCAAAACCGGAAAGCTTGAATAACCGCCCACGCCAACGACAGCATCTGGCTTAAAAGATTTCAATATTGCTTTTACCTGCAAAAAACTTCTTGCCAGTTTAAGCGGCAAACCGATGTTTTTTATCAAAGAGCTTCTATTGAAACCTGCAATATCAATACCTTCGATTTTATAGCCTGCCTGCGGCACCTTTTCCATTTCCATTTTTCCTTTTGCGCCTACAAATAATATGTCAATAGCAGCGTCCCTTTTCTTAAGCGCATTGGCTATTGCAATCGCCGGGAAAATATGGCCGCCTGTTCCCCCTCCTGCTATGATGATTTTCCTGTTCACTTTTTGATTTGCATCTTACGGGGCTCCTTCAGCCTCCAATTCTTTTTCCAGTTCATTTCCTTCTAATTGTTCAACGTTTCTGGCCACGCTCAATAAAATACCGATCGCCAGGCAGGTAAATAAAAATGAGCTGCCTCCCATGCTTACCAATGGAAGCGTTACGCCTGTTACAGGGAACAGGTTCACATTAACGGCCATATTTGCGAGTGCCTGTATCATCAGCGTAAAGCTCAGCCCCAAAGCCAGGAAAGCCCCAAATGCAAAAGGACAGCGTTTGTAAATCCTGATGCTTCGAAAAAGGAGCGTCAAGTAAATACAGATAATAAACGCTCCCCCAATCAAACCATACTCTTCAATGATAATTGCATAGATGAAATCGGAATAAGGATGGGGAAGGAAATTCCTTTGCCTGCTGTTCCCTGGGCCAAGCCCAATCCAGCTTCCGTTAGCAATGGCAATTTTTGCCTGGTTCACCTGGTAATTGTCATCATTATTATTTTCTTTGCTCCCATATATGAAAGTTTCCACGCGGTTGACCCATGTGCCTACGCGCACAAATAACCGTGAATGGCTTTCTGTTTTTGGTTTTCCGGTTATGCCCTCATTTGAATGATGCCGAATGATGGCAGCAAGGATCAATATCATAACAGGAACGATTGCCACGCCAATGGTAAGCAGCAGGTGTTTTGCGCTTACACGGCCAATAAACATCAGCATCATGCTCGTTGCGCCAATCAACAAAGCTGTTGATAAATTGGCCGGTGCAATCAGCAGGCAAACAATGGCAACAGGAATGATTATGGGAAGAAACCCTTTTTTGAAATCTTTTATTACCTGTTGTTTTTTGCTGAGCAACCGGCCCAGGTACATGAACAGCGCTAATTTTGCAAGATCCGATGTTTGAAATGTGAGGTTGATGATGGGCAACCTTATCCAACGGCTACCTTCATTCAGCTTCACACCAAAAAATAAAGTATATATCAATAAAGGGATAGAGATGAGAAATAAAATCAGTGCAACTTTCGAATAGATGGTATAATTCACCTGATGTGCGAAATAGATAATCAGCACGCCGATAACAATGAAAGCAAATTGCTTGAACAAATAGATTTCATTATTTCCTTTGTTCATTTTGTAGGCAAGCAACCCCGTTGAACTATAAACAGCAAGCAGCGAGACTAATGACAATAAAATAACCGCAGACCAAATGACCTTATCGCCTTTTGTCCTGGCGCTGATGTTGCGCAACGGGCTTTTTTCTATGGTTGCAAATTCTGCCATCAATTAGATTCTATTTACATTCAACCGTTTTTGTTAAGTGCACAGCGGATCTTCAGTACAAGGTCGCGATGCATTCCTGTGCCGGCACAGGATGGAGCTGGTATTTAATAATATTCCAAACCCCTTCAGCTCATATTTCTTGAAGCTTCCAACTGTTTACAAATCTCTTACAGCCTCTTTAAATTGCCTGCCCCTGTCTTCGTAATTTTTAAACAAGTCAAAGCTTGCACAAGCCGGGCTGAGCAAAACCACATCACCTTTGTTCGCAAAATGAAATGCAGCCCTCACGGCTTCCTCTGCACTTGCCGAGTTCATCATTAATGGAACGTCGTTTTGAAATGCTTCGTGAATTTTAAGGTTATCAGTTCCCATGCACACAATCGCCTTTACTTTTTCTTTTACCAGTTCATGTATCAATGAGTAGTCATTGCCTTTATCCACTCCCCCGAGAATGAGTATTACCGGTTTTGTCATGCTTTCTAGCGCATACCAAGTACTGTTCACATTGGTCGCTTTGCTGTCATTGATAAAGTCTACGCCACGCACGGTGAGCACAAATTCCATACGATGCTCCAACGCCTCAAAACTTTTTATGGCATCTCGAATTTTTTCTTTCCGTATTCCAATGGTTGCCGCTGCCAGCCCTGCAGCCATCGTGTTGTACTGGTTATGGATGCCCTTCAGCGCAAAATCATAAATGCTCATCTGCATTTTTTCGCTGCCCGTAATGAGCGTCATCTGCCCGTTGCGGATAAAGCCTCCGTTTTTGAATTCATGCTGCATAGTAATTGGTAGTGGGTTAGTTAGTAAAGAATACCGGCTGATATATTTTTTCGTAACAGGGTCGTCATCGTTATAAATAAAACAATCATCTTTTGCCTGGTTCATCACAATCCTGAATTTGCTGCTGATGTAGTTTTCAAATTTGTAATCATAACGGTCAAGATGGTCTTCCGTAATGTTGGTGAGCACGGCAACATCAGGCCTGAAGGTCTTGATATCGTCCAGTTGGTAACTGCTGATTTCCGCGACATACCATTGCTTTGGCTCTTCAGCAACTTGCCTGGCAAATGAATAACCGATATTGCCAACAAGTGCACAATCAAGGTGATCGGCTTTACAAATATGATAGGTCATTGCTGTAGTGGTAGTTTTCCCGTTACTGCCGGTGATGCCAATAATTTTACTTTCGCCTTTATGCCTGTATGCCAATTCAATTTCACTGATGACAGGAATGCCTTTTGCACGTATTTTTTTTATGAGCTCGTTTTTTTCGGGAATACCAGGGCTTTTCATGACCTCATCTGCATTCAAAATTTTTTCTTCAGAATGTTTGCCTTCTTCAAATTCAATTTCTTTTTGCTGTAGGTCCTGTTTGTATTTTTCTTTTAACCGGCCGGCATCGGAAACAAAGACATCATAACCCTGCTGTTTAGCAAGAAAAGCTGCCCCGACACCGCTTTCGCTTCCGCCTAAAATTGAAATGCGCATATTCTTTGCTGTTAATGCTTTGAAAACTTTTCAAAAGGCCGGATCAAGGGGGTTCTTCAAACAAATTGGATTAATGCTGCACCACAATTTTTTTTATCCTGGCAATAAAACAATAAAAAAGTATTGCGCCTTTTACAGCTTTATGCCTTTGTAAGGTTACCTGATTTTCAAAGTCACTATCGCCAGCATCATGCACATGATGGTAACAATCCAAAACCTGGTCACAATTTTGCTTTCATTATATCCAAGCTTCTGGTAATGATGGTGCAATGGGCTCATCAAGAAAACCCTTCGCCCTTCACCGAATTTTTTCTTTGTGTATTTGAAATAGGCAACCTGTATCACTACACTGATATTCTCAACCAAAAAAACTCCGCAAAAAATTGGTATCAGCAATTCTTTTCTCACGATAAATGCAAGCGCAGCAATAATCCCTCCAAGCATCAGGCTGCCAGTGTCTCCCATAAAAACCTGGGCAGGGTAAGCATTATACCACAAGAAGCCAACGCATGCGCCGATCATTGCGCCGATGAAAATAGAGAGCTCCCCTAAATTTGGGATATACATAATGTTGAGGTATTCAGCAAACCTGATATTGCCCGAGGCATAAGCGAAAATGCCAAGGCATGCGCCAATGACTGCGCTCACGCCGGTTGCCAGCCCGTCAAGGCCATCAGTAATATTTGCCCCATTCGAAACGGCGGTAATAATAAAAATCACAATAATCACATATAGCACCCATGTGACAGACCTTAAAGAATGTGGCAATAATTTGGAATAATTGAACTCGTGATTTTTCACGAATGGGATTGTGGCGATGGGTTCATTTGCCGTTGCGAAATAATGCCTCTTCCCATCAAGCTCTACAACTTTAAACCCTGTGGTATCCTGTGGTTTTACGTCGCCAACATATTCGCGCCAAACTTTTGTGTTGCTGTTAAAATATAATGTCAATGCTACTACAACACCCAGCACTACCTGTCCCAGAATTTTGAACCATCCTGCCAGCCCGTCCTTATCTCCTTTTTTATAAGCAATGCCCTGTTGCTGTGCTATCCGTTTTGCCCGCAGTTTCAGGTAATCGTCGATGAAACCGATAACTCCCAGCCAAACAGTGCTGAAAATCATCAAACGTATATATGCCTTATTCAAATTTGCCAGTAGCAATGTGGGCATTAATATCGCCAGGATAATAATAATCCCGCCCATTGTGGGCGTGCCTTTTTTTTGTTGCTCACCGGCAAGCCCAAGCTCCCTAACGCTCTCGCCTATCTGTTTTCTACGGAGGTAATTGATCAGGCGCTTACCATAGATCATGGTCACCGCCAGCGACAATAACACAGCCAGCATCACACGGAAAGTGATGAACTGGAATAATGTGCCACCGGGGATTTTTACTCCAGTTTGTTTAAACCATTCAAATAAAGAATACAGCATGCATTCTGAGTTAGTAATTTTTCTGCTTTTCGCTTAGGTTGCCGCCCCACATTTCACTTCAACATCATTATGCCGCTCGCTCATACCGAAGCAATTCTGTTGGGCTGTTTATGAACAGGCTCATCATTCAATGTTTTTTCGTCTCTTCAAAAATCATTATCCTTCAACTTGCGCTTTCTTCAATTCAAGCATTTGTCTTCGGGACACCTATGAACTGTGGGTCTGCCATAGTTCATAGCTTTACCGCCTTCTAAAAATATCTGCCCCGCAATATTGCGGAACCGTTTTCCTGGTTTTCAGGGTATAACAGCAGGCCTAAAATAGCCCCGGGTTTAAAAATCCAGGTCGCGATAGATGTTCCTAAACCATACTACTTTCCCAACATTTCAAAAACTTCTTTCAGCACTTCCTTATCATCGAAAGGATACTTCACTCCTCGGATTTCCTGGTATTTTTCGTGCCCTTTTCCTGCAATCAGCACAATGTCATCCCGCTTTGAAAAGTTTATGGCAGTTTTGATCGCTTCTTTTCTATCTACAATTGAAATGGATTTTCTTTTTGTTGAAACATTCAGCCCTGCTTCCATATCTTTTAAAATTTGTGCCGGGTCTTCGCTCCGCGGGTTATCAGAAGTCAATATCACCCTGTTGCTATGTTGGCAGGCGACCTCAGCCATAATCGGCCGCTTGGTTTTATCCCTGTCCCCGCCGCACCCTACTACCGTGATCACCTGCTCATCTCCCTTTCTCAATTTCTGTATGGTCGCCAGCACATTCAGCAATGCATCTGGAGTGTGCGCATAATCCACAATGCCAATTATCTTTTCATTTTTTGACGTGATATAATCAAACCTACCTTCAGCGCCGCTCAATACGCTCAAGCACCTCAACACTTCTTGTTTCTCCTCGCCCAAACAAACAGCAGCGCCGTACACAGCGAGCAAATTGTATGCATTGAACTCTCCAATCAACCTGAAATGCACTTCCTGTCCATTCACATCCATCGCCAGCCCGGTAATGTTATTTTCCAATATTCTCCCTTTAAAATCAGCGAGCGTTTTGAGGCTGTAGAAATATTTTTTTGCACTTGTGTTCTGCAACATCACAGTCCCTCTTTTGTCATCAGCATTCGAAATTGCAAATGCCGATGATGGCAGCGAATCAAAGAAAGATTTCTTCACACGGATGTACGCATCAAACGTTTGGTGATAATCCAGGTGATCGTGCGTGATGTTGCTGAAAATGCCGCCTGAATATCTCAGCCCGGCAATGCGGTGCTGGTGAATAGCGTGTGAGCTTGTTTCCATAAACACATGCGTGCATTGAGCATCTGCCATTTGTTTCAGCAATTTGTTCAGGCTGATGGCATCAGGCGTAGTGTGCGTTGACGGAATAACGGTTCTGCCTACCTGATTTTGCACAGTGCTGATCAGCCCACACTGGTGGCCCAATTCCGTAAAGAGCTTAAACAGGACTGTTGCTATGGTTGTTTTTCCATTGGTCCCTGTTACTCCAACCAGCTTTAGTTTCTCCGATGGCTGCCCATAAAAATTATGGGCGATAAGACCTGCAGCAGTAGCCGAATCTCCAACTTCCACATAAGCAACTCCTTCTTTCAATTGCTTCGGCAATATTTCACAGGCCACTGCAGTTGCACCTTTTTCAAGCACTTGCTCAATGAACTGGTGCCCATCAGCGCTTGTTCCTTTTACCGCAATAAACAAAGAGCCTTTATCAACCTTTCTTGAATCGACCTGTACATCGTTAATTTCAATATTCAAACTGCCGTGAACAGAACGGATGCCCACCTTGTACAATATATCCTGCAGCGTTACCATCACTTGTTTATTTTGGCCTCACCCTGCCCCCTCTCCGCGGGGGAGAGGGGGTGAGACACCGTCCAAATACATTTATTAATTCAATTCAATTTTTACTATTTGGTTTTTTGCAATTGCCACGCCTGGCTGAACAGATTGCGCCTTCACCTTTCCAACACCATTTGCCGCTACCCGCAAATTCATTTGCTCAAGCACATATAATGCATCTTTCAATCCCATTCCTTTTACATCGGGCATTAATTGCTTATTGATTATTTCCTTATTCAATACCGGCTGGTCATTGCTTGCATATAACCTTGCCCAACTGTTGCTGGCCGATGAATCTACGTAGCTGACTTCAAGCGCATTCATCACCATTTTAATTCCTTTTGAAGAACCCGCATAATAAAAACCCGATCCGTCTTTTTTAATCCCTGCATCAGCCAGCTTTAAATTGTTATCAGGGCTTAAAGCATAAAGCTTATCAGCAATTTCCCTGAACACAGGTGCGGCGACTTCGCCTCCCATGTGAAACTTGGGGTGCGCTTTTGTTCTTATGACCACAATGCAGCTATATTGCGGTTTATCAAAAGGAAAATATCCTACAAAAGAAGCCTGGTAAATCCTGGCATCATAGCCAAACTTTCCACCATTGTTGTCGCGACCGGCAACATGTGCAGTCCCGGTTTTTCCGGCTACAGGGTACAGTGTTCCTTTAAAAGCCTTTCGCCCTGTCCCGTCTGTTGTTACTGCATGCATGCAATCCTGTGCTGCTTTTATGATGTTATCATCAGCAATTCTGTCTTCCAAGACCTGTGGCTGAAATTCTTTTACAGTTTGCCCGAAATTTTGAATTCGATCTACCAAATAAGGTTTTAGCATTTTGCCATTATTGGCAACAGCATTATATAGCATCAAAGTTTGCAGGGGCGTAACCTGGATGGCATAACCAAAGCTCATGGTTACCATGGCATGCAAGCCTTCTGTATTGCGCCTGAATTTGGGCAGCACCGGCCTTCCTTCTCCCATGAGGTCAATCCCTGTTTTCTCGTCCAGGTGAAACTTGTGCAGGTAGCTTAAAAATTTTTCAGGATTGCTGGCAAAAGTTTCATAAGCAATCTTGCTCATCCCCACATTAGAGCTGTGTTCAAAACATTCCTTTACCGTGAGTATAGATTTAGGCTGTCGTTCTGCGTCAGTCACCATCCTTACGCCCACGAAGGCTTTTCCTGTTGATCCTACATCAACCAAATCATTAAGCTTCATTTTTCCTTCACTCAAAACAGAAAGAAGAGTTGCCAGCTTTATGGTCGACCCGGGTTCCGTTGCATTTAGCGCATAGTTATAATCTTCCCAATATGTGCCATCATTTTGCCTGCCAAGGTTTGCGATGGCTTTAATTTTACCGGTACCCACTTCCATTACAATACAAGTGCCATGCTCAGCCTCGTTTTCAGCCATTGATCGCAACAATGCGTTCTCAGTTATATCCTGGATATTTACATCCAGTGTAGTCACAATGTCTTTGCCATTTACCGGATCAATTTCAGAACCATCTACCGGAGCATATATCCCTGCTGCCATGTAGCGGACAAGCCTGCTTCCGTTTTCCCCTTTTAACGCGGTATCATAAGTACGCTCCAGCCCCACATTTTGTGCATTCGATCTTGCAAGGCCTATTGTCCTGTTTGCCAGTAGCCCAAACGAATTCAATCTTTTGTTCACCACCTCTGCTATAAAACCACTTTTATTTCGCCCTAACCGCACCAAAGGAAACTTCCTGAGTGCCTTATACTGTTCAAAAGAAATATTTTTTTGCAGTTCGTAATACCTGTCATTCTCCTTATAGCCCTTCAGCAATTCGCGTTTATAAACTGCCGCTTTTTGATCCTTGAATAGATTTGCGAGGCAAAAACTTAATGAATCAAGGTTCTCCTTGAACCTTTTCCCGTTTTTCTCACGCAGCCCGTCAGCGCCAAAATCAATATATATATTAAAGAATGGTATTGATGTGCTGAGCATATCTCCATTATCACTATAAATTGTGCCCCTGTCGGCTTCCAGCTGAACTTGTTTTAAATGAAGGCTATCGCTAAGCCCACGCCAATAACTTCCCTGAATATGCTGAATGTAGAACGCCTTCCCCAGTACGATGAGGCAGAGCAGCCCAATGCCTAAAAAGCACAGGTACACCCTCCATAATATGTCGCGCTTTATTTCCAATTGAAAATTTTAAACAACTAAAAAACAAACACAAAACATAGGCCTGTCAAATTCAATTATGCTTATTTTCAATACTGTCGGTTAAACCAACTGGCGGAGCTGTCAGCTCTTTCAAGCCATAAGGCTCAACAGCTTTTGCCAATTCGCTTTGTTTGCTCCTGAACATCACTTCACTTTTCAATGTTTTGTATTCGTATTGCATTTCTTTCAGTTCATTCGTTGCCTTATTGATATTGCGAATGGTCTTATCGGCATAATGGCCATTGTATATATATACCACTGCAAGCCCGGTCAGGAATAAAAAGAATGGGATATTCTTTACTATCCATTTATTATTGAGCAATTTTTTCCATTCAATTTTCAGTTCTGTGTTTTGCTGATTGCCCATGAATGCGTATTGTTTTTTAATTATTTTTTAAAATAAGTATAGCTACAATTTTTCAGCAACCCGCAGCTTAGCGCTTCTTGATCTTGGGTTTTCTTTCAATTCTTTGTCGCCCGGTATGATCGGCTTTTTTGTTACGGCCTGCAATACAGGTTCGGGAGCAGTTTGCACGAAAGGGTTAGTTTGTTCTGGTTCTTCGAAAGTGCCTTTTTTAAAAAAAAATTTTACGATCCTGTCTTCCAGCGAATGAAAAGTAATAATGGCTATGCGGCCATCTTTTTTCAGCAAAGCAGGCGCTTGTTCTAACATTTCCTTTAAGGCGCCCAACTCATCGTTCACTTCAATTCGCAATGCCTGAAAAACCTGGGCAAAATATTTATTAGGGTTTCCTTTCACAATGCCGCTCATTGCATTTTTAAAATTGCTGATGCGTTTTAAGGATGTTGCATTCCTGGTATGCACAATTGTTTTTGCCAGTGTTTTCGCATTGGTCACTTCCCCGAATTTTTCAAAAAGTTTGTGCAGTTGCTGTTCGGTGTAGTTGCTTATTACATCGAAAGCGGTCAGTGATTGCCGTTTGTCCATCCGCATATCCAGGTCAGCATCGAAACGAATAGAAAAACCACGCCCGCCTTCATCAAACTGGTGGCTGCTCACTCCAAGGTCTGCCAGTATGCCATCAACTGCTGTAATTTTATGCAGCCGCAAAAAACGCTGCAGGTGCCTGAAGTTGTGCGGCACAAAAACAACACGCTGGTCATTTGGCAGGTTCGCCACAGCGTCAGCATCCTGATCAAACGCAAAAAGCTTTCCATGTTCATTCAAGTGCTTCAGGATTTCTTTTGAATGGCCCCCGCCGCCAAAAGTGCAATCAACATAAATGCCGCCCGGCTTTATGCTGAGCGCATCCATCGTTTCCTGAAGCAGCACCGGCAGGTGATAATTGGCAGGCTGGCCAGCTGGCTGATCAGGCTGAGTATTTTTTTCGTACTCTTTTTTCATGGCACCAACAAAATCTAATCAACAATGCAACATATCAACTCACTTCACTACTCATCTTTCATCACTTCGCTTGCAACATTTTTAAATTCTTCCTGTGAATAGGATTCAAAGAGCTCTTTTTTGTACTTATTAACATCCCAGATTTCTATCCTTTTTCCCATTGACACCAGCACAATATCTTTTTCCAGTCCAGCATATTCACGGAGGCTTTGGGGCACCAGCAGCCTTCCGGCAGAATCCAATTCCATCATTGTAGCCCCGTTTAGAAAATACCTCTTGAATTGCCGTACCTTGGTATCAAAATCATTCAGCTTGTTCACCTTTTCAAATAATGGTTCCCAAATTTTTATCGGGTACAGGCTCAGGCATGCTTCAAGCCCACGATTAATGACGAATTGGGAGCTCTCTTCAGCAGGCAATTGTTCCTTGAACTTTGCCGGAAGGAGAAAACGACCCTTGGAGTCGACTGTAACCTCATATTCACCAAGAAAACCAATCATTTATATACTTTAATATCGAAATTGACAAAAACTTACACAAAATAACACTTTTATACACCAGATTATCAAATTTTTGAAAATTTAATTTTTCCACAATTTCATTTCGCCGAAAATCAAGCACAGCAAAGCATTTTATTAAATTGAACCTATTTTTTTTGTGACTTAGATGTGCATTGGTGTTAATAAATTGTGGGCACCAAAAATCATATTGGCTTATGGCCACAGCAGGCTATTCACGGACTCCATTGATAAAAAAGCTGGGCACCAAGCCGGAAATGAAGGTGAAATTGGTAAACTGCCTGAAGCATACTTTACTTGGATAGGAAAAAGCATATCGCCACAATTGATAAAAGGAAAAGGAATTCCTGATTTTATCCATCTTTTTGTCCAGTCCAAAAAAGAATTTGAAAGTGAAATGAAAAAACTGAGGCCATTCTTAAAGTCAAACCCAAAAATCATTATCTGGATTTCCTGGCATAAAAAAAGCGCAGGCATTCCGACTGATATAATGGAGTTGGACATACGTGGTCATGCATTGCGAAATGGCCTTGTTGATGTGAAAGTTTGTGCAGTGAGCGAGCTGTGGAGCGGGCTTAAACTGGTTGTTCCAATCGCAAAACGGTAACTGTTATTTTATACATTTGCCGTTTTAATGCAGGGATAGAAAGACAACCATTTCACCTGCTCCCTTCCATTTATAATGGAAAAAACAACAGCAGCCTGCTGCCTTATTATGGATCCAAAAAAAATTTCCATACTTGATTTTACTTATCACCTTCCGGAAGAAAAAATTGCAAAGCACCCGCTCCCGGAAAGAGATGCTTCAAAACTTTTGATTTATAACAGAAAGGCCATATCCGAAGGCATATACCGGAATATAGCATCGTATATTCCTGCAAATTCGGTGCTCATTTTCAACAACACCAAAGTGGTTGAAGCAAGGCTTATTTTTCAAAAACCTACTGGCGGGCAGATAGAAATCTTTTGCATAGAACCTGATGACCTGTACAGTGATATATCATCTGCATTGCGGCAACAAGAAAAAGTTTTATGGAAATGCCTGATCGGCGGGGCATCCAAATGGAAGCCCGGGCAAATTCTTGAGAAGAAGATCAGGCGAGATACAGAAGATGTCATTATGCATGCATCATTTGTAAAAAAACAGGATGACTATTTCCTGATTGAATTGTCATGGCAGCCTCAAAAGCTATGTTTTGCAGAGATCCTTCATTTTGCCGGCATTATTCCCCTGCCCCCGTATATCAAAAGAAAAACTGAAATTTCAGATTCGGAAAGATACCAGACTGTGTACGCCAAAAATGAAGGCTCTGTTGCAGCGCCAACTGCCGGATTGCATTTTACAGATCATATTTTTCAAATACTAACGGAGAAGCACATTCTAAAAGATGAAGTCACCCTCCATGTCGGGGCAGGTACTTTTATGCCTGTTAAATCCGAACTGCTCGCAGGCCACCACATGCATTCTGAATTTATAGAAGTCGGCAGGTCTACCATTGAATCGCTCATTCAGCACTGCAATAATTATATCATCCCGATAGGTACTACTTCCCTTCGCACAATAGAAAGCCTTTATTGGATGGGGGTTAAAACAATGTTGCACTCCGTAACCAGTTTGGAAAACCTCACCATTCATCAATGGGATGCTTATACCTCCAATGCCGAACACATCGCTGCAACCAAAGCCTTACAGTCATTGCTTGACTGGATGGAAAAAAACAACCTAAAAAAAATTATTGCCAGAACGCAATTATTAATTGTTCCCGGGTATGAATTCAAAATAACAAATGCCCTTGTAACAAATTTTCATCAGCCACAATCTACTTTACTGCTTTTAGTCGCTGCCTTGATTGGCGATGATTGGAGAAAAGTTTATGATTATGCGCTGCATCATGCTTTCAGGTTTTTAAGTTATGGAGATGGTTGCCTGTTGTTCGGGAACTATAAATGCGAAACAGGAAATTAGAAAACAGGAAAATTGCATATCAAACAGCTGCATGCAGAAACGGGAATTCCATGGTGAACACCGTTCCTTTACCCACAGTACTTTCTACCCGTATCCTGCCCAAATGGGCGTCTACAATGCTTTTTACATAGCTCAGCCCAAGGCCAAAGCCCTTAACATTATGCACATTGCCGGTATGAGCGCGATAGAATTTCTCAAAAATCCTTCTTTGAGTTTCTTTGCTCATCCCGATGCCATTATCTTCTAACCGGATAACCAGGTTCTTCTTTGTATTATGTGTAGTAATTTTTATTATCGGGTTATCTTTCGAATATTTTATTGCATTATCTACCAGGTTTGAAATGAGATTAGTAAAGTGCATTTCATCCAAATCAAGCAAGTCGTTTTTTGCATTTAGTTGCAGCTCTGCCCTGCCGTTTTTATCCTGAAGTTGCAGGTTAAAATTATCAGCCACATCCTGAATGACCTGGTGCACATGTACAGGCTGTAGATTTAATTGCAGTTCCTGCCTGTCGAGGAGTGCCGCCTGCAAAATGGTTTCTACCTGTTTGTTCATCCGTTTGTTTTCCTCTTTGATTATCGAGCTGAAATATGCTGATTTCTGCTTGTCCTGTGCTACTTTTTCATTTCTTAAGGCATCTACTGCTAAGGAAATCGTCGCCAGTGGTGTCTTGAACTCATGCGTCATGTTATTAATGAAATCATTTTTTATTTCGCTTAACTTCTTCTGGGTAACCAGTGTCCGGACAGTTATATAAAACGCAAAAATAATCATGAACGTAAAAAATATAGCGCCTGCAAATTTCCAGTACATCTGCTTTATTACAATATTTTTATAGTTCGGCACCACCAGCGCTAATGCTTCTTCCGAATCAGAAAAACTATTGTCGCTGGGCAATTGCAAAAGTTGTACAAACCGCAAATTGTGGATCGAATCTTCGACTGCCTTCACATAACCCTTGGACATCCTTTCAATGTCCATATTGGAAATAAGGGCAAACTCAAATTTTGTATCCGCCAGCCCGTATTTTTTAAACGCATTTTTGAATTTGTCTTCAATTTGGGCTTGAGTAAAAATTTGCGCCACCGTAGGGGGTTTCATCATCTCCAGCATAAACTGTTCCGAAGGCTTAAACAGGGGGCTTGGCCTTAACCTGAGCGAATTGGGGTTGGGCGAAAAACTCTTTTGTTGCATCAGTTCCTGGCCAACATCCGTCATGACCCCGAAGGTGACCTTGTTGACAAATTCCTGTTGCTTGTTCTCTACCATCGTGAGCATCCAGTTGATCTGGATGTAGATGATGCCGATAAGCGACAATGTAATCAGCACTATAATGATCGGGAATACTTTTTTCAAGCGTCAGCATTTAAAGCAACCATGGAATTCCAGGTTGCAAATCTATTAAAACAACATAAGGTTTACCAGCATGATGATATTCAGGATCGGTTTTTTTAACGTTGGTTTCACAAAGAAAAGCATTTCAGGCTAAGCTTGCGGTTTTATAGCTATCTTGTATACAAATAACTTAAATTACGGATAGTTTAACAGCGCCTCATCATTAATGGTTATTTAATTTACATCGCTTATGGAAAGCCCTGCTCCAGGTGTGTTGCTTATTGCTGACCCTTTTCTAAGGGACCCAAATTTTCTTCGTACAGTCGTTTTTTTGTGCGACCACCAGCAAGAAGGGAGCTTTGGCTTTGTACTGAACAAAAAATACAACCATACGCTTGAGGAACTGATAAACGGTGCGGATGGGTTGAACATCCCGGTTTATTACGGCGGGCCTGTGCAAGTGGATACCCTTCATTTTTTACATTACTGTCCAAAAGAAATTCCTGGCGGGAACGAAATAAAAGATGGCGTATACTGGGGCGGCAATTTTGAAACAGCCATCGAGCAAATAAAAATGGGGAAAGTGGATAAAAGCAAAATCCGCTTTTTTATTGGGTACTCCGGTTGGGCTAACGGCCAACTTGCGGAAGAGTTAAAAGAAAAATCATGGTTAACGGTAATGAGCAGCCGAAAACTGATATTTCACAAAAAAATAAACGAAATATGGAAAGATGCGCTTCGCCAACTTGGGGGGGACTATGAAATGATGATCAACTTCCCCATTGACCCGCAACTGAACTGATTTTCCCTCTTTATTTTGATACCAGCATGGGCAATCCCGATTGATTATCGTTGTGTAGCGCCTTTCCGAATATGGTTCTTTATTGGGCAATCCTAAGCATCAAAATTAAAGGCGCCACCCTCATTATTGCCTGAAAATAAAACCATTTCTACCAACCGGTAAATAATATGATAAAAATGCCATTCATAAAAATCCTGCTTTCCCTGATATGTTATGAGCTCGTATTGTGCAACTGTTATTCGCAAATGCCCGCAATAAGGAACAATTATTCATCGCAAAAAAATGTCCTCCGCCTTTCCGTTGAAAGCAGCATGATCTATGTACCTGACAGCAACTGGATGTATTCGCACCATGCCTCTATCGCCCGCTTCAACAATAAATTTATTGCCATCTGGAGCAATGGCCTGGCTGATGAAGACAAACCGGGGCAGCGTGTTGTGTTTTCCGTATCAACCGACTTTTTCCACTGGAGCAAACCGAGGGTTTTGGCAAAGCCATCCACTTACAAGAATGATACGCTGAATGTGCTCACAGCCGCCGGTTTTCATCAATACCGCGGCACATTAGTTGCCTATTATGGAGAATATTCGCCGCACAGGACAAACACACATCTCTGGGCAAAAACCACTACTGATGGCGAACATTGGAGCAATGCAATAAACATGCATGTTCCAGTTAACCCAAACCACGGGCCCGAAGCGATAGCAAATGGAAGGTTAATCATCAGCGGCAATTTTACGTTTCCATACACAGATGACCCAAAAGGCCTATCGGGGTGGAAAATGACCAGTTTTTATAACAGCTCTTTATATAAAGAAGATAATCCTGCTACGTTTTATGCACCAGCTGAAAAAAACAATTTACCTCCATTATGCGAGGGCTCTTTTTTTCAGACTGACGACCATATCATCCATACGCTTTTACGGGTAACCGGAGATGGATGGAAGGGAAAGTTATGGCTCACTGAAAGCAAAGACAAAGGCGAGCACTGGTCATTTCCTGTTGAAACTACTTTTACAGACAACGACAGCAAATTCCATTTCGGAAGGCTGCCCGATAAACGATTTTACTATGTCGGTATTCCAGACACCACACATCATTATGCCCGAACACCGCTGGTGCTGGCCATTTCAGAAGACGGGAAATTCTTTAACCGAAATTACATTATTGCCGATGAGCCCTACCAGCTAAAAAAAGAAGGCCTGTGGAAAGATGGGCAATACGGTTATCCGCACACAATATTGTTCAATGGCTATATGTATGTGATCATCTCAAGGCAGAAGGAGGCTGTTGAAGCAATAAGATTCAGGTTAGCCCAATTGAAATAATGCGAAAACATGCTGAGTTCTTGGAATATCATATTTTGGCACATTAACCAGCAGCAGTACAAAACAATATTCAACAGGGCCGTCACATATTCATGCCATTGCTACCTTCCGGGCATAAAAAATCTACATAAAACTGTAACAAGCTGAACAATAAACAAAACTTATTGTTCATTACTCTGGTATCATTTTTGTAAAAGCAGCATCAAAAAAAATAAATGAGAAGCGTTTTGTATTCATTATTAGCAGCATTAACAATTCTTTTAGTTTTCAACACAAAAATTTTTGCACAAAAAAAACAATTCAACGAGGGAACAACAACCCCTGTTCGCGTGGGCTCAGTAACACTTAACCTTGGAGCGGGCATCGGCGCAAATTATCGCGAAGACGATTATTATTCGCCCTTTGGCCTGAAAGCAGCATTGGAATTTGGCCTCTGGCAGGCAGGTCCCGGAGTGATCACGCTTGGCCCTGAACTTGGCGCAAGTTTCGCCAGCGATGGTTATTATCACAACTACAACAGCTATCACTCAAGAACTTTAATAATGGCAGCAAGGTCGGCTTGGCATTATGGATGGAAAGTTCGCGGGCTGGACACTTATGGCGGCTTATCCCTGGGATTTGGTATCCACCATTACGATTATTATGATGGCGATTCAAGGCATAATTCTTATAATGAAGTAATCCCCGTGTTGGGCGCATTTGTTGGCGCATCTTATTTTGTATCACCCAAATTTGGTTTTAATGCAGAAGCAGGATATGATATTACCAATTTTCAACTGGGGGTAATATTCAAATTGAAATAGGCGAGGTTACTGCCTCAAAAAAGACATTATATTCAAGCGCGGAAATTGGAAAAGAACAAAAGTGTAACTGGCACTCCTGCTATAAAATGGCTTGCCAAAATAACAATCCCACCCAAAATGAGCAAAACATACAAAACCCGGCACTTATTAGTTTCGTTGTGTGTTTCTCCTTGCTTATGCACTTTAGGTGGGACAGTATAATCGTTTCGCAGGCTATTCGCAAATAAGCCAAATGCATATCAATTTTTTTGAGCCTCCATGATGCCGGTTAATGCTTCCCATAATGCTTTTGCGGTTGATACACATGCCTCAAGGGCAACGGCCCTTTCTGTCTCACTCAATGCACTCATTTTCTGTTCAAGCAATGCCGGCTCCGCAAAATCAGTAGAGTGAATTTGAAAATAGGTTTCATCTGCGCCCCAACTGCTGTAATGTTTCCTGAGGCCATCCAGCTTGGAAGATGCAGTAGCAGGCTGCTGTGCTTCAAAAGCATACAAAGCGCCCAATGCGCCTGCGTAAGACCCGTAATGTTGCTCCATGCTGTTTAACAGGGCTTTTACTGATAGCAAACTTGCATGGGTATTTTCTGCACCTATACTGCCGGCAAATTTTTGCCACAATTTATAATGCGCTTCTTCTTCCTGGGCAATTTTGTTTTCACCTGCCTTTGCCCAGCCCTTACTGATAAGCTGTATAAAAGAACCGTACTCGCCAGCGTATAATGCAAGCTGTTCGCGAGTAAGTTTGCCTTCATTCCAGGCAACATAAAAAGGGTGTTGCAGCAGGTTGTGCCGATCCAAAGTCTGTTTAAAGGAGTTGTTCATGGTTGTCAATTTTAAGAAGCAAATATAACAGCAAGGTTCTCAAATTGCTCTCCTTCTTAAAGAAGATAATTAGAATATGCAAAACTTGTGGAAAAGAATAGGGCTATGTGTTACCTTTAACAATGGGCTGCAACTATGAATCTCTTGCTTATGATCTAGTCTCAGTCGTCGCGCCTACCCGCAACAGAAATACAAGGCAGCCTTATGAAAAAGAAAATAACCTTTGCGAACAAGGGCACTGAAATGATGTAGCGATTTATGGTAGGCTTAAACAAGCTGCGAGCAAAACAATAAAACTAATGATATGCTTTCTTATCCAATGCGTATTGCACTGATAGCTGCACTGGGCGGTTTTTTGTTCGGTTTTGAGACTGCAGTTATTTCGGGGGCAGAAAAAATCATCGAACAATTGTGGCAACTGAGCGCTTTCTGGCAGGGGTTTACCGTGGCTTCAAGCTTAATCGGCACAGTATTCGGATCCGTTATTGCCGGTATCCCTGCACAAAAATTCGGCAGAAGGCCCACGCTGATGGGTATCGCCATTTTGTACCTGATCTCTGCTGCAGGGTGTACCATCTCGACAGCATGGGCTTTGTTTGTTTTTTTCCGTTTTATTGGAGGCATTGCTGTTGGCGCCTCGTCAGTTGTGGGGCCGATGTATATTTCAGAAGTTTCCCCGGCTCAACAGCGGGGTAGATTAGCAGGCTCATTCCAGGTAAATATTGTTGCCGGAATTTTTATTGCCTATATAACCAATTTTTTATTTGCCGGGGCGGGCGAAAGCTCATGGCGCTGGATGCTTGGCATAATGGTTTTGCCAGCCGGGTTGTTTGCCATTCTGCTTCGCACTATACCCGAAAGCCCGCGATGGCTTGTGCTGAACAACAGAGATGATGAAGCTGAAAAAGTTTTTTTAAGGACAGGCGAACTGAATGCCTCAAAGCTCATCCGGGAAGAACACGAACTTTCAAAGTTTGGCTCACAGGATAAATTGTTCAGCAGCAGGTATAAGAAGCCTATTTTTTTTGCCGTTATGCTCGCCATGTTCAACCAGCTTTCGGGCATTAATGCGATTTTATATTATGCCCCTCGGATTTTTGAAATGGCGGGGTTTGATAAATCGCAATCGTATCTCCAGCCCGTTTACATAGGCGCTGCGAATTTAATTTTCACTTTGCTTGCCATGTCTTTTATTGACAAGTTCGGAAGAAAGACGTTGCTTGTTATTGGGTCAATTGGGATGATTATTTTTTTAGGGCTTACGGCAAGTGCTTTTAGTACCGAACATGCACATAATAAATTTGTGATTGTTTATTTGATAGGGTTCATCGCTTTTTTTGCTTTTTCGCAAGGCGCCGTCATCTGGGTCTTTATTTCAGAAATATTCCCCAATTCTGTTCGCTCGAAAGGAGGGTCCCTGGGCAGCTTCACGCACTGGATCATGGCAGCCGCTATTTCATGGACATTCCCAGTTATTGTTGAAGGCAGCAAAACAGGCGGTTTTTATTCATTTGTCTTTTATTGCGCCATGATGATACTGCATTTGGTATTCGTATTAAAATTCCTTCCCGAAACAAAGGGGAAATCACTTGAAGATATCCAGAAATTTTTGGAGATTGACTAAGAAAGCGCCTATTAATAAATGAAAAGCACCAGAAGGAATACTTTATTTTCGTAAAAATATTTGCTGATGCTAAGTGAACATGCCAATCAGGAACTGATCAAGCAACATAAGCTGCTGCCATTATTTTACCATAACGATTTGCAGGTATGCATTTCCGTTGCGAAGGCTTTATACGAAGGTGGGGCAAGGCTGCTTGAACTCACCAACAGGGGCAACCATGCACTGGCGAATTTCAAGGCACTGGTAAAAGAACGGGACAAAAACATGAAAGACCTGCTGCTTTGCGCAGGCACCATTAAAACGCCCGAACATGCCATGAAGTTTATTGCCGCTGGCGCTGACGTGCTGCTCAGCCCTGTTTTCGACAGCAGCGTAAATGATGTGGCCTATATGCAAAAAATTTTATGGATACCCGGTTGCATGACGCCAACAGAAATCCATCAGGCTGAAAAAGCCGGGTGCAACCTCATCAAGCTTTTCCCGGGCAATTTGCTGAAACCATCGTTTATAGAAGCAGCCAAACCTTTGTTCCCTAATGTAAATTTTATTGTGACAGGAGGGGTGGACACATCGAAAGAAAATATCAGCTCATGGTTTAAAGCCGGCGCCAGCGCAATCGGCATAGGAAACAAACTGATTACAAACGAAATCCTGAAAAATGGAGATTATAAATTGATTGCCTCGGCAACAAAAAGTGTTGTAAGGATTATTAATGATCTTCATCTTTAAAACTTCGGCGGCTCCATTCCTGATTCCCTGTCGCTGCCAATCGCACAAAACCCTTCCTGCACAGCCTCATGTGAAGCCATGCCATGAGTAGGACCATTGATGCAATTGCTTAGGAAGCAGCTTTCACACTGTCTTTTTCTATCTTCGGCGGCGGCATGCTCGCCACATTTTGTGTCATGTGGCATTCGCCGTTGAAACTTGCTGATGGCTCAATCTGCAATTTGGCAGCGTGCAGGTTACCTGTAACTGTGCTTCCGCCTTTAAGCTGCAGAAGGTCTTTTACCTTAATGCTGCCGGCAACTTTTCCCATGATATCAGCCTGCTGCCCATTGATGTCGCCATTTACTGTGCCATTAGCCCCAATCACCACTTTTGCAGTACAATGGATGTTGCCATCGAGGGTCCCGTCAATTCTAATGTCGCCATTGCTGGTAATGTCACCTTTGAGAGCAGTGCCTGCGCCAATCAGGCTTGCGCTTCCGCTGGGGGTAGAGATTTCGCCCAGTGCCTCAGATTTGGATTTTGGATTGAACATTGGTATCAGATTTTAGTCATCAATTTTTTCTGGTTTTGGGATTTTAAGCGCTGTGGTATCAAGCACCACAGGTTTATTTCCCTGCAAAACGTTCCTCACATTCTGTAAATATAGGTCTTTGTACCTTACTTCTTCCTCTAACGAATCAGTACGCACTTTTAGTTCACGAAGCTCCTTAGTATTATTCACATCGCCATAACCCGGTATGTAAAGCTTAAGGGGCGTGAATACAATCAGGGCTACCGTAAGCCCCGTTAGCAAAACAAAAACCGTGCTTAAAAATATATATACGCTAAGCCTTGATAATTTGATAGTAACTACCTCTTCATAGGTATCGTCGTTCATGATTACAAGCCTGTAGCGGTTCTGGAGGCGTTTCAGCGAGGAATTGACATCAAGTTTTGCCATATCGGAATTTCGGGTTAAAGATACAATTAATTGCGAATGCGATACAGGTATAAGGGTTAATTGACAACAGCAGTTAATCGCTGTGCAAAAGGCAGCAGTTGTTGCCCGCCAAAACTTCTGATTGCAAATCGCCAATAAGGCCGGCAGCAGCATAAGGCATCGGCGTTGGGCAGCAATGGCCCCACCAATCAATAAAAAAATAAAATAATGTTGATAACAACTTGTTATAATCCCATCGCACAGGCAATAATAATCTTGAAAACCAGTTATTAAGGCATTAGTTTGCGGTGCAAATGAAATGGATATTGTGAACCGAAACATATTTTTATTCCTCCTGTTTTTTTCTTTTATTTCTCCTGGAGTTTTCGGGCAGCCCGACTATTCTTCTATGGACATCAAAAAACCCGAAAAATATGAGAACTCGAAATTGGGCGCAGAAAAAACAGACGAAACAAAATTCAAGCAGCCCAGGCATTTTATACAGAACACGGTTACGCATTACAATTATTATTTCAATGCCAATATAAAACTGAATGAAGTGATTGCTCGTGCCAGGGCTCAGCATAAAGACGATTACAACAAACTGCTTAGCTTTTATGATTACTCCCTAGATATCACTTCGAGAGACAGGAAAGAATTAGATTCAATAATATACAAAAGCACTGCCGGTATTTTAAACCACGACCTGCGCAATGACTGGATCGATAATTTATATATGCTGATGGGAGAAGCTTATTATTACCGTAACCAGCTCGATTCGGCATATATTACTTTCCAATTTGTGAACCATGCATTTGCTCCTAAAGACAAGGATGGTTCGGATCAGCCCATCGGCAGCAATGCCAATAACGAGGAAGGGGGCAATTCATTGATCGTTGCCACAAAAGAAAAAAAGAATATCCTGAAGAAAGTCTTTTCATTGCCGCCAAGCCGAAATGAATCCCTGATATGGCAGGTCAAAACTTATATTGCCAGCAACCAATATCCTGAAGCTGCCGGGCTGATTGAAGTATTGAAGCAGGATCCGCAATTCCCCCAAAGGCTTCAAACTGATTTGCAGGAAGCGCAGGCATGGTTGTTTTATTCCCAAAACATGTACGACAGCGCAGCAGGGCATTTGATACTGGCACTGACAGGCCAACCTGACAGACAGGAAAAATCAAGATGGGAATACTTAATTGCACAACTTTACGAGCGGTCAAAAAAACCGGGGATGGCACAGGAATATTATAAAAAAGTTTTTCAACGTACTTACGATCCGGTAATGGAAGTTTATGCCAGGCTGAACTACATCAGGCAAAACAAAGGCAGCGATGATAAAATGATACAGCAAAATATTGATGCGTTGATGAGCATGGCCAGAAAGGCCAGGTTTGAAAACTATAGGGACATCATTTATTATGCCGCTGCACAAATTGAACTGGAAAGAAAAAACAAGCCCGGAGCAATCGCCTTGCTGTTAAGGTCAATCAAAAACACAGTGCCCGAAAACAACCAGAAGAGCAAAGCATTCCTCGCATTGGGAGACTTGTACTATTCCGATAAAAACTATAGGCCTGCAAAAAATTACTATGACAGTGTAGATGCGGCAGACAGGTCCGCTGTTGAAGATCCGGCAGCATTTCTTGACAAAAGGAAAACACTTGACAAAATCATAAGCGAAGAGGATATTATTAACAGGCAGGACAGTTTGCAGCGCATTGCAGCCATGCCCGAAACTGAAAGGAATGCTTATATAAAAAAATTAGCACGGCGGCTGCGCAAAGAACAAGGGCTTGCGGAAGAGGAATCAAATGGCGACAACCTGCTGCTCAATAACAACGGCACATCAGGTGTTTTTGGGAACAGCAGCAGCTCAACAGAATGGTATTTCGACAATAGCTCAATTAAAGCAAAAGGCTTTGGCGATTTTAAATCGAAATGGGGGAACAGGCCGAATGTTGATTTCTGGCAGGTGGCGTCTAAATCTGCCCAGGCAGGGTTTAGCGCGCAGGCAGGGCCAGGTTCCGATCAGGACAACACAGGCAACAACAGTTCAACAACAGAGATCAGTTTCGAATCACTGCTCAAAAACCTTCCCCTTGCTCCCCCAGCCATAAAGAAATCGAATGATTCAATCCAGAGCTCCCTGTTCAGCATTGGCGAGTCCCTGCAGGAGGGCCTTTCTGATTATCAAACGGCCATTGCCACTTACAATTCCCTGCTGAAAAGATTTCCGGATACTCATCTACGTGAGCAGGCATTGTTCAACCTGTATTATTGTTACAAGAAATCAGGCGATGAAGAAAACGCCAAGCGCATCTTGCAGATGATGATCGAACAATATCCAAACAGCAAGCTAACCAATATCGCAGCTTATCCGGAAGCATATAAAAAAGCACAACAAGCGCCCAAAGCCGAAGCGACCAAAAAATATGAAGACATTTACAACGCATTTATTGAAGGAAGGTTTGAAGAAGCTTTAGCCAATAAAAAAGCTGCCGACAGCGCATACGGCGAAAAATACTGGACACCTCAGTTATTATATATTGAAGCAGTTTACCTGGCAAAAAACCGGAACGACAGCCTGGCTAAAATTGATTTTGCGGGCATAATCCGGAAATATCCAAAAACACCAATGGCCGATAAAGCTAAAATATTTTTGGACGTGTTGAGCCGCCGCAAGCAGATTGAAGAATATCTAACAAACCTGCAGGTGACCCGCGCAAAAGACGATTCGGTAATTGTATCCAAAGCAGTCCCGCTGAGATACAACAATGAATACAAGCCAATCATCGATTCGCTGAAAGCCCTGCAAAGAAAGTCTGACAGCACAGCTATGGCAAAAGCCAAGGCAAACCCCGCAACGCAAAAAAGAAATGATTCCGCCCAAATAGCACAAAAGCTTTCTGCTTTTAAATCCGCCTTTGCGTTTGCACCGGAAAAAGCCCAGGCTGTTGCTATCTTAATGAACAAAGTTGACCCTGTGTATGTGAATGAAACCAGGAACGCTTTCAACAGGTATAACCAGGAAACCTTCTATAGCAAAACTTATGATATCGTTATCGCTCCAATCAATGATACAATAAAACTGGTCCTTATTAATGGCTTCCAAAGCGCTGACGATGCCATTCAATATATAGACAAAGCAAAGAAAATTGCTCCCCGCGAAATTGTGCCATGGCTGCCTGTGGGCAAATATTCATTCCTGATCATCAGCAACGATAACCTGGAAATCCTGAAAACAAATAAAGACATCGCTGCATATAAAAAATTCCTGGAAACATCATACCCTGGAAAATTTTAGCGCAGCTTGAAATGTATGGCATAGGGCCATGAGCAGCGAGTTTTATACTAAACCATAATACAGGACAGGGCATCAGGAAAAGCTTCAGAGGAAACATTATTAAAACTTTAATAACCGCTGATTTTGAAGCGCTGTATCTTTTATTAATTTCGGGTAAGATTTTTGCTACATAGCCTATCAATCATCTTGCTTATTTAATTTATCGATATGATGTCAAAAGCCGTTCGAATTTTCTGGCGCATTTTTTTCTTTGGTGTTGCTGTCCTCCTCGTATTTATCGTGATGATCAATTTCAACCTGTTTGGCAAATTGCCTTCGCTGAAAGAACTTGAGAACCCATCAATCATCCTGGCTTCGGAGGTGTATGCTGATGACGGAACGCTTATGGGGAAATATTATACTGAGCGGGGCAACCGAAGCAATGTGGAATATAAAGACATTTCTCCAAATGTGGTCAATGCATTGGTTGCAACAGAAGATGAGCGGTTTTATGAGCATTCAGGAATTGATGGGTGGGCTGTGCTACGGGCAATTGTCAAATTAGGCCGCGATGGGGGCGGAAGCACCATTACCCAACAGCTTGCCAAAAACATGCTTGAACAAGGCTCTAAAAATATATGGCGGCGGGGCATTGAAAAATTAAAAGAGTGGATCATTGCTGTAAAGCTTGAACGGAATTTTACCAAGCAGGAAATACTGGCACTTTACCTGAATACCGTTCCTTTCAGTGAAAATGTTTTTGGGATAAGGAATGCCTCCCGTACTTTTTTTGGGAAAGAGCCTGACAGGCTTTCAGTTGATGAAGCAGCAGTTTTGGTAGGCATGGTGAATGCGCCAACATTGTACAACCCAAGAAGAAACCCCCGGCTATCTATTGAAAGGCGCAATACGGTAATCAGCAGGATGGAAAAAAATGATTTTATCAATCTACAGGAAGCCGTTTCATATAAATCCAAGCCGATCGATCTTAGCAATTTCAAAAAAATAAATGAGAACAATGGCCTCGCCCCTTACTTCCGCGATGTGATCCGTGATGAGCTGAAAAAATGGTGCAAAGCGCACAAAAACCCGGCAACAGGCGATCCTTATAATTTATACGAAGACGGGTTAAGGATTTTCACTACCATCAACCCCCGCATGCAGACTTATGCCGAAGAGGCAGTTGCCAAACATCTGCCCGTTTTGCAAAAAGTACTGAGCGCACAGAACAGCATTCGCAAAGGCACGGTTTGGGCTGAACATAAAAACGTGCTCGAAGGGTACATGAGAAAAAGCGACCGATGGGAAAATATGAAAGATGACGGCTATAGTGATGCAGACATCAAAAAGGCATTTAACCAGCCTGTGCAAATGAAAATATTTGCATGGAACAGCAAACGCGAAAAAGACACGGTAATGACACCGCTGGACTCCATTAAATACAGCAGAGATATGTTAGAGACCGCCTTCATGGCGATGGACCCTATAACAGGGGCGGTGAAGGCATGGGTCGGGGGCATCGATTTCAAGACCTATAAATATGACCATGTAAATATCAATACCAAGAGGCAGGTAGGCTCTTCCATCAAACCATTTTTATATAGCCTGGCCATTGAAGATGCTGGCTTCGGCCCGGAAACACAGGTACAGAACACTGCCCAATATTTTCCAGGGTCGGGTATGGTGCCTGCTAAAGGGCTTTGCCAGGGCGATGGCGCCATGGTGTCAATGGCCAGCGCACTTGCCTATTCACTCAACTGTGCATCAGCCTATATCATTAAACAGGTAGGCCCTCAGCGCTTTGCAGATTTTATCAAACAAATGAATATCCCCACTAAAATTGAACCTTACCCTTCAATTGCCCTGGGCACTTGTGAACTTTCACTGTACGAAATGATGTGGGGCTATACCATGTTCTCTGCAGGAGGGTTCGATTCAAAGCCTTATTATATTTCACGTATTGAAGACAAAAATGGCAATGTGCTGGAACGTTTTGACTCAGAAAAAGAGAGAAAAGAAGTGCTGAGCCAGACAACAGCTTATACGATGTGCAGGATGATGCAAGGAGCTGCCGATTTTGGCACCGCAGCAGGTGTGCGTGGCCGTTTGGGCATTGCAGAAATGGGCGCCAAAACAGGTACTACGAACGACAATTCAGATGCCTGGTTTTTCGGTTATACCCCACAGTTGCTCGCAGGTGTTTGGATTGGTTGTGATGACCGCTTCATTCGCCTGGAAGGCGGTTTGGGGTATGGCGGCCGTGCTGCATTGCCTATCTGGGAGTATTTTTTTCAGAAAGCTTTGGCTGATAAAACACTAGGCCTCGACAGGCAAATAAAATTCGTTCAGCCCGAAAACATGAAACCAGAAGACATGTACGGGAATTATATTAATACCATCGACAAAACCCCTCCTCCAGGAGCAGAAGGGGCTGACATAGGCAATGGCGACGCAGGCGAGTATATGGATACCAGTACTCAAAGAGTACCGATTGATTCAAGGCTTACCCCCGATGAAGAAAAAATCTTAAAAGAGGCAGTTAAAGATAATAACAAGAAAAAAGATGAGCAGGCCATAAAACAGGATATGTCCGCACCAGTGCCACCAGATGCAAAAAAAGAAAAACAGGGCCTTCTAAAAAAAATATTCGGCGGTAAGGATAAAAAAAATGGCAACTGATTTTTTATACCTGTTGCCATTAAGCCAGAATATGGCTTTATATATAAAAGGGTAATGGGATTGAGATACTTTTTGAAATGTATTAGTGATATTTAAACCGAAAAGAAAAAAGCAATTTAAATACTTCTTCTATTGCCTGTAAAATTTATTAATCGCTTCAACACGGTTTTGCACTTTCAGTTTTATGTAAATGTTCGCCACATGTTTTTTCACAGTTTCTCTTTGTATACCAAGACTGTTGGCGATTTCTTTATAAATAAGCCCTCTCGACACCTGCCTCATTATTTCTTTTTCTCTGGTGCTAAGGGCATCACATTGCATTTCTTCTTTTTGCCTGCTGTTAAAATAAGCCAGTAGCTTTCGTGAAATGGGAGCTGACATTGGCGCTGCACCATTTGAAAGCTCAACAAGCGCTTCTGATAGCTTTTCCGGGCTTGAATCCTTCAACAAATAACCATGTGCCCCAGCTGCAAGCGCTTTGAATACTGTTTCGTCATCCTGTTTATGAGTGAAAACAAGAAATTTGGATTTGCAGTTTTCCCGTATCATGCCTTCAATAAACGCTATGCCGCACCCGCTGTGCTGTTTTATATCAACAATCACAATATCTGCCGGAAAATCAGCAAGGCCCTTCTCTGCCTGGTATAGGAAGTGGTACACAGAAATTACCTTGAACCTGTTTAATTTTTCAAGATGGCCTGCAAGCACAAATGCAAACTCAGCATTTTCTTCAATAACTGAAATCGATACCATTTTGAAAAATTTTGAATTTAAAAATCAGAAACACAAGACAAGAGGTTACGGATAGTTGGTACCACCATATTGCATAGAGCCGGTTTGAGCGGTTTTTTCATGGGCCCAGCAAAACATATAAAAAATCAGGAGCTGTCGCAACAGAAATACAATAGGCCAAAACTAAAAAAGGGGCAAAAGCCGGGCAAGGGTATTTGAACGGTTTATGTTCCGTATATATACTGTTTCTTAGTGGCACAAGATGTTTTAAGTATCCTGATATTGAAACAGGAAGCAGAGATCATTTATCAAGAGAGGTTTTGATCATAAAAACTGAAGCAACAGGGCGTTGCCCTTCCTGGTCGGAAGGCCTGATGGTTTCATTCCCGTTGATGAGCATGCAACTGCTGCCACCGCCATCAAGGTTAAGGGCTTCATAACAGCCTATGTTTTTCAAAATTTTTGCTTCTTCTGGCAATGTAACTCCTTCTGCCTTCCCCGGAGAGCGGCCCTGCACCACAAGTATGATCAAATGGTCGTCATTTGTATAGCCCATGGCGGTTGCGGGCCTCGTTTCATTTGCGCCTGCCGGTATCTGCTCCTCCTTATCGGTAATCCAAATATTTCCATCGTGTATCAGTGTAGGCCCGCCACCTATCGCTGTTCGCATCTTCCACCATTTCCAGTTAATATCATTCAAATCATAAATAGAAGGATTGCGCTCACTACCTTTTGCAATAACCGGTCTCCATTCAAATGCATAAGGCCAATGCCTCGACGAATCGGTAAAGACCCACGCCACATCTGCTTTTCGGTTACGTGCAATACCGATGGCACTTCGTGCAGGATAGTAATATACCATGGAATCTTTTCCGCCGCCGCTGAGGGCCTGTATATTAAAGGCAATCATCTTCCCGTTCCTGATCACAACATTTAAGTTCTGATTGGTTTCATAAGAAAAAAAACCGCCATTCACAATCAGCAAAGGCTTTCCTTCTTGCGTATAATATTCTTTTGGCGTGTAGCGGTAACCGTAGCCAACCTGTGTGTCGAATAATAATTTTTTATCCTTCAGCTTAGCTGAAACATAATAAGCAATAAAAGGCCGGCCGTTCAGGGAATCTGTTGTTTTGTAAACATGCACAGATGATGGCAGGGGCATGTATAATGAATCCATTTTATGCCAGTGCAACTGCGCAAAACCAGTAACCGGGAGCAAGTATATAAAGAAATGGACAATAGACAACAAATGGCGCAAAAAGCCGGTTCGGGGAATATGTCGCTTATAAATCACCAATTATTAAATATCAATTATTCACCAGGCATTTCTTTTTTCCACTGTTCTTTACCATAACCGGGAATAACATGCTTTTCGCTATGGTAAGAAGAACGGACAAGCGGGCCGCTTTCAACATAATCAAAGCCAAGCTCGTAACCAATTTGGCGAAATTCCCTGAACTCATCGGGATGTACAAACCGGGCAACAGGCAAATGTTCTTTGGTGGGCTGAAGATATTGACCAAGAGTAACTACGTCCACTCCGCTGTTATGAAGATCGGTCATTGCCTGAACAATTTCTTCTTTTGTTTCGCCAAGCCCAAGCATCATTCCGCTTTTTGTGCGCATGCCACCCTGCTTCAGGGTTTTTAATGTTGCCATGCTGCGCCAGTACTTTGCCTGTATGCGCACTTGCCTGGTGAGCCTTTCCACTGTTTCTATGTTATGAGAAACCACCTGTGGAGCAACATCAATAATACGCTGTATGTTTTCCTGGTCTGCTTTAAAATCAGGGATAAGCGTCTCTAAAGTTGAACCAGGGTTAAGCGCTTTCACCGCACGTATGGTGTTTTGCCAAATAATGCTGCCGCCGTCTTTCAGATCATCACGGTCAACAGAAGTAATAACGGCATGTTTCACTTTCATTAAATGAATCGCTTCTGCCACCCGCTGGGGTTCATCCCAATCAACAGCCCCTGGCCTTCCTGTTGCAACTGCACAGAACCCGCAGCTGCGCGTACAGATGTTGCCAAGTATCATAAATGTTGCTGTGCCCTCGCCCCAGCATTCGCCCATATTCGGGCAGTTGCCGCTTTCGCAAATGGTGTGGAGCTGATGCTGATCGACCAGGCCCCGAACATGTTTGTAATTTTCGCCGATAGGCAATTTAACACGAAGCCAATTGGGCTTTTTTGCCTTTGTTCCTGTTTCGTTGTTCGTTACCGGGAGCTCCATCATGAACCAGTTTTCTTTTAACAGTTTGCGATTAATATCAGCTCAATAGAAATTATTTCGCGCACATAAGCAAGCAGGGCGGCAATGCCCAATAAGAAGCATGCTGCCATCAGTCAGCGAAATATCAGCAAAAATACGTCACTTTCGGCTTCCGAACATAATGGAAACATAACCGTTGAAGAAGAAGTTTTTGTAAGGCACTTCATACACCTGTGGGATTTTGCTGAAATAATATTCAGCGCTGATGCCTGCTTCAATTGCGGTAATGGAAGTATTGAACCTCGCATAGTCAAAGCGGAGGGCGGTTTTGGCATTGAGCCCGGGTTTGATAGAAAGATGGCCCCATCCTACAGTAAACCCTGCAGCACCGGTAAATGCATAAAGGTTCGAATCGGCAATTGCCTGAAGATAGGTTTTCTGTGCAGAAGTGACATAAACAACCTGGTTGGCAGAATCATAACTGACGACGTCCTGGATATTATAATAGTAGGGTTTCAATAAACCGACTGAAATGCCTCCTGTATACAGCCAGGTGACCGCCACGCCATTTTTGTTCCCTTTTCCTCCGATTAACCGCTGTTCGCCAATAGATGCTTTGAAAGAATAAAAATTATTCAGCTTATACAAAACTTGTGACGAAAAGTCGCCGGTTGACACCCGTTTTTCTTTAGCGCTTTTTTTCTCATTCAGTTCAAACTGCAGCAACCGGGCTTTCCACGGAGTAATGAATTTGCCTTTTTCAAAAAAAATACCGTAACCATCAGTCGCCACCTTTATCCCAAACACATTATGCTTGTTGAAAATGAGGTCGCCTTCTTCTTCCATTTTCAACATGCGGTTGATGCGCTCCCTTTTCGCAGACTTATTATCGCGCAGGGGCCTGGAAACTGGGCTATAAGTTGAATCCTGGGCCCTTGCGCTTATAAAAATGATGCAGGCTATTAGAAATAAGAAAATTTTGTTCACAACAACGATTTAATTTATCTGGCGTAAATTTAGGCAAAAATAGATAATGACTTCGACTGTTATTTACGCAGGAGACCTGAGAACGGTTGCCACCCACCTGCATTCCGGTTCAGTGATAGAAACCGATGCGCCACTCGATAACCAAGGCAAGGGCGAAAGGTTCTCTCCCACCGATCTTTTGGCCACGGCTTTAGGCAGTTGCATGATGACGATTATGGGAATAAAAGCCAGGGACATGAAAGTGGACCTTCGAGGGATGAAAATTGAAATAGAAAAAATAATGAAACCAGATCCCAGAAGGGTTGGGGGAGTGAACCTGGCATTTCATTTCCCAGATGCATTAAGGATAGACGAAAAGCAGAAAACAATTTTAGAAAGAGCTGCGCATACCTGCCCTGTTATATACAGCATCCATCCCGACATTGTTGTTAATATCGTTTTTAACTGGAAAGAAACAATTGTGAATTTGTAGCCCCAGGCCGGCATGAGGAGTTCCGATTTTTTTTGTGGGCGTCAATAAGAAAATAAACCATTTTCTTCCTACTCATGGCGAAAGATCAAAAACGGTGCTTCAGCAACGCATTGCCCACTGCGCATTCAAGGCATCTTTGCTTGTCGCAATATTGGGTTTTCAGCTCAATGAGCGATTGGGAATCGGATGCATTGCTGCTCATCGCCCCAATGGCTTTCCATTGGCCGATAATATGATTGCTTTCTGAAGCAGTTTCATCAAGCCACTGCAATGCTTTTTCCTTAAAATTATTTTGCCGGTGAAAATGGCCATAAGCGAAAATAACCGGCACTATGGTGTTAATGACAATATTTTCTGCCATTTGTTTCCCAACTGATTTCTTTTTAAAGGAAGCGGCTTCATCCAAAACATAATGACAGCTCCAGTAATCACTTGCTGTTACCGATAATAATGCTTTTGCTTCCTGCACCGATTTCATTTCAATCAGCTTCGAAAACAGGTGAGAAGACCTGCTGATAAGCATAGCGAGCTGTGCCAGGCGAATGGCAGGGAAATTGCCGGGCCTCATGCGCAGAAGAAGCGCCCGCATATCTATATCCGCCAGCTTGTACTTGCCTTTTAGAAAATGATATTCTTTTTGAAGCATTTTAGAATAATCTTCGTCAAACTTTTTTTCCAGCAAGCCGCACTGCCCCAGCAACAATGCTTCCAGTTGATGGGCCTGGCTTTTATGTTTGGCAAGAATTTTTACAGAAATGCTTTTGGCCACTGCTTCAAAAACCTCAGCATTTACTTTCGTTCCAAAATTTTTTGCGAGCATCCACCAAAAAGTTTCTTCCCAATGCTGGTTGTTCTCTGTAAGATAATCGCCGACAATTTTTGATTTCCGTTCCAGCCGCTCAACCATCAATCTTTGTTTCCAGGATGCCCACAGGATATCGCTCACCTGGCCCGCCATGTTTTCGCATGGCACAAATGAAGAATTGTTCATGAGCTCCTCATATCGCTTCAATAACATTTTCGGCACAAGCCTGTTCAACGTTAAAACGGGAAACCTGGGCAAAGCCCCCTGCCGGTCATTTTCCCAAACTGCATGAAGTATAATGTTATGATAATTTTTATCGCCCGCATGGGCATGCTTTTCCCAATCGGATGCCTGCACATGAAGTTCAATATTGCCTGCCAGGATGGTGCTGCCAATTTTTATTTTTGCCTCAAGAAAATCAGGGCCCTGGTGAGTGTTGTGGTTGCCGGGAAAAATGATTTGCAAAGGCTCATTGTTATCTGTACAAAGCGCTTTTCGATTAAAATACTGCATTCGCCAGATGAAATGGAGCAATTTTTCTGTCATGGGATGAAGGTTTGTTGAAATAATGCGTTGCCAGTTTGAGCGGATCGCCCGCTCTTCCTTATTATACCCTGAAATTACTCAATTCTTTTACAACCCTGCTCACCGGCAGGCCCATCACATTATAAAAATCCCCTGAAATTTTTTTGATGCCCACTACGCCAATCCATTCCTGTATGGCATAAGCTCCCGCTTTGTCATAAGGCTTGTACTTTCTTACATAAAATTCAATTTGCCCTCTTGTAAGATCATGAAACCAAACTTCAGTCGTATCTGCAAAGGATATTTCTTTTTTTCCCTGGGTTATTACAACCCCGGTAACAACAAGGTGCTTATTTCCTGAAAGCCTTGTCAAAATGCTTACCGCATCTTTGGCGTCCTTAGGTTTGCCGATCACTTCATTGTCCAGCACGACAATGGTATCAGCGGCGATGATGATATCATCTTCACTTATCTCCTGCTTCACGGCAGCGGCTTTGTTGCCTGCAATGTGCTTGGCAACCTGTTCTATGCCCAGGTTTTCCGGATAGGATTCGTCAGTTTCTTTTACCACCACATCAAAAGGTATTTCTGCCCATTGCAGCAATTGCTTTCTGCGTGGCGATTGCGAAGCCAGTATGATCTTGTTCATGCGTTAAAAAGTTAAGAACAGCAAGAGCGAAAGAATGCCTGCAAGCATTGTTCTTTTTATCATGCTGCTAAGTTGGTGATAATCTGGCGTAGTGTTTGCCCGGTAAAGCCCCCGCAAAATGATTACAAGAGGGATAATGATGAATATAACGGAATATACCACAACCCACCACCATTTGTATTGCAAAATATAAAATTGCAATATTGCTAATGCCAGTATCAATACGGTAAGCCATGTGGCTGCAAAAACTTTTGCCACATTAACGCCCCACACAATAGGCATGGTGCGGCAATTGTATTCAGCATCGCCATGCATATCTTCAATATCTTTGACCACTTCGCGAACAAGCGAAATAATAAAAGCAAAACCGGCATACAGGACTGCAAACTTATAAATCCTGGATAAAATGTGATGGTACGCAGGGTCATTTAAAAGGTGTACCCTGAACTCGCACAAATACAGTACCATGATGACCCAGGCAGTGAGCAGTGAGATAACGATGTTCCCAATCAGCAGTTTTCTTTTGAAAGTAGTACTGTAAAACCATAACAAGACAACTGTAACCACATGCGAAGTTCCGACAAAGATATTCCTGAGCTTCCAGCTAATATAAAAACCAATAATAATCCCTGAGCCAGACAGCAGCCAGTGCCATATAATTGCCCACCTCCGCTTAATCATTTTTTCGATTATCAGCTTATCAGGTTTATTCACCCTGTCAATATTCAAGTCGAAGTAATCATTAATAATGTATCCGGCTGCTGCAATGAGCACTGATGAGAAGCACAAAAGGAAAAACAAAGGCGGGGGCAGGTAATTTTGGAGGCCCTGAAATTTTGTTAAGTAAGAAGGAAGCAAAACCGCATAATAGAACAAAACCTGTGTAAGCGCTATAAAGAAAAGATTAGGCCACCTGATAAGCCGTAAAAATGCGCCTAACAATTGCATAAGAACCCATTTATTGACAGCACAAGATAAAAATAGAATTGAAAATAACAGAAAACCGAAGTGAACAGGACAACATGCTATTTAGATGCCACCGTTGTGTCGATTGACCAATGTCCATTTAATTTCAGCACTTTTTCAATCACATCCCTGGCACATCCCTGCCCGCCCTTGCAAGGCGATATATATTTGGCAATATGCCTGATTTCAGGAACAGCATCCAATGGCGAACAGCTTAAGCCCGCTTCTTTCATGGCTTCATAATCAGGAATATCATCGCCCATAAACAAAACCTCGTCTTTTGTTAGCTTATGTTCCGCCATATAGCCAGCCATTTTTTGCTTTTTGTTCTCCACTTTGGTAAATACTTCTGCCACACCAAGCTTATTCAGCCTCAATTTTGTAGCTTCCGAATCAGCGCCTGAAATGGCAATAACCCTGTATCCTTTTTTCACAGCAAGCTGTAGTGCATAGCCATCTTTAATATTCATTCTTCTTGCTTGTTCTCCATTGTCAAAAACAAAAATTGTCCCGTCTGTCAATACGCCATCAACATCAAAAACAAAAGTGGTAATCTTTTTAAAGGCAGGAAGTACATTCATAAGTTTAATTTGCAAATGGGAAGAGCTGCAAATGTGCGAATTTATTCTTAAACCGGGGATGCGGTTTTTTTAGAGATAATGCTTTTGCTGAATATTTCGTAAGCAGCTTTCAGTTCCGGATACGGCAACAGCGCTTCAAGGTGCTTGTTGATGGTTCCCATATCGCTTCTTGCAGCTGGCCCGGTTTGCATGGCCTGTGGCGAAAAAAAATGCAACCGCTTCGCGGTTTCTTCTATCAAAGGCAACAGCAATTTGAAATCAACGCGTTCTTTGCAACAATAATCTTCTGCCAAAGCATAAAGATGGTTGCTGAAATTGTTTACCATAATTGCAGCTATATGCAATTTTAATCTTTCGTCATCACTGCATCTCCTCACGTTGCCTGATAGGGTGTTCGCAAAATCACTAACTACAGACAAGTTCTTTGCATTATTTGCATCTACCAGCAAAGGAATGTCATAAGTGTTCGTATTTTCTTTCCTTAAGCTTTGCAACGGGTACAGCACGCCATAGCTGTTGCTTACCTTTCGCAATACTGTTTTTGGAACAGAGCCTGCTGTGTGCACTACAAGTTTTTTTTTGAGGAACAAATGCCCGTTCATTTCTAAAAGCGAGTCATCTGAAACAGCAATAATATAAAAATCGCCGCTCATATTAATTTCTTCGAAAGCTGATGTAAAGCTGCAATTCAGCTCTTCAGCCAGGAAGGCTGCATGTTCTTCCTGCCTGCTCATTACCTGCATAATGATATGGCCAGCATTCATGGCCCTTCGGCCTAAAACAGTAGCCACATTCCCTGAACCGATAATTACTACCTTCATAAAATATTTTTGCCCTGCATGAAGTTAGCACAAAAACTCGCAATCAAATATGCGCAATCAAGGCTGCGCATAATGGCATTGGTTTCGAAAAAAAAGGCTGCAAAAAAAACCTTGCAATTGTTCAGCACACCTATGATGAAGCCAAAGACAAAAACGCCTGCTATTTTTTTGAAAGGAGAAAAATTGTCATTTACTATTGATGGGCATATTATCCGTGGGCACCGGTGGCTGCCGAAGCAACCACCTAAAGAAAAGATTTTGATATTGCATGGGTTCGAATCGAACAGCAGAAATTTCAGCGCTTATATAAACGCCTTTTTAAAAAAAGGACATGAGGTACTCGCATTCGATGCGCCTGCACATGGAGAATCAGGTGGCAAAAAAATAACACTGCCGCTTTACATTCAAACAATAAAAGAAATCAATGAGCGGTATGGGCCAATAGAATATTTTATGGCTCATTCTTTCGGCGGTCTTGCGCTGTCGCATTTTATTGAACAAATACACCATGACAAGGGTACAAAAATCGTATTTATTGCTCCGGCTACAGAAACAAAAACTGCTGCTGATAAAATGTTCCGGCTGTTGGGGCTGGACGGTGAAGTAAGAAAGGAATTTGATAAACTGATACTTGAAATAGCGGGCAAGCCCCAGGAGCATTTTTCCATCAGGCGGGCCATGAACAATATTCAAGCCTCAGTGCTTTGGGTACATGATGAAGAAGATGACATCGTCCCCATTTCCGGTGCGTTGAAGGTAAAAGAAGATAAACACAGGAATGTACAGTTTGTTTTCACAAAAGGGCTTGGCCACAGAAAGATTTACCGGGATGAAGGGGTCATGGGCAAGGTAGTTGAATGGCTGGCCCACTGACAGGCATTAATAATTTGTTAGCGCCCCTGTTTTCTATCGGCCAATGCCTCAACTATTCCTGCCTCCCACCATTGGCACGAAGGAAAAATTATCGAATTCTTCTTCTTCAACAGCGTTCCCTTGCTGTTTTGTGATGCGCAGCATCCGCTGCACCTTACTATCCCCGACAGGTATTACCATTTTGCCACCTGTTTTTAGTTGCTCGATCAATTTCGGGGGAACGTATGGCGCAGCCGCAGTAACAATAACCTTATCAAATGGTGCAAAAGTTGGCAGGCCTTCATAGCCATCCCCATAAAAAAATTTAATGTTCGGATACCTTTTAAGAAAGGGAAAGGCCTTGTTATGGTCAAATAAATTTTTTTGCCTTTCGATAGAGAACACCTGCGCTCCCATTTCTGCCAAAACACAGGCCTGGTAGGCGCTTCCTGTCCCAATCTCCAGAACTTTTTCAAAGGGCTTCAATTCCAGCAACTGGGTCTGGTAAGCCACGGTATATGGCTGGCTGATGGTTTGGTTCTCTGCAATCGGGAAAGCCCTGTCTTCGTACGCAATTTTATCAAATGCAGAATCCATAAAAAAATGCCTGGGAATGTGCAACATGGCTTGCAATACCCTTTCATCGGTAATTCCTTTAGTCTTGATGGAATCGACCAGTTGCTTGCGCATGCCCTTGTGACGGTACGTATCTTCAAAAACTCTCATAAGCGCTGCAAGATAAGAATTAAGGAGGAAGACAGAAGATGCCGGGCTTAAAGACTATGACAAAAACATAAAGCGGGTTTAGCCATTAATATGCTTTCCCCGGCCATATACCTCATGCCATCAACTTCCTTATAAAATTATTTATTCCATCACATTTTTCTTTTGTAATTTTTGGGCTCATTCAAAATCATTCTATATGCCGCGATTGCTTAATGATGAAGAAATAAAAATATTTAATCGGGATGGTTATGTTATAGTGCGCAAATTTATTACTGAGGAAGAGGTCAATAAACTTTATAAAACGGCTACTGCAGACAGTGTAATTAAAGAAAATGCGCTTGATTTAAATGACCAGTCGGGCAAAAAAACAAAACTTACTTTATGGTTCAGCCCTGGCAATGACCTGTACAGCCTGCTCATCCGCAGCAGCCGAATGGTGAATTCCGTAGCAAAACTACTGGACAGCAGCTCCCCTGTTTGCCACTTTCATACCAAGTTGATGCAGAAAGAGCCTCGTGTAGGCGGCGCCTGGGAATGGCACCAGGATTATGGGTATTGGTATAAAAATCAATTTTTATATCCTGACCAGTTGGTGAGCGTGATGGTAGCATTGACCGAAGCCAATCAGCAAAATGGCTGCCTGCAGGTAATAAAGGGCTCCCACAAATTAGGAAGAGTGAACCATGGCTTTTCGGGCGAGCAGGTGGGCGCTGATATGGAAATGGTGAACCTTGCGCTTAAAACCCTGGAACTTGTTTATGTCGAGCTTCAGCCCGGCGATACTTTATTCTTCCACAGCAACATCCTTCACCGGTCTGAAGCCAATCTTTCTGAAAAACCAAGATGGTCAATAATTTCCTGCTACAATTCATTATCCAATCCTGCCTACAATGATGATTCTGCAGGTTGGAGAAAACCGGTCGAAATTGTTGCAGATGACCTGTTATTGAAATCAGAAAGCACAGGCGCATCATTAACAGGGGATTTTCTGAAGAAAGAGAAAGATCCAGCGCTGAAAGAAACCAAATGGGAAAAAGAGGTGAATACATAATAAAAATTTCGTCTCACCCAAAGAACAAGAGGGATACAAAGAACATCGGATTGGCGTTTGAAAATGACTTTAATTAAATTTTTGTACCGCTGTAGCCTTTGTGCCTTTATGTAAAAAATAAAACCAACTGAATGATGAAAACAACAACGAGAATTCAGCTATCTGCCATGATGTTCCTGGAGTTTTTTATTTGGGGGGCTTGGTATGTAACAATGGGCACCTATCTTGACAAAGTGTTGCATGCTGACGGAGTTCAGGTAGGCGCAGCTTATAGCGCAATGGCAATCGCAACGATCATTTCTCCTTTTTTTGTTGGCATGATCGCCGACAGGTTTTTCTCTGCACAAAAAGTACTTGGGGCAATGCACCTCGCCGGTGCTGTTCTTTTATACCTGCTCACTACAATTACAAGCCCTAATGGCTTTTATTGGGTGCTGCTTTTATATTCGCTTATGTATGCTCCAACGCTGGCACTTGCAAATTCGGTTGCTTTCAGGCAAATGAGCGACCCGAGCAAAGAGTTTCCTTCCATACGCGTGCTGGGCACAATCGGCTGGATCGCCACCGGGTGGATCATCGACAAAGTTTTTCATTTGACTACCGGCGAGCTTGGTTTTACCTTTAGTATGGCAGCTGTAGCTTCCGCTGCATTGGGCCTGCTTAGTTTTTTTCTGCCCGATGCCCCGCCTAAAGCAAAAGGCACGCAAACCACATTTGCGCAGGTCCTCGGTGCCGATGCATTTGTTTTGTTCAGGAACAAATCTTTTACCGTTTTCTTTTTTGCTTCGGTACTTATTTGCATTCCTCTTTCATTTTACTACAGCCTTACCAACCTATATTTAACTGAAGCAGGAATGAAGGACGTAACCAGCAACATGACATACGGACAGTTTTCAGAAGCCATCTTTATTTTACTGATACCATTCTTCTTCCGCAGGCTTGGCGTAAAATGGATGATTGCCCTGGGAATGATCGCCTGGGCTGTTCGTTTTATATGTTTTGGTTATGGAGATGCCGGCCCGCATTTATGGATGCTTTTTGCAGGCATTGTTTTACATGGAGTGTGCTTTGATTTCTTTTTTGTTACCGGCCAGATTTATACCGATAGCAAAGCGGGAGTAAAAATACAAAGCCAGGCACAGGGCATGATTACCATGGCAACTTATGGCATTGGCATGTGGATCGGCACTTTATTATCCGGCTATGTGAAAGATCATTATACAAT
This sequence comes from Bacteroidota bacterium, assembly GCA_018266455.1. Taxonomy (GTDB): domain Bacteria; phylum Bacteroidota; class Bacteroidia; order Chitinophagales; family Chitinophagaceae; genus Puia. Next base: position 79,738 of record JAFEAJ010000001.1, read on the forward strand.
TGAAAAGGTGGTGCAATGGAAAAGCGTATGGATGGTCCCAGCCGGTATTGCAGTTGTTGTGCTCATATTGTTTGTATTGCTGTTTAACGACAACAAACATTCAGCGGCACATGCCTCATGACTTTTCCAAAATTCAACAATTTGAAAAAAGCGTTCAACAGAATTAAAAATACGACAACATAAAATATTTTAAAACTCAAATCAATTCAGCATTATGAAAAGAATCGCCATGCTTGGCTCAGGCTTTATCGGCAGGTTTTATGCAGATGCATTACAGGGGCAAAGAAGCAAGGACAAAATCGTGAGCATTTATGCCCGCCGTGAAGAAAGCGCAAAAAAATTCGCCGCAGACTATACATGCGAGCACTGGTCAACCAATATGGAAGAAGTGATCGCTCATCCCGGTGTAGATATTGTTTGTATTGCTTTGCCCAATAATCTACATGAGGCAGCCGTGTTGCTTTGCTGCAAACACAAAAAAGCGGTAATGACCACGAAGCCACTTGCAAGAAATGGGGAAGAAGCCAAGCGCATGCTGGTTGCCGTGGAAGAAGCAGGGATCTTCAACGGCTACCTTGAAGACCTGGTGTACACTCCAAAATTTTTAAAAGCAAACGAAAGCGTAAGGAATGGGGCTTTGGGAAGAGTGCTATGGGCAAAATCAAGAGAAACGCATCCCGGCCCGCACAGTGATTGGTTTTGGGACATTGAGCAGGCCGGCGGCGGCTGCATGCTGGACCTCGGCTGTCATTGTATAGAAATCGCAAGAAGTTTTATTGGGAAAGACATCAGGCCGGTTGAAGTGATGTGCTGGGCAGACACACAAGTGAAACCGATCGATGCAGAAGACCATGCCATTGGTTTGGTGAAATATGAAAACGGAGCCATCGGGCAATTTGAAGTGAGCTGGACCTTCCGGGGGGGAATGGACCTGCGCGATGAAGTAATGGGCACTGAAGGCACTATCTGGCTCAACAGTTTCCTGCGCACAGGGTTTGAAATGTTCACCACCGGCAAAGGTGCAGATTATGTGGCAGAAAAAGCAGAAAGCAACACAGGCTGGCTGTTCCCGGTTGGCGATGAAGTGAACGACCTCGGGTACAACCACATGTTCACTGACATGTTCAACTCCTTAGAAAAAGGAGCTTCGCCGAAAGAAACTTTTTATGATGGTTATGTAGTGAATTGCATACTGGATGCGGCCTACCGATCAGCAAAATCAAAACTGTGGGAGCCGGTTAAGCTCGATATCTGGAGAGGAAAAACAGGCGTTACCAAAGACAGCCATTTAACAGAATACGACACAGACAACTACCTGATCAAAGAAGAAGTGACGCATTTCGGCGCAAAAAAAGTGATCCTAAAAAATAAAAAAACAGGGAAAATTATCGAGAAAGTCTTACAATAGCAACCGGCAGAGCGCGCAATTCGCCAAATCAAAAATACTCCATGAAGCACCTGTAAATTAAACAGGCATGTTGTAGCCCGAGTTTTTTACATCACTGTTTTTTGATACATTAAAGGCAAGGGGCATGGTTGGGCCTGGGTTTTTGGCTTTACCGAAAGTTTTCCCGGACAAACAGGTCATTTCATGATCAAACAGGGTTTCAAAAAAATTATTAAGAAAATTGCATCACCGGTTTTCAGGCATGAGCTGAACAGTTCTGGTTCAATTGCATTGGCTTACCAGCGCCTGGTTGCGTCCATTCCCTTACCGGCTGTGAAAAATTGTGCGGGCCTGGTTTTTTCAAAAAACCGTGCCATGCAATTGCATGCCCTGCTCTCCAGTTATTTCCATTATGCCAATAACCCTGCCCCTTTGCACATTTTATATCGTGCCACTACAAATAGACATCATGATGCGTATCGGGAATTAAAAACTCTGTTTTCAGATAAAAACATCTTTTTTACAGAAGAACAGGATTTCAGGAACGACCTCGAAGCCTTGCTGAAAAGCATAGATGCGTTCTCGCTTTTTTTTATGACTGATGACGGCATGTTCATCGATTATTTCAATCTTGAAGAAATCAGCTCGTTTACTTCTTATGAAACTGTTCCGTCGCTGATCAAGGGAACTGACCTTACTTATTGTTACATACAGGACAGACAACAATCGCTGCCCCCGTTTTACAGGCCAGGGAACATACCGCTGCCCCCTTACCTAATATGTTGGGACTGGTCGAAAGCCGAATTCTGGTCAGAATGGGCATACCCGCTTTCCGTAGACGTTTCCTTTTTTGTAAAAGAGGAAATCAGTTTTTTTATAAACCAGATCAAATATAAAGGCCCTAATAGCCTCGAAAGTATTTTAAATCAAAACTTCAACCGCCTCTTTTTAAAAAGAAAAGGCATTTGTTACACAAAAGCAAAATATGTGAACATTGTTTGCAACACCGTGACCTCTGAACAAAAGAACAGGAATACCGGCATGCACAGCATTGACAGCCTGCTGTATAAGTGGGAAGAAGGCTATCAAATCGACTATCTGAAATTCGAAGGGATGAAATGTGGCGATGCAGAGACAGCCCCTTTTGCATTTATAAAAAGAACCTGATAAGCAGATTGTTCTTAATTGACCCAGCGTTCATTTCTATCGTTAATTTTGTACTTGCTAATTCTTGAGAAATGAAAGTTTTTATTACAAGACAAATCCCGCAGAAGGGACTTGACTTATTGCGGTCGGCGGGTATTTCATTCACAGAATGGGCCGAAAGAAGAGAGCTTGAACAAAATGAACTGATCAACATCTGCAAAAATTATGATGCGCTGATTAGCGTTGGCCAGAACAAAATCAACAAGCGCTTTTTACAGGAATGCAGGCATTTAAAAGCGATTGCCCAGATGGCAGTGGGGTTTGATAATATAAATGTTGCCGAAGCCACAATGCTAAAAATACCTATTGGCAACACTCCCGGCGTTTTGAGCAAAGCCACGGCAGACATAGCATTCCTGCTGATGCTGGCCGTGTCGAGAAAAGCATTCTACATGCACAAAAAAATCATCAATGGAGAATGGGGCTTTTATGAGCCCACCGCAGACCTTGGGATGGAAATGGAAGAAAAAACACTGGGCATATTCGGGCTTGGAAAAATCGGGTTTGAAATGGCAAAGAGGTGCGCCGGGGCTTTCAACATGAAAATTATTTATCACAACAGGAAGATGAATGACGAAGCAGAAAAAAAATTGAATGCAAAAAGAGTTTCGCTGGATGAACTGCTTGCACAAAGTGATGTTCTTTCAGTGCACACAGCGCTCACGGAAGAAACAAGAGGCTTTTTTGATTATGGCAGGTTCGCAGGAATGAAACACTCAGCCATTTTTATTAATACAGCTCGCGGAGCAATCCACAATGAACCGGACCTGATCAGGGCACTGAATGAAAAACTGATCTGGGGAGCAGGGCTCGATGTAACCCACCCCGAGCCCATGCACGCTGACAACCCATTGCTGCAAATGCCCAATGTGGCAGTGCTGCCACATATCGGGACTACAACTGAAGAAACACGCGATGCGATGTCAAAGCTTGCAGCGGAAAACATTATTGCAGCATCAAAAAATGAGCAATTGCCACATATAGTCAACCCAGAAGTATATGCCAGCTAAAATGAAACTGTTTATCGTTTTATCCATTTTCATTTCCATTGAAAAAAATTCCCATGCTCAGAAAATCGAAATCCTCGCTTATGGCTCAAAAACTTCTATCCGCGGATTAAGCGTAGTGAATAATAAACTGGCCTGGGCCAGCGGCAGCAACGGCGCCGTTGCCAAATCAACTGATGGGGGCAAAACCTGGAAATGGATCACCGTAAAAAATTTTGAACAAAGAGATTTCAGGGATATTGAGGCTTTCGACTCAAAAACAGCCATCATTATGGCGGTGGGTGAACCGGCCCTCATTTTAAAAACCAATGATGGGGGCGAAACCTGGAAAACAGTTTATGCAGATTCGGCAAAAGGAATGTTTTTAGATGCCATGGAATTCTGGAACCGCGATAGTGGCATCGTTATCGGAGACCCTATTGAAGGGAAATTTTTTGTAGCAAGAAGCTTTGATGGCGGGAATAGCTGGCATAAAATCCCATTTGCCGAATTGCCTGCGGCCGATTCGGGTGAAGCTTGTTTTGCTGCCAGTGGCACCAATGTGAGGGCATTAGGCAGGGGCGAAGCCTGTTTTGTGAGCGGTGGGCTCTATTCAAGAATATTTATCCGCGACAAAAAAATTGATTTGCCTGTACTGCAGGGCAAATCAACAACAGGGGCAAATTCAGTGGCCGTTAGCGATAACCGCAAACTTAAAGGAGCACAGCACCTTGTTGTGGTTGGCGGAGATTTCAGCAATGACACCTCTTCTGAAAAAAATTGCGCCATTTCCAATGACGGAGGCAAAACCTGGGCAGGGCCTTTGCATGCGCCGCAAGGCTACAAAAGCTGTGTGGAATTCATCACAAAAAACAACCTGATTGCTTGCGGGACCAGCGGAGTTGATATCAGCAGAGACGGCGGAACAGCATGGCAGCACATCTCAGCAGAAAGTTTTCATGTTTGCAGGAAAGCAAAAAAAGGGAATGCCGTTTTTCTTGCAGGAGCCAATGGACAAATCGCCAGGCTTATCCAGCAATAATTTTTTATATACAGATAAAGGCCGAAATAAACTGCGCCATTGCAACCGGAGCAATCTTTTAAAAAGCATATTCAAAATAAAAAGAAGGACAGCAACAAATTACGGCCTGTGTTCGTATTGTAATATTCACATATTGTTGATAAGTAAAAACCAGCAAATGCAAAATCAAATCATTAAATTTGAACAGCTCTGGCAAACAAAAAGAAAAATAACCGGGCTATCTATTTAAAACCTTAAACAGATTGAATTGACTGAAACAATCATCAACCTCGAAAGCGTTAACCCTATTGAATTTTTCGGAGTTAACAATGGCAAATTAGATATCCTCAAAAAAAAGTTCCCGCTTCTCAAGATCCTTTCGCGTGGCAGCCAGATAAAACTGAGCGGTTCTCCTGAACAGATTGAATCAGCTAAAGAAAAAATTGATCTGCTCGTTCAATACTTAGAGCGCAATGGGCACGTCAGCGAAAATTATTTTGAACAGATACTTGGCGGCGACGATGCAGAGACGGTTGACCACTTCATTGACAAGCACCCGAATGATATTCTTGTTTTTGGCCCTAATGGCAAGACCGTAAGAGCAAGAACAGCTAATCAGAAAAAGATGGTTGCAGCCACGGACAAGAACGATATTCTTTTTGCAATCGGCCCTGCCGGTACCGGTAAAACATACACGGCCGTGGCCCTTGCTGTGCGGGCATTGAAAAACAAGATGGTGAAAAAAATCATTCTTACCCGCCCTGCTGTCGAAGCTGGAGAAAGCCTGGGCTTTTTGCCTGGAGACCTCAAAGAAAAAATAGATCCTTACCTGCGCCCTTTGTATGATGCGCTTGATGACATGATACCGGCCGATAAGCTGGGCTATTACATGAGCACAAGAATAATCGAGATCGCCCCATTGGCATACATGCGAGGGCGCACCCTTGATAATGCTTTCATTATTCTGGACGAAGCGCAGAATGCGACCGATTTGCAACTGAAAATGTTTTTGACGCGCATCGGGGCAAATGCAAAAGCAATCATCACCGGCGACCTCACTCAAATTGACCTCCCGAAAAACCAAAAAAGCGGGCTGGCAAAAGCGCTGTACATTTTAAAAAATATTGACGGTATTTCGCACATTGAACTTGATGAAGAAGATGTGGTGCGCCACAGGTTGGTAAAAGCCATCATCAGAGCTTATGAAAGAGAGAAAAATATTGAATCCGGGACCCAAGAAAAATAATCTTTTCCCTTTGGCTCTAAACTACTAACCCGCCTGTTGAATTTCCAGCAGGCTTTTTTTATTCTATATTTGTGCATTATGAAAAAAACAATCAGCCTTGTTTTATTGGCTTTAACTGCTGCCTGCAATACCAGCCCTGCATTCAAAAAAGCAGAAGATGCACAGGATGCGGGAAGAGAATTCATTCGCGCAACGCTGGATGGCAATTACGAAAAAGCAAAATATTATATGCTTGGCGATTCAACCAATAATTACATGCTTGACAAATGGAAAAGCGGTTACGATAAATTGACCGGGCAAGAAAAAGACAATTATAAAAACTCGGATATTATTGTGTTTGATGTGCACCCGCTGAACGATTCAGTTACTTTCTACAAATATTTTAACAGCTATAAGAAAGACACCACCATTATCCAAATCCAGAAAGTGCATGATGAATGGGTAGTAGACCTGAAACAACTCATGAACAATACCAAGTGATGTTTAAGAATGCTTTAATAATTGGCCTGGGCGGCGGCATTGGCAGCATTGCAAGGTATTTTTGCCAAAAATATTTTTACGAGGCCCATCCTCATCCTTTTCCTTTTGGCACTTTTATAGTAAATATTTTCGGATGCTTCCTGATCGGCATTTTTTACGGCTTATCAGAAAAAGGCAACCTGCTATCGCCCGAATGGAGAATATTCCTGACGACCGGCATCTGTGGGGGCTTCACCACATTTTCTACATTTGCTTATGAAAACATTGCCCTGCTCCGCACCAGCGATTACCTGTATTTCGGCCTGTATGCTGCAGGCAGCGTCGCACTCGGCATCTTTGCCGCATTTTGCGGCATTGCATTACTAAAATTATTGTAAGCTATGAAATTAGACGGCATTGCAAAGCTATTGCGGGTATTTGTCGGCGAGATCGACAAAGTAGGGCACACGCCATTGTATGAAGCCATTTTGCATGAGGCAAGAAAACAGGGCATTGCAGGCGCTACAGTATTGCGCGGCATCATGAGCTATGGCGCCAGCTCAAGGATCCATACCGCCAAACTGATTGATATTTCCGAAGACCTTCCCATCGTAATCGAAATGGTAGATGAAGAAAAAAAAATCAATGACTTTCTTCCCGTCATTCACAGCCTTTTTGAAACCTGCGGGCGGGGCGGCATGATAACCATAGAACAGGTGAACGTGCTTTATTATCAGCCATTGAATAAACGGGGACAAGAATAATAGCCCTGGGGGAATTTTTTAGCCCGCATTGCTTAATGATTGTTTTGGTTTAGGTTTGCGAAAACAATCCCAGGTATGATGACAGTTTCCCATCCATGGCACGGAGTTACCTATGGAACCAACGCCCCCAGAGTAGTGAATGCAATCATTGAGATACCACAAGGCGCAAGGGCAAAATATGAAATTGATAAAGACAGTGGTTTGCTGAAACTCGACCGGGTAATTTATTCTTCATTTTATTACCCGGTAAACTATGGTTTTATCCCCCAGACTTATGGTGACGATAAAGACCCATTGGATATTCTGGTGATCACGTCTCTTCCCGTACAGGCACTTTGCCTGATGGAAGCCAAAGTAATGGGCGTGATGCAAATGGTTGATAGCGGTGATGCTGACGACAAAATTATCGCTGTTGCCGCTAAAGACCCCAGCGTGAACCATTATAACAATATTGAAGAACTGCCCAAACATTTCTTTGAAGAGCTGAGACATTTTTTTGAAGAATATAAAAAGCTCGAAAACAAAACTGTAGTAGTGGAAGAATTTGGCGACAAAACCACAGCCATCGGGATCATCGAAGATGCGATAAAAAATTACAAACAAATTTTTATGAATAAAAAATAAAAATATTATTTGACCGCCACTACAATTGTTTTAGAACAATGACAATACTTGTACTAACGCTGATTATCTTTTTCGGTTCAATGCTGGCAGGCTTTTTAGGATCGCTTACAGGCTTAGGCGGGGGCATCCTCATCATCCCTATGCTTTCTCTTGTTTTTGGGATTGACATACGATATGCCATCGGCGCCTCTATTGTAGCGGTGATCGCCACTTCATCAGGCGCAGCCTCTGCTTATGTAAAAGAAGGGATCACAAACATTCGCCTGGGCATGTTCCTTGAAATTGCTACGACTGTCGGCGCTTTTGCAGGAGCTTTTATTGCCGCTTACGCACCTACCAACTTTATTGCCATACTTTTTGGCAGCATCCTTATCTTCTCAGCCATTTTTTCATTTCAAAAAAAAAATCCACATTTTCAAAATCGTCCTGGAAGCAAACTTGCCACATTATTGAAATTGAACAGCAATTATCCTGACAACAAGGGGAACATCATTACCTATTCGGTTTATAATATCGTGGGTGGTTTTTTTATGATGATTGTGGCAGGGGTCTTATCTGGCCTTTTAGGCATCGGGTCCGGGGCTTTTAAAGTCCTGGCAATGGACAATGTCATGCGCATCCCTTTTAAAGTCTCAACAACTACCAGCAACTTTATGATTGGGGTAACTGCCGCAGCAAGTGCAGTGGTATATTTTCAGCGGGGGTATATTGACCCCTCACTTTGCTTCCCGGTTACATTAGGCGTTTTGACAGGTGCCACCATCGGCTCGCGCGTGCTGACGAAAGCCGAAGCACAATGGCTTCGCATTGTTTTTGCCATCGTCATTACCATACTTGCTGTTGAAATGATCTACAATGGCGCTAAGCACAGGTTCTAACAACATCATGAAAAAAGAAAAAAAATACTGGCAAGATAAAGATGTAGAATTGGCACTGGGAAAATTATTGAGATGGGGCGTTGTGCTCTCATCAATAGTAGTATTAACAGGAGGCATTATATATTTATCTAGGAATGCTGGCTCGCTTCCCCACTATCATTCATTTCGCGGCTTATTATTGCCCTTTCATGATTTATCGGATATATTCAAAGGGATCGCAGAAGGGAACGGGCGGGCAATCATCCAATCAGGAATAATCCTGTTAATAGCAACGCCGGTGGCAAGGGTGCTGTTTTCCATCATCGGGTTTATTAAAGAACAAGACTGGTTGTATGTGCTTATCGCTTCCATTGTTCTTGCAATTATTATTACCAGCATGCTTCTTGGCATTAAAGCATAACAACCTAAAACTTCTCCATTATGAATATACAAACCATTTTATTGCTTTTGTTTGTAGGCTTGCTTGCCGGCACTTTAAGCGGTCTTGTTGGCGTTGGCGGAGGAATTATCATCGTGCCGGCCCTTGCTTTTATTTTGGGCTTCAGCCAACAACAGGCCCAGGGAACTTCACTGGGGCTGCTGCTTTTGCCATCGGGCATTTTCGCTGTAATCAGCTATTACAAGCAAGGTTATATTGACATGAAAGTCGTATTCATTCTTTTTCTCGGGTTCCTGCTTGGCGGTTACCTGGGCAGCAAGATTTCTCTCAACATTTCAGATGCAGCGCTAAAAAAAACATTCGCTGTAATACTCTTTATTATTGCAGGCAAAATGTTATTTTTTGAGAAGTAAGGATACACCAAATGCAGAGACCTCAAAAGACAGAAAAAAATGGCTTCTCGAAGTTTTCACAATCCAGGCAAGCCTTGGCAAACGAGCCAACCCCAAGATATGGCAATATCGATGGCTGTTGGGGCAAAATATGCTTCAAGGTTTTGTGAAATTTATCCAAGCCTGCATCTCATAGACATAAAATTGCCTACATTACTCCAGTGCAAAAAAACAGTTCTAACCATATTGCCGATAATGAACTGCTCGAAAATTTTTACCATACCCGGGACAGCAAGTGGCTTGGCCTTCTTCTTCAGCGCTATACCCTTTTATTGTTTGGCGTTAGCATGAAATACATGAAGAATGAAGAAGATGCAAAAGATTGCGTGCAACAAATTTTTTTGAAAGTGATTACGGAATTACAGAAATATAAAGTTGAATATTTCAAGTCGTGGGTTTATATGGTGGCGCGGAACCATTGCCTGATGCGATTGAGGCAACTGGGCAGAAAGAGCATTGACCTCGACGAAAAAGTAATTGTGGCTGCCGAAGAGACAAAAATGAGTACCCATATAGAAAAAGAAAAGCTGTTACAAGCCATGAGCGAGTCAATGAACGAACTAAGCAAAGAGCAGGAACAGTGCTTAACTTTGTTCTATCTCGAAAAAAGATCTTACCATGAAGTAAGCACACAAACAGGCTATACATTAATGCAGGTAAAAAGCTATATACAAAACGGGAAAAGGAACCTCAGGCTGTTGCTTGACAAAAAAATGGGCAGTGCCCAAAAAAATGAACAATGATTTGCTGAACATATTGACCAATGATAACCAGGATTTCGACAATCAGAAACTGATTGATTACCTCAACGGCAAGCTGCCTCCGCAGGAAAAGCACGAGGTGGAAAAATGGATGGCCGATAACCATATTGCCAATGATGCCATCGAAGGCCTTCAACATATCAAAGACAAAAAGAACCTCTCTTTATATGTTGGGCAGCTGAACAAGAACCTTCATGAACAATTACAAAAAAACAAAGCCAGGCACACCAACCCAAGCATAACACAACGCCTATGGGTTTATATTGCGGCAATCTTAATCTTGGCGTTGTGCATAATTGGTTTCTACATCCTGCGCATGTTGCTGGTGAAGCAGGGGCACTGAGTTATGGAGAAGCTTCCCCCCAACAAATGTTTTAGCCACAAGCTGCACAAAAAATAGGGAACAGGGAAATGGGCATGATGCCCTACACTTGTTCACTCCCCGCTTGGCATTCATTATTATTTTTATTGGTACTGGATGTAAATTGGCTTCGGTTTAAGTTTTAGCACTTCCTCAGGAGTCAGCAGGCGGCTTCCTTTTTCTCGGTAATCATTTTTATAGAACAGTTTAAAGCCGGTAAATTCTACAGGCTGCTTAGAAATAAATTCCCGATATGTATTGAATTTTCTTGCCTGCGCCCCCCATCCGTCCATATCCATAACCATTTGCACTTCAGGATGCACCTTGATGTTTTTGTAGTTTGTTACCATAGCTTGCGTAAAGCGGTGCACAACAAAAATCTTAGGGGGCAGGTTATTTGCTTTTACCAGTTTCGATAGGTATTCGGAAACAAAATTGATGTCGGCTGCATCCATAGTACCGATCACCGTGCCGGGCTTCTTTCCTGTTTTCATTGAAAATTCGGGATCAACGCCCAGGTGAACATTTGGCATTTTCAGGTAAGGCTCAAGCAATGGCACTTCAGTTTCAACATTGCTCAATGCCACCTGGACATCCAGGAAAACAATTGCATTTATTTTTGCTGCCATTTTCAGCACCGAATCAATTTGCTTGAAAGGCATGCGCAGCCTGTATTTATTATCTTTCCCCGGATATCCCTGCGCCGTAACAGCAATGTAATGAAGGGCAGGTTGCACAGGTGTGGCTGAATCAGCAGCCTCCCATTTTTTTACTTCTCCGGTCAACTTTTCAAGCATTTCTTTTTCAGGATATTCCCCAAGCACGCCCATTTTTTTTGAGTACAAATTGCCATAATAAGCTACAATTCTTTTAAATGGAAGTATAGCGCCCGGAAGAGGATAAACTGTTTTTACAGGCCAGCGACCTGATGAATCACCATTGGCCAGTTTAATTAATTTTTCATTATAAGAAGCGGTATCCAATACCAATGAAGCAGCTTTGGAGGCAGAATCATTCCTGATGGTGCTGTCCCGAATTGCGGCGGCTTTTTTTTCAGCCTGAGATTCGGCATTCTTGCAACCTGTAAATAAAGCCAGCGAGCAGCAAAATACGCCCATCAAAAAAGCGCATTCAATATCCCGGATTAAAATCAGCTTTTGTCTTATCCTGTCAAAGACAGGTGTTATTTCAAATTGCATGGGTAGCGGATCCTTTGTTTTAAAAGAGAAAAAAAACTTTGCTAACAACGTTGCAAACCTGTTTTTATTTTGACTGATAAGCTGTTTAATATGCCACATAAAAAAATGATGCTTTGCTAATAATGAAGGGCGAAGTTATCCGCTCATTTTGATAAACGCAGATCAATATATCAACATTAGAAAATAAATGTTAAAAAAGGATTTTGAGTAAAACAGCGCAAGAAAATGTGCGTAGCCACAGAAAACAACAACACAAAAGCCTTTTAAAAATCATAGGCAGCTTAGCCTTCATCATTGCCTGTTCACCAAATTATTTCTTAACTTCATCGTTCCTATTCACCATCATTTAAAAAAGCTATATGAAAAAACTGGTCTCTTCGTTCCTGGGTTTGTTTTTGATTGCGGTTGTGTTTACTGCTTGCAACAGTTCATCACAGCAGCAAACTGCCGATTCCACTAATACTGTGGCAAAAGACTCTTCTGCTAATGACGTTACAAAAAACTGGAAACTGGGCGTGCAACTGTGGACCTTCCACTACTTTCCTTTTGTTACCGCATTGGATAAGGTTGACAGCACGGGAATAAAATATATTGAAGCTTTTCCCGGGCAGGAACTGGGTGGCGGCATGAAAGGCTCTTTCGGGATCGATATGCCCGATTCCATAAAGGCAAGGGTAAAGCAATTGCTGCAATCAAAGGGCATCACCATGGTAGCGTTTGGCGTCATCTCTCCTAAAACTGTAGCTGAATGGAAAAAATATTTCGACCTGGCCAAGTATTTCGGCCTCAGCTATATTACCGCCGAGCCCCGCAAAGACCAATGGAACCAGGTAGACAGCCTGGCCGGCGTTTATGGCATTAAGGTAGCAATTCATGACCATCCCAAACCAAATGCCTATTGGTCGCCGGATTCTGTGCTTGCAGCAACAGTCGGCCATCCTAATATCGGCTCGTGCGCTGATGTTGGCCACTGGGCACGCAACGGGTTAAACCCGGTTGAATGCCTGAAAAAACTGGAAGGCCATGTTTTTGGGGTGCATTTAAAAGACATCAAAGAGTTTGGCAAAACAGATGCTGCAGATACTGCAGTTGGCAAAGGCATTAATGATTTCCCCGGTATTTTCCAGGAACTGAAGCGGCAGGGCTTTAGCGGCATGTTCTCTATTGAGCAGGAAAGCAACTGGTACCATAATGTGCCTGATGTGGTCAATACCAAAAAATATTTTGATGAGCAGGTAGCAAAATTGAGATAAAGTTTGTGATGGAGCTTAGCAAGAAAGCGTTCAGTATAAGCCCATCAACTGATTTTTTAATAGCCGCAGAGATTGTTCTTTGCGGCTTATTTTTTGTGCCTGTTCAAGCGTAACGGCATAAACGATCTATGGATCGCTACCGAGGCGCCCTCAGAGGCTTATGCCATGTTACAAAAAATTTGCCCGCTCATAACACCCACCTCAATGTTTAAAATATTTTTTGGTGTTGTTATTTCTTTTGCTTTACCTTAATCGTTGGCAACTGATTTTTATACCAAAATAAAAGATTCATGAGAAAAATCATTTTTAGTTTTTTTGCATTGGGTTTTTTGTGCCCTGTAAATGCACAAAAAAGGCAGATGGCCATGCCCCCTGCTGCTCCACAAAAAGAAGAGAAACCCAATACTCCCAACCGGATGGTGAACCCTGATTCATCCGTCACTGCTCGTGCTGAGGTGACGATAAAAGGCGTGCGCATTCCTTACACTGCTACGGCAGGCACAATTCCGGTTTGGGATGAAGATGGCAAACCCATCGCGGGCATCTTTTACACTTATTATGAGCGGTCTGATATAAAAGACCGTGCGTCACGGCCACTGGTCATTTCTTTCAATGGCGGGCCCGGCACTCCTTCAGTATGGATGGAAATAGGCTTTACCGGCCCGCGGATATTGAATATTGATGATGAGGGCTATCCTGTTCAGCCTTATGGCGTGCACGAAAACCCCAATTCCATTTTAGACATGGCAGATATCGTTTATGTAGACCCGGTAAACTGCGGTTTTTCCAGGGCAGTGAGCAAGGACATTCCTACAGCACAATTTTTTGGGGTAAATGAAGATGTCAAATACCTCGCTGCCTGGCTCAACACTTTTGTTTCCCGCAAAAACAGGTGGGCATCGCCCAAATACCTCATTGGCGAAAGCTATGGCACCACCCGTGTATCAGGTTTAGCGCTTGAACTGCAGAACGCACAATGGATGTACCTGAACGGGGTTGTGCTTGTTTCCCCAACTAACCTTGGCATTGAACGGAGCGGGCCAGTGGAGGAAGCGCTGCACCTGCCTTATTATGCTGCCACCGCATGGTACCACAAAGCCCTGCCGGCCGACCTTCAGCAAAAAGACCTCACAGACATGCTTCCCGAAGTAGAAGATTTCACCGTTAACCAACTCATCCCTGCTATTGCCAAAGGCGGTTTTATTCCCGAAAGCCAGCGAAAAGAAATAGCTGCAAAGATGTCGCGCTACAGTGGCCTTTCTGAAAAAGCAATCATGCAGCACAACCTCGATATAGAGCCCGGTTTTTTCTGGAAAGAACTGCTGCGCGATAAAGGATTTACAGTTGGACGCCTTGATTCCCGATATAAAGGCATTGACCGGCAGGATGGTGGCGACGAACCTGATTATAATGCCGAGCTCACTTCATGGCTGCATTCTTTTACGCCGGCAATCAATATCTACCTGCGCGAGGACATTGGCTACAAAACCGATCTTAAATACAATATGTTCGGCATGGTTTACCCATGGGACAATAAGAATGACCACACCGGCGAAAACCTGCGGCAGGCTATGGCAGAGAACCCTTACCTGCATGTGATGGTCTTGTCAGGTTATTATGATGGGGCATGTGATTATTTCAATGCCAAATACAGCCTGTGGCAAATGGACCCCAGCGGCAGGCTGAAAGACAGGCTTTCATGGAAAGGCTATCGCAGCGGCCACATGATGTACCTGCGCAAAGAAGACCTGAGCGCCTCGAATGACCAGTTGAGGGCCTTTATCAAATCCACCATGCCAAAGCCCGGGGAGCCAGCAAAGTATTAATGAAAGATTGACAATTTCTCGGTGTACATGATCAACCGCACAAAACCTGCAACCTGATTTATCTCAGTTGCAGGTTTTTGTGTTATCGGCATAATAACACTATCGGGCTTTGCTCGCGGCGCTCCGTTCAGCAGGAATACTGCTACTGGGCTCTATGCCATTACATGGGGGCACAAGGTTTTCATGCAGCGATCAGTTAAATTTGCGTTTTAAATTTTTGACCATACCATAATGCGCAAGCCATTTCTTCCTATAGTTATTGTTTTTCTTGTTGCTGCCATAACACTCATAGCAGGCAGGTTCTTTTTCCCTTCCACAATAAAAAGTTTCGATGCATTGGCAGTTGGCAATGTCATTCTGCTGGTGGCAGCTTTCTTTTCTTTTCGTTTCTATCAGAAAGCCATCGGCAATGACAATACAATGGTTTTTTTGCGCATGGTATATAGCGCCATGCTCCTGAAAATGCTGTTGTGCATTGCGGCAGTATTGATGTATGCGTTCATGTCAAAACCGATTGACAAATTGGCTATCCTTGTTTTTTTTGGCCTGTATTTCGTTTATACTTTTGCAGAAATAAAAATTGTATTGCGACTGAACAAGAAGAAAAAAAATGCCTAAAAAAGAAGCCCCGCTCGAATACCTCAACCATTTTATCCCTGAAGGCGCTTCGCAACTGGTAATGGATTATCTGCATCAATACAAAGTGCACCTTACCGTTACCAGGGAAAGGAAAACAGTGCTCGGCGATTACAGGAATGCTGTGGATGGGAAGAACCACCGCATCAGCGTAAATGGCAACCTGAATAAATATGCTTTCCTGATCACGCTGATACATGAGCTGGCCCACCTGATTACCTTTATGCACTATGGCAACAAAGTAAAATCACATGGAAAAGAATGGAAATTTATTTATGCAAAGATGCTGGAAGATTTTTTGAAGCTTAATATATTCCCCCAAGATATAATTGTTGCGTTTCGGCAAACCATCCACGACCTGCCGGCCAGCAGCTGTGCTGATGAAGGCCTGACAAGAGTTTTGAGAAATTATGATGAGCCTTCAGAGGGGCTTATGCTAATAGAACAGGTTAACGAAGGCGATTTTTTTGAAACGGAAGATAACAGGGTTTTTCGCAAAGGCAAAAGGCTCCGCAAGCGATTTGAATGCATTGAAATAGCTACCAAAAGGGTTTATTTGTTCAGTCCTTTATATGAAGTAAGGGCAGCGAAAGCCGGTTAATAAGTATGTTTCCTTTCTTATTACGGATGCCATTAACAATAATGCCCGGTAGGACACGCTTTGCCATTAATAGTTGCTTAGCTTATTAAAGCCATTAATCCATAAAGCACAACAAGAGTAATGACAACGAAACCGAGAAAAGGGATATGAGCGTTTTTCATACAGGAGGCTACTTTGTTTTTAAAGGGTTCGGAAATGGATTTGGATACAGAACGAAAAGTTTTGGAAATTATTTTATAAGGTTAAATTTCCAAAGGGCATTTTTGCCAATGTAAATCAGGTTTGCATATTGAAATAAATCGTTTGGGAGCCATTAGCTTTGCACGATAAACAAACATAAACCCAATGGCACATCTCAGAAGGGCAAGCGCATCTTCCAAGATTAATAACGATACTGGTTTCGGCGTAAGCACAACAAATGTTGGCGGCAGGTTTATCAATAAGGATGGCAGCTTTAATATGCGGAAAGAAGGTCTTCCTGTTTGGGAAAGGTACAGCATTTTCCATAGCATGCTGAACATGCCGAGATGGAAATTTATTGCTGTAGTCATTATTTTTTATTTGTCAGTCAATGTGATTTTTAGCGGGATGTATTACCTGATCGGGCCAAACGAGTTCCAGGGAATGATTGCACAAACAACATGGCAGAAATTCAAGGAAATCTATTTCTTCAGCACGGAAACTTTTACAACGGTGGGCTATGGCCGGGTGAACCCAGTTGGCGACATGGCCAATTTTGTTGCCTCGATCGAAGCCATAACCGGTTTTTTATCACTGGCTATTTTTACCGGCCTTATGTATGGTCGTTTTTCCAAACCCAAGCCTTTTTTGATGTTCAGTGAAAATGCACTGGTCAGCCCTTATCGGGATAAAGCCGGATTGATGTTCCGGTTCGCTTCTTATAAGGACAACCATGTGCTTACAGATGTGGAAGTAAGGGTGACCGTTGGTTTTCAGGTAACTGAAAACGGGAACCCTTCTTATAAGTTTTATACCCTGGACCTGGAACGCCAACGCGCTGACAGCCTTCCGATGAATTTTACAGTGGTGCACCCGCTTGATGAAAACAGCCCATTGCTTGGCTTCAGTGCAGACGATATGAAGAATGCCGATGTAGAGCTTTACGTGCTGGTCCGTGGTTTTGATAACGTATATTCCAACATTGTGCTCCAGCGCACTTCTTATACCTACAAGGAAATCAGGTTCAACGCTAAATTTGTGCCCATGTACAAGGAAAGCGATGATAAAAACACAACCATCCTTGAACTACAGAAGCTGAGCGAATTTATTGAAGTACCGCTTCCAGTGCTGCATGAAATGGAAAAAGGGAAGCAGGTTTAAGAGCAGTATAAAAAAGCTGCCTAATGGTTTCGAAAATTTAAGCACATACGAAAGGCTGCAACAGAAATTGAACGTTTACTTCCATTAGAAGCTGTTTAGAAATGGCCACTAAAGGAATCAGGTGTTTTTCTGAGGATCGTTTGCACCTTATTACCGCCGCAACTGAAATGCCTGTATATGATATTGTGCAGCCAACGCAAGCAGTTAGTCTAGGATTAGCTTTTTATCCTTTGGATATTTTACGCTGTAGCTGAATGTTAATTTTTTCTCCCTGCCAGGTGGTAAAATTAAACGCCACGTGATGATACCGGTATTTTTATCAACCTGCCCTTCGGGAGCATCCTGGTCTTCTACACTGATTTCCTTAACTGCAGGAACCGGAAATTGATCAGTTACAGTAATGGAAACCGAATCGCGCTTTACATTTTGAATATTAATTTCATACTGTCTTGAATCAGTTCGGTTACTGCCAATAAATTTTTTGGAACTATATTGGCTGACGAGCTTACGCGAAACCTTGACACCATTATCTTTTCCCATTGATAAAGTAAGTGTGTCAACAGTTGATTCAAGGTCAATATAAGTTTTGCCAAGGTACGTTCCCTCAAAATACAAATTGGCTTCGCCTGACTGAAGATCATACTCTTTCCAATTCAAAATTTGAGCTGTAAGAAATGCATACGGGGCAATTTTGGGTGCAGAAAAATACTGATATGAAGCAGGAATGCTCGTTTGTTTGATATTGATTGTAGTCGTTTTACCGTCTGTTTCCAAAGTAAATGGGTCTTCCATTTTATACAATAAAGTAGTAGGCTGATATTGCACATTGGTAGAAACAGCCTGCATAGATTCCTGACTGAATTTATTTTTCCGCGCCTGCAGCCGATCTCCTTCATCATTAGAAACATTTCCTCCTGACGTGGTTCCATATCCTGTTACAACCACTTCCTGCAAGGAACTTACCGAAGGTTTTAAAGAAATAGTATAATATCCTGGGCGTGCGCTGATTTCCGTTGACTGGAAGCCCACTGAGGATATTATTAAGCTGCTGTTATTAGCAGGGTTTTGTATCCGGAAAAAGCCGTTTACATCCGTTGCAGCTCCGTTTTTTGTGCCTTTTACCATCACAGTAGCCCCAGTTACAGGTTCGCCATTTTGATCTGTTACCCGCCCCATAACAACACCTGGAATTGAAATCCTACTGTTGAAGGACATCGAAGGGTCATAGAAACCCAATACCCAGGATTGTAAAAGCGATGGCGTTGCATTGTCGCCCGGATTGCCTGTGCTAAGTATTAGTGAAACA
Organism: Bacteroidota bacterium; assembly: GCA_018266455.1. Taxonomy (GTDB): domain Bacteria; phylum Bacteroidota; class Bacteroidia; order Chitinophagales; family Chitinophagaceae; genus Puia. The sequence goes on from JAFEAJ010000001.1 coordinate 98,424, forward strand.
TTTTTCCAGGTTTCGCCGCTTCGCTGAAAAACATTTGCATTCATGGCTATATTAAACGGCTGTGATAAATCATTTAACCTTACGTCATAAGAAGGGTACCAACCTGCATCTTTAACATTATAAAAAAGTTGAAAATTTACTGTTCGTGCTATTTTACTTTCTATAAGCGCAGTTACAATAAAATTGACACTGTCTTTTTTCTTGCTGATTTCCTGCAGTTGTTTTTTATTGGTTATTATTTTTTGTTCAGCATCCGCAATCTGTTTCTGTATCTCCAGTTCCTTCATATACACATCTGTTAAAAGTTGGCGCTGTAATTCCAGAGCTTCTTTAAGATCTGTTGATTTAACGCCCTGCTGACCCCCGATTGACTGGTTTTTTACCAGCATTGCTTCCTCATTTTTATAAACCTCCAACATTTTTCTGTCTTTATCTAATTTATCCTGAATAGAATTGATATTATCGTTAAGGCCCTTTTCATTCTCATCTATCTTCCTTGCACTTAAAAAATCTTTCCCTGTTTGCACTGATAGCAATGTTATGGCTGCATCTCCCTGCAACTGCACACTTTGCTGATCTAATTGATTGCTTAATCCGGAAAATGAAATTTCGGTTCGCCCGGGCAAAATTGAAACGGCAGCTGTTCTCTCAACCCGTGCGCCCACTGAAAATATTGTTACACTTTTTACTGCTGTTTCCGAAGGGATTTTTTTTATTTGCGCGTTTGCAATTACCAAAGCGCACATTATTAACAACTGGGTTAAAAAAAACTTAATCATAAACCATTGTTTAATTGAAAAGATACACCTCAAAATATGAAATACAAAATAAAATGAAGGCTATCGCTGGCACCAGGTTATTATTGTTGGGCTTCTCTGTCCGGTGAGTTTTCGTATCTGAAAAACACCTTACAATTGCAGTTAACGCACACGGCTATACGGAGCTTCGGCAACAGCTAAAATTGCATGCTTATTCATTGCATTTTAAGATTAGTCAATACATTTATTTTCCCGGGAGATATCACTTAAACAAGGCCAACAGATGCTCTTTTTGCAAGGAATATTTTGGATTGTCAAAAAGGTTCTCTCTTTACAGATGGCCCCCAGGAAAGGTTATACATTTCATACAAAGCGCCTGCTTTTTCAGATTCTGTTACCCTAAGTTTCCATTCTCCATCTCTTACTCCTTCAAGCATTATGTTGTAATAGTAAATAGGCCAGTGCGGCTTGTTATCATTCTTTGTGGTAAGATAGGCTGAAATGGGTTGCCCGTCCAATACCCCGCCAGGCAGTACAAGTACAATGTTTGGTTTTCTCTGAACCTGGTGATGAGCCTGATCAATACAAGGGATAGCATAAGGCAATGCTTTTCATTACAACTAATTTTTACTGTTCGCAATAATGTTAATCATAAATGAACTGAACAATCGTTGGACCTGGTTTTGTTTGGGCTCCCTTCCAATCAATGAAGGCAATTATAAGCACACCAGTTGCCATTGCTGCTCAAAAACTGGGGCAATCGCAATATGAAATAATTCAATACATTTAGCTCCAAAATCAAAACACCATGAACAAGTCCCTCCTGATCGGCCTGCTGGCAACAGCCCAGTTTATTTTTGCACAACCAAAAAAATTAACCACAAACAAAACTTCTTCTGCCCCCGAATTCGTAACCGCTGTTGAAGGGGTAAAGGAATACAAACTTCCTAATGGCTTGCGGATATTGCTGGTCCCAGATGCCGCACAAACAAATGTGGTGGTAAATGTGGTGTACCACGTCGGTTCCAGGAACGAGGGCTATGGCGAAACAGGAATGGCACACTTGCTGGAACACATGATGTTCAAAGGGTCAAAAAGGTTTTCCAGCATTAAACAAACCATCGCGGATAAAGGCGCTTTTGCCAATGGCACAACATGGTACGACAGAACAGATTATTATGAGGTGCTTCCTGCGACCGACAGCAACCTTACATGGGCGCTCGATATGGAATCAGACCGGATGGTAAACTCATTAATGAAAAATGAAGACCTTCAAAAAGAGTTCACCGTGGTACGCAATGAATTCGAAATGGGCGAGAACAATCCTGATAACATATTGATGGAACGCGTCATTTCAACCATGTACCTGTGGCACAATTATGGCAAATCAACCATTGGCAGCAAGGATGATATCGAAAGCGTGCCTATCGGAAATCTAAAAATGTTCTATCAGAAATATTATCAGCCCGACAATGCAACATTGATTGTTGGCGGAAAATTTGATGAGAAAAAAACATTGGAGCGGATCACAAAATACTTTGGCAAAATACCCAAGCCATCACGCATCATTCAACCATCATATACCGTTGAACCGCCACAGGACGGGCAACGTTATGTTGAATTGAAAAGGAACGGCGATATTTCTTTCATCGGGATAGGCTATCACACTCCTGCATTTTCAGATAAGGATTATGTAGCCAATGATGCAATCATTAACATTCTTACCAACGACCCTTCCGGGTATTTTTATAAAACACTTGTTGAACCCAAGCTGGCTACAAAAATATCAGGCTTCAGTTTTCAACTGCGCGACCCGGGCTTCACTTATTTCAGTTGCAATGTGCCGAAGGACAAAAGCCCCGATAGCGCAAAAAACGCTTTTATCGCCGCTGCAGACCATCTCGAAACGTACACAGTAACACAGGAAGACCTCGATAGGGCAAAGAATGCGCTGATCAAACAAGTTACTGACATGCAAAACAACACACTGAATTTTTGTATTTCACTTGCTGAAATAATTGGGGCGGGCGATTGGAGGCTGTTCTATATTTACCGGGACCGGGTCGAAAAGCTTACCCTTGCCGATGTTCAGGCTGCATTGAAAAAATACTATTTGCCAAGCAACAGAACAATAGGCATTTTTATTCCTGATAAAAGTCCCGAAAGAACAGTTGTTGGCGCTACACCGGATATTGATGCATTGGTAAAAAATTATACAGGCAAAGCAACAAAATTAAGCAACGCCACTTTTGAAGCCAGCATCAGCAACATCAAAAAAAACACACAGTATGGCACATTGGCAAATGGAATGAGGTACGCGCTGCTAAAAAAGCCAACCAAAGGCGATAAAATCTATGCAAACATCGTCCTGAAAATCGGCAGCGAAAAAAGCCTTACCGGGAAAAATATCATTCCCGGCCTCACTGCAAGAATGCTGAAAAACGGGACTGCAACAAAAAGCAAGAAAGAGATCAACGACTTGCTGGACAAAATAAAAACAAACATTAATATTTATGGGAGCGGCGCAACCATTGGCATTAACCTGGCCTCTGATAAAGATAATATTAATGCAGCCCTTGATCTCCTGGCCGATATCCTCCTTCACCCTTCATTCAATAAAGACGAGTTTGATAAAATGCTGCTCGATATGAAAGGAGAACTCGAAAACAGCAAAAGCGATCCCCAGTATGTTGCTTCGAACACCTTAAATAAAAAAATATCGCCTTATCCAAAAGGGCATCCGCTACATGCTGAAGACATTGAGGAAACTCTTTTGGATTTAAAAGCAGCTACGCTCGACGACATTAAGAGTTTTTATAAAGATTTTTATGGGGCAAATAATGGTTATGCCGCGTTTGTCGGCAATATTGATGGTGTTTCAATACAATCATTCCTGGAAAAGAGCTTTGGGAGTTTCAACAGCAAAGAACCCTATTCAGAAATAGAAGAAAAATATTTTGATGTTGATGGCGGAACACAAACCATCGAAATCAAAGACAAAACAAATGCAGTATGCATGGGGGCCATCAACGTGCCGTTAAAGCAAAGCGATCCTGATTTTATTGCGCTCGACATTGCGAATGAAATGCTTGGCGGTGGCGCATTCTTGTCATCGCGCATACCGCAACGCTTGCGCGAATCGGAAGGGATGAGCTATGGGGCCGGCTCTTTCTTGTCTTTCAATTATAAATATCCTTCTGCCATCTGGGGGGCATACGCCATTTTCAACCCGGTTTATAAAAACAGGTTAGACAGCGCACTGCACGATGTGATTGACAAAACCTTGCAAAACGGCTTTAAAGAAGACGAAATGAAAAAATGTTTATCGAGCTGGTTGCAGCAACGAAAAACCGAATTGGGTTTTGACCAGTCGCTGTCCAGCCGGCTTGCATCTTACATGAGCCAGGGAAAAGACCTGGAGTTTTTTTCAGAATATGAAGAAGCTGCCAAAAAATTAACGCTGGATCAAGTGAACGCAGCATTGCGCAAGTACATCAGCAATGGAAAGTTCACTTTGATTTATGCCGGTGATTTCAGTAAGAAATAAATTTCTACCGAATAAAGGGCTCCCGGCATTTTACAAAGCGGGAGCTCTTTATAATTTATGATGTGCTGAACCATTTTGCAGGCACTTTGGGGAACACAGGTATAAAGGAGCTTAATCTCTTCTTCTGTTAAGGGTTATAATTTTGTCTTTGCGGGTTTCATCAAAATGCAGTGCCGTACCTTTCTTTCGGACCACTTGCAGCTTCATCGTATTCTTGTCAGTCAATTCGAGCAGGTATTTATTTCTTTGTCTTTTGTGATTAGCCCGATAATATACAGTCAGGGTTACTGGTATTTGCAAATTGTCCAGGAGGTAGTAATATTTCCTGGTTGACCCCGAACGCCCTTTATAAGAAAACCGAACACGGGAAGCATCATCGAAAATAATAGTGGCAGCGCGGCTCATTACATTTTGATCCCAGGTGCCCACCAGATCGGAAGCAGCGATGTTTTGGCCAAACGATTTTTGAACGATAAATGAAATAGATAGCAATAATAAAATAAGTGCCTTCATATTGTCAGCTTTCTTAAAAATTTGTTGAAAAAATGTATTGACCTGTTATAATCATTTTAAAACGCGAAATTGTATCAAATCTGTTATTTCATTCAAAAACTTTTTGTCTGTTCCATCAAAACTGTTCAGTTCGCTGCTGTCGACATCCAAAACACCAATCACTTCATCATCCCTTATAATAGGCACCACAATTTCAGATTTAGACAAACTGCTACAGGCAATATGTCCGGGAAATGCCCCCACATCGCTTACAATAATGGTTTGGGCTTGCTGCCAGCTTGTTCCGCAAACGCCTCTCCCCTTTTTGATCCTTGTACATGCCACAGGCCCCTGGAAAGGAGCAAGAACAAGCTCATCATTTTTTACGAGATAAAAACCAATCCAAAACCACCCGAACTGTTCTCTCAGCGCAGCTACTACATTGGCCAGGTTGGCAATCAAATCAGGCTCGCCTTCCACCAATGCCTTTATCTGTGGAATGATGGACAGGTAGTTTTCCGTTTTAGATCCTTTGATTATTTTTAAGTCCTCTGACATTATTCAAAGGTAATATACTTATTACAACGGTTATGAAGCTTTAACGGCAAAAAAAAATCAGGAAGTCAAAGCAACCAGCTTGCTGATGAGGTTTTGAACTGCCTTGCTGTATTGTGCCAGCAAACGGAACAAAGAAATTCCCGTTATTGCACAAGCGATGCCCACCAGCACATCAAGCACATAATGATGGCTCGCGTATACGGCAGAGAACCAAATGCCCGGCATAATGGCAGCGAATAAAATATTCACAGGGCCTAATTTATTTTTCAGCCCATAATACATTACAATAACAGGATAAGAAGAATGCAATGAGGGCATGGCCGCAAAAACATTCGAGCTTTTTGCATAGATGGCACTGAACACACCTGCCTTAAAGAAATGATCAAACTTTGACAGGCCCGCTGTGCTGCCCGGTGTTGCTGCATGAAAAACAAATCCATGTTGCTGAACATACCATGGGGGCGCTGCGGGAAAAGCATAATAAATAACAAAGCCAATAATGTTCACCATGAAAAAAGTCAATGAAAAATAAAAAAATTGCTCCCTTTTTTTAAAGAACAAATAAACGGCAAACAGCAAAGGAACGGGAACCCAGGTAAGATAAAATATGCCTGCAAGAACATCCAGGAAAGTATTGCCGTTCCGGAGCCAGTATTCGTTAGGGGTAATTTTGTTGCCGAGGTAAGAAATGCCAAATAACTTTTTCTCAGCTAAGTACAGGTCGCTAATATGCACCTGGCTGTAACGATAATTGGGAAAGGCCTTCATCCAGTCGAAGATAATCCAGTAAATGATAAAGACAGAAAAGGCGATGATGAATTTCCTGGAAATGCCCGAAGCAAAATAAAGGACAGCAAACAACAGCACAAGAAAAGCCTGTTCTGGCCTAAATCCAATCAGCAAATAAGAAAGGGCCAGGTATGTAGCCGACAGCGCGACTACAAAAAAAATATTTTTATTGCTGTAGAAAGTTTTAGTACTGTCGGTAAAAGCGTGGGCCATGAGATCGATTGCTAAGTGCTATACTTTATTTCTTTCACTCACTTCTTTTCCTGAAATGGAATCGATGCCTTTCAGCTCGATGTATTCGATATTAGGCGACCAGAATGTGCCGCCACTATTTATCTTTACGAATATCCGCTTCAGTATAGCCATTTTGCTGGCAATGCTAGTATAGGCATGGTACTGATTGTCTATCGGGGATTTGATCAGGTAAAATGGTTTCTTTTTATAAGAAACAAAATGTATCTCAAATTTTCCATTACCGAGCGCTCTTGATTTCACGCCATAAGCAAATGTTCTTTGCAGGAAAGAAAGTTCAGCTTTTTGTCCTCCTTCCTGGTAACGTATCCAAAACACATGTACTGGGTTGTCTTCATTAATTTGTCCCGTTGTCGAAAAGTTCAATGCACAAATAATTGTATTGCTGTTGGGCGTTTTTTGCAAATAGAACAACTGGTCTTTTATGCCTGACGGAATGGGGAAAGTGTCAATTTCATTATTCATTTTTACTTTGCCGGCAAAAGCCAATGGCTTGTGCAACGGCCTCGTATAGCCGAGCAATGCCACGGTCAGGAGCAACAGCCATACCATTGCTTTTGCCTTTGGGTCTCTCTTTAAATGCATCGCCTTTTTTTCTATTTTATTTTCTAGTTCCAGCGCCTTTTTTGAATCCCTCAACCGCTGTATAGCAGTTATATTCGTCATCACAGCCAAAACAGTAAGGGGCACTGTCAATATCATCATAGGCTCAAACACATGAAAGGGGACACCAGGAATAAACAACTTATAATTACCGCCAATAAAATTAGCCGTAATGCCACAGGCAATCGCAGCAATGCCTACTGTAACCACTCTTTCGGGGCGCTGCATCACCCCTCCTTTACATTCAATACCTAAGCTTTCTGCACGTGCCCTGGTGTAACTTACCATCATGGAACCGATCAATGCAACAAACGTAATGAGCGAGCTTGTGAAATAGTGATGGGCTACCAGGTAATAGCAAATGCCTAAAAACATAAAAAGCTCACTGTACCTGTCGAGCACAGAGTCGTATAAAGCGCCGAATTTAGAGCTCATGCTGCCCAGCCTCGCCACCTGCCCATCGAGCATATCAAACAGGCCGGCAAATAACGTCAGTGCCCCTGCCCAGCCAACATAGCTGAAATCTCCACGGTTCCCTTCTTCGCCCCCGAAAATAAAAATAAATGCCACGCCTATATTAAGGATGAGCCCAATGGTGGTAACAGCATTGGGGGTAAGCCCGAATTTGATGAGCAACTTTACGAAAGGGTTTATTATTTTATAAATGCCTTGTTGCAGTTGCCATCGTATAGATTTTCGTTCCATGCAGTTAAAAGTTATGCAATTTCCTACAAACCGATCAAAAATCAAACTTCACTCTTGCCCGAACACCAAGCGTAGAAATCTGCGGATGATCCAAGTAAGTGAAGCGTTTTATCAAATCTACCCTCACCAATTTAAAAATATTTGAAATGCCAAACCCTGCTTCCAGGTAAGGTTCTCTTCCCAGCGGGAAAGTGGTAGTCATGTTATTGGTCATTGGATATTTCAATTGGCCGGTTTCGATATCAAGGTTCTCATTGCGCACTCCCCCATAAACCATTTTGCCTTCAATCACTTCTCTCAACTTTAATTTTTTCAGCAATGGTATTTTATTAAAAAAGAAGCCGTTGAAATAATGGTCCCAGTCAACGCTCACATAATGATCGCTTACAAATTCAAGAAAATTCATAAGGTTATAGGAAGTAAGCTGATAAGCATAAGTTTGGTTGGCATGGTGTATCTCCATCAAAGGAAAAGGCACTTTCCCGAAAATGTATCCGCCTTCCACTGTAACATCTGAATAGCCCAGTTGGGAAATATAAAAACGCTTAAAAATATTTAGTGTGAGGTTTTGATAATTATAATTACCCCCGAACAACCCTTTGATCCCAGCAATGTACCTTAGTGTAAATACCGGGTATTTATTAAAAATCGGCACCCTGTACAGTTTTCCCTGGTAAAATTGTTCATTCGGCGCCCATCTAAACTGTAAAGAAGCTTCACCTGTGGTTATATTGTTTAAAGTATCGGCATCGGGGTCGGCGTCCTTGATGTATTGCAAGGATCCGGCAGGGTATTGTTTCCAGTATTTTAAACCGATGTCATAAGAAAAATGGTTGCCGAATTCGTACACATAATTCAGTTTAAAAAAATCATTATACAGCCATTTGTCATTATTGCCTCTTTTAAAAGAAAGCAGGAAATTATCTTCCTGCACAAACTGCAGGTCCTGCCCGGGAATTTTTGTATCGTGCTGATAGCTTGCGCGAATATAATTTAACGGGAATGAGTATACGGATTTATTATTGAGCGAATAAGTGCTGCTAAAAAAGTACTTCCATTTTTGGTCTTTAAACCCATAAGCTGCATAGGTTTCAAAATACATGCGGTTGCTGAGTTTTGGCGTTGTCCTTCCTCCGAACCTTAACCTGAAGCCTTCAACAGGGTTGAAACTGTAGAATGTGCTGGCAGGGCCGATTTCAAACGGGCCCGCCTGTTTGTATCCAGCCAATAGCAATGTTGCCCAGTCCATGAGCCTGCGGAAAGAGGGCATGCTTTTCAGGCTATCTATATTGGCATACACTTTTGATTCAGCAGTAGATAATGTATCGTGCCTGTGCCTGGCCCAAAAGGTGTCCTGCACCTGGCCAGAAGCAGGCTGTTGCAGCTCAACAAGCGGTGGGCCTTTGAAAATGCTGTCGGGTATGGGCTCGTTCTCCATAAAATTCTTATAAGAAACTGTTCTTTGCCCAAATACGCCCGTGCCTTTTTTGAATATACCAAGGTCGCCTACCACATTGCTTTTTGAAAGGAAGTACCGGCCGTCATCACGCCTGACAAAGTCCTGCGATATTCGAAGCTCGCGCACAAAATTAAGGTTGATGTTTTTGCTGGTGAACATCGTAAATTTCTGGACAGCATAATTGCTGTCAAGGGTAATATAAAGCGTGCCGCGAAAAAGAAAATCGTTCGGGTTTCTTGGCCTGAAAGTAAGGCGCACGAATTTAAGGCCGTCTTCTATGACTGTGTCTGATATGAAAAACATATAAAATGTTGGCGCCATATCTGCTATCGGGCTAAGAAAAAGATTGGTGAACAAGGGTATATTGTTGTCATAAATGTTAACATCTGCATATAGACGATTTAAATAATTGCTCACGCCGTGCATATCTACAAATTCGCCAAAATCAACGCGCTTGTGCGCTACCACAATTGTTTTGTGCTTTTGTGGGTTAGCCCGATAATATTCATGAGAAATTTTTTCTTCAAGATAAATCGGCAATAATGCTTTGCCTGGGATTATTAAAGTATCGGCATTTTCAAACAGAAAATGATATTTTTTAGTAAGCTTGCTGTTCCTCACTTTTTCAGAAAGGTTATCGATAGAAATCTGCAGCTTCTCGTATTTTTCATATTGCGAATACTGGAAAGATTCCATCCTGTTCCTGGGCTTGTTATCAATAACACGCCGGATCAGGTCTACCGCCGGGTTCCCTTTGTTCCGGTATTTCTGCCTTTTGCTCTTAATAGTAACTGCTTTCAGCAAATTGCTGTTGGGCTGCATATATACCACTATCAAATTTTCCTGGCCGGCCTCAATATTTTGATCCTGTTGAAGTGGATCCATCACGTGCATAAGAGAATCTGGTTTTGCCAGCTTCGCTGTATCGGCACCGTCAATTGCATTATATACTAAAGAAGAATCGGCCAGGTAGTCTGAATATAAAACAGATTTTACGCTCAACGTTTTGTTTTTATATCCCACGATAGAAAATATCAGTTGGCTGAACGGTTTGTCATACTTAACGCTAAACCCCCCCCGGGCATCCGAAATCACTCCGCCCGGGACATTCTTTATGGTTATTGTTACTGAAGGGAGGGGCAATTTTGTATCGACATCTTTCACCACGCCCTTAACAATTGATGTTTGGGCCAACCCATTCAAAGCTCCGCTCAAAAAAATAAGCACCATCCATTTATGCTTTGTCCATTCCTTTTTTAGCATACCATCTCTATTGTTTAAAAACAAATTTTTTATGCAGAAAATAATTATAGCTGATGCTCAGGCAAGATGCGACGATTATTTTTGACATGATGGGGTTTAAGCCAAGATAATCAGTAATCAAAAAAATAAATAGCGTGCTTAACAAAAGATAGATGGCCCAGACCATAAAATACTTTAAGCCCTGTGCATGTATTTTCCCGCCAGTAGCCTGGAATACCCAAAGCCGGCTCAGTAAAAAATGGGCCAAAGCCCCGCTAATAGTTCCGCAAACAGTTGCTGCAACATACCAAACCCCAAACACTTCGAACATCATAATATACACGAAGAAATCAACTGCTGTGGCAGTTACTGAGGCTGCCTGCGCTTTTAAAAAAGTAAGCATCTTAAAATAAATTGCTCAATACAATTATTTGAATAATTATGTTTGAATAGACTCCTGCAAGCAAATCGTCAGCCATAACGCCCCACCCCCGCGGCAGTTTTTCCAGTCTACGGATATAAAGCGGTTTGGCAATATCAAAAAAACGGAACAATACAAATGCCGCTATGGCATACTTCAGCTCCACCGGCACGAACAGCAGGCTTAGGCTCATTCCTGCTGCTTCATCAATCACCACTTTACTACTATCCTTGCCCCAAGCTTCTTCGACCATTCCTGCACACCAGATACCTATCGCCGTTATCAATAAAAAAAACATCGCTGAAAACAAATTATTGCAGCCGTGCCCACGCGCAAAATACCAGCACACCAAAAAAGCCAATGCTGCAAATGTTCCCCCGCCCCTCAGCAATCCTATGCCGCAGCACGATGAAACGAGCTTATAAAAAATAGTTTTCAATTTTTAGCTTGCTGTTATTCCTTTCCCCACTTCATTCAAGCCTAACCTGGCTGACCATAAATTAAAAATCCAACACTTTCCAGGAAACTCTTTTTGGTTCCTTAATACAATTGCACAGGTAAAACTTTAACATGCACCTTGGGCTGCTACTGTCAATTTATGCCAGCACCTATTACATGCTTTCCAATGCTATTTCACAATCCCTGATACCATCATCTCAATTACTTCGCCTGATTTTTGCGACAAATCCGGGAATGTTTGTGTGCACAGTGGCATCGCTATTCCCCTAAACGTGGCAGCAAATAAAAAAGCCAGTACATTAATATCTGCTTCCGTTATTTTTTTGAACTCTCCGCTCCGTACTCCATCGGTAATTAGTTCTTTAATCACATTCATCTGCTCAACTTCGTGCCTTTTTTTAATATCCATCACTAAGTGCATATTGTCAAGCAAATCATTCTTTACGACCTGAGAAAGGTTTCTAAGTTTATTCAGTTTGGTCAGCCTCACTTTTGTATAGGCTTTCAGTTTTTCTTTAGCATTAGGTGCTTTGTCAATAGATTTTTTTACCAGGCAAGAAAGCTCTGACATTTCCTGTTCGATCACGGCTTCAAAAATCTCATATTTACTGGGGAAATAATAATACAAGCTGCTTTTGCCCTTGCCCACCTCCCTGGCAATGTCTTCCATAGTGGTTTTCTTAAGCCCGAATTTCTCGAAAAGCAGCCTTGCGCCCTGGATGATTTCCTTCAGCGCCGTATCTTCTTTATTGATTGCCATTTCCATACCCTTTCGACCAATTTCGTTTTTAAGTCCAAAATTAAGGAATTAATGGTCAATGCAAGAACCTAAGCTACAGATGTTCATAACGCGCATAGCTATGCAGCGCGCCGGCAAACGCTGAGGCTTCCGAATAATTAAGCCAGAGATTGATTCAGAAATTAAAAACGATGGTTCTTAAGAAAAGAGAGTTGGATATGCTATAAAATGTCTTTCTCTTCGACCAACCCGTGTTTTAGGGCGTAAATAACAACCCCGGTCGTATTTTTAACGTTCATTTTTTCCAATATTTTTGTCCGGTAGCCTTCTACAGTGCGTTTGCTCAAAAAAAGTCTTTCCCCGATTTGCTGTGCGGTCAACTGCTGGCACGTTAGCTTAATAATCACAGTCTCTCTTTCTGTAAAAACAGCTTTTTCTGTTTTTTTGTAAGGATTAAAGCTGCTGTTAACAATCATTTTTGCAAGCCTGGCTGAAGTATGTTTGCAATAATAAGAATTGCCTTCATAAACCTGTTCAATAGCTTCTATAATTTCTCGCTTGTCAGCATTTTTAAGCAAATAACCTTTTGCCCCGGCTTCCAACATTTCAACAATCAGGTTTTCTTCATCGAACATTGAAAGCGCAATAATTTTCTGATCAGGGTTTTCTGCCAGTAAAGCCTTTGCAGCCTGTATGCCATCCATTCTCGGCATCTTAATATCCGTCAATATTACATCTGGTTTTTTTTCTTGCACGAGATGGATCAGGTCTAGCCCATTTTCCGCCTGCCCCTCAAGGATGATATCCCCATCTTTTGAAAGCATCAGCACCAGGCCATCCCGAAAAATTTCATGATCATCAGCTATCACTAATCTAATAGTATATTTCATAACGGTATATGTAGCCAATAAATGATTATTGCAAAGGCAGTTTTAAAAAATAACTGGCGCCTTTGTTTGGAAAGGATTCAAAATTCAACTGTCCATTCAGCATTTCAATCCTGCTTTCAAGGCTTTTTAAGCCCAGCCCCTTCGATTCCTTTTTTGATTTTTCAAGATCAAAACCCCTTCCATCATCCTTCACCATAACTTGTAAATTACCGTTTTCTTCAGTAATGCTTATATAAAGGTTTTTTGCATTTGCGTGTTTAAGCACATTGTGCAGCATTTCCTGGACTATCCTGAACACATGGATTTCTTTTTCTTTAGCAAAGCTCACCTCTTTGGGAAAGTATAAATGAACTTGCATATTATGCCTGCTCTGTATGTCTTTTACAAATTCCCTCAGGGCTTCATTCAGGCCGTTCCTTTGGAGCGTATTGGGCAAAAGATTATAAGATATCTGGCGCATGCTTTTGATGATCTCGTCAATGCGCTTACTTGCCCTGCTGATGATTTCTTCGTCTTGCTTGTTACTGATATCAATGCTGTTAATGTTCAGCTTAACAGATGAGAGCAGTGGCCCAAGGCTGTCGTGAAGGTCGTTGGCAATCCTTCTCCGCTCATTTTCCTGCATGGTAATCTCGGCAAAAATCCGCTCTTTCTGAAGCTTAATATACCGGCGGTGGTAGCTGATGATGGTCACTATGAAATAAATTAATATTATTCCAATCAATATTGCCAAAATAACTATGGCATCAAAAAAGTGGCTATTATTTGTTACCATTGCTGCTTTTTAACGAACGGATCAGCGTATTTTCCCGGGCTTCATGACAATCGCAACTACTAAAAACCCGGAAACATTTCTTTATCTGCTGCCTTTTTAGGTATTAAATACACCCCAAAGCCATATAAAACATTTGCAAAAGCATTAATATAGACCTGGATGGCAAAAATCTTCCCCATGAGGGTTTTGTCATATACCCTTATTCCCTTTGCCATTAAGGTATACACAAAAATATTGTAGATAAAGAAAATAATCATCGCGACACAAATAATGAACTTAGGGTTATCCGTCAAAGCAAACCTCCGTTCGTTTACAATAATGTAATTAACTGTTTGTACGCTTAAAAGAACCAACAGGAATGAATATGAAATCAGGAAAAATGAATTGAAATAAAAAAGATTGTGCACAACAAAATTTTCTACAACCCACTCTAAGATTATTAATGAAAATATTACAAAGAATAATTTTTTGAATTTTTGAAACCGTTTCCAATAATAGAATTGAAGCAACAATATTGTTGCTTCAAATAAATTAATACAATTCCATACCAATACTTTAATCTCCTTAAAATAGGGGATAATCACCAGGCCTACGATCAGCTCAATAATTGCAGATGCAAGCACATAGACAATAAAAGGCCGAAATGAAATATCAATTTTTTTCAGTCTCAACGCTCCTACTATAGCCGGGAATGCCGCTGTTAAGCTGAGAATAAATTTCCAAATATTATCTGCAGTCATTATATGCTGTCAATTATCTCATTTCACATGGTGGGCAAATTTGCCCATTTTCGCCTGCCTGCCCTGTTTGAGCGTAAACATTTGAGATTCCTGGCACCTTAATCGCGGCAGAAACAATAGTATTAACAATATCGTTCCCTTTTGCATCAACAGGCAACAGGGCAAGCCTTATCTGCCCTTGGGCATCCTCTCCGTAATAAATGCGTATGCCATCTGCGCCATCTTGGTTCAGCAAAGCAGCAATCATATCCCGGTTAAAAGTTTCGGCGTTGGGTAGATTGAAATGATTTTTCAAAAAAGTAGAATCAGCAATGACCCTCGTCAACCTTTCATGAGAAGCAATGAAATTTTTCTGTAAGCTCCTTGCCTGCTCAATTGGTATAATCTCCTGCATTGCCCTTTCTTTATTAAACGGAATCTTGTTCCGGTAACAACCGCTCAGTACAAAAGCAACCAGGAACAAGCTGAAAACAAGCTCAAGCAAATTTTTCGGTTTCATGTTCGGTATTTTTTATTGATTTGAAAAATATATAAAGAAAAGTATAGTTGCTGGGATAAACAAAGGTATCTGCACTTGAAAAAAAAGGTATAACTACCCATAATGTTCAGGTAGGCATTCTATTTGCAGTTAAAATTAATTAATACAAAATTTGCACAATGGCTTAATCAAATCACATTCATCATTAAACCCATTTTGAAATTTCAGTCAGCATCCTAAGGGCCTGTTTAAAATTTATACTTTGAGCCACCATTGAACCTTTTTTATAGTTACTACAGATCGGATTTGAGCAAGAACAAGGGCAAAATGGGTATGAGATGATCAGTTTCGAACCTATAGGCATTCATTTTTAAAATTTTAAACAGGCTCTAAATTTATTTTGCTTAATTAAAACCTGATCTATGGCCAAAGCAAAAAAAAACTCCTTCCGCCTCGGCTGGGTACCCGATGTGCCTGACCATCGAGACCTGATTTATTCAGCGCCTTTAATGGTCATGAAGAAGCTGCCGGATTTAGCAGATTTACGGGCGCATTGCCCCTCAGTGTATGACCAGGGCCAGCTTGGAAGTTGCACAGCAAATGCACTGGCAGCAGCTTATGAATTCGACAGGATCAAGGAAAAGAAAAAGGATTTTATGCCTTCGCGGCTGTTCATTTATTATAACGAACGGGTGATTGAACATACCACGAGCAGCGACAGCGGCGCCCAAATCCGGGATGGCATTAAAACGCTGAACAAACAGGGCGTTTGCCCCGAAAAAGAATGGCCTTACGACATTAATAATTTTGCAGTTAAGCCGACGGCAAATTGTTATTCCAATGCCAGGAAAAATGAAATCCAATTGTACCAACGGCTCGACAATACCAATTTAATGCTATTGAAATCCTGTCTCAGCGAAGGTTTTCCTTTTGTGTTCGGCTTCACTGTTTATGAAAGCTTCATGAGCGCCACAGTAGCCAGGACAGGAAAAATGCCCATGCCAAAACCAACCGAAAAAGTGGAAGGCGGCCACGCAGTAATGGCAGTGGGCTATAACGATGCAAAAGGGGTTGCCATCGTCCGGAATTCATGGGGAACAGGCTGGGGCGATAAGGGCTATTTTTACATGCCTTATGCTTACATTGCCAGCAACAACCTTTGTGATGATTTTTGGACAATCAGGCTGGTGTAACCATCAACAACAGTGAATGTGGATGCGCAAGAGCTCCAAATAAAAAGCGGGGCAAGCATTTTAATAAAATTAGAAAGCCGCACAACATCAGGCTATCAATGGGGTTTTGAAATTGATGACGGCTTCATTGCCCGGATAGAAAAGGCTGATAAAGAATTTCGCGGTGAGCTAAAACCAGGGGACAGCGGCCGTGAGGTGTTTCTGGTAACAGGATTAAAAAAGGGAACTGCAAAAATTGTTTTCAAGCAACAAAGAATTTGGCAAAAAAAAGATGCCCCTTTAAGGAGCATGTATTATACCATTATAGTTTCATGACCGCTCGAAACGTATGCCTTATCAATCTACCTGGCTGCCGATGATGTATTAACTAATACCCCTTATGCCAGCAACTGCTGAACTTAATCCTGCTGCTTTTGTTACCATTCCCTGATTCTCTTTCGCCCGCTTTTAATTTCGGCCTGCTTCTTTTTAGACTCGATGCGTTTTTCTTTTACAGCTTTAGATGGTTTGGTGGCTATTCTCTTCTTTTCTTTTTTAAGCGCAAGCTCAATCAATACGTTCATTTTCCTTATCACCTCTTCTTTATTGCTTAACTGAGTCCTGTGAACCTGAGACTTTATTAAAAGCATGCCCTCCCCATTTATTTTTTTAGAAAGTTTTTGATGTACTGCTTGCTTTTGTTCATCCGTCAATAATAACGAATCCTCAATATTGAAATACCCTTCAACCATCGTCTCCACTTTATTCACATTTTGCCCGCCTTTGCCGCCGCTCCTCGCAGTGTGGAACTTAATTTCTTTTGAAACATCTATCTTCATATTTCAAAAATACAATTAAAAGAATTGAGAAATGCGGGCAGTATTACAAAGGGTAAGCCAGGCAAGCGTTATCATAAACAATACCGTCAAATCAAAAATTAATAAAGGGATATTGGTCCTGTTGGGTATTGAAGATGCAGATTCAAAAGAAGATATTGAATGGCTGAGCTCGAAAATTTGCAACCTGCGCATCTTTGATGATAAAAATGGCGTGATGAATATTTCACTAAAAGATGCTGGTGGAGATATTTTGCTGGTGAGCCAGTTTACTTTGCACGCATCCGTAAAAAAGGGCAACCGCCCATCTTATATTCGCGCAAGCAAACCGGAAATGGCCATTCCACTATATGAAAAGATGATTGCACAATTAGAAATTGATTCAGGAAAAAAAATTTTAACCGGAGAATTCGGCGCTGACATGAAAGTTGCATTAATGAATGACGGCCCGGTTACGATTATTATTGACACTAAAAGCAAAGTATAATGTATGGAACTGAAAGTGTATGTCGTTAATGCATTTGCAGGATCGGTGTTCGGCGGAAACCCTGCCGCAGTGATCAGTTTACAGGAATGGCTAACCGAAGATATGATGCAGCAAATCGCCATGCAGCACAATCTTGCTGAAACGGCTTTTATTGCGCCCTTTGAAAATGATTATGCCATTCGTTGGTTTACCCCTGCTGTTGAAGTGGCGTTGTGCGGGCATGCCACGCTGGCTTCTGCCCATGTTTTCTTTAATCATCTTTTCTATAATAAAGACAAAATCACTTTTCATTCAAAAAGCGGGCCTTTGCATGTTTTCAAAAAAAATGATGGCATGCTGATGCTGGATTTCCCGGCAGACAGCTTTAAAAAAACCGATATGGTGCCGGCTATTGAAGAAGGATTAAAAACAAAACCTTTGGAAGTGTATAAAGGCTCTACAGATTATATGGCCGTGCTGGAAAGCCAGGCGGCCATTGAAAGGCTTTCTCCTGATTTCAAAATACTGGCGCAATTAGAATCAAGGGGGGTTATTGCCACTGCAAAAGGCGATCGCACAGATTTCGTATCGCGCTGCTTTTTCCCCCAGTCCGGCATTGATGAAGACCCCGTTACCGGTTCAGCGCACACGCTGATGGCGCCTTACTGGGCAGCCAGGTTGGGCAAAAAAAAATTATCAGCCATACAATTGTCAAAACGAAAAGGATACCTGGAATGCGAGACAAAAGGCAACAGGGTTTTCATCAGTGGCCATGCCAGGACTTACCTGGAAGGAACTATTTATATTTGAGTTCGAAACAAACCAAGAATTAGGAATGGATTTCATAAATTCATAGCTTACCATTTGTATCCATGGCCTAACAGGAAAAAATTAAGCAAGATGCTTAATACAGATTTTTTAAAGCAATTGCTACTAAAACTTAACAGGTGCAGGACATTTCCATTAGAAAAGCACAGCAAACCGTTGACCATTGGATAAAAACCGTGGGCGTTCGTTATTTCAGCGAACTGACCAATATGGCAATCCTTACCGAAGAAGTGGGTGAAGTGGCCAGGTTGATGAGCCGTTTATACGGCGACCAGTCGTTCAAAGAATCCGATAAAGAGAAAATATTGGCAGATGAGCTTGCTGATGTTCTTTGGGTGTTAATATGCATCGCCAACCAAACCGGGATAGACCTTACAGATGCATTGAAAAAAAATTTTGAAAAGAAAAACATCCGCGATGCGGAAAGGCATCAGCAAAATAAAAAATTGAAATAACCACAGTTCCCTTTTTCACCCGGCAACAAAATCAAGCCTGCACAGTTCAGCAGCAGCATGCAGCTTGCCATCCCGTAAATTTTTAGTGAGCTGGATAAGCCTCGGATGATACAATTCATAATCCTTCCCGTATACTTCTTTCAGCTTTTCGTTTTCAAGCTCTGAAATTTTTCCATCAAAAGAAACGGCAACGGTAAAAAGATCGAGCAAAAAATTTCTTTCCTTCTCATTAATTTTTTGAAGGCATGAAATCAATAAACCCCAATTATCGTATTGCCTGTCCTGGCTAATATGCAGCAAATGCTGAAAGCGCAATAGCAGCACGATCATGTTGGGATGATAGTTTTTTGCCATGACCACCGCATTGCCGATTGCCCGAAGGCAACCCGATTTTGCTTCGTCGCTCAATTGCTCCATCAGCCCGTCATGCAGCACATTGTCGGCAATATGGTTGCTCAAAGCGAAGCCCATCAGCCTCAGCCTGGCTTCAGTTACCACACGATGCAGCACAACCCCGTTCCAAAAACATTCTACGGGCAGTGCAATGTAGTTGACTGAGATGCCTGCTATAGCTTCACCAAAGCTCCATCTCAGCAAGAATTTTGAAATAAAATTGGTGATAACGATTTTTAGCTTGTACAATAACCCAAGTATAAACAAGTTCCGCTTAGAAATACGCTCAAAGGGATCAATGCCTAATATTTCCATTTCAGGGTCTGGCAATTCCAGCGCAGCCCTTGCAAGGATGTTGGTCACATTAAAAGGGCCTTTAGATAGAAAGTCATTTTTATGAGCGTGTATATTTATTAGCCTGCTTACGCTATGAACAGCATGCAGGGCAATAATAAAAAGAAGGTAAAACTCAATGGCAACTGATATCAAAGTAGCCCCCGCCACCCAGCCATATTGAACCAGGAAAGGTTCATTGTGCTCCAGTACATCAATATAAACAGTAGGCCAAACGCAGACCAGCCCGGTCAATGCAGAAAGCAAGATGCCCCTTACTGAAATGCGGTCTATTCTTTTATTCAGTTCTTCATCTGTAAAATCAAAAACATTATGGCCCAACTCGCGCCTGCCGAAAATGCCGAGATAATAAACCCCAAATTTCTCCAGCCAGGGCTGCTTTTTCTTTTTAAACCCGATAGCAAGTGGCATAAGCAACATTTGTTATTGGTGCAATTTAGTGGTTGCCCTTAAACCCCGGCCTTTTCAACAGGAAAATTTTACCTTTGCGCCCACTATGGCAAACGATCACAAGAAGTTCCAGGCGATTATTTCGCATTGCAAAGAATACGGTTTCATTTTCCCTTCAAGCGAAATCTATGATGGGCTGAGCGCAGTATATGATTACGGCCAATGGGGAAGCGAGCTGAAAAAGAACATCAAAGATTATTGGTGGAAAAGCATGACCCAATTGCATGAAAACATTGTGGGCATTGATGCTGCCATTTTTATGCACCCCACCACCTGGAAAGCCAGCGGGCATGTAGATAATTTCAGCGACCCCATGATCGATAATAAAGACAGTAAGAAACGTTATCGTGTTGACCATTTGATTGAAAGCTTTGCTGATGAACTGGAAGCAAAAGGCGATACCGAAAAAGCCAAAAGCTTATTGGAAAAAATGGACAAGCTGATTGCAGCAAGCGATTTTAATGGGCTGAAAGAACTGATTGAGAACAATAAGATCAGGTGTTCGGTTGGCGGAACAAGCAACTGGACCGATGTGCGCCAGTTCAATCTTATGTTCTCTACTCAGCTTGGAAGCGTAACTGAAGAAGCCAATGAAATTTATTTAAGGCCCGAAACCGCGCAGGGTATTTTTGTAAACTTCCTGAATGTGCAAAAAACCGGGAGGATGAAGATACCTTTTGGGATTGCACAAATTGGAAAAGCCTTTCGTAATGAAATCGTGGCCAGGCAATTCATCTTCCGCATGCGCGAGTTCGAGCAAATGGAGATGCAATTCTTTATTCGTCCGGGCACACAAAAAGAGTGGTATGAGTTCTGGAAGAAAGAAAGATTGAAATGGCATTTGAGCCTTGGCACCGAAAAAGAGAAATACCGTTTTCATGACCACGTAAAGCTGGCCCACTATGCAGATGCCGCATGCGATATTGAATATGATTTCCCCATTGGCTTTAAAGAAGTAGAAGGCATTCATTCAAGAACTGATTTCGATTTGCGCAACCACCAGGAGTACAGTAAAAAGAAGATGCAATACTTCGACAACGACCTTGATGCCACCGGCAAGCCCTATGGCAACTACATCCCTTATGTTATCGAGACTTCCATCGGCCTGGACAGGATGTTCCTGCTCATCATCAGCAATGCGTATGCTGAAGAAGACCTGAGCACCCCTGATAAACAAGACAGCCGCACAGTGTTGAAAATACCTCCCATACTGGCGCCCGTTAAGCTCGGCATTCTGCCTTTAGTGAGAAAAGATGGATTGCCTGAAATAGCGAGGCAAATAATGGATGATTGCAAAAATGCTTTCCGTTGCTTTTATGAAGAAAAGGACACTATAGGAAAACGTTACCGCCGCATGGATGCTATCGGAACTCCATTCTGTATCACCGTCGATCACCAAACCAAAGAAGATAACACGGTGACCATCCGCTACCGCGACAGCATGAAGCAGGAACGCATTCCTATTCACACAATTAAGAGCATTGTGGATAAACAAATTTCATAGGGCTTTTTCCTAATATCTATCTTAGATTTAAAATATGTATGCACACATACGTGCACGTTGCATATTGCTATACCCATTTGTGTTTACTTACTAACCTCAATTAAATTATCATGCTTACGCTTGAATTCCCGGTCAATGCGCTCATCCTGCTGGCGATCTCCGCTATTTCCATGCTCATCGGTTTTAGTTATGGGAGAGCACAGGTTTTAAAAATCCGTAAAAAGCTTTTAAAAACCGAAACTGAAATGATCAACAGCCATGCTGAAATTCTTGAAATGCAAAAAGAATACATCAACATGGAAATAAGGTTGCGGGCTGTTAAGGATCCTGTAATTGTAATGGCCAGCACAAACGAAGCTGCCGTTAAGGAAAAAATGCCTGATGGCTCATTAAGGAAAAAAATGCTCGCTAAAGATTTTTCGCCCGGCAGCAAAGAAAGCCATAGCCGCATTTATGACAACCGGCTGAATAAAAAAATTGGCTGAGCAAAAGCTTGATTTGAATGAATACTTGCATGTTGGCTGCAAGCTTTATAAAACTACCAAACTAAGCCATATGAAAACATTCGTGACCTTATTGCTAATAAGCCTATACCTCCTTTCTTCGTGCAAACAGGAAGTAGACTATGCTAAAGCCGAAGAATACATAAGAGAATCCGAAAGACAATGGGCAGAATCTGTAGCTTCCGGCGACACCAATATAATTAAAAGGATCATCGCTGAAGACTTTGTAGGTGTTTCCCCTGAAGGAGAACAATATGGCAAGGCAGCAATGATCAAAGAAACAGGTACTGCCCCACAAAGATTTCTTTCTAATCACCTAAATGATATAAAAATTCGCTTCTATGGCAATTTTGCTATAGCACAAGGCGATGAAACCTGGGTTAAAAGGGCAGGCTCTTCAACGGCACGGTTTGTCTGGACAGACACCTGGATATTTAGAGACAACAAATGGGAAATATTAGCAGCTGAAGATTTAATTGCACCGGTTCGTCCCAAGTAATGTACCCGCAGCTAACCTCGCATTGGCGCATTGTCGGCGGACAGTAATGCCCGCATCAACTTCGCTTACCCTTCAATTTCAGTCCGGGTTTGATTGCTATGGACTAAAAAATATATTTTAGAGTTTTTATGTGCCGGCGAAACAGGTGTTCCCCACAAAGCGCCAATGCATTCCGCTAACCATACAATTCCTGGTGAATGGCTTTTTTATGATATCCAAGTGCCTGTATCCTGTGCTTTGCCTCATCAACCATATTTCTCCATCCGCACAAATAAAATGAAGCGGGTTTTAATATAGCAGCTTCATCTGCCAACCCCAATTGCATATTATTCCTGCAAACTTCTTCATATACTGCATGAACATACCCAGTTCGGAAAGGTTGGCCACCAGAGCCCTGGGTTTCTCTTGAAAAAACAGGGATATAATGAAAGCCCTGCATTTTTCCTTCCATCTCTTCAAGTTCTTTTCTATACAGGCTGTCGCTGAATTTACGGCAGCCAAAAATTAGGTACACATCACCGTGGGGAACATGGTGGTTGAAGATGTAATGGGACATAGAACGGAAAGGAGCTATGCCGGTACCTGTGCAAATGAAAAACAAATCTTTTTCGATTTTTTCAGGCAATGTAAATACGCCTTGAGGGCCGCGCAACGTCAGTTCCGATCCAACGCCCACCTCATTGAACAAATAATGGGTGCCAGCCCCGTCTTCCAGGTAAACGATTACCAGCTCAACAACGTTGGTGCCATCCGGCCAGGAAGCAATGGAATAGCTGCGCCAGCGCTTATTGGGCTTTTCATGAATGGGTAGGTCGAGCGTTATAAATTGCCCGGGCTTAAAATCGAATGACTTCATGCCCTGCATTTCAATCCAAAAACGGCGGGTACCGGGGGTTTCATTTTCAATTCTTATTACTTTTCCTGTTTGCCAAGGTTGCAACATTCGTTAGCGATGGTTTAAATTTTTAATAAAAAGAGCAGACCGGTTGATCTGCTCACCTATCTTGCCAATAATGGCAAGCAATCGAACAGGCTAATATATATGATTATTCTATACCAATGAAAATATCTCAAATTATTTTTAAAATGGCCCGAGGCGCACCGCCAGTAAAAGTTTAGGATCAGTTTAAGATCATAATTGCAAATAAGAAAGAGCCTGACGGCTTAAGCAGCAATTATAAAGTTTTAAACAGTTATGCAAAGCCGCCCGGTGCCTTTAATAACTGTTCTTTAAAAATTTCTTAGAGAGGGTTGCACTACTTCTATAACGGAAAATAAATACCGGCATTATAAATTGCCGGCATTTATTGAACGATTATTTAGTTATCAATACTTTTTTCTTATACAATTTACTCCCTTCTCTAATAACCAGGATATATATCCCCGTTACGAGCGAGTTCACATTCACTTGTGTGCTGAACAATCCTGATGCGGAATAATTCTGAGAGAAATATCTTCTTCCCAATAAATCAAAAACCTCTATTTGAAAATTTCCTGTGCTCCCGGCATTGAACAAAATATTTAGGTTGCTCCCCGGTGTTACCGGGTTGGGCCACACATTGAAACTGAGGTTGGAAGGAACAGAAACGGTTACGGCCGTCCTGTCACTAACACAATCGGCAGTTTGAACTTTCATATCGTAGAGGTAATAATAATAGCTTTGATATTGATTAGGGTTGCTTGCTGAAGTGGCACTATTGCCTGTTATAGATATTACGTTTGGTATAGTAAATGGATATGGGTTTCCGGTAATATTATTATTTCTGAAAATGGAAGCAGTTGCAATAGCTGTTTTATCAATTGTAGCATCAATAGTGCTATCTAAAATTAAATGTTTACCAGCAGGTAATGAAAGGTTTATATAAAACACAGCTCCGTTATCAGCAGGATTGTTCCCACTAACTGATCCTGGCTTCGGCGTAGGACTTGTAGCATAAACGTCAATGATTGTATTACTAAGAACTCTGTAAAAGTATGAACCGTCAGGCTGTGTATCCAGTGTGTCAATGACCATCAGTTGAATTTTCCCCGGATTTCCTGTAAATAACTTTGCGCTATTTAGGACAATAGGAACTTTTGCATCATACGCTAAGAAATTGTTTCCCGGACTTTGATACCCTCCCCCGCTTCCGCTTTGGTAATCATTTTTTGATTTCACGCCTACAGTTCCTTTAATCCCTTCGCCAACATAAAATGTATTTCCGGCGGGAACGGAATTTAATGTGAGCAATGTATCTGTAGATGCAAATAAAGCTGTGTCACTTGTTGCGCTCGCATACCAGAAATAAATTGAGCTCGGATTTGGATTAGTGACTGTCAAATGAAGTGTGTCTCCACTAACAGTCGCAGTCGCTTCAGGTGCAGCAGGTGCGGCAGCAATGCTAACGGTGCTTGTTAAAGTATCGTTCGCACTATTTTGATCTGTTGCAGAAGTTACAAAAGCGGAAACATTATAATTTGCTCCAGAAGCAGTTGCTACAGTTGTTTGGAAAGTATAGGTCACTAAAAAACCGGGCGGGATTTTTCCCGGGTAAACTTCGTTTAATGTTGCCACCGTTGTGCTTCCATTTTTTATCACCGCGCTGACCGGCACTTTTGAAGCAGTATCTGTTCCGTTGTTACGGATTGCAATGGTTACAAGTTCAGCGTCATCGCTGCAAGCGCCATTTACCGGGGAAATGACTTGTGCAAGCGCCAGGTCGTTAGCAGGGCTAACAACCAAAACATTAAAATCATCGGTCTCGCCATTTCCATAACTGCCGCAAGCCTGCACTGTGGATGGGTCATTTGTTTCCTGCGCAACAATGCGGAGCATGGTGAAATTGCCCTTTGTAAGCGATGGAAGGCTGATGGTATCAGTATATACTGCATTGCCACTCATTACACTGCTTTGGGCCGCCAGTTCATTTGCGTCAAAAACGCCGTTGTTGTTGTAGTCAATAAAAACCTTCACTACTTTATTTGAAACCGATGCATCACAGCTCCCAAGCCTGATCCTGATGGGCAGTTTTTGTTTTGGCTGGATCTGTATGGTATATTTTGTGTTGTTTATATAGGAAGTGCAGCCTGCAGGGTTCGCAATATTTATATTGCTGATGCCAATGCTGTCAATGCGGGTGCCTGCTGTGCTGGTAGGCGCAGAGGCGCAATAAGCCTGCCCGCCAATGCCGCTAACCAATAACGAAAAAGCCTGTTGCCCTCTTGCCAAAGTTCCTTTATGCGTTATGGTAACAGTGTACGCCTGGCCGGGCACAATGCTGTCCACATTTATTTTTTCCACATTGTCGCGAAAATTATCTCCTCTTGTTGCCGGGTTCGATGGATTGGCAGGATCGAGCACCCATGGTTTATACACCTGGGCGCCGCTTGTTATGCGCATGTCCAAATCGTTCACCAGCATGGGCGCAGTATTGTGCAAAGACTGGGGCACAGCAACAGGAGTCCCCGGGGGGTCGGTCCAAACCAATGTAGCCGCAAGCGGCCCTTTGCCTGATGCAACTACATTGAAGGTATACGTTGCGCCATTGTTCAATGTGCTTTCAATGATCGTATCAGCTTGCTGGTTATAGGAAGAAGTAATAACATTGGCTCCTTTCAGGGCATCCAATAACCCCCATCCATACACGTAATCCGGGCCTTCGGCTGGCCCTGCCTCATCGGCTGTATGAATAGCCAGGGCTTTCAGTGTGGCTGAGCGCATGAACAAAGAAGGATGCAGCTTATCGTAGTATTCCTGCAATAAATACAGGGAGCCTGTTACATTCGGCGTAGCCATTGAAGTCCCGCTCTGTGTGCTGTATGCCGTAGTTGAAGTGTTCCAGGTAGAAGTTACGTCAACACCATCCGCAACAACATCCGGTTTTATTCTTCCGTCATTGGTCGGGCCCCACGAACTGAAATAGGCAATGGTAACATCATTGGGTGAATTATACCCTGCAGGGATGCCATTGACCGCGCCAACAACCAACGTATTTTTTGAATCAGCGGTATTGCTAATACTTGTAAAGTTGGGGTTATTTCCGAGAATAGCAGAACGCTTGATCTTTGTATTTCCATTGTATAAATAAGAACTGTCCACTGCAGGGCCGTTATACCCTCTTGCATTGCCTGCAGCAACATCAATAAGGTAATAAGGGGCATTATATGCAATAGAATCGTACAATTGAGCATTTTTGTCATAGTACCCAAAACCATACGCGTCACTTTTGCTGACAGTGGTATCACCGTACCAATTCCAGTTGGTGCCGTCAAAAGTCCACCCTGACCCCGATAAAAACCCGTAAGAATGGTTGGAAATAAGAAGGGCCGGGGCAGCAGCGGTCATTTCAGATGCATCATTGCTGAAATCATAAGCCAGCAATTGCTGGGCGCCAAAAGCCATTCCTTTTGCAATGGGGTTAATGCCTGTGGCGATCATGGTCCCGGTAGTATGGGTGGCATGGCCTTCTACAGTGCCTACATCTTTAAGTGCGATCCGGCCAGTGAGCTCTACATGTGTAGTAAGCGGGTGGCCGCCATCCCAAATGGCCATTTTCCCTTTAACAGCCGCAGAGGAGCCTGATAAGTTCAATCCTGAAGAGCCGCCAGGCCACAACTGGCTTGCCCTTGTTGTTGCTGCGGCAATGGTATTGTTGTAGGTAGTAACATACCTCGGGTTGCCCAATTCATCCACGCCTATCAGTAAAACAGAGCCCCCGTTTTTGGTTATTTTTCTCAAAAACCATCCTTTTTGTTTGGCAAGCTGCAATGCCCTGGTCAAATCGCTTTCTTCCCTGCTCTTAAAATTTTTCGACATTGCGGTGAGTGCATTCCTGTTGGTAAGAACCTGTGCGGACAACGGGCAAAAAAATGTTACAGCTATCATTAAGGTAAGGACAACGGAGAGCCTTTTCGTCATAAATAGTTGTTTATACGTATTCTTTATTTTCACTAAATTAGAACTTTCACTTTTAAAATGCGGCAATGCACAAATTTCTTTTTTCTCTTTCCAATATATCATTAATAGCGGTTATTGGTTCCTGTGCATCGCTTGCACATTCACATTCAAATGATGTGCCTCAGCAAGGCATTGAGGGATACGTTTACCTGGTATCAGGCAACCAGATGCCTTCGCCTGATGCAAAGCCTGTTCCACTAAAAGGAACCAGCACATTTTTATATATTTATCAGCTCACGAACCTGAGCCAGGTGCAAAGACAGGGACAATCAGCATTTTATTATTCCATCCAAACAAAATTCATGACCAAAGTGGAAACAGGCCCGAATGGATATTTCAAAGTAAATCTTCCCCCAGGCAGGTATTCGCTTTTTGTTAAAAAAGGCGATCTGTTTTTTGCCAACTGGTTCGATAAAGATAATAATATCGCCCCTGTTGAAGTTTTACCTGTAAAATTTTCAAAGGCCGAATTTAGGATCGACTACGATGCGGCGTATTAAAAGTTTTGCTTTTAAAAAACCCTTCACCTAAAATTTCAACATTAACCTTAAAAATGGATACGCTGCTATATTTTCTTTGGTTGCTTTATATTTGTGGCCTGAATGAACAGTGAGGCCTCTCCCGGATTATTGATGAGCTCCCCCCGCATTTTCCAGGTTGCGGAGAGGATTACTTTTGCCCAGCCCCAAAACATCTTCCTGAAAAACTTATATGGAGGCGCCCCTGCTTTTGTGATCAGCGCTGTTTTCCAGCATGAGCTGGCCAGCCAGCTAAACCATGTAGTGGTATGCAATGATGATGAGTCCGCAGCATACCTGCACAACACCATTGAAAACATTACCAAGGCACTGGATGTGTTCTACTTTCCCTCCTCATTTAAAAACAAAAAAAATTATCGCCTGCTGAACAGCAGCCACGTAATGCTGCGCACCGAAGCCCTCACCAAATGGAGCGGGGGAGGCAATAAAAAATTACTGGTAACCTATCCTGAAGCCTTGTTCGAGAAGGTAGTGCTGCCAAAAACTTTGTCAGGAAATATCATGTACATCAAATCAGGCGATGCCATTGACTTGAATGCCATGATGGAAAAACTGGTGAGCTACGGCTTCGAGCGGACTGATTTTGTATATGAGCCCGGCCAATTTGCCGTGCGTGGCGGCATATTTGATATTTATTCGTTCGGCAACGAAAAGCCTTACCGTATTGAGTTGTTCGGCAATGATGTTGATTCCATCCGCCTGTTTGACCCCGAAACACAATTGAGCGAACGAAAGCTGCTGCAGGTGAGCATTATTCCCAATGTGGAAACACAATTTGATGACAAAGAAAAAATTTCCTTGTTCGACTTTATCCCCGGCAACACGGTGATCTGGGTGCAGGACAGCGCTTTTTTAAAAGACAGCTTATTGAATGAAGAAGATAACTTGCAGTTGTTTGTTGAAATGGGAGGTGCAGGATACGAAACAGGCGAAAGCAAAAATGAGGAAAAAAGAAGAGTCAGCAAAACAGATTTCATCGGGGCCATTGAAGCAGAAGAACATTTAAAAAAATTTCACTGCATTGAATTTGGGAGCCAGTCGCCAAACAACGGGCAGCCGAAATGGGAAATAGCGTTCAACACCAAAGCTCAGCCTTCTTTCAACAGGAATTTTGATTTGCTGATCAAAGACCTCAAAAGCCGCGAAGCGAAGCAATACAAAACTTATTTATTTGCCGACAACCCAAAGCAACTGGAACGCCTGCATGTGATTTTTGAAGACCTGCATTCATCCCTACAGTTCACGCCTGTTCCTGTTTCCATACATGAGGGCTTTATTGATGATGATCTAAAAATAATTTGCTACACTGACCACCAGATATTCCAGCGTTATCATAAATACAAGGTCAAGCAGGCTTATAATAAAAACAAGGCGCTTACCCTTAGGACATTGAGAGAGCTGCAACCAGGCGATTATGTAACCCACCTTGACCATGGAGTGGGCATATACAGCGGCCTGCAAAAAATTGAAGCCAATGGCAAATTGCAGGAAGCCGTAAGGATCATCTACAAAGACAGCGATATTTTATATGTAAATATCAATTCGCTGCATAAAATTTCAAAGTACACCGGCAAGGAGGGAACAGTTCCGAAAGTGAGCAAGCTCGGCAGCGATGTTTGGCAAAAGCTAAAGGAAAAAACAAAAGCCAGGGTAAAAGAAATCGCTTTCGACCTGATCAAATTATATGCTCAAAGAAAAGCTCAGCCAGGGTTTGCGCATGCGCCAGATAATTACATGCAAACTGAGCTTGAAGCATCTTTTATTTATGAAGATACCCCAGACCAGGGGAAAGCAACGGCTGATGTCAAGAAAGATATGGAATCGCCCTCGCCCATGGACAGGCTCGTTTGCGGCGACGTTGGCTTCGGCAAAACCGAAGTCGCCATCCGTGCGGCATTCAAAACATGTTGTGATGGCAAACAGGCTGCTGTATTGGTGCCCACTACCATTCTTGCATTCCAGCACTACAAAACATTCAGTGAGCGGCTAAAAGATTTTCCGGTTACTGTTGATTATGTGAACCGGTTCAAATCTTCAAAAGAAAAAAAAGAGGCGTTAAAAAAACTGGAAGAAGGAAAAACAGATATCATCATCGGGACCCATGCATTGTTAGGAAAAGAAGTGAAGTTTAAGGATCTCGGATTGCTGGTAATAGATGAAGAGCAGAAATTCGGCGTGGCACATAAAGAAAAGATAAAGACACTTCGCACAAATGTTGACTGCTTAACGCTAACAGCAACGCCTATCCCAAGAACACTGCAGTTCAGTTTAATGGGCGCAAGAGACTTGAGCATTATCAATACACCTCCCCCGAACCGCCAGCCGATTCAAACTGAAGTGCACGGCTATAATGAAGACTTTATTCGCGATGCGATTTATTTTGAAACCGAAAGGGGCGGACAGGTGTTTTTTATTTTCAACAGGATTCTTGGCCTTGCAGAAATGACTGCGATTATCCAGGGGCTTTGCCCTGACCTGAGCATTGGCTATGCGCACGGGCAAATGGAAGGGCATGAGCTCGAAGAAAGGATCCTTGACTTCATCGATAAAAAATACGATGTGCTGGTTTGCACCAACATTGTTGAAAGCGGAGTCGATATCCCGAACGTGAACACGATTATTGTTAATAATGCACATCAATTTGGCTTAAGCGATTTGCACCAGCTCAGGGGGCGTGTTGGAAGGAGCAATAAAAAAGCGTTCTGTTATTTGCTTGCTCCTTCGCTGGCAACACTGCCAACCGATTCAAGGAAAAGATTGCAGACACTGGAACAGCACAGCGACCTGGGAAGCGGTTTTCAAATCGCGATGCGAGACCTGGACATTCGCGGAGCAGGCAATATGCTCGGGGGCGAGCAAAGCGGTTTCATGGCTGAAATTGGTTTTGAAACTTATCAGAAAATTTTGAATGAAGCGATTAAAGAATTGAAGCGGACTGAATTCAAAGAATTGTTCAAAGAGGAAATATCGAAGCAGGAAGATTATGTGCAGGATTGCACCATCGATACTGACCTGGAAATTTTGATCCCTGACAATTACGTGGAAAGCATCACAGAAAGATTATCGCTTTATACGAGACTGGACAATTGTGAAAGCGAGGAAGAACTGAACTTCTTTGCCATTGAATTGGTTGACCGTTTTGGAGCGTTGCCAAAACAGGTGGAAGATTTATTCGATACGGTCCGCTGCCGCAGGCTTGCTGTGGCATTGGGCTTTGAAAGAATGATATTGAAAGATGATACGCTGAAATGCTACTTTATAAATAAACCTGATTCGCCCTATTTTGAATCGGAAACTTTTAGGCTGATTTTGGAATTCATTCAAAAGCAAACCAACAAAGCAAAGCTCAGGCAAAACGGGAAATTATTTATGCTGGTGGTGGATGATATATTTTCCATGCAGCATTTGCTGAAGTTCATGCAGCAAATGAAGAAGTTTATTGAAAAGAAAGAATATAAAATTGAACACGCGGGATAAACCATGCAGGCGCTCATTTTTTAGGAATAATTTTTATGATGTTGCCTGCTTATTGGAGCGATAAGGATTAAAAAAACCAGGTGATTATTTCCTGAATATTTTATCTAACTGTTCATCTAAATCCAACAAAAAAGCATTTCTGGAATAGTAGAAACCACCATACTTGCCAATTATTTGGGAGTTTTTATCAATAAGCACCAAGGCAGGTATGGTGCCAATGTAGTATGTATCGGAAATTGTGCTCCCAACCGGCTCCAGCCTTGCGGCAAGCCTTTTGTTGGTTGCTGTTCTTCGAATCAAATGGACTATGTTAATTTCTTTAGTCATGTCTTGTCCTTCAATTTCAGTATTAAATTTTAACTCAGTATTGCTGTTTAATCAATAAGTGAAAAACATTTCCTGAATTTTATTTTTGTCTTTAGTGATAGTTAACGCAAGCATTAAAAGTATTCTTGCCTTTTGTGGATTAAGGTTATCTGATACTATCGTCCCATTTTTTGAATCGTCAAATGGTCCTACATACTGGGTGGCAACTTTACCTGAAACTACTCTTGATGACCGTACTACTATGATGCCTTTTTTAACTGCTTTTTTCACAGATTCCAATATTTCCTTATCAAAACTGCCATTGCCCGTACCTGCTATAATTACTCCTCCAACATTGGTATCGATAAGAGCATTTATTGCAACATTTGAAGCACCAGCATAAGCATAAATAATTTCCACAATGGGTAATGAATCAAGTTTACTGACATCAAAAGCAGCAGGCCCACCATGTTTATTTATTGTCTGTGTATTGTAATATACTTTTGAGTCATATACCTGCCCTATTGCACCTGTATTGGGCGAAGAGAATGCGTTCACATTCGTCATGCTTGTCTTTACTACATTTTTGGCGTCATAAACATTTTCGTTAAAGCATAGCAATGCACCTTTTCCTTTACTGCTTATGTCACTTGCTACAATGATGGCGTCATATAAATTTTTAGACCCATCAGCACTAATGGCTGTTGCCGGTCGCATGGCTCCTGTTAAAACAACTGGTTTTTCTGATTGGACAGTAAGATTTAAAAAATAAGCAGTTTCTTCTTGCGTGTCTGTACCGTGGGTTATTACAACCCCATCTGCTTCATTTTTAGCAAATATTTCATTTATGCGTCTTGCTAGTTTTATCCAAATATCAATGGTCATATCAAAACTTCCTATAGATGCTATTTGTTCTCCCTGTACAATGGCT
This sequence comes from Bacteroidota bacterium, assembly GCA_018266455.1. Classification (GTDB taxonomy): domain Bacteria; phylum Bacteroidota; class Bacteroidia; order Chitinophagales; family Chitinophagaceae; genus Puia. The sequence goes on from JAFEAJ010000001.1 coordinate 130,980, forward strand.
TTTTGAGTGATTGAAGGAATATTTTTGAGCAATTCTTCCACAGGAATTTTTCCAGAGACATAACCTGCCTTATCTGTATTAGGTTGTTGACCAGCAATGGTACCACCTGTTGAAAGTACAATTACTCGGGGTAAATTTTGTGCCGTCGCATAAAAAGTCCAGATGGAACAAAAGAATATTAGCAGCAATTTTTTCATGTATTAAACCTTATTTAGATAATGTTTATTTTTCTATCGGGAATTAGAACCGCAAGAACTTAGCGGTTTCAAATTTCTATTGCAACGTTTTAGCTAATGTAAGTTTTTTTTATTTCCGCAGAGTGTCCTTTCAAGGCTTCTGTGCGCTTGCCAAGGCA
>JAFEAJ010000020.1 GCA_018266455.1 Bacteroidota bacterium
CAACCAATATCAATGCACTGGCTGATGAATATTTACGCTTGGCTTATCATGGCTTAAGGGCAAAGGACAAAACATTTAACACCACTATCAAAACTGATTTTGATGAAACGGTTGGCGACATCAATATCATTCCGCAGGATATTGGCAGAGTGATCCTTAATTTAATTACCAATGCCTTTTATGCGGTGAACGAAAAAGCAAAAGGGTCAACGCCAAATGCTGCAGGCTATGAACCAACTGTTGCCGTGAGTACAAAAAAAGAGGGTGATAAGATTTTAGTTGCTGTAACTGACAACGGCAATGGAATTCCGCAAAAAATACTGGACAAGATATTTCAACCATTCTTCACTACCAAACCAACAGGACAAGGAACGGGCTTGGGATTGAGTTTAAGTTATGATATTGTAAAGGCGCATGGCGGAGAAATAAAGATAAATACAAAAGAATCCCGCCCTGACGAGCCGGTCGGACGGGGAAGTGAGTTTATTATTCAATTACCGGCGTGACGGTGGATTTATATACTACATTGAACAAGCCGGTTGAGAGAGTTAATTAAAAACAGGCAAATTGCCGAGGATTCCGTTCACCAATTAGTAGTATATTTGGTGAATACAAGCACAGGAAATTATGATCAATAGAATAATACAGGAAAAGATTTCTGCCAAACTGGGCAAAGGGAAAGCGATCATCATTGTTGGGCCGAGGCAGGTTGGTAAAACCACATTGATTAAGATTATTCTTGAAAAAAAGAAATATTTGTTTCTGGATGGCGATGATCCAACAGTTAGGAATTTATTAACCAATCCCAATACGGAGCAACTAAAAAATATTATTGGGAAAAATAAAATAGTTTTTATAGATGAAGCACAACGCATCGAAAATATCGGGATCACTCTGAAAATAATTACTGATCAATTTAAAAATGTGCAATTGCTGGCGAGTGGCTCATCTGCTTTCGAGCTAAAGAACCAAATAACGGAACCGCTCACAGGACGTAAATGGGAGTACCTGTTGTTCCCGATATCATGGAAAGAATTTGAAGATAATATTGGTTTTGTGAAAGCAGAACAACAATTGGAAATGCGCTTGATTTACGGAATGTATCCTGGTGTGATTAACAATATTGGAGAAGAGGCGGAGGTTTTAAAAGAACTAGGCAATAGTTATTTGTACAAGGATATTCTGGCTTTTGGCGGTATCAGGAAACCGGAAATATTAGAAAAGTTATTACAAGCTTTGGCATTGCAAATTGGCAACGAAGTAAGTTATAATGAGCTTTCACAATTACTGGGCATTGATAAGAATACCGTGAGCAATTATATAGATATTTTAGAAAAAGCGTTTGTGATTTTTAGGCTAAAAAGTTTCAGTAAAAATTTGAGAAATGAAATCAAGACCAATCAAAAAATTTATTTCTATGACACTGGTATCAGAAATATGGTGATAGGAAATTTCAATCACCTTGATTTGCGGCAGGACAAAGGCGCCTTGTGGGAGAATTTTTTGATTAGTGAAAGAATGAAGAAGAATGCTTATGGAAACAGTTTGGCAAAGCCTTATTTCTGGCGGACCGTGCAGCAGCAGGAAATAGATTATGTAGAAGAAACCACCGGAAAAATAACAGGATACGAAATGAAATGGAATGAGAAGTCCAAAGTCAAAATCCCCAAATTATTTAAAGAAACATATAAAACTGAAATAACTATTTTGAACCGTGGCAATTTTAGGGGTTTTCTGTAAGCCCGCATAAAATTAATTGAACTCAATGAAAAAATTAATCTCGCTGCTTCCTGTAATTTTTGTTGTTACAAATATTTTTGGACAAACTAAGCTGCCGCCGCCTTATGAAATTACAACGGACACTATTTTTCATAATATTTCTTTGCCTGATTCCAAGTGGCAAATGATAGCAGACCCTTCCGGGAAAATAACTTTTCAACAGATTTTACAATCCGGGCAATTTCAGGATACGGACAAAAAAATCAATTATCATATAAGGGCCTATTGGCTGCGTTACCGGTTTATCAACAAAATGCAGAAAGAAGCTGAGATAGCGGTGGATGCTTCAGGAATGGCGCGGGTTGATTTGTACTTACAGTCCGAAGATGGCTCTTGGCAACATTTGAAATCAGGCAAAGATGTTTCCTGGGGTAAGCGTGACGGATTGAAAAGAGCAATGTTTATTAAGCTAACCATTCCGGCAGGAAAAGAAATTATGGTGTATCAAAGGGATTATTTTAATTATCTTTTTAATTCTCCCACCCCCATGGAGGGTGTCCATTTCAGCTTCACTAAAAATGTAATTCAACAGCAATACGTGGATAACACGGCTTTCTACAAGCAGATAATCCTTAATAGTTTTCTTCTTGGGTTAATACTTCTTGCAATCATTATTAATCTTTATTTTTTCAGAATAGTGCGTGAAAAAGAATTCTCCTACTTTATACTTTTCTTGCTGGGCATGGCATTGCAAGTGATAGCCGGGTTAAATGCTGATACCATTTCAGTGTATCCTTTATTAAGCCTCTTTATCTATTATATTGGGAATATCGTCACTTTCTTTTTCTTTATGCAATTTTTTCGCCATTTCCTGAAAACGTTTAGTCGTTTTCCCCGCTGGGACAAATACCTGATTGCGGTATCTATTCTTTTCATATTGGGATTTTCATTCTCTGTATTTGGGAATGCTGTCTTTAAAGCAAATTTATTGAGGCTTTTCTGGCTTGCTCCCGGGTTACCGGCACTATTATATTTAGTTTTTATTTTGATAATGCTCTTTTTTTACGCACGGAAACATGGCATGGCGCCCAAATTATTAGCCCTTGCCATTTTACCTTATTTGTGCGTATTATTGGTGGGCTTAGTTTTGGAATTAGCAGTTATCTATTATTCAAAAGAAGCTCCTTTATCCGCCATTCAATCGGAAGTTTCCTCTCTGAATAATTTTATTCAATTATATTTTGAAATTGGAGTTACTCTTTCTTTTATCTGGTTAATCGTTATTTTCTCCTGGGTATTATTCCTTCGTTTTTCCATGCTAAGAAAAAAATTAGCCCTACAGGAAGTGGAAAAGGAAAAGGAACGCAGTGCATTAATAGCGCAACAAAAAATTGAACTGGAAAAGCAAGTTACCGAACGCACCTCGGAATTAAAACAATCGCTTGAAAATCTCAAGTCCACCCAAAATCAATTGATCCAATCTGAGAAAATGGCATCATTGGGAGAGCTTACAGCGGGCATTGCCCATGAAATACAAAACCCGCTGAATTTTGTAAATAATTTTTCTGAAGTGAGTACTGAATTGGTTGATGAAATGAAAGAAGAATTGGCGAAATCGAAATATGAGGATGCCAATGCCATTGCAGATGACTTAAAACAAAACTTAGAAAAAATTAATCATCATGGCAAACGTGCCGGTGATATTGTGAAAGGAATGTTGCAGCACTCAAGAAAAAGCGAAGGCAAAAAAGAACCAACAGATATCAATGCTTTGTGTGATGAATATTTGAGATTAGCGTATCATGGTTTGAGGGCAAAAGACAAATCGTTCAACGCAGAATTTAAAACTGATTTTGATTCATCACTTCCCAAAATAGATGTAGTGCCGCAGGATATCGGAAGAGTGATTTTAAATTTGATCAATAATGCTTTTTACGCAGTAAGCGAAAAACAAAAGCAGGGCATTGCAGGATATGAACCAACTGTTTGGGTAAGCACAAAGAAAGAGGGAAATAAAATTTTAATTTTAATAAAAGATAATGGACAGGGCATCCCATCTGCTATTAAAGAAAAAATCTTTCAACCGTTTTTTACTACCAAACCAACAGGAAGCGGAACTGGGTTAGGGTTATCTTTAAGTTATGATATAATTAAAGCGCATGGCGGGGGAATAAAAGTGGAGACGAAGGAAGGAGAGGGGACTGAATTTATGATTCAATTGCCTTTTGCCTGAAGTGCAGGTGCCCTGCTGAGCTGCTCAACAGGGCAGGCTTGCCGGGAAATGCGCTAAAAAGTGAGAGGGAAAAGCCAGGCAAGAAATTTATTATTCAATTGCTGCCATAAAATTATATTCGCAATATGAAAATTTTGGTAGTTGATGATGAAAAAGATATCCAGGCTCTTTTTCAGCAACGTTTCAGAAAAGAAATAAAAGAGCATGCGCTGGAATTTGCATTTGCTTATTCTGGAGAAGAGGCATTGGCATTTATGCAACAACATAACCAGGAAGCGGTGCTGATCCTTAGCGATATCAATATGCCCGGCATGAGCGGCTTGGAATTGCTGAAGCGTATTAAAGAGAAATATGAAAAACCGCCCCCCGTGGTCATGATGATCACGGCTTACGGAGATTCGGAAAATTATAGCACAGCTATGCAGTATGGCGCCGACGATTTTTTGACCAAGCCGCTCGACTTTGCCATTTTAAAAGAGAAACTAAAATCGATACCGTTATGACCCAAATCCTGGTAGTTGATGATGAAGCCGATTTGGAAGCGCTCATTCGCCAAAGGTTCAGGCAGAAAATAAGAGAGCGGCAATATGAATTTGTGTTTGCCATAAATGGCAATGATGCTTTGCAGCAAATTGAACTGCATCCTGATGTGTCGGTGGTGCTCAGCGACATCAATATGCCCGGCATGGACGGCCTTACCCTGCTCAGCAAATTGAGCGATGTGGCCCCGCTCACCAAAACCATCATCGTTTCGGCTTATGGGGATATGGAAAATATCCGCACCGCCATGAACCGGGGCGCTTTTGATTTTGTGACCAAGCCCGTAAATTTTGCAGACCTTGAACTGACCATTCAAAAAACCGTTCACCAGGTTGATCAAATCAAGCAAACCCTTCAGGCCATTAAGGAAAACAATATCCTTAAGATGTATGTGGATGAAACAGTGCTTAATTTCATGGGCTCTAAAGAATATGAAAATTCTTTGACGGCAAACGAAACCATTGAGGCGACAGTGGCATTTATCGATATTTGCGAGTTTACTGCCATCAGCGAGAAAGCCAAACCCGACACCGTTGTTAAAATGCTGAACCACTATTTTGATCTGATGGTCAAAGAAATTATTGCCCAGAACGGAACAGTGGATAAATTTATCGGGGATTGTGTAATGGCCATTTTTAAGGGCGATTATCACCTTGACCGTGCGGTTGATGCCTGCCTTGCTATTCGCGATAAGATTGATGCCCTGCCTGCAGAAAACAATTTCTCTCCAAAAGTTTCTATAGGCATCAATAGCGGAGAAATGATTTCAGGAAATATTGGATCTGTTACGCTGCGCCGCCTGGATTATACGGTTATTGGCGATACGGTGAATACAGCCCAAAGGCTGCAGGGCAAAGCCTCAACAAGCCAGGTGCTGATCTCGGAACAGTGCTTTGAAAAAATAAAGCAGTCTTTTCAATGCAAAAAAATTGGGAGCGCTGTGTTGAAAAATAAAACGGCTGAAGTAGTCTTATACGAAGTACTGAATTAAATCATTATCAAAAAAAGGAGTTGACATGCAGTATGAAAGCGCTTGCGATTTTGTGATGAGCAAGCTAAGGGCAGAATTGCCTTCCTATCTTACCTACCACAATGCGGAACATACGGATTATGTCATTGCATCAGCAGTGCACATTGCAGAATTGGAGCATGTGGCTGGCGATGACCTGTTGATTTTAAAAACGGCAGCTCTTTTTCATGATGCAGGGTACCTGAAAGATTACAAAGACCATGAGGAGCTTTCCTGTGCGATGGCTACAAAGCACCTTCCCGATTTTGAATATAGCCCTGAACAGATCGATAGGGTTTGTGCCATGATCAGGGCCACCAAAATGCCCCAAGCACCACAGGATCATTTAAGCAAAATATTGTGCGATGCAGATTTGTATTACCTCGGCACTAACCACTATCTGGACAGCGCCCACCGGTTATATAAAGAACTCAAAAAGACCGGGCAGGCAAAAGCGAAGGCCGAATGGCAGTTAAAACAGGTAGAATTTTTAAAAGGCCATCAATATTTTATAAAAAAAGTGAGCGATGAACAAAAAGCAGGTAAAGAGAAAAACATTGTTCATGTACAGAAACAGATAGAAGCAACAATCCATCATCAAAAAAATACGCTTTCGATGATGATAGAGGATGCTTTTCTTATATTATTCGGCGTTATCCTATCCAGCTTTGCCATCAACTTTTTCCTTTTGCCAAATCAATTAATTGACGGTGGCGTTACTGGCATTTACCTGCTTATACAAGGCACACGCCATGTATCGTCATTGCTTATTATCCCATTAAATATTCCTTTAGTTATTTTGAGCTATTTTTCGGTAAACAAACGTTTTGCAGTTCTAACTTTTATTAGCATTGCACTTTTGGGGGCATGTATGTATTTTTTTCATTTATTCCATATTCCTGATTTTTCCGGCGACAAATTGTTAATGTCTATTTTTGGTGGCGTATTTTTAGGAATGGGCATCGGCTTCGTAATGCGTGCCGGCGCTGCATTAGATGGCATTGAAGTATTGGCGCTATATACTTTAAAGAAAACTTCTTTTACCATTACAGAAATTATTCTTGGCATCAATATTATCATTTTTTCAATTGCTGCTTATGTATTTAGCATTGAAACGGCTTTGTACTCGATACTTACGTATTTTGCCGCCACCCGTACTATTGATTATGTAGTGGAAGGCATCCAGGCCTATACCGGGGTGACCATTATCTCAGGCAAAAGCGAGATCATCAAATACCAGTTGGTGAACGAACTGGGCCGGGGCATTACCATATATAAGGGAGAACGCGGGTTCCTTCCGGGAAAATTTGAGATCAGCGAAGACTGCGATATTATTTTTACCGTGGTTACCAGGCTGGAATTGCGAAGGCTTAAGAATGTAGTACATGCAGCCGATCCCAAAGCGTTTGTGTTTGCCAACACCATTAAAGAAGCAAGCGGTGGGATTTTAAGAAGAAAGCATGAACATTGATTGCAGTCTATCTGTTGTGCAGCAAAAGCCATAAGGCGCCTTCGTGCTTGTTGGTTATAAGTTTAGTTCTCAACCGGTTTCAAGTTCGGCCTCATTAAACAACTTGGCATGCCTTATGAGAAGCGAGCTGATTAATGAAGGCGTTTTCGAATTTCGGAAAAAATTGCTTTTAACAGCCAATTAATGCAGGCGCCGCCCTTTCTATACTTTTTTGTATAAACAGATTTGTATCTTTGCGCCATGAGCAAGGACAATTATGATCACGTTGAGACGAGCATGAACGAAGAGCTTAGCGCCATCGAAAAAACCGTGCTGAGCGATTATAAGTACGGGTTTGTAAGTAATATTGAAGCCGATGAGGCACCAAAAGGCTTAAGCGAAGACACCATCAGGTTTATTTCTGCCAAAAAGCACGAACCCGAATGGATGCTGGAATGGAGATTGAAAGCATACAGGCAATGGCTTCGCATGGAAAAGGATGAGCCTCGATGGGCAAACCTGAAGTACACGGCCATCAATTACCAGGACATTATATATTATTCAGCCCCAAAACAAAAATCAAAGCCCAAAAGCCTGGACGAGGTTGACCCGGAATTGCGCCTGACTTTCGAAAAGCTGGGCATTTCTCTTTCCGAACAGAAAAGGCTGACTGGCGTTGCGGTTGATGCTGTTATTGACAGCGTTTCCATTGCCACCAGTTTCAAAGAGCAGCTTTCTGAGCTTGGGATCATTTTTTGTTCTATGAGCGAAGCCATTCGGGAACACCCCGAACTGGTGAAGAAATATTTGAGCACAGTGGTGCCGCCTACGGATAACTATTTTGCCGCATTGAATTCAGCCGTGTTCAGCGATGGGTCATTTTGTTTTGTGCCCAAAGGCGTTCGCTGCCCGATGGAGCTTTCCACTTACTTCCGCATCAATGCTGAAAATACAGGCCAGTTTGAAAGGACCCTGATCATTGCGGAAGCTGGTAGCTACGTGAGCTACCTGGAAGGCTGCACTGCGCCAATGCGCGATGAGAACCAGTTGCATGCAGCAGTGGTTGAGCTGATCGCGATGGACAATGCCGAGATAAAATATTCGACGGTGCAAAACTGGTATCCCGGAGATAAAAACGGCAATGGTGGCATCTACAATTTTGTGACCAAGAGGGGGATCTGCCAGGGCCTCCGTTCTAAAATTTCATGGACCCAGGTTGAAACAGGCTCAGCCATCACCTGGAAATATCCAAGCGTGATCTTGAAAGGCGATCATTCTGTGGGTGAATTTTATTCTGTTGCGGTAACCAATAACCATCAGCAGGCAGATACCGGCACCAAGATGCAGCATATTGGCAAGAACACAAAAAGCAGGATTGTTTCCAAGGGCATTTCTGCAGGTTATAGCAATAACAGCTATCGTGGCCTGGTGCATGTGGGCAGGAAAGCAGAAAATGCAAGGAATTTTTCACAGTGCGATTCTTTATTGCTTGGTGATAAATGCGGGGCGCATACTTTTCCTTATATAGAAGTGAAAAATAAATCTGCTGTGGTTGAACATGAAGCCACCACTTCTAAAATTGGGGAAGACCAGATTTTTTATTGCAACCAGCGAGGCATCGATACGGAAACTGCTGTGGCATTGATCGTGAATGGTTTTGCCAAAGAAGTGATGAACCAGTTGCCGATGGAATTTGCCGTAGAAGCGCAAAAACTATTGGCGATCAGCCTGGAAGGGAGCGTTGGCTAATGTGATGACAGGAGGGCGCTGCGATGCAGCCATCGCGAATGTGAGAATGATAAATAGCATTGCTATTCCCAATTTGTTAGAATAAAAATTTAATTATTAACTGATGCCTGCCTTATTTTCTTCGTGAAAAGAGGGCTAAGGGCAGGCGCAACTTGAACAGATTATGTTGAACATTCAGAATTTACAAGCAGGTATTGAAGGAAGACAGATTTTAAGAGGGATCAATCTTGAAATAAAAGCCGGTGAAGTGCATGCGATCATGGGGCCGAACGGGTCGGGAAAAAGCACATTGGCATCGGTACTTGCAGGTAAACAGAATTATGAAGTAACCAGTGGCTCAGTAGAATTTTTAGGGAAAAATTTGTTAGCGCTTTCCCCTGAGGCAAGGGCGGCTGAAGGTTTATTCCTCGCTTTTCAATATCCTGTCGAGGTGCCAGGATTGAGCACTACCAATTTTATCAAAACCGCAGTGAACGAGATCCGGAAATACCATGGCAGGGAACCTTTAGATGCAGTAAGCTTTTTGAAGATGATGAAACAAAAAATGGCATTGGTGAACATCGACCAGTCATTACTGAGCAGGCCATTGAACGAAGGCTTTTCCGGCGGGGAGAAAAAGAGAAATGAAATTTTCCAAATGGCCATGCTTGAGCCAAAACTGGCGATACTTGATGAAACAGATTCAGGCCTTGACATTGACGCCATCCGTATTGTATCGAACGGAGTGAATAAATTAAGAACAAAAGACAATGCCGTGCTGGTGGTAACACATTACCAGCGCCTGCTCGATTATATCGTTCCCGATTTTGTGCATGTGCTGTACAATGGAAGGATCGTGAAATCAGGAACAAAAGAACTGGCGCTCGAGCTGGAAGAAAGAGGTTATGATTTTATCAGGAACGAAGCAGATGTTGAGCAGGAAGCATAATAACACATATTTGAAGAGGTGAAACGAGAAAAATAATAAAGATGAGTTTTGTTGAAAATTATAAAGAACATTTCGAGCAACTTCTATCGGTAAAAGATAAAAAGGAATTGTCAGGCATTCGCGAAAATGCTTTTAATGCCTTTGCTGAATTTGGCATCCCTACATCAAAGCATGAAGAATGGAAGTATACGCGCATTGGCGCCTTGTTCAATAGGCCGTACCGATTTCTCCTTGACCCGTCTCATGCAGTAACCGTGGCAGATATCGACGCCTTCCGTTTGCCCGGGCATCAAGAAGCAAATGAGCTGATTTTTGTGAATGGTATTTTTTCTTCTGCTTTATCAAAAATTATTTCAAAAGGGCTGGCTGTTGTGCCCCTGGAAGAAGCAGCTGCTGACAGCAGGTATAAACAACTTGTTGCAGCACATTTTGGAAATAGCGGCCATTACCTGAAAGATGGCATCAATGCACTGAACACCGCTTTGGTGAATGGGGCTGTTTTTGTTCAATTAACAAAAGGAATGGCAGTCGGCCTTCCGGTTTATATTTATAATATCAACGATGCCAGGAAAGAAAATATCTTTTCACAGCCGCGCAGCTTAATCCATGTAACAGAAAATGCACAATTGCAAATTGTTGAAACCTATTTTACCTTGGGCGTTGAAGAAAGCTTCACCAACCAGGTAATGGAAATAGTGGTTGAAGAAAATGCGCTGCTGGAATATTACAAAATACAGAATGACGCAGGAAATGCAAACCAGGTGAGCACTACCCATATCCGACAGGCAGGCAGGAGCTATGTGCACACGGTTACCGTTTCGCTGAACGGAGGTATAGTGCGCAACAACCTGAATATGATTTTAGAGGCCGAGCGTTGCGAATCGCATTTATATGGCTTGTATTTCCAAAAGGGCAAAAGCCATATCGACAACCATACTGTGGTGGACAATGTGAAGCCAAATTGTTTTAGCAATGAATTGTATAAGGGAGTAATGAACGATGAATCGACTGGCGTTTTCAATGGGAAAATATTTGTCAGGCAACAGGCGCAAAAAACAAATGCGTTCCAATCGAACAAAAATATTTTACTGTCAGATGATGCCAGCGTAAACACCAAGCCTCAGTTGGAGATTTTTGCCGATGATGTAAAATGTTCGCACGGCTGCACTGTTGGGCAACTGGATGAAGAGGCATTATTCTACTTGCAATCAAGAGGCATTGGCCAGAAAATGGCACGCTCATTATTAATACAAGCATTTGCCTCAGATATCCTTGAACATGTGAAGCTTGCTGCCATCCGAAAACATGTTGAGCACCTGGTAGCTGAACGGTTGGAATTTTAAAGAAAGGTTACAAAAATTAAATCGAACCTGTTTTGCACAATTCAAAATAATTCACTTTCGAAAATTGATTTAAGATAATCCTGATGAGGGACGCTATGATAAGAAACGGTTTTGACGTGTATGCCATCCGCGAACAGTTCCCGGTGCTTGACCGTGAAGTGAAAGGCAGGCGATTGGTGTATTTGGATAATGCGGCTACATCTCAAAAGCCACAGTCCGTAATCGATGCACTGATCAATTATTATTCTGGTTACAACGCTAATATTCATCGGGGAATTCATACGCTGGCGGAAGAAGCTACGGCAGATTTTGAAAAAGCACGCGATGCGGTACAGTTGTTTGTCAATGCCCAAACCCGGGAACAGATCATCTTCACCCGCGGCACAACAGAAAGCATTAACCTGGTTGCTTACTCATGGGGAAGGCAAAAAATAAATGCGGGAGACGAGATTATTATTTCCGGGATGGAACACCATTCCAACATCGTTCCCTGGCAGATTTTATGCGAAGAAAAAAAGGCAAAGCTGAAAGTAGTACCTGTGAGCAATGAAGGCGAATTATTGATGGACGAGCTTGAAAAATTGCTTACTTCAAGAACAAAACTTGTTTCGATAGCACATGTATCAAATGCTTTGGGAACAGTGAACCCCGTAAAACAAATCATTGATAAAGCACACCAGGCAGGTGCTGTTGTTTTGGTCGACGGGGCACAGTCGACAGTTCATTTGGACATTGATGTGCAGGAAATGGGCTGTGATTTTTTTGCTTTTTCTGCTCATAAATTATATGGCCCTACTGGCGTTGGGATTTTATATGGAAAGAAGCATTTGCTGGAATCTATGCCTGTTTTTCAGGGCGGGGGAGAGATGATCAAAGAGGTTACGTTTGAGAAGACAACATATAACGATTTGCCTTATAAATTTGAAGCAGGCACCCCGAATATTGCAGATACCATTGCATTGCGGGCTGCAATTGATTTTATGAACAAGGTAGGGAAAGAAAAAGCCCGCGAACATGAACATGAGTTGCTGTATTATGCAACAGAGCAATTGCAACGGGTCCCCGGGTTGAAAATTATTGGCAGGGCAAAAGAAAAAACCAGCTTGATTTCGTTTGTGGTTGACAATACTCATCCACAGGATATCGGGATATTATTGGATAACCAGGGCATCGCCGTCAGGACTGGCCATCACTGTGCCCAGCCGTTAATGCGCCGTTTTGGGATACCCGGCACAGTTAGGGCGTCATTCGCGGTTTATAATACAAAAGAAGAAATTGATGAATTGTTGGCGGGGTTGCAAAAGGCAGTAAAGATGCTGGTTTGAACGGAGAATAGGAAAAATGGAAAGGATTTTAGGAAAAATAAAGCACGAATTTGAAAATGTGCGGATATGTGAAGCAAGAATATTAAATATTAAAAGAAAAAGGCCGATGGAAGATGGAAAAACGATAAAGGAAATTGAAGAAGAAGTTGTAGGCGAGTTTTCATTGTTCGATTCATGGGACGATAAATATGAATACATTATTGATTTAGGAAAGAAATTGGCCCCACTGGCAGATGAATATAAAAAGGATGAGAATAGAGTGAGGGGATGCCAATCAACTGTTTGGCTGATAGCAGATGAAAAGGAGGGAAATATTTTTTTTAAAGCCGAAAGTGATGCGGTAATTGTGAAAGGGCTGATCAGTTTGCTGATCAGGGTGTTGTCTGGTCATAAAACGGATGAAATCATTAATGCAAAGCTGGAATTTATCCAACGCATTGGCATGACAACGCACCTCGCGCAGACCCGTTCTAACGGGCTCCTGGCAATGGTAAAGCAAATGAAAAATTATGCCCTGGCATACAAGCTAAAAAATTCAACAACGGTATAATGAATGACGAAGATCTGAAACAAAAAATAGTTGAATGCCTGCAGGCCATTTATGATCCGGAAATACCGGTGAGCATTTATGAACTGGGGCTCATTTATGAAATTAATATTTTGCCTATTAATAACGTGCAGATCGTGATGACGCTAACTGCGCCAAGTTGCCCTGCGGCACAATCTATTCCTGTAGAAGTTGACCAGAAAGTAAGAGAAATAGAAGGCGTGAACGATGTGCATGTGGCGGTTACATGGACCCCGGCCTGGAACAAAAGCATGATGAGCGAAGCGGCTCAACTGGAACTGGGGATGATGTAAAAATTAATTTATTGTTTATGAAAATCACGGCACAGGAAGAATATGGACTGCGGATTTTGATCCGAATTGCATCCTGCAAAGACGCAGATGGCATGAGCATCCCGCAGCTCAGTGAGGCCGAAGGCTTAAGCAGCCATTATATTGCCAAACTGACACGCATACTCCGTATATCGGGTTTCATCAACAGCACTCCTGGCAATAAAGGAGGTTATGTGCTGGCCCAACGCCCCCAAGAGATCATTATTAATAATGTATTGAAAGTTTTAGGCGGCGCACTGTTCGATTCCTCATTTTGCGGCACTCATGCAGGCGCCATGAAACTATGCACTAATTCTGTTGACTGCTCCGCCCGATCTTTATGGCAAATGATCCAGTTTACTGTAGATCAGTTGCTGGATAAAATAACATTGTATGACCTGGTGAGCGCACCGAAAAGCCAATCAAATGTATTGAGCGATATACTTCAAGGTTATTTGCTTTCAGAAGGGGAAAGAACAAAAGAAATCTTTAAGGCCAATTGATTTGCTCTCCCAAATGTTCCCAAACTTCTTTAGCGAATTTTTCAAGCGAGGGGTCTCTTGCACCCATTAACAGGACCACGCAATGATCAGTAAAGTGAGAGCGGGCAGTTTTTAGAAAATCGTTCCTGTCCTCCACAAAAAATGCAGCCTTGTTCATTTTTTTCAAATCATCAATGAGGTCGTTGGCAGAAATATCTTTAACTGCCGTACCGCCGGCATAAAAAATTTCGCTCATCCAGATTTCATCTTCAGTTCGAAGCACACGGGCAATTTCATGAACGAAATCATTCCGCAAAAACCTGGTTGGGCCATAACCATGGGGCTGGAACCAGGCAATCACTTTTGGGGCAATGGCCTGGCAAGCTTCAATTGATGCCGCACATTTTGCAGGGTTGTGCGCATAATCGTCAATTAGCCAAATGCCGCTTTTATTGCCAATAATTTGGTGGCGGCGGTAAATGCCCTCATAATGTTGCAACGCTTCGGAGCAGATAGACAGGCTAACGCCTAATTGGTTAGCTACTGTGCTTGCCGCTAAAGCATTTTCCATATTGTGCCTGCCAACCGTTTTCAGCATAAAACCTGTTCCGTTTATTTTAAAAGAAATAGACAGGCCGGATTGCTTAAAGTCAGTAGCTACATAACCTGCGGCAGATTTTTCATCAACTGAAAAATCTTGGCTGGTGTGCTGAGAAAGTTTTTTTGCCAGTGAATGGGATTGGTTCACTACAAATAATTTCTTTGTGTTGTTTTTAAACGTAATGAATATTTGTACCAGCTCGTCAATTTCCTGGTGGTCTTTGTCAATGTTCAGCAATAAGCCAATTTCAGGCCGGTAGTGAACAATAGAGCCATCGCTTTCATCTGCTTCAATCACCAACAATTCTCCCTTCCCCACTTTTGCGTTGCCAATTTTTTCTTCTTTGATGAGGCTTACCAGCCCTGCGCCACTAATGATGCCCGGTTCCAATCCGGCGTATTGCAAAATATCGTACAGCATGGCGCTGGTTGTGCTTTTGCCTGAAGTGCCGCCAACTGCAATGGTTTGTTTGCTGTTGGCGATCAAAGCCAGCAGCTCTGAGCGTTTAATGATTGGGATATTCAGCAGCCTTGCCTTTTGCACTTCGGGAACAGTATCCTCAATAGCCGTGGATACAACAACCAGGTCGGTATTGTTAGTAATGCCTTCGCCATTTTGCTCAAAGCATTGGATACCCATTGCTGTTAGTTTGTCTTTTGTTTCGTTAACAAGGCCGGGAACAAAATAACGATCGGAACCGCTTACCATTTTCCCAATACCGGCGAGGTATTGTGCTACAGCGCTCATGCCGGTGCCGGCGATACCGATAAAGAATACTTTCCGGAAATGTGAAATCGAAGAAACCATATTGCCTATTTCAATGCAAATAAAAGCAATAAGCTTTAATCAGGGATATAGAATGAGAAATTAAGGATGATACGCTGTTGTTAATCCTTCTTTACAGGCTGCACCGAGTTTTGCTCCCTGTAATGTTCTTTGCGGATTTCATCCTCGTCATCCATTTCAGGCCCTTTTAATATCTTGCGCCAGTTGATGTTTCTGTGATAGCGCTTCATCGCTACTTGCGGATCAAAAACTTCTTTTGAGGGGAACTCAAGATGGTATGGCCTGAAGTCGGGTTTATCGGTAAAAAAATCCTGCAACAAACTGGCCGTTGCATCGTACTGGTTCACATAAGGCACATTGAGAATGGTGTAAATTATTTTTAGTAATGAACCGAAATTGGCATGGGTGTGCGATACATATCCGTGCTTGACGTAAGGCCCTGCCATCAGCAGAACGCTTCGATGTGCATCAATATGGTCTACACCGCCCTGGGGATCATCTTCTGTGATGATCACGAGCATGTTTTTCCAATAAGGCGTTCTTGAAAGAAAATGTAAAATCCTTCCAATGGCCAGGTCGTTATCTGCTACATACGAGTGCCGGTACGGATAGCCATCCTCAGGCCTTGGCGAGGCAGTATGGTCATTAGGCACCTGCATCGTAATTAGCTGTGGCATTTTTTGTTTTCCTTTCAGCCACATTTTAGTGAACTCAGCTTCAAACTGCTGCATGCGGAACTGATCGGGGATATTGGTGTTGAAGCCTGCATAATTATGGCTGGTCCTTGGCCATAAAGCTTTTTGCATGGGCACGATCACGCCATGGCCTGCGCCGGTAGCAGTATCGTACCAGTCTTCCCTGTTGTGCGCAGTTTCATTGGCTTCTCCAAAATTATAAAATGAAATATGGCTTCTTTCCAATGCTTCCCATAGCCCGCCCCTTTCCGCATAATCTTCCGGGTCCATACTGCCGGTTGTGCCGGGAAACCTTCTTCCGGATGCTTTAGAAAAAAGCAAAGCTGTTTTATTCACACTTGAATTGGTTTCTACCCACTCATTGGGTATCACGCCCATCATCCAGTGGTGACCGTGAATAGAGGCATCGCTGTCGCAATAATAATTATCTGAAAAAGCAAATTGTTTCGCGATTTTTTGATGATTAGGGTCTATGTTGATGTGATAAACTGTTTTGTCTTTTTCAACAATATCCACTCCAATGCCAAAGCGGGCAATTGTCGAATCGCCGATGCCGCTTTTTAACTGGCCGAGCATTTCATCATAGGTCCTGTTTTCTTTAGTAATGTAGACAATATACTTGATGGGGCTTTTGCGGGCGTTTTGCAAAGGCGGCAGGGGGTTCTTTCCATTGTCGGTTATTTCTTCTTTGATGAAGGTATTGTCAATGCACTGCGTGGTATAAGCAGCCAGCGCTTTTTCATCGGGCAAAGTGATTTTTTGGAATGTGGCGAGCTGAATGTCCCCGATATAGGTTCCCTGTACCGGCTCTACAAAGCCTTTCCCGCCATTTGGCCCGGCGCCATAGCCCCTGCAACTGATGGCATAAATCTCTTTTTCATCTTTGCTCAACAATACCCTGGTCGGTCCCCATCCCGTAGGGATCAACCCTTTTGTGGATTTAGATCCTATATCGATTACTGCAATGGCATTGAAACCAAGCAGGGCCACATACAATGTTTGTTCATCGCTGCTCAATGTTATGCCAAATGGCAATAAGCCGCGATAATGATCGATAAGGCTGCTGACTTTGATCGGGATCTCACCTATCATTTTATGGCCACGGTAATCTATAACCGAAATATTGTCGTTGGTGGCATTGGTAACATAGGCATATCTTGTTCCCACGGCCAGCGAGTTGGGGCTGGCGCCGCCAACCACTTCCGCGCCTTCCACCATCTGGCCAACCTGGTAACCCGTTTTAAAACGGTCAACCACTTTGTTTGTGGCGAGGTCAATGGTGTAAACGCTCATTGCTTCGGGTGCGTTGGGGCTGCCTAAGCCCGGAACTTTTCTTCCTTTGAAAGTAGTGCCCTCGATAGATTCTTTTGTGCCGTTGCCATAAGGGTGCCATGGCAGCAACATGCTGTCGTAATTTTTTTCTGTAATATCAGGCATCAATGGATAATCGTACATCCCCACATTCGCTACGAATGCTGTTTTTTTATCGGGGCTGATGGAGAGCCCGAATGGTTGTCGCCCTGTTTTTATTGAAGCAGTGATTTTTTTTGTTGCCAGGTCAATGCGCACCAACCTGAAATTGCCCCTGTCTAAAGCCAGGAGCTCATTCCCATTCAACAAAAGATCTGAAGTAAAGCTGTCTTCGTAATCTGCCGAATCAACTTTCCCGTTCAATGAAACAGAATCGAGGCGCTGCATTTTTTCAATGTCATAAATAAGCACAGCGCCATTATCCCCGCCGCTTAAATAAACTGTTTTTGAATCCGGGGCAAATGCTATTCCAAGAAAAGAGCCGTTAGAAAACGGCGAAGCTATTTTCCCGTCATAGCTCGGGACGCGGATAGTGCTTAGCGTGGCATTATTGATAATGGTGAATACCCCGTTGTGGATGGTTATCGTTTTTTTCCCATCTGGTGAAATGGCCATGCCGAAAGGGTCGTGCGTGATGGTGATGGTTGTTCCTGCCGGGGTAACATAACGGCCGCTCGCGAGCACGCTATGGCCCTTCATATCAATGTGCGCATATTCCTTAGTGCCGGGAACAGTAAGGAGGCTGTATGTTTTTTGGGCAGCGGCTTGAAAAGAAGTGGTGAAGGCTATGGATAATAAAACGAAGATTTTTTTCATAACACATTTATAAAGGAGGACAAATAAATAACTATGAATATAAAGATTCTTTACTGCTTACATTCGGGTTTGATTTAATTCGCGGCTTATTTTTTCTTTAACAGATGTTGATCCCGGATAACCACGCTTATCTCGATGCCGGATATTTCTGGTTGCCTTTTGCATCGAACCAAAGTATCCTGTTCATCAGGTCGTCATCACCTCCATCAAGCTCCTTAAATGCTTTTTGAGCCGAGAGCTTTGCGTAATATTTTGCTTTGCCTCTCAATGCGGCTAAAGACTTGTTCATTTCATTTAATGGGATATTATTGGCAAGATGGCTGTATTGATAATCGTGCTTTTTGTTATCGAAGCAATCGAACATAGGCAAAGCGGTTGCGTCGATGATGTTCAGCGGCGGGATGCCTAATATCTGTTCCATTGTTCTTACCATTGAAGTTTGGTTGTAGCTGGTATGAATGGTCTTGCCTGTTTGCGAATAAGCGCTGATGACCTGGCCGGTTGTACGGTAAGATGAGATATGGTCCCAACCTGATTGCGAGTCGTCTTCAGTGATGAAGATGACTGTTGAGTCCCAGAAGCGGCTATGGCTGACCGTTTCAACAATCCTGCCCACTGCGAGATCATTGTCTGCTACCATTGCTTTTGGTATTGGAAAGTTGGGCGATGTGCCTGCCGTATGGTCATCCGGCAATGAAAGGATGATCAGGTTGGGCAAGCAATCGCCTGGCTGTTCTTCTATTTTTTTCCAATCCCTGATAAAAATATCAGCACGCATCTGATCAGGAAAATTGAAATTGTCGCAGTCGGGGAAATCTTCAGAGATGATTGGCCTTATCCTGGCAATGGTAGTCGTGTTTTTTTGCCCCAGGGCCTCTTTGTTTACATAACTGTTATACAGGTCAAGCCACTTCATTTTAGTATCGTAATGGGTCAGGCAGGCTTCACCATATATGCGCACTTGTTTTGCATGGTCCATCGCGTTGTTCCATATAAACCCTGCTTTGTTATATACCAGTGCATCATCCTGCCTGTGCGGATAGCTCCTGAACCATGCCCGGACATTTCTTTCAATATAGTCAGAAGCCATTGCGGCATCAGTCCATTGATGGCCTTCAGCAGATGATTTTCCCGATGCGTAATAATTATCCAGCAAACAAAAATCATTCGCGAGCTTATGCTGGTTAGGCGTTACATTTTCCCCATAAACACATAAATTTTTATCTCCCCGGCCCTTTGCTATGTCGCCAAAGACCTGGTCGTAGGTTTTATTTTCTTTGATGATGTATATCACATGTTTAAAAACTGAAGGTTCCCCAATCCTTTCGGGCAGGGGCTTTGGCGCAATGCCTTTTCGTGGGGCATTGTTCGATAAGGCCATCCTGTAGAATAAGTTCAATTGTTTTACCTGCTGCGTAAATTTATTTAACTGCTCCTGCCCGGGAACGGGAACAACACTTATTGACGCGAGCTCTTTATGGATACTAAAAGCGCTGATGGGCCTCCCGTCAGCAGTTTTAAATTCTTTGCTCGGAAATAAAACCCTTGACCCTTTTGCTTCGAGATTGGTAACGTACAAATGATGATTGATAAGCACGATGCCAGATGGATATGCTTCGGTTGGTATGTATCCTTTTATTCGGGCATAGTTTGCTGAGCCGGGCAAAATGTTCTTGTTCAATTGAACAACGGCAACGGCATTGTCCATTCCATTGGCAACATATAAAGTATTTGAGGTACTGTCAAGCCATAAAGCATTCGGGCTGCTTCCGAAGAAAGCATATTGTTTGGAGAATAAACCGATACGGATCGAATCAACGACCCTTGCCTTATCAACATTTATTACGCTAACATAATCGCTGTTGGCATTCGCAATAAAAAGAAAATTGTTGTTGGCGCTTTTTATAATGGCCGTTGGGTGGAGCCCGGTTTGCAGTTCATCAATTAGCCTGCCATCTTCGGCGCTAATGATCGACACGCTGCCTTGTTTTGTCGCCCCTGTTCCCGGATCGGTATATGCGCTGCCCCATGGCGTGCCGGCATTTTCTAACGTAGTGTCTGTTACTAATGGGCCTGCCCAATTGGTGACATAAATTTTTTTTCCTGCTGCGCACAACCCATAGGGAGCAATGCCCGTTGGGATTGCCCATACTATTTTTCTTTCATCGAATTGTATTTTTACGAGTTGATTGTTTCCGTTCAGCACAACATACAAATACAAAATTCCCTCTTCATTATTGGCGATTACCTGGTTGGGCAGGGCAAGGTCGGCAGGGGCAACTTTCTCAAATTCGATCCCTGATACATCAGTAATTTTTTTGCCATTCCATTCTGCTATCAGCAATGCCGACCTGCTTCCTGCAACTGCGCCCCACGCGACAAATGTTTTGTTGTTGAACTGAAATGAAACGATGCCTGAATATGTGCTGATATAATCTTTCCATTTTTGGCTTTTATTATAGCTCCAACGTTCAACGATTGCATTTGATGATGTGCTGATTATGGCAATGCCATATCGGTCTTCAACAGCCACAGCTCTTTTATCGGGCAGCGGGCAAATATCCAATGCATGGTTTTCAACCGAGGAATCGCCATAAGTGATCACTTTGCCTGCTGATTTCACCAGCCTGTTATAAGGCAGGATGGCAAACGGGTTGCTATTTTGCAGTGTGCGATTTTCGAATGGCAGCTTATAGCCGGTTGCCTGTTGTTCAAAAGAACAGAAATGCAACACAAAGGTTGCGATGATGAAGCAGGATAATCTTTTCATTTATGCTTAAAAGTTATAACCTATGTTAAGCATAAAATTACGGATTTCGCCCGGCCATTTGCTCACATTATTATATGCGCCTAACCAATATGTTTTATTTGTAATATTATTGAAATTAACGGCAATGGCTATGTGTTTATAATTATACCGCAGCCCGGCATTCAAAACGAAATACCCGGGCAACATCAAGTTTTGTTGCAAAGTAGTACGGCTGCTTGCCTGTGAATGGCCTATGGCAATGCCAAAACCCTTGATTGCCCCTTTGGCAAAATTGTACCTTATCCAACTGTTGCTGCTGTTGCGGGGCGCATTCTCAACAATTGTTCCTACCTGCGAAGCGACTTTGCTTTTTATAACCCTGGCAACACAATAAGCATAAGAAAGCGCTACGCTTAAATTGGGAAGGATGTTGCCATTAACTTCGGTTTCAATGCCGCGTGAGCGGTCTTCGCCCTGCTGTACAAACAAATTTGGGTTGGAGATATCATTTGCGTTTACGGCAACATTTTGCAGCGCGAGCTGGTACAAGGAAATTGTTGCAGATAGTTTATTGCTGAAAAAATCTGCCTTGGCGCCTGCTTCCAGCAACTGGCTGGTTATAGGCCTGAATGGCGCATTGAAAATTTGGGTGCTTGCAGATGCTTCAAAAGGGTCAAAACCTTTGCTGTAAGTTGCATATATGCTGATGTTCGGCTTCAGTTCATAAACAATTCCAATACGGGGCAGCAGCAAATGCTCTGAAAACCTGTCTGAGCTGTCTGCCGGGTCATCTTCATCTCCTGAAGAATATAATTCCTGTCTTAACCCGAGCAATAATTTCCATTTATCCAGGCTGACCTGTTCCTGTGCATAAATCCCCTGTGTGCTGTAATCGCCACCGTCCACGTTTGTTGAAAATGAATTGTAGCTTGAGGATTTATACTGATCTACCGGTCTTGCAAAATATTTCGGGCTCCTCAGGCTGAACGTACCAACAATGCCACTGCCAGCGCCAAATTGGTCAGGCACTTCAAAATATCGTTGGTTCAGTTTAACATCGCTCGAAATAAAATCATAACCTGCAATCAGTTGGTGGCTTAATTTGCCGGTATTAAAATGAAAACTGAAATAATTGCTGAATGAATTGGTCATGGTATGATAATTCCAGGTGCTGTAGTACAAATTCACAGAGTCATTGGTAATATAGCTGTGAACGCCATGCCCTGCCACATTTTGCTGTGTAATATAATTCAGGTAACCGCTGTTGAAGCTGATATGCTTGTTTATTTTATAAGAAAACAAAAGATTGGATGCGATATCTGTTTCATGCAGGTAATCGCCGGGCTGAGATGCTGAAAGGCTGATGGGGGTTGATTTCAAAGAAAAATCATTTTGAAAACCTGGCTGCCCCCTGTCCAGTACGGTGTTGATGTGCGATAAAGAAAAATCAACATTCAACTGTATTTTTTCATTTGGCGCAAAAGAGAATGACGGTGCAAGCTGATAAGATTTTGCATACACATCATTGCGGAACGATTTTGTATTATCATATCCTCCATTGAAACGATAAAGCAGGGTTTTGCTTTTGGTGATTGGGCCGGTAATATCGCCTGCTGTGCGGAAATGGCCCCATGTGCCACCGCCAGCATTAATTTCGCCTTGTGTTTTATCGAGCGGTTTTTTGGTAACCAGGTTCACCGTTCCGCCCGGGTCGCAGTTGCCATACAAGGCAGCTGCCGGCCCTTTGATGACTTCGATCCGTTCAATATTCACCAGCATGGCGCTGGTGTAGGTGGTGGCATAACCGCGCAGGCCGTTGATGAGCCTGGCATTCTCCGCCTTAAAACCTCTGATGGTGTATTCATCAAAACCTGAATACTGGTTCACCCCGGCCGCTGCATCCACCGCTTCCTTAACAGTAAACTCCATTTTGTCTTTGATGAGCTCTTTGGTAATGGATGAAACCGATTGGGGGATGTCGATTACCGGTGTTTGTGTTTTGGTGCCAATGAATGAATAATCGTTTTTAAATGAATGGGGCAGCCGGCCATTGACTTCCACATCCCTTAATTGGCGTATGTTATAGCTCAGGTAAATATTGCCCAGGTCTGTTGTGCCATTCAGGCCAACGGTTATTGGCAACAAAATAACTTTTGATTCAATAGAGGTGATGATCAGGGTATCTGTTAATGAAGGCAGGTTTTGGAATTTGAAATACCCTTTGTTATCGGTGAAAGTTACTTTCTTTACATGCTTCAGTTCCACAGAAACATAAGCTGTGGTGCTGTCGGCTGTAAAGATCCTTCCTTTAATGATGCTTCCATTTTTTTGAGCGAACAATGGGACAATTGAAAAAAGGGCTAATGCCAAAGTAGAAATATATTTCATAATTATTAAGAAATAAAACCTGCAAAATAATTATCAAACCAAAGCTTTCAAAATAATCTTGGATGTTTGATGAGCAGATAGGGATTGTGCATTAATGTGCACAATTTTGAACATTGAATTTCATTTTTCGTAAGATGGGAAAAAAGGTTTTTATAAAACCAGGCATAGAGCGTGCCGCCACAAGTGTTCGAAACCCTGAGTTCGGTAAATTTGGGGCATGACTGTGAACGAACTTTCGCTTCCGTTGGCGTTTCGTTCAGCTTTGTGCATGGCTTGCCAACCCGGTATATACGCTACTGTTAGGGGCAGTGAGGCTTCCTGCTTTGCCATGCGCCACGCTTGTCGAAGAGACCAATCCCTTTGCAAGAGAATTCAATATGTCACTGAGCGAGCTTGCCAGTGCGCTGTTCGTGCCTGTCTTATAAAACTTTTCACGGCCATCTGCACCGTGTCACCGCTCATTGCTTGCCTTCCCATCGGGGCCGGTTGCGCCAGGCCCCGATGGGAAAAATAAAATCAACAGGGCTGATAAAAAAGCGGCTTAATTTTTTCCATCGTAATTTTATTGACCAGTGTTTGTGGTTGCTGCCCATATTTAAAAAAATGAACCGCTTCGCACAGAGAACAGGAAAAAACACGCACAGCATCCCATGCTACCAAAAATAGAAAGCTATGCTTTTTTCCATCCTATCGTTACAGTGTGAAACGGTATGTAGCAATAACCCTGGGCATAACGAACAAAAAAAGGCCAAGTATAACAAGAAACAATAGCTTTAGTTAAAGATTCAACGAAAATTCATGCGAAAGATAGTAATTGCCGTTACCGGCGCCAGTGGCTCCATATATGCAAAGCTGATTTTGGATAAATTGTCTGAGATCAGAAACCAATGGGATGAGCTTTCTATTGTGATGACCGAGAATGCGAAAGAGGTCTGGAAGACTGAATTAGAAAACGATTCGTACAAGGACTATGCGTTTAAGTTTTTCCCTGCAAATAATTTCTCTGCACCTTTCGCTTCAGGATCGGGGAAATATGATACAATGATCATCATTCCCTGCTCTATGGGCACGCTCGGGCGGATCGCATCAGGAGTTTCAGACAGCCTCATCACAAGAGCAGCGGATGTTATTTTGAAGGAAAGGAGAAAATTAGTTTGCGTGGTAAGAGACACGCCATACAATCTCATCCACATCAGGAATATGGAAGCCGTTACATTGGCGGGGGCTATTGTCTGCCCGGCTGCCCCGTCATTTTACAGCAGGCCAAAAACCATTGAGGAGGCAGCAGCAACTGTTGTAGACAGAGTGCTTGATTTATCAGGCTTTGATTTCACTACTTTTCGATGGGGAAAATGATACAGTTCAGGGCGCACAACCATAAGTTCTGAACCGAGGTAAATTTACATTTCTAATTACTGGTCACCCGCCAAAGCTGAATGGACAACCCTGCGCTCAGCGTTTATGCCTATTCTCTCAAATCCACTTCTTCAACACCCGGATATTTTGCTTTGTTAAACACAAACAGGTCATCGCTGATTGTCGTGTTGCCTACGAGCTTATTAATGGTTACAATGTCCTTGCTCCCATTTTTCTCAAGCGACTTGAGGCCATGTATCATTTTAGCAGCTTTGTCAACATATAAATAAACCTTAAAAAAAGTTTTTGTCTTGTCAACAGGGGTCAGTTCTATTTCCTGCATCGTTTTATTGCCCTGTTTTGATTCGCCATTGAGCTTGTACAAAAAGTCTTTGTCGTAGAAATTGGTAAAGAATTTTTCGGGGGTAATGGTTTTTACAGTCGGGTCGATCTTATTGATAGTTACTTCATTGGTCGATTTATCATAAGTCCATAAGTTTTTCCCATCACAAAAAATTTCCTGCCCCGTAATGCTGATGTGGTATTGTGTGCCTTTTAAATAAACAATGCCTTTTTTGCTGCCTTCTGTTTTTCCAGCAGCGTTTTGAATTTCTAAAGTAAAATCGGCTTTGATGCTTTTGTATGATTTTGCTTTTGCGCTAACCTGGTCGAGTATTTTTTTAGCGGCAGGATCATTATTTCCAAGACTGTTGTTTTGAGCATTCACTATGGATAGCCCGCTAAAAAACAATGCTGTAATAAGTATTTTCTTCATATCCCAGTAATTGAGTAAAGCTGCAAATATATTGGAATCGGCCAACATCAGGCTGTTTTGCGGAATGGCAATAAAAAATGAAGCCGGTGGATTAACAAAACCCTAACTATGGTTTTGCAAGAGCTGTTCCAGCTCCAACTCTGTTTTGATAAGTACATCTCTTGCTTTGCTGCCTTGATTTGTGCCAACAACTCCTGCTTGTTCCAACTGGTCCATTAGCCTGCCGGCCCTGTTATAGCCAAGCTTCATTCTGCGCTGGAGCAATGAAGTGGAGCCAACCTGGTTTTGTACAATCAATCTTGCTGCATCTTCAAACAGGGCATCACGGTCAGCAAGATCGAATTCTTTCCCTTCCATTTCTTTTTCATCAACATATTCGGGCAGCATAAAAGCGTTTGGATAACCGCGCTGCCCACTAATAAAAGCACAAACTTTATCTACTTCGGGTGTATCAACAAATGCGCATTGCAACCGTGTTACCTCGCCATTATAACTGACCAGCATATCTCCTTTACCGATCAATTGTTCAGCACCGCCGGTATCTAATATCGTCCTGCTGTCTATTTTCGAAGAAACTTTAAAAGCAATGCGGGCAGGGAAGTTTGCCTTAATGGTTCCCGTTATTATATTCACTGAAGGGCGTTGGGTAGCAATAATAAGATGGATCCCCACGGCCCGGGCCAATTGGGCCAGCCTGGCAATAGGCATTTCAATTTCCTTGCCTGCCGTCATGATCAAATCTGCAAACTCGTCGATCACCAAAACAATAAAAGGTAAAAATTCGTGCCCTTTTTTGGGGTTCAGTTTCTTTTTTTCAAATTTTTCATTGTACTCTTTTATATTTCTGCAGCTTGCTTCTTTCAAAAGATCATACCGTATGTCCATTAAAGTGGCCAGCGCATTTAATGTGTGCACTACTTTTTTTGTGTCGGTAATAATCGGTTCTTCCTCTCCGGGGAGCTTCGCCAGGAAATGTTTTTCGATTGTCCTGTACAAGCTCAGCTCCACTTTCTTGGGGTCAACCAGCACAAACTTTAATTGTGAGGGGTGTTTTTTGTACAACAAAGAAACCAGTAAAGCATTTATGCCCACTGATTTGCCCTGGCCTGTTGCCCCTGCCATGAGCAAATGGGGCATTGCCGCCAGATCAACAATAAAATTTTCGTTGTCAATTTTTTTGCCTATCGCTATCGGCAACGAATAATTGTTGCTTTGAAATTTATCGCTGCCCAGTAACGTTTTCATGCTCACCACCGTCTTCTTGAAATTCGGCACTTCAATACCAATGGTGCCTTTGCCAGGGATTGGCGCAATGATGCGAATGCCCAGCGCAGCAAGGCTCAGCGCAATATCATCTTCCAGGTTTTTTATACGGCTGATGCGCACACCCGGTGCCGGGACAATTTCATACAAGGTAACTGTTGGGCCAACTGTTGCAGCTATGCGCTGTATTTGGATATCGTAATTTTTTAGCGTCTCCAGAATTTGTTTTTTGTTTGTTTCCAGCTCTGCAGGATCATGCACAATTTTTTCGCTGCCGTGTGTTTCCAATAAACCCAATTCGGGGTATTTATAATCGCGCAGGTCTAAAGTAGGGTCGTAATGAGCCGTTGCCAGTTCATCACTTCTTATTTCTAAAGCATGCTCGTCAATTTGAATTTCTTTTTGTGGCCCGGGCATTGGCTCCAGCTCCACATCTTCAACTGATTGTTTTATTTCCAAAGCAGTATTGCCCTGGGCCTCGGTTTCTTCAAATGGCGCATTTACTTCCAAACTGATTTCACCGGCTGCAATTTTTGCCCCCAGCTTTTCATTTAACGTTAACGATATTGCGCCGGTCACCTGCTCCTCTTCCTGCGTCTCATCTTTTTCAATCATCTTCAAATCGCTTCCTTCCTGCAAATTTTCTTTCGGTGAAATCATTGCTGAGCTGCTGCTCCCTTTCAATGAATTGCCTTTATTGGTTTTGCTGATCAACCCATCTTCAACAAACAGCTTAGCGCCATCATCATCATCCAATACCCCATCTGCCGGGAGTTGATTGTCTTTTCTTTTTATTTCAGGCACTTTAAAAACAGGGTTGAAGCGCCAGATAAAAAAGGCCAGCCCCAAAACCAACAACAGGGCAGCCGTGCCAAACCAGCCAAGGACCCTCACAAGCCAGTCGCTGATCATTGTGCCTACCCCGCCGCCCCAGGGAAAAGCACTTCCCCTGGCAATAAAAGCAAGGGCCACACTAAAAAAAAGCAGGCCGGCAAGCACATAACGAAGGTTCCTGCCAACAGAAAACACTTTTTTCCTGAACAACAGGTTTGCCCCGACAATAAAAAAGAAACTGCAGAAAAAATAAGATGCGAGACCAAAACCGTTGAAGAAAAACCTGTGAGAAACATAAGCACCGAAATTGCCGAGCAGGTTACTTGCCTTAATATGCGAAGAAGGCAGCAACACTGCGGCGCCTTCCCTGGCCAGCCCCTGGTCTTCTTTCCATGTAAAAAGATAAGAGGTGAAAGCAATAAAAAGAAAAACAGCGGTCAACAGGCAGGCTGCCCCAAAGATTTTATGTGTGCGCTCGTCTTTGGCAACCTGTTTCAAGCTCACTTTTTCATCTTTTTCAAGGCTGAACTTAGCGTCTTCAGCGGATTTATTTTTTTTGGGTTTCTTTTGGCTCGCCATGACAGCAAAGATAAGCAAGAGGGTTAAATGATTATTGATCCTGCGGCTCCCTTTTCTTTATGGCTGCTACAAGAAGCAATGCCCAGCCGCCAATAAAAAACAAGCCGCCCAATGGGGTAATGGGCCCAATAAGCTTTACTGCTGGTGTTATGGCATTGGCATGCAAAAAAGTAAGGGCATATAACGAACCTGAAAACAAAACAATACCAATAATAAAACAGTTGCATGCCCGGCGAGCCCATTTTTCAACAAATTGATGGTACGCCAACCCTACCGCCAGCAACGCAAGCGCATGATAAAACTGGTAGCGAACGCCGGTCTCAAATACAGTTACCTCATCAGCAGGCAACATTGATTTTAATTGGTGCGCCGCAAATGCGCCAAGGATAACCGACAACCCGCCAAACATGGCAGCCATACTTACAAAAAGTTTATTCATGTATTCAGCATGTTGATTAACGATGTCAAAGAAATATTTTCCTCTTCAACAACAACATCTGCCTGGGAATAGTACATTCTTCTTTCGCCAAGCTTCCTGATGATGTAAGCTTTCAATTCCTTATCCCCTATGGCTTTGATAAGCGGTCGGCTGGTGCGCTCTTTTAGCAGGCGCTCTTTCAGTACATTGACAGAAGTGTTGAGCCAGACGACTTTGCCATGTTTTTTCATAAATACGATATTATTAAAAAAACAAGGTGTTCCTCCCCCGCATGACAAGATAAATTTATCGTGATCGTTCACCAGCTCTTCCAGTATTTCTTTTTCTTTGTAGCGAAAAAACTCTTCTCCATGCTGCGCAAATATTTCAGCAATGGATTTTTTTTCGGTATCCACAATCACGCTATCCAAATCAAAAAAAGGCAGTTTGAGTTTTGCAGAAAGCAGGCTTCCCCAATATGTTTTGCCTGATCCCATAAATCCGATGAGAAAAATTTTCATGATCTGTGCTTGACATTGGAGTTGATCAGTTTAATAGTCGCAGGTTGTATGCCCTAACCAACCTTGCAGATATTCATATTACTTGAACGCATTCAACCCGGTCACGTCCATTCCGGTTATCAATAAATGCACATCGTGGGTGCCTTCATAAGTGATCACGCTTTCCAGGTTCATGAT
>JAFEAJ010000021.1 GCA_018266455.1 Bacteroidota bacterium
TATTTTTCAGTATTATACCATTTTGTTTGAGCAAATGTTGATGTGCAGACCCACGCCAACACTGCAAACAGTGATAGGAGTTTTCTCATGTGTAGTGAGTTTTGATTTTGAGGCCGTAAATATAGAACAATTAATTTTTCATAAAAAAAAGTGAAAAAATTAATTTTCTTTTAATATTTAATACATAGACAACCTCATTTTAAGAAACGCTGCAATATAATGTGCCGAGACAAAGGAGCTATGCCTTAACTTTCGGGCTCGTTCTTTTATTGGTAATACCAGACCAATTCCCAAATCGAAGCGTGCAAACAAAAAAAGCGGCAGTGTTATCTGTCGCTTTTTTGCATATCTATAAATCTGAGGATAAATAACCTAGGGCATCCAAAACAGCTTAGCAGAAACCAGGTCCTGCCCGCCCGGCAAAGCAGCGACGCCAGTCTTCCAGTTTGTCGAGTTAGATGCAGATTCGTTTGAAGGGTAAGTAAGTCTTAAAGGCAGGTTTCCATGAGCGCCAACGGGAGGGCTAACCACATCAATGTCAGGATACCCTAATCGCCTGATATCTGTCCAGGAATCCCAATTCATGTTATAATTTGCAATCCATTCCTGGTAGCCCAGTTTTTGTTGCCAGGTCCCCGTAGCTGTTGCATAGTTTACAGATGGTTGTGCCAGGTAAGCTATAGCATCTGAAGCGGCTCCTCCCCAGAATTCTATTGAAGCGGTTACTGCGTTGTTATAATGAGACTGGGCAGTGCCACCCACAGCAATACCTCTTTCAACAGCCTCTGCTAATAAAAACTCTGCCTGTGAATAGTTTAATAGAACACCAGGGTAGCCGGCAACTTGCAATTGAGCTGAAAAATCGGAAAACGCACCGTACCCGTTGCCATTACCTGGGATTCCCCCGCTATAACTGCCATTGTACTTAGTGAAATATAAAGGTAGCCTTGGATCGTTCCAAGATACCATGGTGCTTACCAGTAAACTTGCTGGAACAAAATCATGCCGGCCACTGTAAACCAATGCCTGCCATATTGGGTTAGAATTATTCGGGGAACTGGGGTCATAAGCCAGCAAAGCATTATCATCATTAGAACTGAAAACTCCCGCTGCAACTGCTTTCAATACTGCTGAGGATGCGGTTGTGGCATCAACATCTGCCAGTCGTATTGCCATTTTAAGTTCCAATGTTGCGGCAAATTTCTTCCAAGCAGCTACATTGCCGCCATAAATTAAATCGGCTGCCCCAAAAGATGCAGCGTTTGTATTCAGGCCTGCTATACAAGTATCCAACCTTGTAAGGAGATCACTATATATAGTCTTCGCATCGTCATATTTAGGAAAGGGGATGGAATTGTTTAGTGCTTCAGTATAAGGGATATCCCCATAGGTATTCAATAATAAATCATAAGTGTACACTTCTAATATATCTGCTATGCGCATGTCATTAATAGCAATGGCAGGATCCAAAACATCAGAAGCAAAATGGCTTTTTGCTGCCTGTAAGTTGGCTAATGCCCCTTCATATAAGCTATTCCACCAGCCTGCGTTAGCCTGGTAGGCAGCAAAATTATATTGAGCTTCATAAACGTAAGAATTCTCTGTCCATTCCTGTGATATTACCCTAAAAGGAGCGGTAGCAACAGAAGTAGTAGTGAAATTATCAACCAATGCTTTTTCTCCCATAGTAAACAATGTTGAAGAAGGCACGTTTGAAGCTGCTTTTGTGTTCACATTAAGCCCTGTAATATCCTTGGTACATGCGGACAAAAGCATATTAGAAGCAATGAGTATAAAACTAAGTTTCTTCATTTTTTTAAATTTTAGAATTTAAATTTAACGGAACCTCCTACTGTTCTTATTGAAGGATAAGAGCCATTCTGGAAACCAATAGAAGCATTGCCGGAGGCCTGGCCTTGTTCCGGATCTGCATAAGGTATGTTTTTGTGGATGATCCATAAATTTCTGCCTGTCAGGGCTATATCAATTCCTTTTATAAAGCTTGCCCCTTTTTCAAAAGTTTTGCCAGGTATTGAATACACAATCGCAAGTTCTCTCAATTTAATATAGCTGGCATCATAAACAAATTCCTGGTGCGATTCAGCGCCGCTAAGAGAACCAAATGTCCATGCTCCATTATCCAGGCTTGATTCATCAACCCTGGTTGAATTCGGCTTTCCATCAGCAGTTACACCTTTAAAAATATAACCACCGCCACTGGATAAAGAACCTCTTACTTCACCACCAGTGCTGTTCTTGCCTGCAGTTCTAGGATATAAGCCGGAGAATGATCCATAATCCATGTCTAAGGAATAAACCTTTCCGCCGTGGCTCATGTCAATTAAAAAGCTTAATGCTATGTTTTTATATCGAAGAGTGTTATTGATGCCGCCAATCCAATCCGGGTTAGGTGTGCCTAAATCATTGTACTGGCCGGGTTTTAAAACCGGATATCCATTTGAGGAATCAATCAGCCTTTGCCCGTTTAGATAAGTATAGGCTGTGCCTTGCAACTGGTAAGGTTTTCCGGGTTCGGCAACCAAACGGACTGAATTCTGGTAATCCGAAACATCATATAGGGGCTGATTGTTATAAAGGGAGAGCACTTTCTGTTTGTTTGTGCTCCAATTGATGTTCATTTCCCAGGAAAAATCTCTTGTTCGCAAAGGAATCAGGTTAACACCGATTTCAACTCCTGAGTTTTGCACAGTGCCTCCGTTAACATAGAAAGTAGAAAAACCAGTAGAAGTAGAAACACTGGCAGGCATAATTTGATTAATCTGCCTGGCATGATAATAGGTCACATTAAAGCCAATCCTTTCGTTGAGAAAACTTGCTTCAATGCCAGTTTCCCATGATTTTTGCCGTTCTGGTACAAGGTTGGGGTTGTTGTTTGTTGAAGGCGTAGAAAACATGGTTTGCCCATTAATAGGTGTCTGTGCCACATAAGTGTTTGCAGTGCTGAATATAGGAGCATCGCCTCCTACCTCAGCATAATTGCCCCATACTTTGCCATGAGATAACCAATCCAGGCTTTTCAGCAATTGACTGAATTGGAAATTTAGGGATACAGAAGGGTAGTAATATGCATTATTTTTTTTGGGGAGCGTTGAAGACTGGTCTCTGCGCAAAGTTGCATCCAAGGTCAATAATTCTTTATATCCCAAAGTAGCTCCCGCATAAAGGCCATCTACTTCTTTTTGCCCATAATACTCCGATGGCGCCGGTGGGGTTTTCACAGAATTAGATAAAGCAAAAAAGCCTGGCACAACTAATCCCCCACTTGTTGCTTCATTAATGTTCTGCGATGTGGTTTGCCTTACGTTCCCTCCCAATAAAGCTTTCAGGTTAATGCTTTCCCCAATATTTTTATTCAAATTGAGCATCAGGTCATAATTGGTCTCGTCAAACTGCCCGTCATACCTGTAGTAATAGGGAGTATAAGTGCTGCCAATATCCTGCCTTAGTTCCATTCTTTGTGAATAATAATCTTTAGCCACCCTTGCCATTGCTGTTAAGAAAGAATTGACCTTCCAGTCAACATGCACATTCCCGAAATATCGTGTCCGGCTATCGCTTTCATAATTTTTGTATACAAACCAATAAGGGTTGTCATGATATGCCGGGGTGGTTTTGATTGATGAGATGCCAATTTGCGAAAGCGAAGTGTTCGCTGTATAGGCGGGTATTTGCCAGTTCCATGTAGCGTTGGTATGGCTGTTGAAATAATCGGTTTTTAGTTGCTGAATATTTATGTTCGTTGGCCACCATTGCCTGAAATCAGCCATTGAGCCCAATTGCCCTCCATAAGAGCCGTAAGGATAGATATATCTGTTAATAGCAGCATTATCGGAATATTCTATAGCGCCACCAACAGACAAATTATCAAGAATTTTATGGGTAGCGGAAAAACTGATCAGGTTCTTTTTCAAACTGCTGTTCGGTATAAAATCATTGTCTGCGTCATGGGTATAACCTATCTTATACAGCCCTTTATCGCTTGAACCATTTACATATATACTTGTTGATGTGGTTACCGGCTTCACATAAAAGTCTGTGGGGTTGTGATGGGCTGCCGGTTGCCATGGAGTGGCCTTTCCATAGTTTGGGTCACCTGGCATAAATGACTGCCAATTATACACCATTTGTGTGGGGTCATAAGCTGGGCCGGTCGCAGCATCATTAGGCGTCTCAACAACGGGCACAGGGGTGGCGCTGAAAAAAGTTGGATAAGTTGAAAAGCCAAGGCTTCCGGCGTAGCCTTCGCCATATTCGGTTTGATAGGTTGGTAATGTTGAATTGTCAAAAGAACCAATTGTTGCACCAAAGCTTGCTACCACGCCCAAGCCCTTCTTTTTGTTCCCTTTCTTGGTAGTTATCATCACTACTCCATTTGATGCCCTCGAACCATAAAGCGCAGAAGCAGCCGCTCCTTTTAATACACTGACAGACTCGATATCGTCAGGATTTAAATCCGAAGCTGCATTGCCTAAGTCATAACCGCCCTGGCTCTGGTTGGCATTGTCGTAAGGCACGCCGTCAATGACAAATAAAGCCTGGTTGCTTTGCGTTAAACTTTTGATGCCTCGCAGAATTACATTTGTTGATCCTCCCATGGAATTTTCCTGAGTAATTTGCAAGCCGGAAATTTTACCTGACAAATTGCTAACGGGGTTCATTGTTACTGCAGATTTGTTCAAGTCATCTCCACTGATTTGTTGTGCAGAATAGGGGAGCGTATTCCTGTTCCTTTTGATGCCTAACGCCGTTGTTACTACTACTTCCTGAAGAGTGGCTTCATTGCGCGAAACGGATATATTGACAGTGTTTTCCGAACCGATTTGCGCTTCATTATTTTTTATGCCGGTGCTTGAAACCACCAGGACGTCACCCTGCTTGGCCTTAATTGTAAAAAAACCATTTTCATCGGCAAAAACACCTGCTTTAGAACCCTTGATGTGAATGGTGGCATAAGGCACAGGCTGGCCTTGTTGATCTGTTACCCTTCCAGTAATTTGCCTGGTTTGGGAGAATGCTGGTATAGAGCAACATACCAGTACTGCGAACAGTGTTAGAAATTTTCTCATGTAATGTGTGGTTTAGTTAATATTCAAAACAGCAAAAGATATATGATATATTAATTGCCCATAAAAAGCAAATAATAATTAATACTAAAAATCAAGTACATAAAGCAGCACACCAAACATGTTAAAATTTAATTTGGTATAGCATCACCTTATTTTACGTAAGTCAAAAGGAGTGTGTGATTAATTTTGCGTAGGTCAAAAAGGAGTAAATGTGTGTTAAAGACAATTCAATTGTTAAAACTGCTGCAATTAAAATTAAAAATTATTACCAACCAAAAATTGTTTGCAATTTAATTTCTGATTTTATGTTCCCTCTTATTTCTTCTAAGCCCGAACCGATAGTATTTTGATTTGCATAAATGGTTTGAGACCACCTTAACCATGCGGTTAAAAAAATGGGCCTGTTGTTGTTGAACTGGAAGATTTTTTTGAAGTTGTAATTGACATTGGCATAATACCTAAGCCCTTTGCCATAAAAGGAAGGGGCTGCATAATAATACAACACATCGCTTTCATAGGCATAAATGCGCGAATTATACCCTGCCGTTTCAAAATATTGAAGGCGCAAATTGCAGGAAAATTTTTTATAAAAAGGAGCATAACGCCAGTCTGTAAAGATAGTGAACCCCTGTTCCTTATCAGGCGACTGCTTATTATACCATACTGCCTCAACCCGGTTACGGCACCCAATTGCTTTTGTGATACGAATATTAGCTTCAGCCCGCCAGCCCTCGCGTGAAACAAAAGCCAACTGATGGGTTGGCGCACTCATGTTGGAAGTATTGTGTCGCTTGCGCTCATTTTTATATCGCACATAAATAGAAAAAATTTTATTTGGCTGATAATTAAGCTGGGCCAGGTAATCTCTTCCTGCCCCAGGTGCATCAACCCCGTACTCCAGCCATGGAAATTTGTAGATATCGAAATATGCGCCAATATTCCAGGCAGAAGACGGGCGCACCAAAATGGATGAATAAAAGCCGCTCTCGTTGTTCACGTCAGTATTTTTGGTAAAAGCATTTGCATATAAAGATTGGTATGCCCTGTCAATTTTACGATGAAGAAGAGAAATGTCTATTGTAGGGCTAATGCTGATCAATGTGCCGTTTATAAAAGCGGAATGAAAATTTTTGTCGACAGCAGCTTCGCCGAAGAAATGGATATTGCGAAAAGTGAAACTGTAATCAACACTTTCATTATTCCATGATTTGCCTTGCAGGGCAAATAAATTATAAGGTTGACTTTGCTTTATGATGGGTTTTGAAAAAAAATAGCTGATAACGTTTGCGCCTATCCTAAACCCGGATTGGATAAAGCTGATATTGCCTCCTAATGCAGTTTGCCGTAACAGGTTTCGGTCGGCAATTTCGGCTTCTGTCCGGTGATAACCGGATGGCTGTAATGAACTGACATAGTCCTGCCGGCCAGATGAATCAGCAACCAGGTTAGCGCTTAATTTTCTTAGTGAAGCGAATGCTGTTGCCTGCCAGCGCCCTTTTTGCAGGGTGATGCCTGCCCCGCGGTGAAAATTAAATTCCCCGGCAGAATTGTAAGGCCGTAATACAGCAGATTGTCTTTTTATATTGAGCACATTGGAACTCCAGGCAAATGCAAAGCCCTGCCATTGGATCAGCCCCTGCCCAAGATTTACGGTAAAATCTCCTATAGCAAGCGACTTAACCATGCCCATATTTTTTGAAAAAAAATGGAATGAATAAAAATCAAATCCATATTTCTGAGTTCCTTTGAAAAACTGCTCGCCTGCATCCTTATCGCCTGCCAACCCGAATTGCATAAGGTCTTTGTATTGATATTTATACCGGAAGAAAATTTTTTGCGGGCTGCCGAGATAATAGGATGACGGCCTTATGGGTTTAATATAACCTTTCGCTTTCTCCAATTGCAGTGAAGTTCTTGCAAGCAAATAGTTTTCTCCTCCCTTCCACCTTCGTCTCAGGATTTCGCTAAATGAATACTCGTTGCTTACTTTTATGAAAGGGAATATGCTTTTTATGGTATTAATATCCCATCCCGGTATTGCCTGTAGTTCATAAATGCTCAGCAGCTTTCCGAACAGTTTCCGATAACTAAAAAAATTTTGCATCTGCAAAGCGGTCAACAATTGCAGGTTTTCCAAATCGTTTTCTTCTGCAGTGTTCAGGTTAATCGGATGTTTTCTGTATGCTTCCAGTGCCTGCCAGTAAGCATCATCATCAGTAGCTGCATCATTTCTTTCCGCAATGTTTTCATATTGCTGCTCATTTATTAAGGGAGAAGGCTCATTTTCCTGCGCCATGCATTTAAGACAAAAAAATAAAGCAGGCAATATGAGCAACGGTTTCTTCACAGCATTATTTATTTTCTTCAAATGCATACTGGAGCAAAAGCCCGGGAGTAAGCCCCAGCTGAGGGTGATAGCCTACAGCAATGTCTATCCTAAAATGTTCCCACAACAAACCTATGCCGGCATAAGGAGAGGATGTTAGCGTTTGGATACCGGCCCGTGCAAAGAACTGCTCGGCAAAAATATATTGCATTGCCGCATTTACATTGACTGGCTTATTTTCTTCTTTTACAATTTCTGCGCTTACGAAAACCTGTTTCGATGCTTCATATCCCATGCCTATATTATACAGCGAAGCCAGTTTTTCTTCTGAATTTTTGCCCAGTTTCCCTCCCAATGGGTTATAAGCATGCAAGCCGAGGTGTGTCTTCTCTGCCGGATGGAACATGGCTGCAATTTCAAAATTTATGGCGCCCATATTGCCATACCCGGCCATCTGCACATGATAATAATTGAACTGAGCGCCAATAGCTATCACTTTTCCTAAACTTTTTCCATAAGCAATGCCGATTTGCGATTCGTTGTAATCGGAATAACCAAAATAATTGGCCACTGCGCCGAAACTGCCGGATGATGTGGGCAAAGCAAAAGCAAATGAATAGAAGCTTGTTTCCTTCAGCAAAAACCGTTGTTCGCCATATACGCCTACGGCTGCATTATTGTAAGAAGCCAGTGCCGCCTGGTTGTTGGCAAATGAAAAAGCATCAGCAAATGTTTTACTGTATGTGGCTCCCAGCACATAATGTGCCCGAGCTGGAGAATGGATGATTTGCCCAATGCCATGAAGCGAAATAAAGGATAAGAATAGTTGTTTTAATATTTTTTTCACCAGGTAAATTTTCCCGGAAGTTATTTTGTGCTCAAGTTTTCAACAATACCCTTTTGGTAGTAATGGTTAACCATTTCAATTGATGGGAACATTAACTTTGCGCCATGCAAATTTTAGACGGACAAGCCGCATCACAGGCAATAAAAGAATCGCTCAAAATACAGGTTGCGCAATTGGTTGCAGAAGGCAGGAAAGTGCCGCATCTTGCAGCAGTGCTGGTCGGGAACAATGGTGCCAGTGAAACTTATGTGGGAGCTAAAGTGAAAGCATGCGCGGAAATCGGTTTCAAATCTTCGCTGGTGCGGTTGGATGAAGGGATCAGCGAGAACAAACTGCTCGGCATAATTGATGAACTGAACAATAATATGGATGTAGATGGCATACTGGTACAGCTTCCTTTGCCCAAGCACATTTCAGATGAGAAAGTGATCAACGCCATTGATATTGCGAAAGATGTTGACGGTTTCCATCCGGTAAGCATTGGCCGCATGGTACAGGGGCAGCCATCGTTTGTGCCGGCAACGCCGCATGGCATTATGCTTTTGCTTCAGCATTATAAAATCGACACCAAAGGCATGCACGCGGTTGTGGTGGGCAGGAGCAATATTGTGGGCAGGCCAATCAGCATCCTGCTTAGCAGCAATGCCAGCCCGGGCAACTGTACTGTTACCATTTGCCATTCGCACACAAAAAACCTGAACGAGATGTGCCTGCAGGGCGATATTATTGTGGCTGCGCTCGGCAAGCCCGGATTTGTTACTGCCAATATGGTGAAAGAAGGGGCTATTATTATTGATGTGGGCATTACGCGGGTCCCCGATGCGAGCAAAAAAAGCGGCTATGTTATAAAAGGCGACGTGAAGTTTGATGAAGTGGCGCCGAAATGCAGCTACATTACCCCGGTGCCCAAAGGCGTGGGGCCTATGACAATCGCTGCATTGATGAAGAACACGTTCAAGGCATGTGCAGAGAATAATTGATAAAGAGGGGAAGCAAATTTGATGTGGGATTGCTTTTTCTTGAGGTTGCTGTTTTGCACTGCTTAATATACTATTAGGGTATAATAATCCTTTTCGTTGCTGCCACATGGTTTTTCACCGGCAGTGTACCTTCGTGCTATAAGGCTCCGTACCATTTGTCGCCAAAGTCTGCGAAATTCTGGAACTTTGCAGCTCATGCAAACTACAACAGTACATAAAATGAAAGCGCTTCCCGTGATGGAAGCTTTTTATACTTTGCAAGGCGAAGGCCATCACCAGGGAAGGGCGGCCTATTTCATCCGCCTCGGCGGTTGCGATGTAGGCTGTGCCTGGTGCGATGTGAAAGAAAGCTGGGACGCAAAAACCCATCCTGAAAAAAAGATAGATGAAATTGTGGAAGAAGCTGTTGCAAGCCGTGAGCGGCATGCCAGGAGCAGCCAGGTCTCGGGCGCCGGCCGCCAAACGCCCGATATTGTTGTTGTTACCGGCGGGGAGCCTTTAATGCACGACTGCACGGGAATTACAAAAGCCTTGCACAATGCCGGCTTCAAAACACATCTTGAAACCTCAGGCACTCATCCGCTCAGCGGTGAGTGGGACTGGGTTTGTTTTTCCCCAAAGAAATTTAAGGAGCCATTGCCTGGCATTTTTGAAGCAGCCAATGAGTTAAAAGTAGTGGTATACAACAGGAGCGATTTTAAGTGGGCCGAAAAAAATGCTGCGCTTGTCCCCTTGGGATGCAAATTGTTCCTGCAACCCGAATGGAGCAAATCAACTGTTGTTACCCCGATGATCATTGAATACATTAAACAAAACCCGCTGTGGGAGTTTTCCCTGCAATTGCACAAATACATCCAGGTGCCCTGATTAACTGGCCTCACAACCCTATGTTAAGCTACGCACTTTAGCGCATGGCTTAATGCCTTCCCCCAGGTGAAAACCCATCGCCTTTAGGCAAAGGCTTTATTTTAATTTCATCGGAAATATTAAAAAGAAGAGGATCAGAAATACAAACAGCTACTTAATATTTGCCGGGCGATCATGAGGAATTGAATAATATTGCAAGGCAATTGCTGTGGATAGATTTGATGGGAACGGAGAGCGAAAGGCAAAACCTGAAAAAAAGACCCAGGGTATGCAAAATAAACGAAAGGCCATGGTTTTCATCCTGCTTGCACTTAACAAACAACAATATGCATTTGTACAGAACACTAAAGGGAAATGTTTTAATTGATGGGAAGAAATCTTTTCTTATTGAGTCTGAATGGGATTTATTGATCAATAAGAAAAAACTTTTTAATTACCTGTCTTCAATAAAACAAAACCTGAAAGAAATTCCTGGTGAAGCATGCCAGCAATATCTCCAGAATGTGCTGGCGCCCATTGGCAGCCAGGAAGTATGGGCTGCGGGAGTTACGTATATGCGTAGCCGTGATGCCAGGATGGAAGAATCAAGAAATGCAGGCGGCGGCGATTTTTATCAAAAAGTATACGAAGCAGAAAGGCCGGAACTTTTTTTTAAAGCGGTGCCACAGCGTGTGGTTGGCCACCGGCAGCAGGTGAATATCAGGAAAGACTCCACATGGAATGTCCCGGAGCCTGAATTGACCTTGTTCATAAATTCCGAAGGAGAAATTGAGGCTTATACCGTTGGCAACGACATGAGCTCAAGGAGCATTGAAGGCGAAAACCCATTGTACCTTCCACAAGCCAAATCGTATGAGCGAAGCGCTGCGCTTGGGCCTTGTTTAATGGTACCGGGGCAGCCCATTTCAAAAGAAACACATATTCATCTGCAAATTAAAAGAAGCGGAGAAGAAGTTTTTTTCGGCAGCATTCAACTGAACCGAATGAAAAGAGAGCTGACCGAACTTGCCGGGTTTTTATACCGTGAATGCGATTTTCCCTTTGGTTGTTTTTTGATGACGGGCACAGGCATTGTTCCTCCCGATCATTTTACGTTGCAGGCCAGCGATGAAGTGAATATTAGCATTGATGGGATTGGGACATTGACGAATACTGTTGGAATGAAATGATGGTTGCCGGCTCAGAAGAAGAATTACTGCTGAAAGTAAAGTTGCAGCACATTGAAATTCGTTACTTTTGCAGCTCATTTTAAACAGCACGAAAGGGAATGAAGAACATCAGGAATTTTTGCATCATCGCACATATTGACCACGGTAAATCTACTCTTGCAGACAGGCTTTTGCAAGCCACCAACACCATCAGTGAGCGGGAGATGATGGACCAGGTGCTGGACGATATGGACCTTGAACGGGAAAAGGGCATTACCATCAAAAGCCACGCAATACAAATTGACTACCCCTATAACGGCGAGGCTTATACGCTTAACCTGATCGATACGCCTGGACATGTGGATTTCAGTTATGAAGTGAGCCGTGCGCTGGCCGCCTGCGAAGGCGCCTTGCTGCTGGTTGACGCTACCCAGGGCATACAGGCACAAACCATTTCTAATTTGTACCTCGCTATAGAAAACGACCTGGAGATTATACCCGTCATCAATAAGATTGACATGGACGGCGCAATGGTGGACGAAGTGCGCGACCAGATTATTGACCTCATTGGTTGCAGGCCAGATGAAATTTTGCTGGCCAGCGCAAGGACTGGGCTTGGCGTTGATGAAATTTTAAAAGCGATCATTGAAAAGATACCCCCGCCCAAAGGCAATCCTGGTGCGCCTTTGCAGGCGCTGATTTTCGACAGCGTGTTCAATTCGTTCCGGGGCATCATCGTCTATTACCGCATATTGAACGGCAGTATAAAAAAAGGCGATAAAGTGAAATTTGTTTCTACCGGCATTGAATACGAAGCCGATGAAGTGGGCATCTTAAAGCTTTCGCTTGACCCCAAAAGCGAAGTGAAGGCTGGCGATGTGGGCTATATCATTACAGGAATCAAAAATGCCAAAGAAGTGAAAGTGGGAGATACCATTACACTGGCAAGCAATGAAAGCCCTGAAATGATCCAGGGCTTCGAAGAAGTGAAACCAATGGTATTTGCCGGGATATTTCCCGTTAATACAGATGATTTTGAAGAGCTGCGCGACTGTATGGACAAGCTTCAGTTGAATGATGCGTCGCTGACATTTGAACTGGAAACTTCACAGGCGCTGGGCTTTGGTTTCCGTTGCGGCTTTTTGGGGATGTTGCACATGGAAATTATCCAGGAAAGATTAGAAAGAGAATTTGACCAGACAGTGATCACTACCGTGCCGAACGTAAGCTTTATTGCTTACACGTCTCGCGGTGAAAAAATAAATGTGAACAATCCGGCCGAAATGCCAGACCCAATCAAAACCGAAAGGATCGAGGAGCCTTTTATCAAAGCGCAGATCATCACCAAACCCGAATACATTGGTAACATTATGACTCTGTGCCTGGGCAAGCGAGGCATATTGCTGAACCAAAGCTACCTCACTACCACACGCGTTGAACTGCTTTTTGAAATGCCCCTTACTGAAATTGTTTTTGACTTTTATGACAAGCTGAAGAGCCAGACCCGTGGTTATGCTTCTTTCGATTACCATCCCATCGGTTATCGCGACAGCGATATTGTGAAGATGGATATTTTATTGAACGGTGACAAAGTAGATGCATTAAGCGCATTGATCCACCGCAGCCGTTCGCAGGATTTTGGAAGGAAGCTTTGCGAAAAGTTAAAAGAATTATTGCCCCGCCAGCAATTTCAAATTGCGATACAGGCTGCGATAGGCGCAAAGGTTATTGCCCGCGAAACCATCAGCGCATTACGAAAAGATGTGACGGCAAAATGTTATGGCGGTGACATCAGCCGCAAAAGAAAGCTGCTCGAAAAACAAAAAGAAGGCAAGAAGCGAATGCGGCAGATCGGGAACGTGGAAGTGCCACAAGAGGCTTTTTTGGCTGTGCTGAAGCTGGATGAATAACGCCACGGTTCAAATGTGATGGCCCATGGTTAGAAGGCTTATGATCGCATGTCTTAAAACAGGTTGTTCAATTCCTTCGTCATGAATGGTTTTTATTCTGCAATTCACCATTTTCCAAAGCTTTCATCAGGCCTTTGAATTTAAAATACACTGCTCCTTCATTGAACAGGGAAGCAGATACTTCAACCTGTTTGCTTTCATCTTGCGAAAATTTCAAATCCAGTTGAATTTGTCGTGTTTCCCGGGGATTGATCACGGTGAGGAATTTGATATGCGCTGCACTTACAATTCTTGTTCCATGACCGATTTCATTTTCTAAAACTTCTTTTATCATTTGTACCATACAAACAC
Source organism: Bacteroidota bacterium (assembly GCA_018266455.1). Classification (GTDB taxonomy): domain Bacteria; phylum Bacteroidota; class Bacteroidia; order Chitinophagales; family Chitinophagaceae; genus Puia. The sequence continues at coordinate 13,517 of JAFEAJ010000021.1, forward strand.
CGGGCACAACAGGGCTTTGAGGGAAATGGCCTTCAAAAATGCGGTGCCCGGGATCCAGGCCAAGCACTGCATTAACCGTATTATCCTTCCTGTGAATGTCGATAATAAAGAAAAAATTTCCTTGCAGCATTATCTTTCTATTCTTTTTAACCCAATATCAAAGTTGAAGTTTTTATGTGATATGCCAATGGTGTCTGGAACCCCGTCAACATAATTTTGCATGATGGCTTCCACAACAACCTTATGTTTTGACGCCCTTTGCATTTTTACCAGGCTGGCGCAATCTGTGTTAGTGATGTAATAATAAGTGCCCCTGGCCTGTGGCAAAGCCATATATACCAGGCTGCTGTCCCGGATCACATAATAACTTTTGTTTTCAATATGCTGCATCAATATCAATTCAAAATCTTTCTTGAGCGTTTTTTTCACCGCTTTCTTGTCCATTTGCCTGATGATGCTGTGTACCTTAAAATGGTCGTCATTAGTAAACTCAATATCAAAAAAAGTGAAACCCATTTCGTTGCTAAATACCATGCGCACGCTGCTATCGGGCATTTTTTTGATAACAAGCAGCCCACTCAGGTGTTTTCCAACGACATCAATTTTAGCTTCATATAAAGCAGGCTTGAATGAGGGCTTGAACTTTTGAAGGCAGTTGATATCAGCCTGCGATTTTTGCAAGCTGTTATAAAGTGGAGAACAGCCTGCCATCAACAGAAAACTGTTAATGAATAGCAAAAAGCGCATCTGGTATATCTGCATTCAGTTCTTTATTCGCAAAATGGATAATGGTGTCGTCTCCCGAAAGCTCGATCATGTCGATCTTGCTCACAGAATAATCTTTCTTGTCGATATAAATATCGATATTCCTGAAATATCCTTTCAGGTTTTTGGCAATAGGGGAGAGTGCCACCAGGTAGTTTTTCCCATTCTCAAAAATAGTGAATTTGAAATCGGTATTAGCGAGCGCCGTGCCGCGCACACAATCGACGGTTATCTTATTTATCTGTTGAAATAATTTATTCGAAGAAGCGGAAACCTTGCTTTCTTTGCTGCCGTCTTTCAGGTACACATTGTTCCTGTTCATGATCATCAGGTATTGAAACGGGGTGCTGTATTCCATTCTTACCATATTGTCTTTTTTGAACCAGAACTTCCCTTTAGAAATGATTTTTTCAGACAGCATAGCCAGGTTTTTTTCCTGCACGAAATCACTTTTCATGCTTTGCATTTTTTGAGATGCTGCAGAAAATTCCTGTTTGAACTTAATCATGTCGGCAACAGGCGAGTAGCCTGGCGGTTGCGATTGAACAGAGGCACAGGCAATCAGTAATAAGAGCAGGATCGGCTTACGCATAAGCTTGTAAATTACACATTTTATCCAACCTCGTAATTTGGTAACCTTCAGCTTTAACATATTCAATAAACCCTGGCAAAATGCTGAGCGTTATTTCGCAGGTGTCATGGAATAAAATGATCGATCCGGGGTTAATGGCTTTTTTTAATTTTTCCATCAGCCTGGCATCATCTTTAGCTGTCGTATCCATTGAACGGATGCTCCATCCAACTGAAGTATAATTCCCTTTTACAATTGCTTTTTTAACATTGGGATTGGTAACTCCGTATGGCGGCCGGAACAATTTTGGGCTGTTGCCGATAATGCTTTTAACTTTCTCATCCATCAATCGCAGGTCAGCAAGTATTTTTTTTGATGAAAAAAGGTCGAACCAGAAATGATGCGAATTGCTGTGGTTGCCGATGATATGCCCGCCTGCCTTTATTTGCAATAGCAAGTTTTCATTTCCATCAATTCGATTGCCTATACAGAAGAAAGCGGCTTCCACATGGTGCTCTTCCATCACTTTCAGTATGGCGGCTGTGTAGGCACTTGCCGGGCCATCGTCAAAGGTTATGGCAATTTCTTTTTTTGATGTGCTTGCTGAACAGACGGATTTAATGTAAAATCCCGCCCGGATAAAATAGCTCCCATAAAAAAGAGCCATGGAATAAGCAGCTAAAGCAAGCAAATAGGAACTAAAGGAGATGTGTGTATAAAAGCTTATGGCAATAAGCCCTGCGAGCAATGCAGCAAAAAAAATATTTGTATTCTTGAAATTCAGCATGCGGATACCAGGAGCAAAGAGTGGTGAGTGTTGAGATAATGGTTGTATATCAGGATTTTCCTGTACTGCCTTTTGTTCGCAGTCTGTGGGAATAGGTCCGGCAACTTGTTTTCTTTTAAAATTGCAGATGCCAGCCAAAGGGCAAAGGAAGTGGCTGTAGGGTATTCGCCACAAAGGTGTTTAAAGTTGATTTGGCTGGTTGGTCGAAATGCCGGATCACCGAGCGCATCATAAATTTTATCGTTGTGCATATCGCCGTTTCTTCCTGTAATAATCAAATCTATATCTTCTGCAATTAAGTGGTGTTCGTTAAAAAAAGAACTTACCTGGCGTTTTATTTCATCAATATGGCCAGGCTTATAAAAAGTCTTCATCCCATTGATTCTTGCATAGTCATTTTTTGAATGCTGGTTCGATAATAAAAAGAAGCAAGCCCCTTCTCCAGCTATGGTGCCTTTGGTTTGCGCAATGAATAAACTTTTGTTTGAAACAGTTTCCCGCTTATATAAACCAAAACGCGATAATATCTTATGGCTCGTATCTGTTGTTTCATCTGCGCTCCCCACCAGTACTTGTGTCGCTTCGCCTTCATTTAATAGCATGATGGCATCGAGCAAAGCGCACTCGAATGAAAAACCGCGGTGAACAAAAGTGTTGTTGTAATTGTGGCAGTGCAGCATTAATGCTATTTGCGCGGCAACAGTGTTGTGCGTGGATTGAATGAATGCCGTTGGCGTCAGCAGGTCTTCATTTTGTTCAACCATTTTGCTGAGGAAAATGCCGGTATCTTCCAGGCACCCGTAAGCAGTTCCCGTAATGATGGCATCCGGGTTTTGTACGTTCCCGTTTTTAAGGCATTGTATTGCAGCAACAGCGCCCATTTTAATGATGCGGCTCATGCGGCGTATCAGTTTGGGGTCTATGTATTCTTTATAATCCGGCTCAATACAATGCATGCGGTTGCCTTCATGCACAGCCAATTCACCACTTAATGATGAAAAGCCAAAAGTTTTTTGCGGGGAAATGCTGCTGGCAGAGCGAATGAAAATGTTCATTTACAGGGCTGCTTTTTTCAGGATTTTATAAGCAAATGTAACAGGAATATATTACCCGGCAAAAGCAAGAGGAAGGCACAAGTGCTGAGAAGAATGCCCTGGCGTTGCACCCGCTTTCTTAATGTTGTTTTCAAGGGCTAAGCAATAATTAAATGCACCGGAGCCTGCCTTCAAAAGCTACAAAGGTTGTACTTGGAAGCAAAGAATACAAAGGATGCAACGGGTTGCAGGAAATCGTCTTCTGCTTCTTTTCCTTTTTCCTGTGCATGACCTGAAATCATATTTTTGCGCTATGTTGCAAATGAACTTTAAAAGGGCCAATAGTTGTCATGCAACTGATGTTGCCTGCAAACTGAAATTTCCATTAGCTTAATTCCTGGCAATGAACAAAAAAAAATTGGTTGTGCTTACCGGGGCAGGCATCAGCGCGGAAAGCGGATTGAAGACTTTTCGTGACAGCGATGGGCTTTGGGAAGGGTATGATGTAGCTGAAGTAGCTACACCAGGCGCCTGGAGAAAAAACCCTCAGCTTGTGCTGGATTTTTATAATATGCGCAGGAAAAATACGCTTGAGGCGGAACCCAACGCTGCGCATTATGGGCTTGCAGGACTGGAAGAATATTTTGATGTGCATGTTGTTACTCAAAATATAGATGACCTGCATGAACGTAGCGGTTCAACAAAAGTACTGCACCTTCATGGCGAGATTTTTAAAATGCGCAGCGAAAAAAATGAAGCGCTTATTTATGATATCCGCGGCGATATTAAATATGGTGAGCTTGCTGGTGATGGGGCACAGTTGCGCCCTCATATTGTTTGGTTCGAAGAACCCGTGCCAATGATAGAAAAAGCAATACACATTGTGCAGGGCGCAGAAATTTTTGCTGTAGTGGGGACCTCGCTTGTGGTATATCCTGCTGCAGGACTGCTGAGCTATGCAAAACAGGATATCCCTAAGTTTATTGTTGATAAAAGAATACCATATACTTCTTCAATAAGCCATCTTACCAAAATCGAAAAACCCGCCACAGAGGGCGTTGTATGGCTTGCACGTTTTTTAAAAGAAAAACATCTTTAGTTTTTTGCTAACAATGGCTTTGCTATCATTGCAGCCTAATGAGACTAAAAAAAACATTCGTCTTTATCGGCCTGGCTTTGGATGTTCTTTTCTGTATGAGCCAATCGAATGCCCAGTTGCAGCAAATCAAAGATTTTGTAAAGAACAGCATGATGCGTTCCTATGATTCATCGCTTGATTATGTTACGATAAAACCCAAAGGCAACTTGAATTATCTTTATCCTTTATACCAGTTGTTCAAACAGGAACATAAATTCAGGCTAATTGAATCGGATAATGGTTACAATGACGAAGTGAGCAAAGCCGCTTCTTTTTTGGAAGATTATCAAACTGTATTAGAATACCAATTAAAAAATTATGCTACAATTGATCCGGCTACTGAAAAACAAATCAGGAAAACAATCGAAGGGCTCAAAGGCATTGAGCATGCTGATGCAATAAAATATATTTCATTCGCTGCGCAGCGCTATAATGTCGTTATGATCAATGAATCCTACAACAAGCCCCTTCATAGGGCTTTTGTTATCTCGTTGTTGGATGAACTGTACAGAAAAGGATTTCGGTACCTGGCAATGGAAACGTTGAACAGCCATCTCCAAAAGACAGGCAGCAGGCTCACGGCTGCAACAGGTTATTTGACCAATGAACCGGTAGGGGGCGAGCTGGTGCGAAGAGCAACAGAACTTGGTTTCACTCTTGTTCCGTATGGTGACACCTCGGCGGCCCGTACTTTGAACGGGAAGGATTCCGCACAGGCTGCGAATATTTTTAAGATATTGTTGCATGACCATTCAGCAAAAATATTAGTGGTGGGCAGTTATGGGCATGTGGCAAAAAAATCTCCCGATAAAAATTATATCCCTATGGGATTGGCTTTTAAAAGGCTGTCCGGCATAAACCCTCTTAGTATAGATCAGGTAAGCATGTGCGATGCTAGCGAATTTGCTTATGGCAAAGCCCTCTATGAAGCGTATACCGACCAGTTTTCTCTATCCGTTCCTTCAGTAGCTATGGCTGACGGGCAGGCTGTGAATATTACTAATGATGACAGTTATGATATTTGCATCATCCATCCCAGGACTATTTACAGGAACAACCGCCCTACCTGGCTGTCTTTGGGCGGCCTTCGCCAGGCCGTGTATGTAAAGTCAACTGTCAATGGCACTTTTCTTGTGCAGGCTTATTATGATAATGAAACAAAATTGGGCGGGCCAGAACAAACTGTACCCGCAGACCAATCCTATCTTACTTCCAATAAGGATAGTTATTTGCTTTATTTACGAAAGGGAAAGTATTTAATTGTTTTCAGGGATATTGCTTATCACCTAATCGGGAAGCTGAACATTGAAGTCAATTAGTTTCTTCTTCGAACCTGATGCCGTGTTGTTTCAGCTCATTGAGCACGGGCTCATAAATTTCAGGTAAAATTGGGATATGCAGCCCCGTTCGTTTTATTCTCTCCTGCAAGATTAGCTTTGCGGCAATTCCCAGAGGCAGGCCTACTGTCCTGGCCATTGCAGTTCTTGAATTGTCTTCACCTGTGACAATCAAACTGCTTCTTGAATAATATGAGCGGTTCTCCAGTTCATATTCCAATTCATGCACCATTACGATCATGTCTTTGTCGTTTGAGCGCATCGCTAATTTCTTCTCGAGCAAATATTGGAGAACATCTGCCGAAGTTTTAGCTGAAGCAGGTACTACCAAATCCTCAAAAAGGCCAAGAAACTCCAGTTGATGTCCTATTTCGTCAGTAATGAATGGCTTAATCGAAGCCGACCATGCTTTAAAAGTAAGGCTGTTATTGACCGGCGCCTGGTTGTTTGTGAGGCCGGCAGCCACTATAGCTTCCCACCCCCTGCAAAACGAAGGATGGCGAAGCGTGGTGCGAATAAAAGTGGATGCAGAAGACAGGTCATAAACAGGAATATAGCTCAAGGAGTCTCGGTTGGGGTAATAAGCCAGCCTGCCGATATCTTTTACATTTATTTCTTCACAATTTTCAAAAAGTGATCGATAAGTTTTATTGATGATCTTATTCTCCTCCTTATATACCGCGCCAGCAGATCCTGCCATCACTACATTGCGGGGGTTCCAACTGATTTTATAATGCCAGGGGTTATCGTCGCTTTCCGGCGCTACCAACCCGCCGGTGTGCGATCTGAACGAATTTATTAGGGCGCCTGAATTTTTTGCCCGATGGATCAGGTCCATAGCGCTCATGTGGTCAATTCCCGGATCGAGCCCCATTTCGCACAAAAAAAGAAGTTTTTTATCAGCTATTTTTTTCTCCAGGCTTCTTATTTTATCGTCCACATAGGATGCGGTGAGCAGGTCTTTTCCAAGGTCTACGCAATCTTGTGCGACAAGAAAATGCAGAAAAGGGGGGAGTAGGGAGATGACCACATCTGCTTCAGCAACCAGCTTCCTGCGTGCAGGTGTGTTTTCAACATTTATATAATGGGCTGATGCATTTTGGGCATCCCCTATTTTCGATTTGGCCAAATCGGGGCTGCCATCAACAACAGTGATTTGCCAATTATTGACAACGCTTTCATTGATAAGATAATCAATAAGGCATGTGGCTGATTTGCCCGCCCCGAAAAGCAAAATGTTCTTCATGAAGGCAATTTAATGCAAGTTGCCCGAAGTGGCCAGGCAAATGGCTTTTGATTTTAAGCGACTATTGTTCCAGGATTATTTCGCCTAAGTTGGTTGAATGGCCTTCGGAAACAACCACATTATGGATTACTTCATTTTTGTATGGTGTTTTTGTATGCAATAAAACTTTCCACACCCCTGGCTTAACTTTTAAATTAAAAGTTCCGTTGGAGGCTGCAACTATCACAGAATCTTTGTCATGTATCGCCCAAGCATATTCTAATGCGCCTGGAGCGCTTACTTTGCCTACAATCGTGTTTGATTTTATTTGCTTCATGGCGTGCAGGCTTGTGATGGCCAGCAATACAAAGCATAACTGAACAACTGCATTTTTCATACAATTCAATTTCTTTTGTCTAAATGTGCAAACAACCTGTTTAGCAACAACCATTGCAATCAGAAAGTGAAGGAAGGGGTGTCGATGGGCTTTTTATAGGTGTCGGAATGCAGATACAGTCAGAGAGAGGGTGAAAATGTATGCAAATATACGCGATATCGATAATTCGACAATGAGAGATATTGGTTTTTCTTTTATAGTTAAAATTAAAGTCCGGTTTCTTTAAATATTGGTATAAGAAAGAGCTGGTTCTTTTGAATTAATGAAAGCGATTTTATAGTTTACTTTTATGCCGCGCGGGCTCCTGGGAGCTTCCTGCATAATAGCCTCTCCAGGGCGAACATTGCGATAATAAAGGGTTTCCATTTTATAAACTTTTTTGTTCGCCTGGATATACTGTACTTCTACCATCACCAGGTCAAGCGGATAGATTGACCTGTTACTGAGCGTAAGCTGCAATTCAGAAATACCGCCAAATGTGCCTACGTTATAGTTGTTGGCGCTTACTGAAACCAGGTCACTGATGTTTGCTTTTATGTTTTCTTTTCCATTGGTAACATCGGGCTGGCGCACTGTTTTTCTGGGCACATAAAAACTGGCCGCATCGCTGTCTGGCGCCTCTGTTTGTTTGGGTGATATTTTAGCAACACCTGCCACTTCATCCATTTTCTTTTTTTCATTTCTTTTCTTTTCTATTGATGTTGCTCCATTCATGTTGGCCGTTGCGGGCTTATTCTGTTCATTGTTTTTTGCCGTGGCCTGGCTATTCGTGTTTCCATCGGTTAACTGTTCGCCTGCAAGCGGCACTGGAGTTGCTGCCTGCATGGCATTGTTTGGCTGGCGGCCAGTCTCATTGTTAATGGCAGGTCGTTCATTGCTTAATGAAGAATTTTTTCCAGGCGAATCGGGGCTACTACGGCTTATTGACATGCCGATGAATATGCCTGTTCCTAATAGTGCAAATACTGATGTTGCCAGGATCGAAGGCTGAACATAACGGCGGAAATCAAACTGGGCTTTGAATGCAGGCCTGGTTGCTTTATGCGCGTTGCTTGCGCCAGCCTCATTTAGATTAGGGGTGGAATGGTTTTTTTGCAAATAAGCCCGGTCATTGGCCTCTGGCGGCAGGTCAATTTCTTTTTCTGGCTTTTCATAAACCGCAGCAGCACGATCTGGTTGTGCCAGCACATTATTCTCGGGCTGGTTTTTTTTTGCGGGGATGGTGGTATAGATTTTTCTGTTCCCTACCTCAACAATAACCCCATTTTCGGCCAGGCCGCCAGCTTTTGCAAGTGCTTTTCCTGAGGTAGCCGATTGTTTGCTTTCGGCGATAGTTTCTTTTTTCTCCTGTGATGGCTTTTTGAAAAACCTGTCAAAAGGCTGCTCCTCTACTGGCGGAGCAAAACTTTTGAATTCCTCAATTTCTCCCGGGTAGCGCCAGGCTGCGCTTTTGCCTTCTGCCCACACCAAATCGTATTTTTTGAAGCCTTTGGCTATCATTTCATCGAGTGAGAAAGGCCCCGATTGCTTATTGTCGCGAAGTAGCAAGTAAGTAGGCATTTGTTCTGTTTAAGAGGTAGAGATAGGCTATAAACTATTACAATGGGACGAATCAAATGTATTCAATTTTTTCACCGGATGTTGTGAATGCTTCGTTATAAATCAATAAAGCCAGATAGGCTAGGCGTCAACAAATTTAAGGAATATGGCAATAAAATAGCAAACGTTGACTTACAATTTCTTTTACAATTACAACCAAACAAAAAATTGAAGTATGATATTTGCTCAATTATGCAATCTTAACGATATTAGCCCATCAATATTATAAAACCCAAACTAAATTAAATATATGGAACCGGCAATCCAGCAAAAGATCAATGCCTGGCTGAATGGCAATTATGATGAGGCGACAAGGAACGAAATCCTCAGGCTGCAAAAAGAGAGCCCGGCCGAGCTTGCAGAAAGTTTTTACCGCAACCTGGAATTCGGTACGGGCGGGCTGCGGGGCATTATGGGAGTCGGCACCAACCGGATGAACAAATATACTGTGGGCATGGCCACACAGGGATATGCCAATTACCTGAAGCAGTCTTTCCCTGATCAAACCATTAAGGTAGCCATGGCGCATGACAGCAGGAACAACAGTCGCTTTTTTGCGGAGACAGCGGCTAACGTTTTTGCGGCAAATGGCATCAAAGTATTTTTGTTCCAATCTTTGCGGCCCACGCCGGAATTGAGCTTTACGATCAGGCACCTCGGTTGCCAGGGCGGTGTGGTGTGCACGGCATCGCATAACCCTAAAGAATATAATGGCTATAAAGCCTACTGGAATGATGGCGGGCAGCTTGTGCCCCCACACGATAAAAACGTGATCAAAGAAGTAGAAAAGATTGCTTCGGTGGATGAAGTGAAATGGGCCGGGGGCGAACATAACATTACAGTTATTGGAAAGGATGTTGACGAAGCCTATATCAGCATGGTAAGAAGCCTTTCTGTTTACCCTGAAATCATAGAAAAACAGCGCAACCTGTGCATAGTGTACACGCCAATCCACGGCACTGGCATTAAGCTGGTGCCACAGGTATTGCAACGTTTTGGCTTTACCAATGTGCATGTGGTCGATGAACAGGCGGAGCCCGATGGAAATTTCCCGACCGTAGTTTACCCCAACCCTGAAGAAAGCGAAGCCATGAGCATTGGCCTGAAAAAAGCCGCTAACCTGGATGCGGATATTTTGCTCGGCACCGATCCCGATGCAGACAGGGTAGGCATTGGTATTAAAGATAAAAACGGCAAGTGGATCCTGATGAATGGCAATCAAACAGCCGTATTGGCCGTAAACTATATGCTCGAAGCAAGAAAGGCGAAAGGCATAGCCAGGCCGAATGATATGGTGATCAAAACCATTGTTACCACTTACCTGATTGATGAGATTGCTAAGAAAAACAATGTGAACTGCTATAACGTGCTCACCGGCTTCAAATGGATAGCAGAACTGATAAAGGAAAAAGAACCTGCTGAAGAATATATTATTGGCGGCGAAGAGAGTTATGGATTAATGATAGGGTCAAAATTGCGGGACAAAGATGCAGTCAGCGCAGTTGCGATACTTTGCGAAATGGCAGCTTACGAAAAGAACAAGGGGCGAACACTTTTTGATAAGCTGATCGATTTGTACGTCGAATATGGTTTTTATAAAGAAAGCCTGATATCCATCACCAAAAAGGGAATGAACGGACAAAAAGAAATTGCAGAAATGATGGAGGGATATCGCAATAACCCGCCTAAAGCCATCAATGGTTCACCTGTTGTTCAATTGTTGGATTATGAACTGCGAAAGGGGAAAAACTTACAGACAAACCAAGGCTGGGAAATAAAATTGCCGAAGTCAAATGTGCTCCAATTCATATTGGCCGACGGAAGCCAGATCTCAGCACGGCCATCGGGTACGGAGCCAAAAATTAAATTTTATTTTAGCGTGAATACAAAACTTGCAAGCGCTGCTGATTTCGAAAAAACAAAATCCGAACTGGATGCAAGGATCGAAGGCATCATTAAAGACATGGAATTGAAATAGGAATAACCCATGGTTAAGTATTTATGAAAAGCCCGGAAAATTCGGGCTTTTTAATTTGCGCCCAATGGCACAGGGGCTGGCTGAAAATGTATTGCGTAATTTTATAAGTGAACCAAATTGCCAAGATTGAAAATCAGGGTTAAGCTCGAACGCTATATTGAAAAAAGAGCAGCATTGATTGATTCTTTTTTCCAGAAATCACAACAGGATTTTGTGGCCAAAGATTATCACCAATTTCGGGTAGAAATAAAAAAGGTGAGCGCCTGTTTAAGGGTAGTTGCTTATTGCCATAAGCATTTTATGCGCAAAAAATATTATGAGCCTTACCGGGAAGTTTTTAAACAGGCTGGCAAGATCAGGGAATTGCAAGTTCAGGAAACGATTTTAAAAAAATACAAACGTTATGCATCGCTGAAAACATTTGCCTCTGCCTTCAGGCGTTCGTTATCACTCGAGTCGGCTACTTTTTTTTCAATGCTGACCGAGGCATTAAGAGCAAGCCTTGAAGAAAACAAAAAAGAGGTCAAGCCTTTTCTTGAAAAAATTCATGAAACATGTGTGCTTGATTTTTTGAAAAGCAGGAAAAAGAAAATAGATGGCTTTTTGCAAAGAAAAGATATTGCGCCAGTTGAAATGCACAAATTCAGGAAATGGCTGAAAGATTTTGGGTACATCAGCAAACTGCTTTATGCCGAAAAATACCAGGTAAAAAAACATGACCTCGTTCAAAAATTAATTGGCGAATGGCGTGACCAGGATTTTGTAAGCAGGAATTTACAAACTGCTTTTTATTCGGGAGATATTCCTGAGGCAGAGAAAAAGAATATAAAAAAACTGGAAAAAGCAATTTCAGCAAAGGCGAACAGGCTGTTATCAAAAATATGGCTATGAATTGATATGATAAATGCAAGGACAGCCTGCTTCACAGCTCAGTGCTTGTGCAACCGATACCCCAATATTACTTTAAGAATACCGTTGTCTGTGCTTTGGGTGAAGCCCCAGCCATAACCACAGTTGAATTCCCAATCAGGAGACCAATCTAAATCAATGGCAAAAAACAACTGGTGTTGTTGCTCCACTAAAGGGGGTATATTGTTTAACGGGCCAATGCTTCCATAATACTCAAAACCTGCTGCAATTATTTTTGTGATGTTGTAAGCAGCCTTGACATTCGGCGAAAAGACATAGCCTTCATTTTTGTTCAATCCATGAAATGATTTGTCGAAGGTCGGATTGAGCGATACATAAAGTTCTCCCATTTGTTTATCAATAATTGGCCTTATTTCCAGGCTCCAGTCATCTTCGCTGTATTCTCTTTTTTGATAACCGAATTCAAGCGATAAACTTGCACCAAAAGGCCAATTCCAATTTTTGGGGGCCATCACCCTTGGCCTGATATGGCTCCCTACATAAGTTGTGCGATGATCGTTGCCGATTGTATTAAAAAAATAAAAACCGGTCTCAAAAAAATCATTCCAGCCATGGGTTATCTCGATGGTTTCATGAAATACATGATTGGTTGGCAGCACTCCATTTTTGGCTTCCTTTTGCCCATCAAAAGTATAATTGCTATGCAGTTCAAACATCGTTGCATTTTTTGCAACTGTTTCTGAACCGTAAACCTGTATCTCGTAGTTGTCCTGAGAAAATGCTGAAAAAAACAAAAGCAAAAAAATGCTGCACGTTAGCGCTTCCTTTTTTGACATGCACAAATATCTTTTTATTGACCGAATAAAAAAAAAGCGCCTATATGTTAACAAGTGATTAGCAATTGCAAGAAATCATTAGCGTTTGTTGATACGCCAACAGGCAAGCCTGTGCGTGCATCATGCCTTTGCCCGCCTGAGAAAACTGGAAGGGTCCCATTCCTTCCAATTTCTTTTAAATATATTTTACATTTGGGCCTGTTGCGTTCCTTCCTTTTTCCAAAAACATCAAACATGAAGAAGGCATGCATTGCCGTTAGTGGCGCCGGCTGGCCCCTGACAAGGCAATACAAGCGCAAAAAACTTTAATGGGCATGTTGAACGATAGGGCTGTTTATGCAAAATATCACAAGAACAATATGGTTATTGTCGCTGGTCAGCCTCTTCACTGATATGGCAAGCGAAATGCTTTACCCGGTGATGCCTGTTTATTTAAAAAGCATCGGCTTTTCAGTGCTGTTTATTGGCGTGCTGGAAGGTCTTGCGGAAGCAACTGCCGGATTAAGTAAGGGATATTTTGGAAGACTGTCAGATAATTCGGGAAAACGGGTCCCTTTTGTGCAGGCAGGGTATGGATTAAGCGCCATTGCAAAACCAATGCTGGCTTTGTTCGTTTACCCGTTATGGATATTTTTTTCAAGAACACTCGACAGGCTTGGCAAGGGCATTAGAACGGGAGCGAGAGACGCCATTTTATCGGATGAAGCTACGAGCGAAACAAAAGGGAAGATCTTTGGGTTTCACCGGTCACTCGATACCCTCGGCGCTGTGATCGGGCCTTTGCTGGCGGTTTTATATTTGTATTTTTTCCCCGGGCATTATAAGTCTTTATTCCTGCTGGCATTTTTCCCTGGGCTTATAGCTGTGGTTGCAACAGGGTTGCTGCACAAAAAAAATAAACCCGCACCCACAGAAAAAAAGCACGCTTCTTTTTTTTCTTTTCTCGGGTATTGGAAAGAAAGCCCATTGAGGTACAGGCAGCTTGTTATTGGATTACTTGTTTTTGCCCTCTTCAATAGCTCCGATGTTTTTTTATTGTTGAAAGGGAAACAGGCTGGCCTTGCTGATGAAACCGTGATATGGGTTTATATTGGTTACAACCTGGTATATGCAATTTTTTCTTTCCCCCTTGGCATTGTAGCCGACAAGATTGGATTAAAAACTGTTTTTATTATTGGGCTTGTTTTATTTGCTTTGGTGTATTTCGGCATGTCATTGAGCATTCATCTTTATGCCTATTTTGCTTTGTATTCATTGTACGGAATTTATTCGGCTGCCACCGATGGCATTTCAAAGGCTTGGATCAGCAATATTGCTGATAAGAAAGATACGGCAACAGCGATAGGGGCTTATTCTGGTTTCCAAAGTATTTGCGCCATGCTTGCCAGTTCACTGACGGGGTTCATCTGGTTTCGTTTCGGGCAGTCGCTTGCATTTATTGCAACTTCGATTATAACAGTAATGACAGCCGTTTATTTTTTGCTTTTCATACCCGGGGTACGCAAAAAATAAACCTGTTTGTCTTCACTGAAAACCATTGCTTTTTGGCCATATTTGAAAATTAAAGATGAGGTGTGTTGTTAAAGATGAAGAAGGATACAACACTTGCGGCTAATTACAATCTGGAATAAACCCGGCAAGATAGGCTAATACCGATGACTGGTTAAATACAGATAGCAAAAAGAGAGCGAAAGGCCTTAAAAAAATTTCTTACTTTTTGATTATTATAAATTTGAAATGGCTTGCAAAAAATATTCAGTTTTATGTATATTATTAGAAGTAGTATTCACGTAGCAATAGCTTAAATAAAAAAGGCCTGTCCGTAGAAACAGACTGGCCTCTAACGATTGCTTGCCATATGAAAAAGAATTAAACTCTTTTTTTGCTGATTCACAGCTTCCTTAAATGAGCTGTTCGCAATTGCTGCTTCACTGGTTGCCTGCTAAACTCATTTCGTGCACAAATCTAAGATGCAAACCTGAACGATCTTCGCTAACTTAGCGCGGTTTTAATTATGCCAAAATTTGTTTTTTTGTCATAGAACCCTTTGCTGTACTGCATTATAGCACAATTTACACATTATGCCCAACAGATACACCGATGCCCTTTTCCAATTGATCCATTCTTTGGAAAAATCCGAAAAAAGGCACTTTAAACTTTATATCACCAGGAGCTCATCCAACGAAAACCTGAAGATCGTTCAGCTTTTTGACGCGCTGGACAAAATGAGCGAATACGATGAAAAGCTTTTGCTGAAAAAGCTGAAAGGCACTGAAAAGCCCCAGCTTTATAACCTGCGCACACATCTTTATAAACAAATACTTGCCAGCCTGCGGCTGCTCAACAGCTCCGACAGCATTGACCTGCAATTGAACGAGCAGTTCGACTATGCACATATTTTGTATAAAAAAGGGCTGTTCGTTCAGAGCCTGAAAATTTTAGAAAAAGCAAAAGAGATGGCAAAATTGAACCAGAAATACAACTACCTGGCGCAGGTCAATGCGCTCGAAAAAAGGATAGAGATGCTGCACATTAACCGCAGCATGGAGAGCCGTGCGGGGCTCTTGTCAAAAGAAGCCAATGAAATCAGTGATCGCATCAGCATGCTTTCCAGGCTTTCCAACCTTGCCCTGTTGTTGTATGGCTGGTATATCAAACATGGCCATGCCAGAAATGAAAAGGACGAAGAAGGCGTACGAAATTTTTTGAAAGACCAGCTTCCCCCGGATGCCCGCCAGCAGACCGGCTTTTATGCCAGGCTATATCTCTATCAGAGCTATTGCTGGTACGCTTTTATCAGGCAGGATTTCATTATGTATTATCGTTACTCACAAAAATGGGTAGACCTTTTTGACGGGCAGCCATTAATGATACGCGTGGAAACCAGCCATTACATCAAAGGCATGCACAACTTATTGAATGCACATTTCGACTTGCGCAACCATGCCCGTTTTGAAACAACATTGAAAAAGTTTGAAGCATTTGCTGAGACCGACCGGGTAAAGGACCATGACAATTTTCGCATACAGGCGTTTATTTACATCAACAGCGCAAAAATTAACCAGCACCTGATGCAGGGCACTTTTAAACAGGGGCTTTCGCTGGTGCCTTACATAAACGGGAAATTGGAAGAATATGCTCCTTTTATTGATGAGCACCGCATCCTTGTTTTCAATTATAAGATAGCCACGCTCTATTTTGGAAGTGGCGATTACAATACCTCTATCGATTACCTTCAAAAAATAATTAATTCCAATACCGACTTGCGTGGCGACCTTCAGTGTTATGCACGGTTGCTGCATTTGATGGCTCATTACGAGCTTGGCAATTTTGAGATCATGGAGTCTTTGATCCGGTCGGTGTACCGATTTATGTCGAAGATGCAAAACCTGACCGTGATCGAGGAAGAGATGTTTGCTTTTTTGCGCAGCTCGTTCCGTATTTCAAGGCATAAACTGAAGCCCGAGCTGGAGAAGTTTTTGCATAAAATAAAACATTTTGAGAAAAACAGGTTTGCGACAAGGGCGTTTGCCTACCTGGATATTATTTCCTGGGTGGAGAGCAAACTGGAGGACAAGTCACTGGCTGTAGTAATCCGCGAAAAATATTTGCGCAGCAAAAAGACAAGGCTAAGCGCTATGGCTGCTGGTTAGGTGCAAGTATTTCTATTATACTGTGTCCAATGCGGAACCTATGATTTCAATTGCTGTTTGCAATTCTTTTTTCTCAATAATCAAAGCTGGCGACAATTGCAGCACATTGCCCTGTGAAACTTTAAAGCTCAATCCGTTTTGGAGGCAGGCGTACATCACCTGTTCTGCTTCTTTTATGGCTTTATCTTTTGTTCCCCTGTCTTTTACCAATTCAACTCCCCATAGCAGCCCGATGCCGCGCACATTGCCGATGAGGCGGTGCTTTTCTGCAAGTTTTGCCAATGATGTTTTCATGAACAACTCATCCTCTTTCACTTTTTGAAGAATATGTTCCTGCTCAATGAATTCAATCATGCTTAAAGCAGCAGCGCATCCCAACGGGCTTTTTTCGTGGGTATAATGGCCTAAGGAAACATCTTTTGTTATATTAAACTCTTCTCTTGTTATCATTGCGGCAAAAGGGATAACGCCTGCCCCAAGCCCTTTGCCGAGGCAAAGCATATCCGGCTCGATGCCATAATGCTCAAAAGCAAACATCTTTCCGGTTCTCCCAAATGCTATCGGGATTTCGTCAAGTATCAGCAGCACGTTGTGTTTATCGCAAATGCGCCTGATTTTTTGCCAATATGCTTTTGATGGTATTTGCACATCGGTGTTCCTTATTGTTTCAGCAATGAATGCGCCTACCTGCCCATCCGAAATGATCAATTCTTCCAGGGCATCAGCATAATGTTCATCAAGGCCATCATCAAAAACATTCCTGTATGCAACAGGCTGTTCAATATTCAAAGCTTCCGGGCAAAGAAGGCCCATATAGCGCTTGAACTGCTCTTCTCCTCCAACAGCAATCGCATCCAGGGAAGCTCCATGAAAAGAGTCTTTAAGAGAAACAACTTTGTGCTTGCCCGTTATTGCCCTGGCCAATTTCAATGCAATGCCAATTGAGCTGGTACCGCCTGGCGCAAAAAGCATGCGCTTTAAACCTGCTGGCAGCAATGTGCTGAGCTTTTGAGCGAATTCGATCGCAACAGGATTGGTATACCTGCGCGGGCAAAATGGAAGCACATCCATCTGTTGCTTCACTTTATCCATTACATATTTGTTGCGGTAGCCTATTTGGTGCACATTGTTGCCATGGAAATCCATATACTTTTTCCCATTGGCATCTGTAATATAGATCCCTTCGCAGGATGTGATCACGTCCATGCACGGGGTAGACAGCGATTGATGAAGGAACAGGTCAGCGTCTTCATCAAGCATTTTTAATGTGGCCTGGGGCAGGGCCGAAAGCCACTTTTTTCTTGTTTCTGAAAAATTGACATCGCCTTCTGTGAGCAGGGTTGTTTCGTTCATAAACTATAAACTGTTTTCAAATATATAATAAGCCTGCTTCAATTTGCTATTTATCTCTCAAGATTTAAATGCTGGGTGAAAATCGTGCAGGGTTTTTCTTAGATATTCACGGTCGAGATGGGTATATATTTCAGTAGTAGTAATGCTTTCATGCCCCAGCATTTCCTGTACGGCGCGAAGGTTAGCCCCACCTTCTACCAAATGCGTAGCAAACGAATGGCGGAAGGTGTGCGGGGAAATGTTTTTGGTGATGCCTGCCTTTTTAGCCAGGTCTTTCAGTATCAGGAAGATCATCACCCTTGTCAGCCTGCTGCCGCGGCGGTTCAGGAAGAGCATGTCTTCATTGCCAGGTTTAACGGCAACATGTATGCGTATGTTTTTTCGGTAAATGTTGATGTATTTTATTGCTGCATTTCCAATGGGCACCAGTCTCTCTTTATCTCCCTTCCCGGTTACCCTGATGAAACCAACATCGAGGTACAGGCAGGAAATTTTAAGGTTCACTACTTCGCTCACGCGCAGCCCGCAACTGTACATCGTTTCAAGCATGGCTTTGTTTCGCCCGCCTTCAGCCTTGCTCAGGTCTATCTGTGAAATGATATTTTCGATTTCTTCAAAGCTCAGCACATCGGGCAGTTTTCTCTTCAGCTTTGGCGTTTCCAGCAAAGCGGTCGGGTCTTTCTTTAGCATATTTTCAATCGAACAATATTTATAAAAAGAGCGGATGCCTGAGATGATCCTTGATTGCGATGCTGCCGTCATGCCCAACTCCCCGATCCACTTAATAAATTGCTGAAGGTCTTTTAATTCAATGTCCCCGGGAGCTTTCATGCTGTTTCCTTCCTGCAAAAAATCAGTCAGCTTGTTAATGTCGAATAAATAGGCATCAACGGAATTGTCAGACAGGGATTTTTCCAGTTGCAGGTAAGCCCTGAAACCTTTTTTATATGCGTCCCACATGAGGCAAGTTTAAAAGATATTCATCAAATGTTGAAAATTTTCTTTGCAGCTTATTGCCTTTGCAGCATATTTGCTCTTTAAGAATCATTGTTGATGGCAACTGTTAATTTACGATCGTTCAAACAAATTACAAGACATAATAAGACAAGGCTCAGGAGGTTTTTAACAAAACTAGAAAAAAACCTTCCCCGCGGGTTAGATACATTTAAGCTTGCGGCCGATAAGGAAGTTTGGAAGGAAACCAACTGCCTGGACTGCGCCAATTGCTGCAAAACCATGTCGCCGACTTATACTAAAAAAGACATAGCCAGGATTGCTGCCTTTCTTGGGATGAACGAAAAATCTTTTAAAGAAAAATGGTTATACAAAGACAGGGCCGGCGATTGGCTGAACAAACAGCAACCTTGCCAGTTTTTAGACCTCAAAACCAATATGTGCACTATTTATAAAGCGCGCCCTGCCGATTGTGCCGGCTTCCCTCATCATACCAAAAAAAAAATGACTGAATATATGCACGTGTACAAACAAAATATTGAATTCTGCCCTGCAACCTACCGCTTGACAGAAAAACTTGCGAAAATGATGAGCAATCATTTATAGGTTATAAGCTATAAACAAGCCTGCTATCCCTGCACAGCCCTCCTCATTTATTCCTCATCGTTACAAAGAAACATCTTGGATCAAAAAATATTCATGCCCTTCGTTCTTAAGGGCTAAAATGGAAAGCACATCAAACTGAACGCGCTTCCATTGAGGGAATTGGGCCAAAAATGCTTCAGCCGCATTCATCAGGTTTTCGATTTTCTTTTTGGTCACGCTTTCTTCCGGATATCCGAAAGCCTTATCCCTTCTGGTCTTGACCTCTACAAAGTGCAGGATGTTTTCTTTGCAGGCAATTATATCCACTTCATAATGCGAATGCCGCCAGTTGCGATGAAGCACTTCGTAATTGTTTTTGATCAACCATGTTGCTGCAAGATCTTCGCCTTCTCTCCCAAATTCATTATGTTTCGCCATTAGATAAGTTTCTTTTATTATTTTGCGCAGGCATCTGATCGCAATATTATTCTATTAGCTGTTCATGCTGTTGAAGCCATCGCCCGGTTTCTCATCGCACAAAACAATGCCAATGCTGCAACCCGATAAAAATAAAGTTTTCAAACTGCACGGCAAAACCATGCATTATGCCTGGGGCGGTTTATCATTCATCCCTCATTTATTGCATATCGGCAATAAAGAGAAAAGACCTTTTGCCGAATATTGGATGGGAGCCCACCCCAATGCCAGTGCCGAAATTATTTTGAGCAATGGAGAGAAGGCGGAGCTGAATGAATACATCAAGTCATTCCCCGGGCAAACATTGGGAAAAGAAGTGCTGAAAAAATTCGGTAGCCTGCCTTATCTGCTTAAAATACTCGATGTGAAGGATATGCTTTCCATACAGGTGCATCCTTCAAAAGAAAATGCAGCGAATGAATTTGCTGAAGAAAATAAAAGAGGGGTCCCATTGAACGCGCCCCACAGAAATTATAAAGACAGCAACCACAAACCCGAGCTGATGCTTGCGCTTGGGGATTTCTGGCTGTTGCATGGGTTTAAGCCAAAAAACAAATTAATAACAGCCTTGCAGGGCATCCCTGAATTGAAGTTTTTGACCACGGTTTTTGCTCAGGGCAGTTATCGCGAACTGTACAAAACAGTAATGGAAATGGACCAGGGAATGGTAAATGAAATTTTGCAGCCGTTGATAGACCGCATCGCCCCGGCATACCAGCGTCATGAACTGCAGAAAGGCGATGAAAATTTCTGGGCTGCGAGGGCGGCGCTAACTTATAATGAGCCCGGCAGGATTGACCGCGGGATTTTCTCTGTTTATTTGTTCAACCTTGTTCATTTAATAAAGGGAGAGGTGATTTTTCAGGGCGCGGGCCTGCCTCACGCGTACCTTGAAGGACAGAATGTGGAGCTGATGGCTAATTCTGATAATGTGCTCCGCGGGGGCCTTACCCCAAAACATATTAACGTGCATGAATTGTTGAAGCATGTGAAATTTGAAGAAACTGTTCCCGGTATCATCCATGAAAAAAAAGATGGGCCGCACCTGGCTTATTATCCTACCCCTGCGCCGGATTTCAGGCTCTCGAAAATTGAACTTGAAAAGAATGATGGCCTTAACTGCAAGGCTGCATCAGCAGAAATCTTTGTAGTGATGCGCGGCAATATTCAGATCAAAGAAAGCGCAAATGTTTTTCAGTGCTCAACAGGCGAGGCCTTTATCAGTTTCAATAATGCCTTATTTGAAATGCTGGCAACTGAAGACGCAGAAGTTTACAAAGCTTCAGTTCCTATTTAGCACTTTGCCAGAAATAATATAAATCGTTACTTTTGCTAATAAATGCACAGGATCATGAAACCAAATAAATCTGTAATCTGGACATTGATTGTTTTAACAGTTGTTGCCGCGTTGTACCGCATTATACCGAACCGCCCCTGGGGTTTTGCTCCTCAATGGGCCATGGCGATTTTTGCAGGCGCAATCATCAGGGAAAAAAAATGGGCATTCGTCATACCTGTTTTGTCCATGTTCATTTCAGATATCCTTTACCAGGTTTTGTACATCAACGGCATTACGCCAATTTCCGGTTTCTATGACGGTCAATGGCAGAATTATTTACTGTTTGCTGTGCTTGCAGTGTTTGGCATGATGATGAAGAAAATCAATGTAACCAATGTGGTGTCTGCATCCATTGCAGCACCTACGGCATATTTCATTTTGTCAAACCTGGTATTGTGGGCCGGCTGGAGCGGCACCCGTGGTTTGGGAAGACCTAAAACTTTCAACGGCCTGTTGCAATGTTACAACGATGCACTGCCATTCTATCGAACAAGCCTCATCGCAACAGTTGTGTTCAGCGCTGTATTGTTCGGCGTTTATTATTTCATTAGTAAGAAACAAGCTGCTGTAACCACTGCTTAATTTCCTTGTTTTGTTATAAAAGCAATCTTTTTTACATTTTGTAGTACATAAGCTGTGCATTAAATAGCTTTCTATTTCAGGCAAAGTACTTCTTTACTTATTTTTTTGTTGCAGCCAAGAAATAAAGATTGCATTTATTATTTCCAATCAGATTGAATTTTACCCGTTTTGCAAGCGGCAGAAATTAATAAACAGCTTGAATTTGCGTTGTGAATTTATCGCCTTTTTTTTAGGCAAAAAAGGCAATGCCTAAAACCGAGGAAATCGTTAAAGAAAAAGTATAATGTACTTTAGCTGCAAATTAATTGTTGGCGACAAATAAACAATGCAAATGAAGAATAACGTTCATTCCCTTTTTTCATACGGAACCTTGCAATTAGAAAGAGTACAATTTGAAAACTATGGACGATTGTTGACTGGGCAAAAAGACAGTTTGAAAAATTACAAGCTTGATAAACTGAAGATAACCGATAAAGATGTTTTGAAAAAGAGCGGTAAGGAATACCACCCTATTGCAATAAAAACAAACAGCCCAAACGATTTTATTGATGGAACTGTTTTCGAAATTACCGAAGCAGAGCTAACAGAAACAGACAAATATGAAGTGGGTGATTATAAAAGAGTTTTGGAGACTTTAAATTCAGGCAATCAAGCATGGGTTTATGTTGCAAAACAGGAAAAGCCCTGCTCAACAATTGCAGAAAACATTTCCAAAATTAAAAACAGGATAGAAATTGCCTGCAAACGCTCAGGCAGAAAACCCAAAGAAATCAAATTATTGCTTGCGACCAAAACAGTTGACTGCAAAAGAATTGAAGAAGCATTTCAGTGTGGAGAAACGCTAATCGCTGAAAACAAAGTTCAAGAAGTGAAACATAAGTATGACGATTTGAAGGCATTTTCTTTTGAGCAACATTATATCGGGCATTTACAAACCAACAAGGTTAAGGAAATTTTGAAATACAACATAAGCTGTATTCAAACCATTGACAGAATTGGATTGGTTGAAAAGCTGCACAATCAATTGACATTAGAGAATAGGACAATTGATGTATTAATACAGGTTAATACCTCCAACGAGGAAAGCAAATTTGGAATTATGCCCAACGAAGCCCTTGGTTTTGTTAAACAAGTTTCTGAATTTAAAACGCTAAAAATAAAAGGATTAATGACTATAGGAGTCTTTAGTTCTGATTTTGACAAGGTAAGAGCATGTTTTAGGTTGCTCAAAAGCATTCAACAACAAATTACAGATGCGCAAATTACTGATCTTGAAATGAACGAACTGTCAATGGGCATGAGCGGTGATTTGGAAATTGCCATTGAAGAAGGAGCAACCATGATCAGGGTTGGTACTGCAATTTTTGGGCAAAGGCAATACCCGGATAGTTATTATTGGAATGAAAACGATAAAAATGAGTGAACTATCTCTGACTAACTATTATAAAAAATATTGACCCTGCGGCCGAAATGGTAATTGTGCGTTTAGCTTCTCAACCCATTGCCACCAATAGCGCCAATGATGTTTATTCATTGCCGGCGTATCAGGCAGTGACAGACTATTTGAAATAGTAAAAAATGAAAGGCAAAATACAATAACAAAAGACCAATGATCTTACAATATGGATTTGGCAATTCCCTTTTTTTAAGAACAAATGCCATAATGGTTATTGCGATTACCGTAATTGCTGTATAGAATAACCCAGAGATAGTGATATAACCATTTTTTTGTGAATCATAGAAAACTTTCCTGAAAGGCCTTTTAAAATTTTCATAAAGAAATAAAAAAAATGACATCCCAAAGGTGACCAGGCAAAGGTTATTTATAAGAAAATTGATAAGAATGTTTGGGTAATATTTGGCGAATCTATCAGCCAGATTAATCAGGACGAGGGAAAGGTAGTTGTTGCTTTTAAAAACGGGAAAAACGAAACTTTGGCCTTCTTATTGGTGCAGATAGGCTACATTCAAATGTCAGGAACCTGGTGTTTGGAAAAGAAATACAATTTGAAAATATTCGGGCTACTACACTTCTTCCTATACCATCCATGATTTATCAACCGGAGATAAAGCGTTTGCAATGTATAACATCCCCTATAAGCAAGTTGCGGTTTACTCTAACAACCAAAATAAGACAACGACATTTTTTATTTTCACATTGTCTCAAAGCCTATTTTGTCAACAAAAGGACATCGGGCAATAAAAATAAATATACCCAAAAGGCAATTTTGGTAGCTGGCTGAAAAACCGGGCTTTCTGCCTGATGCCTCTTTTTGTATTTTCAAAATTATTGTTGAATCAGTTTAAAGACTGAGATTTGGTGCTGAAACAACACTGACAGGAGTTGGCAATGATGCACAATGCCGATGATGGTTAGCAGCGTTGCAATACACCACATCATCCGAAAGAAACAACAGTAGAATGGAAAGTCTGGCATAAAAAATATTTGATAAACGCATTCAACCAATTGCAATGGTATCATTTTTGTTAAAAATCAATCTCACTTGTTTAAGTTGTTTGATTGTTATGCACACATTAGCACAATCGAAAGATTCAGTGCTTTCAGCACAGGACAGCGACCCGGTAAAACTCGGTTGGATGCATGGGTTTCCACCACCGAAGGATAAAATAATAACAGCAGCGAGCGGCACATTTTTTCAATTCCCTCAAATTCGCTGGAGCGTGGTCAATATGCGCCAATTGCTGCCGACGGTAGAAGTCTTCCGCGGCCTGGGAGCGCCATCCGCATTGCCTTATCAAATAGATAAACACATAGATGCCATCACCTTTCTTCCCTGGAATGAAAAACAAAAAATGACCTGGGAAACTTCTTTATGGAAAAATTATACGGACGGAATTATTATTCTGCATAAAGGAAGAATAGTTTATGAACGATATTTCGGTGCGCTGAAAGAAGACAAAGTTCATGCAGTCATGTCGCTCACCAAATCATTTACCGGTACGCTTGCGTCTATTTTGGTGGCAGAAGGTACACTCAATGAAAACAAATTAGTGGCGGATTATGTACCAGAACTTAAAAATTCTGTATTCGGAGATGCCACTGTTCGGCAGGTAATGGATATGACCACAGCATTGCAATACAGCGAAGATTATGCTGATCCGGATGCTGAAGTATGGACCTTTTCAGCAGCAGGAAATCCATTGCCCAAACCAAAAGATTATAAAGGCCCGGTGGGATACTATGCATATTTGGAAACGGTGAGAAAGCAAGGCACACATGGCGAGGTATTTGGTTACAAGACTGTGAATGCAGACGCATTGGGATGGATCATTTCGAGAGTAACCGGTAAGTCTGTACCCGTTTTATTATCTGAAAAAATATGGTGCAAAACCGGCATGGAGCAATCAGCTTACTATCAGGTGGATGAACTGGGAACACCCTTTGCCGGTGGCGGCTTTAACGCAGGGTTACGTGACCTTGCACGATTTGGGGAACTCATCAGAAATAAAGGTGAATGGAATGGTAAACAGATCATCCCAAAAAACGCTGTGGAAGATATAGAGAAAGGCGGAAGCAAAGAAGCGTTTGCAAAGTCTGGTCACTCAATGTTGAAAGGTTGGTCGTATAGGAATATGTGGTGGATGACAGAAAATGCGGACGGCGCTTTTACGGCACGTGGCGTGTATGGACAAACTATTTATATAGACCCAAAAGCCGAAATGGTGATTGTGCGGGTAGCTTCTCATCCTGTTGCAGCCAATAGCGCCAATGATGCGTATTCATTGCCGGCGTATGAAGCAGTAGCTGAATATTTGATGCAAAATTAATTAATGCTGAATAAGCCATCGGTAACTTTATGCTTACTTTTCTTTGGGCCTTTAATTTTTTTCAATAATTGAAAGCATAAGCCAATGTCTCTTCTTTTTTTTATCGAAATTGTTTACGTCCTGATTGTGGTAGCTGTAATTGTCAAAGTGATTTTGGATACAGACGATTCGGTAAAAGCAGCAGCTTATATATTGTTGGTTGCTGTGTTGCCGGTTGTGGGAATAATCGTTTATTTTTCGGTAGGTATTAACTATAGAAAAAAAATGCTGTATTCGAGAAAACTGGTGTTGAATAAAAGCCAGGGAGAAGAGGTGAGGCGATTTATTGAAGATTACAGGCATAAAGGCGATGCAACTTTGGAAGAGGCTTTTCCTCATTTTTATAAAATCAACCGGCTGTTTCCGCACGTGCCACTGTGTTTTGCTACTCAAAAAAACGAGATAACGCTATTAAAAAACGGAGAAGAAAAATTTCCGGAGTTATTAGATAGCCTTGAAAAAGCCCGCCACCACATTCACCTGGAATACTATATTTACGAAGATGATGAAACAGGTAACGAGATTGCAGATATACTTATAAAAAAAGCAAAAGAAGGTGTACAGGTACGATTTATTTATGATGATTTTGGAAGCCGCTCTATTCGTAAATCCATTGTGCCAAAACTGAAGGGAAATGGAGTAAAAATATTCCCGTTTTATAAGCTTATGATTTTTCGTGTTGCCAACCGGCTCAATTATAGAAACCACCGAAAAATTGTGATTGTGGATGGTGAAACCGCTTTCGTGGGTGGAATAAATATTTCAGATAAATACGACAATTCCAAAAAAAATAAATTGTACTGGCGCGATACACATTTGAAAATAAAAGGAGAAACAATATGGAATCTTCAAAATATTTTTATAGCAGACTGGAATTTTTGTTCGGGTGAAAACCTGCAAGTTGATGCATTGTTCTTTAAAAGACATTTTAATATAGAAAGCTGTCAGTGGACTCAAATTGTTAGTAGTGGCCCAGACTTTAAGAGGCCGGATGTACTGCTTAGTTATATACAAGCCATCGAAAGTGCTACTGAAAGTATTTATATAACAACCCCTTATTTTATTCCGCCGAAAGAGTTGCTCACTTCGCTAAAAATGGCTGCACTAAGCGGGATAGACGTACGATTACTGGCGCCGGGCATTTCGGATTCATTTATTGTAAATGCCGCTACCAAATCCTATTTTGGAGATTTGCTTGATTGTGGAGTTGAAATTTATCTGTACGAAAAAGGATTTGTGCATGCCAAAACAATGGTATGCGATGGGCAACTGGCGATTGTAGGCACTACCAATTTAGACCATCGCAGTTTTGAATTAAATTTTGAAGTGAATGCAGTAGTGTATGACTGCCAGGTAGCGGAAGATTTGAAAAAATTATTTTTTGATGATTTAAAATTCGCAAAAGGAATAGACGCTGAGGAATGGAAACAACGTCCAAAACTGGCCATGCTGCTCGAAAAAACAATTCGCTTGTTTGGGCCATTGATGTGATAAGAGCAAGATTAAATTCACTACGAAAACAGGGATTAGGGATACTTTCGTTACGTTGTGATTAAAGATAAAAACGACTGCATTAAATACCTTCTGCAGTGCGAATATTTACTCCAAAACACTTTTTTTCAAAACTAAAAGTTCTTTTTCAAATTTTTTTGCATGTTCATATCCCACTTGAAAAATGGCATCAATGCTTTTTGTATCAAAGGTGCTGTAATTATCTAATTCAACCGGCTGCAGGTACACATCACAAAGATGCTTTGAGTTAATGGCTTTCATAGCGGTTGCCATTCTGATAATTCGTGTGGCCATGGCCTTATATCCAAGCGGAGTTTTCACTACCTCAATAGGGTCAACATTTATGCCTAGCACTTTATTGCATATTGGGCGAATTTGCTCAATAGGAAAATTATTTAAAAGCCCACCATCGCAAAGGTAGGTATCACCCTTATATCGCACTGGCTGAAACATCAACGGAAAACAGCAGGATGATTTTACCGCAAAGGAAAGCGACCCTCCATTAAATATCAGGGATTCTGCATGAGTTATGTCGGTAACGGAAACATATAACGGCACTTTCAATTTTTCAAAGCTGTCGTGTGAAATGTATTTTTTAATTAGCTTTTCAAAAACCGAGGTGCTGAACATGCCGCCCCTGCTACTAAAAAAATCGGAGTAACTAAAGATTTTTTCTGTTTTACTAAATTGTAAAATTTCTTCCGGTGCATAGCCCTCGGCAATAAACGCTCCTATTAATGCCCCTACACTTGCCCCGGAAATCATGTTTGGTTTTATTCCCAGCTCAAACAAATGCTTTAACGCACCTAGGTGAGCTATTCCTCTGAACCCGCCACCGGAAAGAGCGATTCCAATCTTATTGTTTACAATCATTTTTTCAACTATTGTTAAGCGAAAACGAAGTTCTCTAAAATTACATGTCTTCTATAACGCTTTCAAAATATAATTTTCCGGAAAATAATAATACAGTGTGTGCAAAAAATTTATAAATTAGTATTGAAAATGCTGTGTTAGTTGCGAATGTGGATAAATAAAAAAATATCAAAAATAATTGCATCAGGCATAGAGCCGAGGTGTGGACATGGTTCAGTTTTGCTGTTAAATTCAACTTGAGTCGCCAATATATCTGTGAATAGTTCAAGAGTATGCGGCAAAACAAATTAATAATCTGTTTCGCCAACAACTGGCGAAATATTAAAATTGAACTATAATTATCCAATTATAATTCTAACGGACAATCTGAATACCGTAAAACAAAGTAAGCATCATTCTAAAACAGAATTTTATGACAAACTTTTTTCAAACACTCACTAATGCCGTAAAATACTGGTATCTTCCTCTGATTTTCGGCATCATTTTTTTCGTTTTTGGCATTTATATATTTACAGTGCCCTTAGAAACTTACGTTGGACTTTCTTTTTTTTTCAGTATTTCATTTTTGGTTTCGGGCATCCTGGAAATCTTCTTTTCAATACAAAACAACAAATCCCTGCAAGGCTGGGGCTGGTTTTTGGTTGATGGTCTTTTAAGTACTGTCATTGGCATTTACCTTATTGCAAACCCTGTCATTTCAATGACTGTGCTGCCTTTTGTTATTGGGTTTGCATTATTGTTTCGTTCGTTTCAACTACTTGGTTTTGCCTTTGATATGAAAAGCCTTAAACTGATCAATTGGGGCAATGTAGCCTTGACAAGTGTTGTTGGTATCCTGTTTTCATTTCTGCTTATATCAAGCCCAATATTTACTGGATTATCTTTGGTAGCACTTACTGCTTTATCTTTTGTTTTTGTGGGAGTATCATCTGTCCTTTTATCGTTTGAAATAAAGAAATTGAAAAAATTTCCTGAAAAAGTAAGTAAAGATCTAAAAGACAGGATTGAATCATTGCGGCAGGAAATTGATGCGGTGACGAAACGCAAATAAAGCCTGGTAAACACTCGATTGCATTCGGATTTATAACAATGTTATTTTATTTCCTAAGGCATGTTATCATCTCAGGCAGTTCAATTAAGAAATGGGTGTATCGAGAATAAAATTGGAACTTGAGAATTGCTCAAATAAAGACATGGTGCATCAGGTTGACAGATAAAAAGAAGTTGCGTTTGCAGGTGTGAATTAAATACAGCTATTGAATGAAAAAAATCAGGAAACTTTATCCCTGGACAACTTCAACACCGATCTTGGCAACTGTCTTGTACCTTTCAGGGCTATTGGATAACAATGTTGCCTTCCAAATTATTGCAGGATTGTTGTTGTTGTTTTGCGTGATGTCGGCAGTGCATCATTCAGAAATTATCGCGCATAGGGTAGGAGAACCTTATGGAACTATTATATTAGCAGTGTCTGTAACAGTTATAGAAGTTTCGATTATTATTTCTCTTATGACAACCGGGGGAAGTGAATACGCTTCGTTTGCCCGAGATACAGTGTACGCTGCAGTTATGCTAATATTAAACGGTATTGTTGGGCTTTGCCTTTTCATTGGCGGGAGAAAATTTCATACGCAAACATTTTCTCCGCACTCTGTAAAAATTGCATTGGTGTCATTGGTCTCCATTGTGGCATTTACAATGGTACTGCCTACTTTTACAAAAAGCCATCCGGGCCCTTATTACACAGAAGCCCAATTGCTTTTTGAATTTTTTGCGTGCATAGTGATTTATGTAGCATTTATTGCCGCTCAAACAGTAAGGCACAGAGAGTATTTCATTACTGAAGAAGATGGCACGCCTGACAAACTGAAACATTCTATTTCAAATCAATCAATGATCATCAGCTTTATGTTTTTGATCATCAGCCTGACGATAGTTGTATTGCTGGCAAAATCGCTTTCTCACCCAATTGAAGATGTGTTGGTTAGCCATGGTTTGCCTAAGAGTTTGGTTGGAATAATTATAGCCGCAGTTATTTTATTGCCCGAAGGAATCTCGGCTGTAAGCGCAGCAATGAATAATAAATTACAAACAAGCCTGAACCTATCTCTGGGTTCAGCACTGGCAAGTATTGGGTTAACAATCCCAACTGTATCTCTTATAAGTTATTTTTACGATATTCCAATTGTTTTAGGATTAGACATATTGCCAATTATACTTTTGGTAATATCCATTTTCACAGTGATGCTTTCTCTTATTGGTGGTAGAAGTAATTCCATTTATGGTGTGGTGTTGCTGGTAAACCTTGTGGCATATATATTCCTGACAATTAATCCATAAATAAACAGTATGAAAAGCGCCGAAAGTTATAACAGTTCATTTGTAAAAAATAAACTTACAAAACCATGAGACTGAAAAACAAAGTTGCCATCATTTCCGGTGCGGCATCGGGTATGGGTGAAGCAATGGCTTATCTTTTTGCTGCCGAAGGCGCTAAAGTAACAGCCACCGATCTGCAAACAGAAAAGCTCAACAGCATTATTGCTAAAATAAAAGAACAGGGCGGTGATGCGATTGCTATCGCTCATAATGTAGCCGACCGAAAAAAATGGATGGATGAAGTGATTCCTAAAACAATGGAAGCTTTTGGCAAGATTGACATACTTGTCAATAATGCGGGCATTTCAGTGCCAACTCCCTTTGAAGAACAAACCGATGAGCTTTGGTCAAAAACATATTCTATCAACTTAAATAGTGTTATGCTTGGCATGCAGGCTGTATTGCCTTACATGAAAAAGCATGGCGGTAGCATTGTAAATATTTCTTCCATTGCAGCATTAACCGGAATGTCCGGCGCCGGATCCTATACCGCTTCAAAAGGAGGCGTGTCTGCTATTACAAGAGCCGCAGCAGTAGATTGGGGCGGTTTTGGAATAAGAGTGAATGCCATCAATCCCGGGTATATTCTTACGCCGATGAGCGAGGTGTTCTTAAACAATGAGCAATACAAACAAGCATTGATGCCTGCTATTCCATTAAAGTTTTTTGGAACAGCAGAACAAATTGCTAAAGCAGCTTTGTTTCTTGCTTCGGATGAAGCTGCATACATTACCGGGGTAAACCTGCCCGTAGATGGCGGAACAACTATTGTATGAAAAGAGAAATCCCTCAACAATAAAAATATGCCATCAAAAACATCCATTTCGTTTTTTTGCATTTCGCTTATTGCAATTGTAACAGCCTGCAACTCGGGCAATCAAAATGAAGAAAGCAATTCGACCAATAACGTTATTGCGATAAACTTAAACGAAATGAAACATATAGGTTCTGTAAGCGACCGATATCAATCTTACAATATAGAAATGGTAGAAGTGATTGGTGGTAAATTTTGGAAACCGTATAAAATGATGGACAGTCTTCCATCTGCCGGTGCAGCATCAAACTATGATATCTCTCAAAACAATGACCAGATGTATCGCAAAGTTCCGGAAATTAACCTGGCTGATAAACGCCTCCTCAATCTGGCTAAAGGACTGGCGCCTGCTTACGTACGTGTGAGCGGTACGTGGGCCAATGCAACTTATTTTCAGGATGATGATAAGCCTGCTGCAAAAGCGCCCGCGGGCTTTGTAAATGTGTTGACAAGAAAGCAGTGGAAAGGCGTTGTGGACTTTATCAAAGCCACTAACTCAGCGCTGGTTACTTCATTTGCCGTGTCAAATGGCGTCAGGGATAAGAATGGTGTGTGGACTCCCGTTAATGCACAAAAATTGGTCAACTACACAAAATCCCTTGGTGGCTCAATAGCAGCAGCAGAATTGTTTAATGAACCGAATATACCCGCTGCGGGAGGCGAGATGAATAAAGATTACAACCTCAATACTTTCGCCAAAGACCAGGAAGTATTTTCAACATGGGCTAAGAAAGAGACGCCGGGAATGCTTACCGTCGGCCCGGGCGCTATAGGAGATGGTCTTCCTGGAATTTCTTTAGATCAAATAGGGGAAGGCGCTACCGTTCTTTCCACCGAAGGCATGTTAACCACAGAGCCAAAGCCTGTATTTGATGTATTTTCTTATCATTTCTATGGCGCCGCTTCAATGCGCATGATGAAGAGCGGCCCTTTTTCAATACAAGCCGAAAATGCACTCGATAGCTCCTGGATCACCAAAACAGACAAGGTTGCGGACTTTTATAAGGCAATGAGAGATAAATACGAACCTGGAAAACCAATTTGGGTTACTGAAACAGCCGAAGCAGCAGCCGGTGGCGACCCTTTTGCAGCAACCTACCTGGATTGTTTCCGTTATTTATACCAGTTGGGTTCGCTGTCAAAAAAAGATATTCAGGCAGTGATGCACAATACGCTCGCAGCGAGCGAATACAGCCTGATTGATCAGGATACCCACTTACCCAAACCCAATTACTGGGCAGCGTTACTGTGGGCAAAATTCATGGGTACAGAAGTGTATGATGCAGGACAGGGAAAGCCCGGCGTTTATTTGTTTGCACACAACACAAAGGGTAAAGAAGGCAGCATTACACTTCTTGTGCTGAACACAAATGATAAAGAAGCGGACCTCCACATTGCTTCTAACGCTCAACAATACACGCTAACGGCCACCAAACTCCAGGGAACCACAGTTCAACTTAATGGCAAGGATTTGAAACTTACTGACAGTGATGAGTTGCCTTCGATAAACGGGCAACCTGTAACAGCAGGAGATTTGAAATTACCTGCATTGAGTATTAGTTATTTGGTTTTTGAAGATGCTGGGAAGAAATAATCTTTTTGAAGCATCATTTAAAAAAATCCAGGAAGCGAAATCAGTTCATGTTCCTATACTCAACAGGCGTTACTCCTGTCTTTTGTTTGAAAAGCCTGGTAAAGTGTTGCGGGTATTTAAAACCCAGGTCATAGGCAATTTCGCTGATGGATTTGCTTTGGTCAAAAATCCGTTCTTTGGCGACATCAATTACTTTAGCCTGCATGTATGCCTGGGCAGAAACACCTGTTTCTTTTTTTATCAGGTCGCCGAAATAACCTGCGGATAAATGCAACTCATCCGCACAATACCCTACTGAAGGCAGGCCGATGGTTTGAGGTTTATCTGACTGGTAATATTTATTCAACAAGGTTTCAAATTTTTCCACAATGCCTTTATGAATGTTTTCACGAGTGATAAACTGGCGGTCATAAAAACGGATGCAGTAGTTTAGGAACAACTCAATATTATCTACAATGAGTGTTTTGCTGTGCTTGTCAATCGCGTGTTCCAGTTCATATTCAATTTTTGAAAAACAGTCCAGCACTATTTTTCTTTCCCGTTCAGACACATGCAAGGCTTCGGTTGACTGATAACTGAAAAAAGTATAATCCTCAATATGTTTTCCTAGCGGAGTGCCGTGAATTAAATCAGCAGAAAATATCAGCGCATAGCCCTTTGGCTGATAGGTTTCACCATTACTATTTAACCCGGCAACTTGTCCGGGTGCCAAAAAAACCAATGTGCCTTCCTGGTAATCGTAAGTCTGTTTGCCATAAGTTAAATCACCGCATTTTACATCCTTTAAAAAAATGGTGTAGAAACCGAAATACATTTTCGAACCCTGGCGTGGATCTGCTTTTGATAAATCCACAACACTCACCATCGGATGTAGTGTTTCATTGTTGTTGAAAACATTGTAATCATTGATGGTTTCAAACCGCCTGATATTGTCCATAGAATTTTATTTTGTCTATTCAAAAGTAGAACAAAACCCATCGCATTCTCATTGTGTATTTGCGAATCAGCAATATTGGTAGGAAAATCCGTAATCTGTATTATGAAATAGTTTACTCCGCTGAAATCCTTATCAACCTTCCATTATCTGCATCCGTTACCACCCACAATGCCCCGTCAGGACCTTCTACGACATCTCTTACTCTTTGATGATTGTCAATCAATAATCGTTCTTCACCAATTACTTTATTATCTTTTATCACTAAACGAATCAGGTGTTGACCGGCCAAAGCAGATACAAACAAATTATTTTTCCATTCGGGAATCAACTTTCCTGAATAAAAGGCAATGCCCGATGGCGCTACCGCAGGATCCCAATAATAGACGGGTTGTTCCATTCCGGCCTGGGCTGTTTTGCCGCCATCCACCGGTTGGCCACTATATTCAGTACCATACGCAATCACGGGCCAGCCATAATTTTTGCCCGGCTTTATAATATTGATTTCATCTCCGCCTTGCGGGCCATGTTCAGTTTCCCATAGGTCGCCAGTCTCCGGATTGAAAGCCAGTCCCTGCGGATTGCGATGGCCGTAAGACCATATTTCTTTCTTTGCATTGGCACTGTCGGGAAAGGTTGGATTCCCTGCCGCTGGCGATCCGTCTTTATTGATACGCAAAATCTTTCCAAGATCGGAACTCAACCATTGCGCCTGCACACGCACATTGTCTAAAAATCGTTCGCCGGTTGTTACCAAAAGTTTTCCTTCTTTATCAAACAGTAATCTTGAACCAAGATGTGCCGGAACAAACTCATCAGGTTTCACCCTGAAAATGACTTTTACATTTTCTACTCTTTTTTCATAATTAGATAATCTTGCAGAAGCCACTGCTATTCCGTTGGCGCCGCTTTTCCGGGGTTCATCGTAAGAAAAAAAGAATGTGCGGTTATTTTTAAAATCAGGATCGAGTACCAAATCAAGTAAGCCTCCGTCCGCCATGTTCACTACGCGAGGCATTCCACTTAATGTATCGCTTACTGTTCCATCGGTTGAAACTATTCTGAGTGTTCCTCTTTTTTCTGTAATCAATATTTTTCCATCAGGCATAAAAGCAAGACTCCAGGGGTGAGAAAGTTTGTCGTTAACAACGGTTACTTCGTACGGCGTTTTTGTAATCACCGCCACTGCTCTTGTTTGTCCTGCAAATGCAGGATGTTGATTTTTGGCATTTGGCAGCCTTGTCTCTAATGTTGTTCCTTCAACAGGTTTCACATCTGGCGGAGGTGCGCCGAGGACAGAGAGTTGTGCATTGGCATTATTCATATTTGCTATTGCAAGTAATATGATTATGATCAAACTGCTTTTCATTTTTTTCATTTTTAAAAATTTGAAACTTTACTCATCAACACATTTTGATTCACCGGTCAGGTAAATGATAGTGTCAGGGTTTTTTCCCAGGAACAGTTTTTTTCTGTGACTTACGAATGTAGGCGGCTATATCTTCAATTTGTTTCGCAGTAAGTACTCCTTCAAATTTTGCCATTTGCGTATTGGGAATTCCATTGCTAATGGTTTTAATTAGCGAATCAAGACTTCCTCCGTGTTGCCATTTCGTTTTAATAAGCGTTGTGGCCCGGCCACCTTCCATGTTTTGTCCGTGGCAGGTGGTGCAGTAAATGAGATACAATTGATTTGCGGATTGGCCTGGTGCATACAAAGAAATCGTAAGGCCAAAAAATAATATTAAAAGGTATCTTCTTTTCATGTCCTGTAAATAATTTTTCATTTTTTTGAAAAGCTTATTTTACTTCGTAAGCATAGAGCACATTGTGCTGATCTGAAGTCATATACACTATCTTTTTTGCAGCATCATAATAGATGATCCCGCAGGGAATTTGTTTGCTCCTGTTATCAAGCAAAATTTGGTTTGAGCCATCTGCATTGATATAGTAAAAAATGCCGCTCCAGTTTGTTGCCAAAAATTCTTTGTCATTCACCATTTGGAGCCCGTTCATATTTCTATCCATTCCCGTTGAGATGGTAGTGAGGTTTTTATCTTTATCTGCTTTTACAAGATTGCCTGCTGTTAAAATATACAAATCGCTGCCATGCGAATACAGGCCTGCTGCATAGCCCAATTTATCAAGGTAAAGAGATGGTTTGCCATTTTCAATTTTATATATTTTACCGGCAAATAAATCACTCACATATACAATTCCTTTTTTATCAATGGCGATGTTGTGCAGTAATTGCGCGCCTTCAATTTTAATATGGGTTACAATGGCTGCTTTATCTGCGTCTATCACAACCACTTCATCCAAATCAGCAGCGTAGATAAGATTTTTATAACGCTGGATATCTTTTGGCGCGTTCATACCGGTTACCCAGTTCAGGTTGATGACTTTTCCATCCAGCCCAACGGTGCTGATTGAACCCTGCCCGTCCTTTTCTATCGGATTGCCGATGGTGTTAGAAACGTACAACAACTTACCATCCTCCGAGGGAACAACGCCTTCCGAAAACTGGAACACTGAATCTGTCTGCCAGATTTCCTGTAGAGAATGTTGCGCTTTTAGTTGTTGATTAGAGCATAAAATGAATGAGGCTGATAAAATAGTGAGAACTTTTTTCATGGCTTTTAATTTTTACACAAAGGTATTGCGGCCATGAGCGTTGCCGGTAACAGATATCAAACAAATGATTAATGAAATCAAACAGTTTGTAAACGTAGCGAAGATGGAGTGGCGCCGGTTTCTCTTTTGAAGTAGTTATTGAAATGAGAAGGATACTCAAAGCCCAGGCTGTATGCAATTTCTGCTACTGTCCAGTCTGTATGCAATAACAGCGATTTTGCTTCGGTGACCGTTCTTTCGGCAATAAGCGTGGTGGTTGACTTTCCGGTAATTTCTTTTACGGAACGATTTAAATGATTGACATGCACCGCTAAACTATTTGCAAAGTCCTGCGCTGTCTTGAGCTGCGTAGAACGATCAGAGGAATCAACAGGAAATTGCCGGTCTAATAAATCAAGAAAAACAGATGTGATTCGTTCAGCAGCATTTTTTTGAGTGTAATAGTTTTCTGCCGGTTGCATTTTCAATGCTTCGTGAATAATTAACTGGATATAATTGCGTATCAAATCATCTTTGAAAGCATAGCCGGTGTCGGCGTCAGCAAGCATTTTCTGAAAGAGTGTAGTGATAAATTTTCCCTGTTCTTCATTCAAATTAAAAATAGGGGTACCGCCGAATTTAAACAGCGGCGATTGTTGCAGGCTCTCCACATGGCGGTTACCTGAATTGAAAAATTCTTCTGAAAAGAGCACACAATAACCTCCATAATTTTCGGAAATAATTTTCCATGAAAAAGGTATGTGCGGATTGCCAAAAAATAAAATCGTTCCGTCGGTTTCAAAACTTCTTTCAGCATAATGTACCACGTGATTGCCGGTATTCACACAAATCTTGTAAAACTCCTTCCTGTCGTAATATTGAAAAACGTAGTTCTCGCTTTTTATTTCATAAACTATGAAGCCTTTGCGTTTCAACTCGGCATAAAAGTCTGAACTATATGGATCGGAACGTTTAGGCATATTGCTAAGGTAAGAAAAAAAGGAGCTGATTTTTGAACATAATCTCAAAGCGACAGAAGGATTAAATGTAACAAGCAATATTGGTAGATAAATCCGCAATCTGTATAACATACGGGCAAAAAAATACAAAGACCTTTACATCGCAAATAAATTTAAAATCTTGCACGATGAAAAAATTACTAATAGCGTTTACATTATTCAGCACTTATAATTTGTATGCTCAGCAAAGCGGTTCAACATCAGGCCCTACGGTGCAAACTGCATCCGGTATGTTACGCGGCGAAACTGAAGGAGATGTTACCAGCTTTAAAGGAATTCCTTATGCAGCATCGCCCACAGGCGAATACCGCTGGAGGCCGCCCCAACCTGTAAAAGCATGGAAAGGGATTCGGGATGCAACCAAATTCGGTGCAGAGTGTGCACAGGTAAACTTTCGGAACAGAGATTCGATTGCAAATGGTTCTTCCGAAGACTGCCTGTTCCTGAATATGTGGTTGCCCGCTCATACTGTCAGGAATGCAAAACTTCCGGTAATGGTCTGGGTTCATGGTGGCGCATTTCTGTTTGGCAGCGGATCACAGCCTGATTTTTCAGGTGTACAATTTGCAAAGCAGGGCGTTATTCTTATCACTTTTAATTATCGTCTCGGGCGGCTTGGCTTTTTTGCATTTCCTGCTCTGAGTAAAGAGCACCCTGAAGAGCCAAAAGGCAACTATGCTTACATGGACCAGATTGCGGCGCTTCAATGGGTGCAAAAGAATATTGCGGCATTTGGAGGTAACCCAAAAAACGTTACTATTTTCGGAGAATCCGCAGGTGGCGTTTCTGTTCATTCACTTCTAACCATACCACAAGCAAATGGCCTTTTCCAAAAAGCAATCATCGAGTCGGGCGGTGGCCGCGATGGAGTGTTAACAGGCAGGCCTATACATAAAGACAGCTCAGATAAATACTACGCTGCTTCTGCGGAAACGATAGGAATCAACTTTGCCCGTAAACATGGAATTGAAGGTACTGACGCAGCGGCATTGGCTAAACTACGTGCCCTGAGCATTGAAGAGATTGTAGATGGCGGACAGGAAACTGATGGCCCCAATGGCCCGCGTACTTACTCCGGTCCGATTTTGGATGGTAAACTGGTGGAAGAAACTGCTGAGAGTGCATACAAGTCCGGCAAAGAGGCACGTGTCCCAATCATCATCGGGTCGAACAGTGCGGAAGTTCCGGCCGGTTTCGTAAATGCCGCTTCAAAGGAAGAACTGTTTGAAAAATTCGGCAACCTGAAGAATCAGGCCATTGCCGCTTATGACCCTCATGATACCACTGATTTAGCGAAGTTGCTCACCATGGTGAATACCGATGTGGTGTGGGCAGAGCCTGCGCGGTTTACTGCAAATGCTTTTGTTTCAGTCGGAGAACCGGCCTATGTTTACCGGTTTTCTTATGTACCTGCAGCGTTGCAACAAATGATGCGCAATGGCGCACCGCACGGATCTGAAGTGCCTTATGTGTTCAACAACCTCAGGGACTTTAATAATTTTAAAGTTGCCCCACGTGACAAAGAAGTTGCCGGGATGATGAATACTTATTGGGCAAACTTTGCCAAAACCGGCAACCCTAATGGAAAAGGGCTCACCACGTGGCCAGCCTTCAATCCTGAAAAAGACACCATCATAGACTTTCGTCCGGATGGATCAGCAAAAGGCGAAGCCGATCCTAATAAGGCAAGATTGGACGTAATAGAAAAGGCAGCTAAATCGGGCATCATATTATTGAGGGGAGGAATTTAAAGTAGCAATGAAAATTGAATGTACTTTAGCAATATTCAATGAAAGGTCTGATGGGAACAAATACAAAATAGAAATTTTATGAAAAAAGTTATTCCGGCTTTCCTACTGTTTTCAATATTTGCAACCAGTTGTTTTTCTCAAACCAATCCGGTAATAGATGCATTTCCGCCAGGAACCTTATTAAAGGCAAACATTCCTTACAACAATGATACGCTGCAAAAACATTTGCTTGATATTTACTTACCGACAAATGCAAAAGGGAAAATACCCTTAGTGATTCTTATACATGGAGGCGGTTGGTTAGTGAACGATAAATATGCCGATATTGGTTACATGAGAAAGACGGTTGCCGAAATCGTCAGCAGCGGTTTTGCACTTGCGTCTATTGATTATCGTTTCAGTACACAAGCTGTTTTTCCGGCACAAATTCAGGACTGCAACCGTGCCGTTTCATTTTTGTACGACAATGCCGGTAAATATGGTTTCGATACAAAACGATTTGCGGTGATGGGTTTTTCAGCAGGAGGACATTTGGCTTCTTTGTTGGGTTTATCTAAAAACAATAATGTCGAAAAATTTTTTATGCCGGGCACCAATAAATCATTTAGCATAAAAGCGGTGGTAGATTTTTATGGCCCTACAGATCTGATTTTATTTCCGGGCGCTGAGGATGAAAAATCTCCTGAAAGTATTTTGATTGGTGCCGCCCCGCTTGTACGTCCTGATTTAGCCAAAGCCGCCAGCCCGGTGACTTATGTTGATAAAAACGATCCGCCGTTCTTAATTATTTATGGTGAAAAAGACCAGCTTGTTTCTCCAAAACAATCCCGCCTGTTAAGCTCCTGGCTCAACGTGGTGGGTGTTCCCAATGAAATTATCATGGTGAAAGATGCACCTCATTTTGGCGCGATGTTCGATGCGGATAGTATTAGAGTGAAGGTGATGGGGTTTTTGAAGAGGGAATTGAGATGAGGGGTACAATAGCCACTCATTTATGATACATTATTTTCTCACGCACTATCTCACATAAGGCAATGCTTCCAATCAGCAATATTGGTAGATAAATCCGCAACTTATATACCTCTCACGCCAAAAAAAGGCAAGACCTTTGCAGTATGAAAAAATAACAATGAAAACAGTAAAATTAAATAACGGTGTTGAAATGCCTCTCTTAGGATTTGGTGTTTTCCAGGTTAAAGATTTGAGCGAATGTGAAAGAAGTGTGGTTGATGCAATGAATGTGGGTTATCGTTTAATTGATACTGCCCAGTCTTATGAAAATGAAGAGGCAGTAGGAAATGCGATCAAGAAAAGTGGTGTGCCAAGAGAAGAATTATTTATCACCACCAAACTATGGATACAATCCAACGGATATGAGGGGACAAAAAAAGCATTTGAAAATTCATTGAGAAAATTACAATTGGATTATCTCGATTTGTATCTCATCCATCAGCCGCTTGGGGATGTGTATGGTGAATGGAGAGCGATGGAAGAACTTTATAGAGAAGGAAAAATAAGAGCCATCGGTGTGAGCAATTTTCAACCAGACCGATTGATGGATTTGATGGTTCACAATGAAATTGTTCCTGCGGTCAATCAAATTGAAACACATCCGTTTCATCAGCAAATGGAAACACAAAAATTCTTGCAGGAAAATAAGGTGCAAATAGAAAGTTGGGGGCCATTTGCCGAAGGCAGGAACAATCTTTTTCAAAATGAGTTGCTGGCTTCCATCGGAAAGAAATATAACAAAACCATTGCGCAGGTGGTTATCCGATGGCTTACACAAAGAGGCGTCGTTGCCATTCCAAAATCTGTGCGCAAAGAAAGAATGGTGGAAAATTTCAACTGCCTTGACTTTAAACTAAGTGCAGAAGATATGGAAACCATTAAAACATTAGACTCAAATACAAGCATCTTTTTCGACCATCGCGACCCGGCAATGGTAAAATGGCTGGGCGAAAGAAAATTAAATACTTAATATATTTAAAACGATAAAAATGAAAAAAAGAATTTTAGGTAAAAGCGGTTTGGAAGTATCAGCGCTTGGTTTGGGTTGTATGGGATTAAGTTTTGGCTACGGCACTCAGACAGACAAACAAGAGGCAATCCAATTAATCAGAAAAGCCTTTGAATTGGGCGTTACTTTTTTCGATACTGCCGAAGCGTATGGGCCGTTTGCAAATGAAGAAATATTAGGCGAAGCATTGGAACCTTTTCGCAAAGAAGTAGTGATTGCTACCAAGTTTGGATTCAAAGATGGCAAAACAGCATTAGGCACAGACAGTCGTCCGGCAACCATCAAAGCCGTTGCAGAGGCTGCATTGAAGCGTTTGAGAACGGATGTGATTGACCTGTTTTACCAGCACCGTGTGGATCCCAATGTACCCATTGAAGATGTGGCAGTAGCCGTCAGGGATTTAATCAAAGAAGGAAAGGTAAAACACTTTGGTTTATCAGAAGCCGGTGTTCAAACCATTCGCAGGGCACATGCAGTGCAACCGGTAACTGCATTGCAAAGTGAATATTCGCTCTGGTGGCGCGAACCTGAAGAAGCAATCATCCCAACATTGGAAGAATTGGGAATTGGATTTGTTCCATTCAGCCCTTTGGGTAAAGGCTTCTTAACCGGAAAGATTGATGTGAATACAAAATTTGAGCAGAATGATTTCAGAAATTCTGTTCCGCGTTTTTCGGAAGAAAACCGTAAAGCCAACCAGGCATTAGTTGATTTGCTTGGCAGCATTGCAAAAGAAAATGGCGCCACCAATGCGCAGGTAGCATTGGCTTGGTTATTGGCTCAAAAGCCATGGATTGTTCCAATTCCCGGCACTACAAAAGTGCATAGACTGGAAGAAAATGCAGGTGCAGCAAATATTTCATTGAGCGACGATGATTTAAAAGAAATTAATGAAGCGCTTACAACAATTGAAGTGAGTGGAGCACGATATAGTGAACAGGGACAAAAGATGATTGACAGGTAGAAAACGATGGAGACCTATAAGGTTTTCAAAACCTTATAGGTCTATACACCATCGCAGTAAACAAACAAATAAAGAAGATTTTTATTTAACAATATTTCCACGTTGGATAATTGAAAAAATCAAACATAAAAATCAAAAAATGAAAACAATTCAAAAAACATTTGCAGCAATAATTATACTATTTGTTGCTTTACTGCAACAGGCCGTGGCGCAGGATTCAACTCCCTTTCCAAAAGGTGAAATAGGAAAGAACACCAATAATTACACCGGAACTATCTGGTTGAATGAATTGAGCACACCAGACAGCATTTATCTTTTCGGAGTTGCCCAGGCCATTTATGCTCCGGGGTCAAAATTGGATTGGCACATTCATCCCGGTGGGCAAATTTTGTTGATTACAGAAGGCACAGGCTATTACCAGGAAAAAGGAAAACCAGTACAGATTGTACACAAGGGCGATGTCATCAAATGTGCGCCGGGTGTGGAACACTGGCATGGAGCCACACCAAACAGTACATTCGCTTACGTTGCCATTTCTCCTTCAGATAAAGGGAAAACAATTTGGAAGCAACGGGTAACCGATAAAGAATATAACGGTATAAAACCCGATCAGTCCCAAAAAGGTAAAGTATCACAACAAGATAGTTCTATATTTCCAAAAGGATTTGTGGCTCCTAACACCGATGATTACACGGGAACGGTTTGGCTTAATGGGCTAAGCAGGGAAGATAGCGACTTTCCTTTCAGTTTGATGCAGGCCACATTTGCGTCCGGTTCAAGACTGAGATGGCATATTCATCCGAAAGGACAAGTACTGCTTATCCTTAAAGGAACGGGTTATTATATGGAAAAAGGAAAGCCCGGACGTATCGTTCATCAGGGAGATGTGATTAAATGTACACCGGGCGCGGCTCATACACACATGGCAGCGCCGAACAGCGACTTTACTTATATTGGAATTGAAGGTAATGGAATAAAATGGTTGGATAGAGTAACCGATGAAGAATATGATTCAATGCAAAGCACAAAATAAGGTTAACAACCTTTTGAAGGTTGCCAACCTTTAATCAAAACAGGTAGAAACCGGTGAAGACCTATAAGGTTTTCAAAACCTTATAGGTCTATACACCATCGCAGTAAACAAATAAATAAGGAAGATTTTTATTTAACACAAAAACAAAACAATGATGGAAAAATTAATTCCTGGAATATGCATTCTTATCATGAGTGTACAACTGTCCTTTGCACAGCAGCCACCAACAGAAACAATAAAAACTTCTGCAAATAACACACCCGAACAACAGGAAATCATCAATCTCTCAAAAAAGAAATGGGATTGGATGGCTGATAAAAATGTAGATTCATTAAGCGTGCTTTTTGACGATAAAAGTATGTTCGTTCACATGGGCGGAAGCTGGGGAAAAGAACCGGAACTCAATACCATTAAAAGCGGAGGTATCTGGTACAAGAAAGCAGAAGTTTATTCAGTAATAGTAAACATGTTTGGCAATACAGCCATACTGTTAAATGATATTGATTTGGTGGCTGTGGTTGGAGGCAACACTGTTACCAATCCGTTTATGGTAACGGAAGTTTATATTAAAGAAAACGGAAGATGGAAGATGGCTCAACTCACTTTCTCACACCTGATGAGGCCCGTGAAAATGAAAACCAATGACAACAATAGCAATTCACAATAGCAAAACTTTAAAATCTAACAATCATGAACAGGCGTAATCTTTTTAAAACAGGAATAGCATTAGCCGGAGGCGCTGTATTATCTTCCGTTGCGGGTGCGCAAAAGAACGGAAAAAGAAATAATAATGCCATTACCGAAAAACCAATAGCAGCATCGCTGACCGGCCGGCGAAAACTGGGCACTTTAGAAGTGTCGAGCGTTGGGCTTGGCGTGCAGAACATGCCCCGCACTTATCAGACAACCATTCCCACCCGGTCAGAAATGCTCAACATTATCCGTAAAGCCTACGACCAGGGGCTTACTTTATTTGACACGGCAGAAGCTTACGGGCCGTTTGAAAGCGAGCGGATATTGGGTGAAGCGGTTCAGGGATTCAGAGATAAAATTGTTATAGAAACAAAATATGGCTGGAACATTGACCAAAAAACTGGGCAACGCCTGCCAGGATTAAATAGTAAACCAGACCATATTAAATTGGTTGTTGAAGGAATGTTGAAGCGCCTTCGTACGGACAGGATTGATTTATTATATCAACATCGTGTTGATCCCGAAGTTCCTATTGAAGATGTTGTTGGCGCCATAAAAGATTTAATGAAAGAAGGAAAGGTATTGCATTACGGACTTTCCGAACCCGGGCCGCAAACGGTGAGAAGAGCACATGCCATTCATCCGGTTACTGCCATTCAGAATGAATATTCTTTGCTATGGCGCGGGCCGGAAGATGTCATTCTTCCGCTTTGTGAGGAGCTCGGCATCGGCTTCGTTTGCTGGAGCCCGCTTGGTGTTGGCTTTACCACCGGAGCCATTGACGCCAATACGCGCTTTGCGCAGGGTGACATTCGCGGTATTGAAACACGGTTTTCACCGGAAAATCTTCCCAACAACCTTGCCCTCGTAGATTTGTTAAAAAAATGGG
Organism: Bacteroidota bacterium; assembly: GCA_018266455.1. Classification (GTDB taxonomy): domain Bacteria; phylum Bacteroidota; class Bacteroidia; order Chitinophagales; family Chitinophagaceae; genus Puia. The sequence goes on from JAFEAJ010000021.1 coordinate 57,913, forward strand.
GCGAAAAAAAGCAGGCGGCGCCAGGCCAAATATCCCTTGCATGGCTTCTTGCACAAAAACCGTGGATTGTGCCTATTCCCGGAACAACGCAAATGGCGCACATGCTGGAGAACATTGGAGCGGATGATGTAAAGTTTACGGCTGATGAATGGAAGCAATTCAATACGGAGTTAGCAACTATTAAAATCAAAGGAGACCGTTTGCCACCGGCTGTTCAGGTATTTTCAAATGTAGAAGCGCCGGCGAAGAAATAATTCATAGGAAAAAATCATCGTTCAAACATAATAATTAAAAACTCAATTACCATGAGAGTATTACTATTATCAGCTATCATGATGATGGCCTATTCGACATTGTGTGCGCAACACAGTTTAGAGAAATTATGGGAATCCGATTCGGTTACATTGCGAAACCCCGAGTCGGCACTTTATGATTCTGTATCAAATTCACTTTATATATCCAGCACAGGATCTGGTTCAGTTGTGCGCATGGGCCCCGATGGCAGTATAATTCAGAAAGATTGGGTAACGGGGCTTCATTCAAATATGGGCTCTGCTTTACTCAACGGATTGTTTTACACAACGGATCCAAAAGGTATAAACGTTATTGATGTAAATAAAGCATCAATCGTAAAACTCATTCCTATTGACGGAGTGCAAATGTTGAATGACGTAGCGATAGATTCAAAAGGAATTATTTATGTTAGCGATACCCGTGCAGCAAAGGTGTACAGAATCGAGAACGGTAAGTCAACCGTTTTTCTTGAAAACATGCAGGGTGCAAACGGGCTGCTAACAGTTAATTCAGATTTATATTTAGTGACTTCAACAAGCTTTCTTAAAATAAATGCCAACAAGGAAGTTACAAAAATCGCAGATGGCTTCGAAAGCGGGCTTGATGGTATTGCGATGGTTGGTGAGAAAGAATTTATATTAAGTAACTATCAGGGCATACTATGGTACGTAAAGTCTGATGGAACAAAACAACTTTTACTGGATACGCGTGCCAAAGGAATAATGGCAAACGATATTAGTTATAATAGCAAAACAAAAATACTTTATGTCCCTTCATTTCGGACCAATCGTATCATCGCCTACAAAATAAAATAGGTTGCTAAGCTTTGATAAATTGTTTATCAATTTAATGTCATTTTACTGAGGAGGTGTTGAAGCGATACCAAAAAAAGTAACATGAAACATTGCATTCTTTTATGTCTAACATTTGCGATAAGTGTGTTTTCGGGTTGTTCAAATGCTCAATCTATGCCTGACAAAAAAATATTGATTGTGTATTTGTCCCGAACCAACAATACCAAGGCCGTAGCCGAAATGATTCAAAAGAATCTTGGCGGAACAGTGGTAGCACTTGAACTGCAAAAACCATATCCTGAAAATTATCAACAAATAGTTCAGCAGGTAGCTGATGAAAATGCAAGCGGTTATTTGCCCCCACTCAAAACAAAGATTGACAGCATGGAGAAATACGATGTGGTGTTTGTCGGTTTCCCAACGTGGGGTATGCAGTTGCCACCACCTATGAAGAGTTTTTTACACCAATACAATCTAAGTGGCAAAACAGTAATTCCATTCAATACCAATGCGGGTTATGGTGTGGGCAGTGGTTTCCAAACGGTAAAACAATTATGTCCGGACAGTAAAGTGTTGGAGGGTTTCTATACCCGGGGAGGGATAGAAAGAGATGGGATTATGTATGTAATGCAGGGCAATAATGCAGTACAGGTAAGCAACGAAGTGAAGAAATGGTTGCAGAGAATTGGGCAAATATCTCGTAATCCGTATCAATAAAAACATGGGAAACAGAAAGATTGACGGCATTTTGCCTACCCCAACCTCGCCCTGTATTCACCCGGTGCAACACCCAACACCTTCTTTACGTACCGGCTAAAGAACGACTGGCTCGAAAAATTCATCGCGTCGGCAATGTCGGTAAAAGTTAAGTTTTTATTGTGCAGCAAAAGGATCAATCGCGATGTGGCATAATTCTGAATCCATTCCGAAGCGTTTTTACCACTGCTTTTTTTGCATACTTCAGAAAGGTATTTTGGCGTGATAAATAACTGTCCTGCGTAGTACTCTACTTCCCGGTGCTCTATACAATTGAATTGTACCAATTGCAAAAACCGCTGAAAGATGGAACCGCCTTCATTACTTTTGATTTGCTGTGCTATTTTTTCCGCAAATACATTCCACATTTCCATCACAAATATCTGCAACTGATGATTGACAATTTCATTTCTAAATCTGTTATCATTATCCCCGTACTTCTCTTTCAACAAATAAAAGGCCCGCCTGCGTTTTTTGGCAACATCTTCTTTTAAGGATACCACCGGGTTGTCTTTGGAAAACAAATAACCCCTGATTCCCCAACCAATGTCAGGATTATTCTTACTCATTAAATCATACGATACCAAAAGAAAAGTTGCCTTGAAGTCTGGTGAGAATTTCAAATCCTGAATTTCTGCATTTGGCAATAAAATGGCAATATCGTTTTTCCCAATGTTCCACTTTTTATCATCAATACTAAATTGGCCACTCCCTTCGTGGCAAAGGATATGCATAAAATAAGTTTGCATAAAATCCTGGGGAACTTCTTCGCTTCCCAGGTTTTCTACTACTATTATGTCCTTTACCTTTTTTTCCATTTGCATGAGTGAAGCTTAAAATTACATTCGGTTTTCTAAAATACAGAAATATGTGACAGCATTAAGGTAATCTGTATAACAATACCGCCGCCGCCTGATGCTACTTTTGCAATATCAATCATTCAGGTGATCTGATGGAAAATATCGGCGGTTTGAATGTTGAATTTACCAACGCAGAATTAAAAGAACTCAGAACTTCTTTGGAAGCCATTCCAACAATTGGTTTCAGAAAAAGGGAATCTGTTTTTGAAAATCAGTAATACTAAATTACCATGAACAAGGATATTTCATACAATTATCAAGGCAAGGTAGCATTGATTACCGGAGCCGCAACAGGCATAGGATTAGCCGCTGCAAGGGCTTTTGCCAATGCAGGCGCTTCCCTGGTATTAGCAGGTAATCATTTGGAGAGCATTCAAAAAGTGGCGCAAGCGCTTGAAAAAACCGGCGCACAAGTTTTAGCGATAGCATGTGACGTGGCTGTGGAAGAGCAGGTAAAAAACATGATGGATAAAACCGAAGAAGCTTTTGGCAGGCTTGATTTTGCTTACAACAATGCAGGTGTGATGAGCCGAAATACTGAAACAAGCGACCTTACCACAGACGAATGGGAACGTGTAATGAATGTGAATCTTTCAGGTATTCGCCATTGCATGAAATACCAGCTCATCCAAATGAAGAAGCAGGGCGATGGAGCAATCATCAACTGTTCATCCATGGGCGGATTGAAAGGAGCAAAAGGCTTGTCAGCTTATGCTGCTTCAAAGTTTGGCGTAATAGGATTGACCCGGTCAGCCGCACTGGAATATGCCAGCCAGGGTATTCGCATAAATGCGGTTTGTCCGGGTTTTGTGCATACGCCAATGGAGAAAACGGTATCCGGCGGCAGTGATGAAGTTTTAAAAGAAATGGCAACGATGGTTCCGGCAAATCGTTTCTGCGAACCAGAGGAGATTGCAGACGCTGTATTGTGGCTTTGCAGTTCCGGGGCAACCATGGTTATCGGGCAGGCACTGGCTGTTGATGGAGGGATTACTGCATAATACACGAAACAGTAATATGGGTAAGAAATCCTGTAATCTGTATAACAACCGCATAAAAAATCCGGCTGACCTTTGCATTAGAAAATAAATACAAACATCAAAAAGAATAAAAATGCAAACAGTAACATTAAACAACAATATTGAAATGCCGATTCTGGGTTTTGGCGTTTACCAGGTAAATGACCTTGCAGAATGTGAACGAAGTGTTCTCACCGCATTAGAAACCGGCTATCGTTTGATAGATACGGCTTCTGCTTATCAAAATGAAATTGCCGTTGGCAATGCCATTCAGAAAAGCGGTATCGCAAGAGAAGAAATATTTGTTACTACCAAATTATGGATACAGGATACCGGCTACGAAAAAACATTAAAAGCATTTAAAAAATCGCTCAACAATTTACAAACCGGTTATCTGGATTTATACCTCATTCATCAGCCTTATGGCGATGTGTTTGGTTCATGGCAGGCCATGCAGGAATTATATCACCAGGGAAAAATAAAAGCCATCGGCGTATCTAATTTTCAGCCGGACAGGGTAATGGATTTAATTGTGAACAGTGGTTTTACACCGGCGGTTAACCAGATAGAAACACATCCTTTTCATCAGCAGATTGAAACACAAAAGTTTCTTCGGGAAAATAAAGTGCAATTGCAATCCTGGGCATCCTTTGCCGAGGGAAAAAATAATTTGTTTAGGAACGAACTGCTGGCTTCCATTGGCAGTAAATATAAAAAATCAATTGCCCAGGTGGTGCTGCGCTGGCTTATTCAGAGAGGCGTAGCGGTGATTCCCAAATCGGTAACTAAAGAAAGGATTATTGAAAACTTCAATGTTTTTGACTTTGAATTAAATGCAGATGATATGGCTGCTATTGCCACATTAGACACCAAAGACAGCCTGTTTTTTAACCACAGCAATCCTGAAATGGTAAAGAACCTGAGCAGTTTTAAATTTTAAAAATTAAAAACAACAAATTATGAAAAAGAACATCCTGTTATTTTTATTAACCGCATTTTCCTTAGCAGGATATGCACAAAACAAAAAGCAAAATACTATGGAATCAAAAATTCAAACCATCGAAGATAAAATGGCCATCAAGCAAGTGGTTGACATTTTCTCAAACCTTGCAGACAGTAAAGAAATAAATAAGCAAGTTTTGCTTTTTACTGAAGACGGTGTGGTGGAATCTTATGCCAATGGCAAACAAACTTCTTCACTGAAAGGCAGACAACAATTGGAGCAGGCGTTTTCAGGCTTCCTTTCCAATTTTCATACTGTGTATCATCAAAACGGACAACAAACCATTGATGAACTTACTCACAACACTGCAAAAGCAACTTCATACTGCCGTGTAATTCTGGTAGGCAAACAAGATGGAAAGGAAATGAAAACTACGATGTACACCATTTACAAAGATGAGTTTGCAAAGCAAAACGGGCAATGGCTGATAAAGCACAGAACATCCAATTTCATCAGGACTGAGACAGAAGAAGTGAAGTAAATAAATAGGATTAGGTATTTAAATCGCAAACCTCTGTTAAAATAAGCTTAGACCCTATTTACTTTTTTGTCTTGATACAAAAAAGTAACAAAAAAAAATCAAGGCTGCATAAAAAAAGCTAAAAATTTGAATGATTGTCTAAAATGAAATTAGCTCAACTATAGATCAAATCCCAGCTATAG
>JAFEAJ010000022.1 GCA_018266455.1 Bacteroidota bacterium
TCGAGTCTCTGCGAGGACACTAAACCTTCCCACATGTTCTTTGCCTATATCCTTTTTAGCAAAAAGCTGAACAAATACTACATCGGCTCCACTAAAGACATCAGCCTAAGGATAAAAAGGCACAACAACAGCACAGAAAAGTTCACTTCGACAGGCGTTCCCTGGGAATTGAAATACTTTGAGCGCTTTTCAACACTATCTGAGGCCCGGAAAAGAGAAACGGAAATAAAGAAGAAGAAGAGCAGGGCCTATATCGAGGCCCTTGTCAACAGTTGGTAGGGCATCCCGATTCTTACCGGGAGGGCCCGGAGCTCGAGTCTCTGCGAGGACACTAAACCTTCCCACATGTTCTTTGCCTATATCCTTTTTAGCAAAAAGCTGAACAAATACTACATCGGCTCCACTAAAGACATCCGGCAGAGAAAGAAACTGCCCCGCCCGTCTTTGCTTAAAGCTCCAGCCATCAGCTGTTTATTCTTTATATTTGCAGTTTATCCAACAGCAATGAGCGCAAAACTGATATACTTTGTCACAGCCTTCGCATTAGGCATGCCAATGCATGCAGCCTTCGCGCAAAGCTCGTTCGATAAGCCGGCTTTTTATGCCGTCATGTCTGCAAACGACACCTTCAGCATCAACGAACAGCTCAAAAAAGCAGGAGCGCTGCCCATTATCGAAAAAGATGCTTTTACCGGGGCATTGCTTATGAAAAAAGCAGGGCTCATCAAAGGAGCCTCTTACAAATTGAATTTATTTAAAACAGGCCGGAAAAAGCTGGAAGCCGCCATTCAGGAGAACAGTTCCAGTGCAGAGCTTCGGTTTTTAAGGCTGATGATACAGGAACATGCGCCCGGGGCTTTAGGCTATAAAAGCGATTTGCAACGCGACAGCGAGTTCATTAAAAAAAACTATAGAGCACTTCCTTTGGCAGTACAGCAGGCAGTCATCAGCTATAGCAAAACATCCAAAACCCTGAGCCACTCAGATTTTTAAACCCAGGTATGAATAAAAAAATATTGGCGATCTATTTTAGCCAGACCGGACAGCTTGAAGAAATCATCAATCAATTTACCGCACCATTGACAGAGGCTGGGAACATTGTTGAAAAACTAAGAATTTATACCAAGCGGCCATATCCATTCCCCTGGACAGGCAAAGCTTTTTTTGAGCAAATGCCCGATTGTGTGCATGGCAACCCTACAGAGCTTCAGCCATTTGAACTGAAAGAAAACAAATACGATTTGATTGTGCTGGGCTACCAGCCATGGTTCCTTTCGCCAAGCATCCCTTCAAATTCCATCTTGCTTCACCCTTCAGTGCAAGCCATTTTAAAAAGCGCTCCTGTTGTTACCATTACCGGCGCCAGGAACATGTGGATCAGCGCCATGGAGCGAATTAAAAAATCGCTAAAAGAGGCAGGGGCTATACTGGTCGGGAATATCGCATTGGTAGATAAACACCACAATTTTGTCAGCTTCGTAACCATCCTTCACTGGATGTTCAATGGCAGGAAAGACAGGTACCTCAATATCTTCCCTAAACCTGGAGTAGCTGATGAGGACATCACCAACACCAGGGCCTTTGGCACCACCGTGCTGAACCATCTTGAAAAAAATGATTGGGCTGGCATGCAGGGCGAACTGGTTAAGCAAAAAGCAGTGGTAATAAAATACCCGCTTATGTTTATCGAATCGAAAGCTACGAAAATATTTGCTGTATGGGCAAGGATCATAAGCAAGAAAAAAAACCGTGCGCCATGGCTTGTTGCATTCAAATATTATCTTTTAATTGCGCTTTTTGTAGCGGCCCCTATAATACTGACTGTGGATGCCATTTTCTTTAAGCCGTTTTTATCAAAGAGGATAAAACAGCAGAAACAATATTATACAGGAGTGAACCAACACATAAACAACTGATGCAATTTAGCAACGTATATATTACAGCAACATCGAAATTTCTTCCCAACGCGCCGGTTGATAATGAAGAAATGGAAGCATACCTGGGACTGATTGATGGCAAGCCGTCGAAGTCCAGGAGGATTGTCCTTCGCAGCAATGGCATCAAACAAAGATATTATGCCCTTACTAAAGAAGGCAAGCCCACACATACCAATGCGAAGATGACTGCCGCCGCTGTCAGGAGCCTTTTCAACAATGACCCCCAAAAAATAAAATCGCTGCAGCTTTTATGCTGTGGCACGTCATCGCCCGACCAGATGATGCCTTCACATGCCGTTATGGTACACGGCGAATTGCCCGAAACAAATTCCATGGAGGTTGTTTCGCCATCAGGTGTTTGCTGCGCAGGCATGCATGCCCTAAAATACGCTTTCATGTCTATACGGACTGGTGAAGCAGAGATGGCGGTTTCGTCAGGTTCCGAAAGGATATCCACTTTGTTGCGCGCTGAAAATTTTGAAGACGAAGCAAGGAAATTAAACGAACTTGAGGAGAACCCGTACATCAGTTTTGAAAAAGAATTCCTAAGATGGATGCTTTCTGATGGGGCCTCTGCTTTTCTGTTGTCTAATGCCCCTAATGAAAATGGCGTGAGCTTGCGTATTGACTGGATGGATGGTTTTTCATTTGCGCACCAGAAAGAAGCCTGCATGTATATGGCAGGCGAAAAAGAGCCCGATGGCTCAATCAAAAGTTACAAAGAATTTTCCCACAAGGACCAGATGGAGAAATCTGTTTTCAGTATCAAGCAGGATGTAAAACTGTTGAGCGAAAATATTGTGCCGCTGGGCGGCATAGGGGTTATTGCTGTGCTGAAAAAACATGGCATGCAATCTTCTGAGATCGATTACTTCCTCCCGCACATGAGCAGTGAATTTTTTCGTGATAAAATTTATACAAGGCTTAAAGAAAACGGGACTGCTGTTGAGTATGACAAATGGTTCGTTAACCTCCCCCGAGTTGGCAATGTAGGCTCCGCTTCTGTTTATTTAATGGTCGATGAACTTTTTCATAGTGGCAAATTAAAAAAGGGAGAAAAAATATTTTTGCTTGTACCCGAAAGCTCAAGGTTTTCGTACATGTATGCCTTGCTGACAGTAGTATAGCGCCCCATTTCTCCTGTTGAATATATTGTTGCATTAACGACAGGCATATGGTGGTCAGGATATATTTCATAAAAGCATGCACGCTGGTTTATCAGTGATTTCCTAATTTCACATCTTTTAAAGCACTAAGCCTTCTCAAATTCTCTAATATGAAAAAAGAAGAAATACCACAGGACAAAAGCGCCCTGGAAAAGCTCACCAAAGAAGTCTGTTATGCAGTTGACGAACAGGGCAACTACACCACCGCACTCAGCTCAGGATGGGAAGTGAAGGCGAATGCGCTTGATGTTGCATGGGAAGATATTGAACAGCGCATTGCTAATGCCAGGCAAAAAGTGCTCAACAATGAAGCCAGCCCACTGTTATTCTTTATGGAATGGAGGTTGATGGATATTCCAATTGTTGCAGCTTATACCGGTTTTTGGAAATGGAAGGTAAAAAAGCACATGAAACCAAATGTGTTCAAAAAAATAAATGAAAAAAAGATGCAGCGCTATGCGGATGCTTTCAATGTAACTATTGAGGAATTGAAAACGATGAATGTGGAAAAGGTCAAATAATTTTTTAAGATAGCATGCGTGATCTGTATCTATGCGTGCATGTCAAATCCTTGCTTTCTGCTACCTGTTGTAGCTGGCGAGGCACCTGTCGCATATCCTCATCGTCCTGCAAGGTTTGAAATACGGCAATTGTATGAAACATCAACAACAGCTAACCCACCAAAAATAATCAATCAAAATATTTCAGGCTAAATTTTAAGCCTGTGAAAAATAATTCTATGAGACTTGAATTTGAGCACCTTCAGTCGGCACACTGTGAAAACGGCGTTACCACCAATTTGTTGAAAAGAGTGGGCGCACATAAATTGACCGAGCCGCTTGCGTTCGGCATTGGTTCAGGACTATTCTTTATTTATATCCCGCTATTGAAAATCAATAAAGGGCCAGCTATTGCCTTCCGCACGCAACCCGGCCTGATTTTCAAACGAACATGTAAAGCGCTCGATATACCCATTATAAGAAGAAAATTCAGGACAAAGCAAGAAGCACAAAAGGTGCTTGACGAATGCCTTCAGTCCGGGAGGCCGGTGGGCTGCCAGGTAGGTGTTTATTACCTCACTTATTTCCCGAAGGAATATCGATTCCACTTCAATGCGCATAATATTATCGTGTTCGGCAAAGAAGGAGACAATTATCTCATTAGTGACCCGGTAATGGAAACGCCTACCTCGCTGAGCAGTTATGAGTTGGAACGGGTACGGTTTGCCAGGGGGGCGCTGGCCCCACGCGGGCAATTATATTATCCTGCCGAAAACAGGCTGGTAACTGATGACCAGTTCAGGAATGGGATCAAATCCGGCATCAAAAGAAATGTGCGCGATATGCTGTACATACCGGGAAGCATTGCCGGCGTGAGCGGGATAAGATATATTGCAAAAAAAATAAAAAAATGGAGGAGCAGGCTTGGCCCACATAATGCGGGCTTGTACCTTGCGCAACTGGTGCGCATGCAGGAAGAAATAGGCACAGGAGGAGGAGGCTTCAGGTATATGTATGCAGCTTTCCTGCAACAGGCTTATGAATTTCATAAAATTGACCAGCTCCATGAAACCTCCGGCCTATTTACAAAAGCTGGCGACCTGTGGCGCACTGCGGCAGTGCAGGCTTCAGGCATTTACAAAGGCAGGCTGGACAGCCAACAAGATTATAATAAAATGGCAGATCATTTGTTCGAAATTGCCGGGATAGAAAAAAAAGCATTCACCGCACTATCAAAAATCAAATGGGCAAAATGAACAGCCTTGCCATCAGCATAGAAGACATCAGCTTTGCATATAAAGGCCAGGAAAAAAAATGCCTTGAGCATATAAGCCTGGGTATTGAAGCGGGAAAAGGGTTTGGCCTTTTTGGCCCGAATGGGGCAGGCAAAACCACATTAATGAATTGCATGACGGGATTGCTTTCTCCCCAACAGGGGAAAATTTCTTTGTTTGGCAATGAAGTAAAAAAACACGATAAAGCCATTAACCATTTTTTTGGTTTTGTGCCCCAGGATTTTTCTTTTTATCATGAGTTGTCGCCAATTGAAAACCTGGAATTCTTTGGCGCATGGTATGGGCTTTCAAAAACCGAAATCAAAAAAAGAACGGAAGAGCTGCTGCAAATACTCGGCCTTAAAGAATCAGCCAATAAACAGGTAAAAAAATTTTCAGGTGGCATGAAGCGCCGGGTAAACCTGGCAATCGGCGTTATGAACAATCCCAAAATTTTATTTTTAGATGAGCCCACAGTTGGCGTGGATGTTCAGACCAAACACGCCATCATTAATTATTTAAAGGGCCTGAACAGCAGCGGGACAACCCTTGTCTATACTTCCCATCAGTTACAGGAAGCTGAAGAATTGTGTGATGACATTGCCATGATTGATGAAGGAAAAATCATTGCAAGAGATTCGCTAAGCAACATGATGCAGCAACATAATGAGAAAGGGTTAGAAGGCCTGTTTTTACATTTAACGGGAAAAGAGTTCAGGGATTGAGCAGAAAGGCACGCAAGGCGATAAACATTAATAAAAGACCACAACAGGAAACAGAGAAGGGGAAGCGCACCTGTTAATCTTTCCATTAATGAACTAATAAACTGCCAGCCTATTAAACATTCGCAAAAACAAAGAGGGCAAAGAGTTTGGTAAAAGGAAAATAAAAAAGCCGTCTAATATTTTAATGAGCCCGCTCTGCTAACCCATACTATACTTCATACTTATCCCGTATTTTTGTCCACAACAAAGCCCTGAATGCTCTACATATGAATACCATTTCATTCGATAACACCGAGAATGCTTTTGCATATAAAAGCAATAAAGATTTAAAAAAGGCAAAATTCCTTTTTTCGTCAATGGCTTATCCACTGCTGGTAAACCTGGGCACTAAACTAACGCCATGGGCCATCCGTAGCGGATTGCCGGTAAAAGGGCTGGTTAGGGGCACTATCTTTTCCCAGTTCATTGGCGGTGAAACCCTGGAAGAAACAGCAACAGTTGCCAAAAAATTAGGGGAATATCATGTACAGGTGATATTAGATTATGCTATGGAAGGAAATAACGAAGGGGAGCAAGGATTTGACCGTACTTGCGATGAATTCATACGGGTAATCAATTATGCTTCTACCCAACCCAATATCCCGTTCATGAGCGTGAAGGTGACTGGCTTTGCAAGATTTGATTTGCTGGCAAAACTTGACCAGTCTGTAGCAGATAGCCCAGGCAGCCTGATGAAACGTTACGCGAAAGCTGTAGAGTCATTGACTACAGAAGAAAAAGCTGAATGGCAACGTGTGCAGGGCCGTATGCAGCGCGTTTGTGAAACTGCTGCCAAAAAAAATGTTGGCGTGCTGATTGATGCAGAAGAAACATGGATACAAGATCCTGTAGATGTAATAACGATTTTGATGATGGAACAGTTCAATAAAGAAAAAGTGATCGTGTACAATACCCTTCAGCTATATCGCCATGACCGTTTAAAATTCCTGAAAGATTCGTTTGAAGCAGCCGAGCTCCGCAATTTCAAGCTTGGCGCCAAGCTTGTCCGAGGGGCATATATGGAAAAAGAAAGAAAGCGTGCCGAAGAATTCAGTTATGCGTCTCCGATACAGGCCGACAAAGATGCCACTGACAAGGATTATAATGAAGCCATAGCATTTTGTATTGAGCACATTGACAAAGTAGCGCTGATGGTGGCTTCGCACAATGAATACAGCAATTTGTATACAACACAGTTGCTGGAACAAAAAGGGCTGGCACCGGATCATCCGCATGTGCATTTTTCACAGTTGTTCGGGATGAGCGACAACATTACATTTAACCTCGCTAAAACCGGTTGTAACGTAAGCAAGTACCTGCCATTTGGCCCTATAAAATATGTAGTCCCCTATCTCATGCGCAGGGCACAGGAAAACACTTCCATTTCAGGCCAAACAGGAAGAGAACTCGGGCTGATCAAAAAGGAAATGAACAGAAGAGGGATTTGAGAGAAGGAAGGCAGGACTGTTGTGAAATTTTAAATGTTTCCTGGCATTCAAAGTTTAGCAGTTCGAAACTCAGCAATACATCGTACATTTAGCCCTCACTTCAGGGCCGTTAGCTCAGTTGGTTCAGAGCGCTGCTTTGACAGAGCAGAGGTCACTGGTTCGAGCCCAGTACGGCCCACTAACCTCACACAGCCTTTCTTCAATTGCTCAAATTCTTTTTGATGAAAAAATTTTTTTATTTTTTCCTGACAACAATTTTGTTATCATCCCCAACAAATAAAAATTTTGCACAGGAAAAATACCAGCCTTCCTGGGAATCTCTCAGTAAATACCAATGCCCGGAATGGTACAGGGATGCAAAATTTGGCATTTTCATCCATTGGGGGGTATATTCGGTCCCGGCTTACGGCTCTGAATGGTATCCGCATGAAATGTACCAGCAGGGCTCTGATGTATATAAACACCATATTGCTGTTTATGGCCCGCAAAATAAATTCGGATATAAAGATTTTATCCCGATGTTCAAGGCTGAAAAATTCGATCCTGACCAGTGGGCGGCACTTTTCAGGAAAGCTGGCGCTAAATATGTAGTGCCTGTTGCAGAGCATCACGATGGCTTTGCCATGTACCACACTACTTTGTCTAAGTGGAATGCAGTGAATATGGGCCCTAAGCGGGACATAATAGGTGAGCTTGCCGTCGCCATCAGAAAACAGGGCCTGGTATTCGGCCTTTCTTCGCACAGGATTGAGCATTGGTTTTTTATGAACGGAGGAAGAAAATTCGATAGCGATGTGAATGACATGAAATACTCAGATTTCTACGGCCCGGCAAAAGACGAAAAAGACCCGCTCACTACTGAATACATGAACGATTGGCTGCTCCGAAGCACCGAGCTGGTCAATAAATATCACCCACAATTATTTTGGTTCGACTGGTGGATCGAGCAACCGGCCATGGAGCCTTACAGGAAATCATTCGCTGCTTATTATTATAACCAGTCGCTTGCCTGGCATAAGGACGTTGTGCTCAATTACAAGAACAAATCTTTCCCAGACAGTGCGGCCGTACTGGACCTTGAACGCGGAAAACTTGAAGGCATCAGGCCACTGGCATGGCAAACTGATGATGCTGTCGGTTATAAATCCTGGGGATATATTGAAGGAGAGAAATACAAATCTGCTCAATATGTGGTGGATGAACTGGCCGATATAGTAAGCAAGAACGGCAACTTATTATTGAATATTGGCCCGAAGTCAGACGGCACCATACCGGAAGAGCAGCAGCAGCTCCTGTTATCCGTTGGCCAATGGCTCTCCGTGAATGGTGAAGCAATATACGGGACAAGGCCGTGGAAAATTTTTGGCGAAGGCCCTACACAAAACATTGGCGGTTCGTTTATTGATGATAAAGTGAAAGATTTCACGCAGATGGATATCCGATTTACTACAAAAAGCGATACCCTATATGCCATAACACTGATGTTGCCGAAGAAAAATATTTTAATCAAATCGTTATCAACTAAAGAAAATAACGCAACAGTTGTCGGGGTTGACCTGTTGGGCTGTGATGAAAAAATCAACTGGTCGCAGAAAGCAGACGGGCTGCATATAACACCTTCTGCAAACTACCCTTCGGGTTATGCTGCGGCGTACAGGATACTTTTCAAAAAGTAATGGCGGATTTTTTGCCTGTGGTGCTATAAACTAATTTGCAATATTGCCTGCCTGGATTTTTCCGTTAACTACCCCACTTCCATTTCCGTTATATTTGCAAAAATTTTTTGAAATGGCATTGAAGACAAAAGCGCCAAAAGACTCACATATCATCATGACGGAAATCGTGCTGCCGAACGATACCAACGTACATGGCAATTTAATGGGCGGCAGGTTAATGTACTGGATGGACATTGCTGCTGCGCTGGCTGCCGGCAGGCATTGCAGCGCTCCGGTAGTAACCGCCTCGGTTGATAATATTTCTTTTGAAAACCCAATCAAGCTGGGCAATGTGGTGCACATAGAAGCAGAAGTGAGCCGCGCTTTCAACACCTCCATGGAGGTGCACATAAGGGTTTGGGGCGAAGACCATTTACAGCAATACAAATACAAGAGCAACGAAGCCTACTACACATTCGTTGCACTCGATCCCAATGGCAACCCAAGAACAGTTCCACAGGTGGTTACAGAAACCGATGAAGAAAAGAAAATATTTGACGGCGCATTGCGCAGGCGGCAATTGCGCTTGATACTTGGCGGAAAGATGAAGCCCGAAGATGCAGAGGAGCTAAGGGCTTTGTTTGTTAAGGATTAATATCGCCTTAATTTATATAAAATGGCTCCCCAAAAATCAAAACCCAGGTTTCTGCGAATAAGCAACTTAAGAAGCCTGCGCTTGTTCCCATTGGGGAGACCCTTTCACCATAAATTCCTTAGTTTGTTCAATAGCTTCCATTACCTGGCTCAATATTGCTTCTGCTGGAGCATCATAGTCGATTTGGAGAGGCGCTTTGAAAGTAACTGACAATGCAGTTCCTCTCTTTTTGAGCCCGATGCCTTTTTTATTGAAAGCCCGCCAAAAGTTTTCGATGACAATTGGGATAACAATTGGCCTGGTTTGTTTAATGATCAGCGCCGTTCCTTTTCGCGCCGGCGCAAAAGGCTTGGTTGTGCCCTGGGGGAAAGTGATGACCCAACTGTTTTTTACAGCATCAATAATTTTCCTTGTATCCGAAGCATCAAGCCCCCGCCTCACTTCTTTGCTATCAGAATTCCAGGTGCGGCGCACCATAATTGCACCAGCCAGCGAAAATATCTTGGTCATCAAATTAGCCTTCATTGTTTCGGTTGCTGAAACAAAATACACATTTGAAAAAGGGTTTAGCAGATAATAAGGCAGTCCCAACCTGTTTTCTTTCCGCCATTTCACTGCACAAAAAATATGAAGAAAGGAAATCACGTCGGCAAAATAAGTTTGGTGATTGCTCACGAACAGCACATCCTTTCGTGGCAGGTTTTTGATATGCTCAGTACCCGATATTTTAAGTTTATTGAACCAAACAAAACCCGGGTAAGTAATGAACCCCACAAGCATATACACCAGTTTTCTTACCAGTTTTACATTTTTTAGTCTTTCAGTCAGCGTGGTCATATTCGCGCAATCAGTTATCCGAATGTACGCAGAATTATGAGAAAGCAATAACCTGTTCAACGAGAATTTTATTTCAAATAGCGTTTTATCTCCCGCTCCACATCGCGTTTTTTGACCGTCTCTCTTTTATCGAAATGTTTTTTGCCACGGCCAAGGCCAATCTCCAGTTTTGCGAGGCCTTTTTCGTTAAAAAATATGCGTAACGGGATGATGGAAAAGCCTTTTTCTTTCATTTTGTTTTCCAGCTTGCGCAGCTCTGTTTTGTTCAGCAAAAGTTTTCGGTCTTGCACAGCAAGATGGTTATTGGTGGTGCCGAATTTATATTCAGCGATGTGCATGTTTTTAACCCACAGTTCGCCTTTTGCAAAGAAACAAAAACTGTCTGCAAAGCTTACTTTGCCTTCCCGAATGGATTTCACTTCCGTTCCCGCCAATACCATTCCGGCATCGTATTTGTCTTCGATGAAATAATCGTGATAGGCAGATCGGTTTTTTATTTCAGCCATAAAAAAAGGTTGGCCTCATATTACAAAAAAGTGGCAAAGGCATGTTTTCGATGTTGAAACGGAGCAGGAATTGTTTCAAATGGCTTTTAGTTTTTGAATAGCGTCATCATCAGCGCAATTTTCTCCTTCAGTTCTTTCCTGTTCACAATAAAATCAAGAAAACCATGCTCCAACAAAAATTCGCTGCGCTGAAAACCTTCCGGCAGGTCTTTTTTAATGGTTTCTTTAATAACACGCGGCCCGGCAAAACCGATGAGCGCACCGGGCTCGGCGATGTTTACATCTCCCAACATGCCAAATGAGGCGGAGATGCCTCCGAAAGATGGATCTGTAAGCAAAGAAATGTATGGCAATTTTGCATCAGTCATTTGAGAAAGCTTGCCAGATACTTTGGCAAGCTGCATTAGCGAAAAGGCGCTTTCCATCATCCTGGCACCGCCGGATTTGCAAATAATCATCAGGCCACATTGATGAACAAGGCAATAATCTATTGCTTTAGCAATGCGCTCGCCCATCACGCTGCCCAAGGATCCCCCGATGAACTCAAAATCCATGCAGCCCACTACAAGATGGTGTTCTTTCACGTTGCCGGCAGCGATCCTGATGGAATCCGTAATGTCTGTTTTGGCCCATGTTTCTTCCAGCCTTTTTTGATATGATTTCAAGTCGGTGAAATGCAGGAAATCTTTCGAGCGGATGTCTTCAAAAAAAACTTCATATTGGTTGTCGTTGAACAATATCTCGAAGTATTCGGCACTGCCAATACGGTGATGGTGGTTGCATTTCGGGCACACAAATAAATTTTCCCGAAGCTCAGTAACAGTACATATATAGTTGCATATCGGGCATTTTGTCCACAACCCTTCCGGCGCCTCTTTTTTTTCAGCAGTACTGGTTAAAATCCCTTTCTTGATCCGCTTGAACCAACTGGCCTTACTTTCATCAGGCGTTCCTTCATCACCTGCCAGGTTGGCTTCAAAATCATCTTCATGTTTCATTTGTTTTGATTTTATTTGATAGGCTTCTGCCATATAAAACTTATAAAATGAAAAGGTTTTTGGATAATTTAAGCAGCTAAGATAACAAACAGAAGCCATTTGAAGCCCGGCTTTTTTGAAATCCCCTTGATGCGGTCTGGTTGGGATTTTTTAGCGTTCGCTGATACATGCTCACTGGCAATATTGCAGGTAAGCTGTTGCCTGTAAAATTGATGGGCTTTTAAGGTTCCGGCCACCTATTTTATTCCCAGGTAAAAAATATTTGGCCCGGAATATTTTTTCTTTTTCTCGCTATTCAGAAAAAATTTAAATTGCTCATTGCTGCAAGAAGCTTGTAAAGCAAACTTTGATGCCGCTGAACAGTTTTCTATTCAAAAATATTCTTTCAGTTTAAACCCCAACGATCATGCGCACTTCCAGAAGGAATTTTATTAAGACAGGAGCGCTTGCTGTTACCGGCGCCACAATGCTTTCAAATAAATTATTTGCGGAACGGCTATCGTCATCTGCAAAACTGACGGGCCTTCAATTGTACACAGTAAGAGATGCAATGGCAAAGGCCCCTCTCGACACACTGAAAAAAGTTGCATCGATAGGCTACAAACATGTTGAGCATGCCAGCTATGTAAACAGAAAGTTTTATGGCTACCCTGCTGCTGAATTCAAAAAAGTGATTGATGGCCTTGGCCTGAAGATGGTGAGTGGCCATACCGTTTTGGGTCCCTGGCATTGGGACAAAGCAAAAAATGATTTCACCGATGTTTGGAAATACACAGTTGACGATGCTGCAGCGCTCGGGCAGCAATATGTCATCAGCCCCTGGCTGGACGAAAGCCTGCGCAAAGATTATGACGGGCTATTGAAATGGATGGAGATATTCAATAAAAGCGGGGAGCTATGCAAAAAATCGGGAATGAAATTCGGTTACCATAACCATGATTTTGAATTCAGCACCACCATTAACAACATGAAGCTTTATGATGTTATCATGCAACAAACAGATCCGGCACTGGTAGCGCAGCAAATGGATATCGGGAACATGTACGGTGCCGGCGGGCACGCTATTGACCTGATTAATCAATACCCCGGGAGGTATGAATTGATGCATGTGAAGGATGAGATCAAAGCGGCAGGCAAAGGCGAGATGGAAGGCGGATATGAAAGCACCGTGCTGGGCAAAGGAGTAATGGATGTCAAAAAAATTCTTGATGCCGCTGCAGCAAAAGGAGGCACCACGCATTTCATTATTGAACAGGAATCTTATCAGGCCATCTCTCCAATAGAAGCTGCGAAAGAAGATCTGGCAGCAATGAATAAATGGGGATATTAGATGTAAACTATTTTCAGTTTTTTGTTCAGTTCATGTAATTTCTTAATGAGCTCCTGTTGTTTTTGCAGGTCAGCCTGTTGTATTTTAAATTGTTGGCGGATGATTTGCCCTGAAAGCTGTTTTGCTTTTGGTGAACTGGCATTCTTTAATGCACCCAATGCCAGCAACTGCACTTCAAGATCTTTTTTCAGCCTAGCTTCGCCGGCGTTATTAAGTTGTATAACAAAATCCACATCTGGCAACTGATTGCTATCAAGCTGTTCAATGCTCCTTTGCAATTCGTCTTCCAGTTTTTCAATATTGTCCCGAATGTTTTGCCTGTCCACAAATGTTGCCCTGGCTAAATTCCTGAGGCCAATCAACTTCAAAGCTTGTGAAGCATTTTCCATTGCCAGGTTTGCATCTGCAGTTTCTTTCTGTATCTGGTCAAGGCCTGGCTTGGGGATATTGGCATCTTCCACATCATTATACAAAAAGCTGGCGCTTGGTATATAAGGAGCGTTTGGAGAAGAGGCCTCTGCATCCGGAAGCCTTGCCCTATCGCCTGATAAAAAAGAGTAAGTACTGGCGATTGTGGGGAAATCGACAGCGATAGTTCCGCTATTGTCTTCGCTGCTCTGAATATCATTGTTATTGTTAACAAAATTTACAGGGGCAAGGTCAACTTTATTTTTCCCAGCAGCAATATCCCGCCTTAAGGTTTTTGAGCTCAGCTTTGCAGCCCTGCTTTGCTTTTTGATTACAACAGGCGCTTTGTTCATATAGCTTAAAAACAGAGGCTCCGCAAATGAAATCCCCTGGCCAGCGCTCATTATTGGCGCAACAATTTGTTTCGGCCTTGCCAGAGCAATAAAAGCAATGGCCAGCCCCATCAACATAAAAAGCACGACTTGCAGCTTGTTTTCGAACTTTGTTTTTTTATGCCCGGTTATCCTCATCACCCTATGCAATAGCATCATCTTGTTTTTCCCAATGGCTGCCATTACCAGTGACGGATAATTGTTCCTACCTACTTCAAGAGACAATAAAGCTGAAGCATACCCACATGGATCATATTTGAACTGCAATACCAAATCATCACAACTGTTTTCTCTTTCCCTTTTGATCGTACTGGTTAAACATATTGCAAAGGGGTTAAAAAAGAAAATGATTTCAGTCACAGCGATCAACAGGTTAACCAGGTAATCGTTTCTTTTGATGTGCGCCAGCTCATGAAGCAGTACAGCTTCCATTTGGCTGGTGGAGAGGTGATTGACTGCAGCCATTGGTATAAGGATAACAGGCTTCATAAAGCCGATGGTCATGGGACTTCTTGCCGCAGAAGAAAACCAAAGTTTTACTGTTTTATGAATGCCGATGCTTGCTGCAATATCTTCCATAAAAACCCTCAACCCTTCGGGGGCTTTATCCAAGCTGCAATGTTTTAATTGCTGTGAAAAAATATACTGCCTGGTGTACCGGGCAGCCAAACCGAACAATATGGCCATATAAAGCAACGAACAATATGGCAATATCAAATTGAACCAATACCTGCAGGAGATAATAAAAGCAAATTTTTTATTGGCAATGATACCGAAAGCAGCAAAGTATTGTTCAGTAGGATTATCCATGAATAGGCCGGTAAGAAGAGAAAGAATAAACCATAAGCTCCCTGCTGCCAGCAATATTAGGGCGATAAAATACCTGGCGCCCGGAGAAAATTTTTTCCCACCCAAAGTAATTGCCTGGAAGATGAGCCATAATGCGGCCATTTGCCACAGGCTGTTAAAAAGTTCCCATCCAAGCAAGTGCAGCAATATAGATTGGCCAGGCAAATGCATGTCATCTTTTTTTCAGGTTATCAAGGAACTGCTGGATCTCGTTCAGCTCTTCCGGCGAGGTTTTGTGGTTGCCCAAAGCTTGTATCACCAGTTCTGTAGATGAGCCGCTGAAAAGGGTGTTGATCATTTTTTTTAGTAAATGCTTTTGTGCTTTTTTCTTACTTACCGATGCTTCGTAAATGTGTGTTTTGAAAGATGCATCACGTTTCACAAGGCCCTTTTCAAACATGATCTGCATCAGTTTTAATGTTGTTGTGTAACCGACATCTTTCACTTTAGCCAATTCTTCGTGAACATCGCGCACACTGGCATTTTGCTTTTCCCAAAGCACCTGCAGTATCTCTAACTCGCTTTCAGTGGGCTTAAGATATTTTGCAACAGACATAAGATTGAAATTTGATGCCCAAATTACGATAAATTTCGTAATAAAAAGTTAAAGGAACTACAACTTTATGAAGGATTAAAGAATGGGGCTATTGGTATGGGTAGAATTATATTCATCAATCATTTGCCTGGTAGTTTTGGTGCTTCCGTCATGGCTCCACCCGGGCGGTTGCAAAAAATAATTGATGCCATGTTTTAGTGAGGGCGATGAGAAAGCTTTCCTGAAAAGATCGGCCCACGTTTTAAAAGCCACTACCACAGGGTTAAAAGAACCGATATTTTTTGTGAGCCCATAATTGGGACGCCCATCTTCTTTTTTAAATGTATTGAATAACCTGTCCCAAATAATAAGAATGCCTGCATGATTCTTGTCCAAATATTTCAAATCACTACCATGATGTACACGATGATGAGACGGGGTGTTGAAAACAAGCTCAAACCAAGAGGGCATTTTATTGATGGTTTCAGTATGTATCCAAAACTGGTAGATCAGGCTTACCTGTTGCATGAACAGGACCCAAATCGGATGGAAACCCGCAAAAGGCATCCAAGCCCAGAAAAGGAATGCGCCCGTGGCATTGCCGGTCCATGTTTGGCGCAAGGCTGCGGCAAGGTTATAGTGTTGAGAAGAATGGTGGACTACGTGACTTGCCCAGAAATAGTTTACATGATGGCTGACGCGGTGAAACCAGTAATACGAAAAATCATCAGCAAGCAATAACAAAAGCCAAAACCACCATTTGCTATAGTCAAGTGTAAAAATCCGGTATTTATAAATAAAAGTGAATAACCCGAATATCATGGCTTTGGTAAAGAGCCCCACGATCACGTTGCCGATTCCAAGGCCAAGGCTGCTGAAAGTGTCCCTAGTCTCATAAGGGTGTTTGTTTTCTTTATAGGTAAACCATGCTTCAATGGAAAGCAAGATGACAAAAAACGGAATAGCATAATATAATATGGGGGCGGGCATGCAATAGTTAGGAATTAGGATCCAAAGCCAAGATATTATTAGAACCTTTCATCACTGTCTCATATTCACAAAACTACAAATAATCTCAAATAAAAAGCCCCGCTGTAGAAACAGCCGGGCTTTTGGTTTTTTGAATCTGATTTAGTGCGTTGCGAAAATAGCTACTTTTCATCAACATTAATAGAAAAATATTATTTCTTTATGTTTTTTAGATAGGGGTCAAGTTTTTGCAATGTTCCGGTAGGTTGTGGTTTGCCATTAATAACCAGGCCTCCGCCTTGCAACTCAACAGAAAGAGGGCGGTTATCAGCAAAGCCCTCCTTTTTAAGATCCTCACCCAATCGCTTAAATTCATTGCGAACATCATTGCAATCCAGGTTAAGGCCCAACACCTGGCCATTGCCGCTGCCTACTGCTGAAATTTTCATTTGAATTTCTTTGTTAGGAGCCATTGCAGAATCAGTGTTGCTATGTAGCCTGGCAAGAGTAGGAGCAATCACGAGCGACACAATTGACATCAGTTTGATAAGGATATTCATTGACGGCCCTGAAGTGTCTTTGAATGGGTCGCCAACAGTATCGCCAGTAACGGAGGCTTTATGCGGATCAGATTTTTTGAAGTACATTTCGCCATTGATCTCTACGCCCTTTTCAAAAGACTTTTTTGCGTTATCCCATGCACCGCCTGCATTGTTCTGGAACATGCCCATCAATACGCCACATACAGTTGCACCTGCCAGGAACCCGCCCAGTGCTTCAGGGCCAAGAAGGAACCCGATTACCAAAGGTGATACCAGGGCAATTGCCCCTGGCGCCATCATTTTTTTAATAGATGCCTGGGTTGATATGGCAACACATTTATCATATTCAGGCTTGCTTGTGCCTTCCATAATCCCAGGAATGGTTTTAAACTGGCGGCGAACCTCCTCCACCATAGCCATTGCTGCTTGCCCAACGGCACGTATTGCCAGTGAAGAAAAGATAAATGGTATCATTCCGCCTACAAAAAGACTGGCCAATACTTTTGCTTTATAAATATCAATTCCATGAATACCTGCAACGCCTACAAAAGCAGCAAACAACGCGAGCGCAGTTAATGCAGCAGAAGCAATAGCAAAGCCCTTTCCCGTTGCGGCGGTAGTGTTTCCAACCGCATCGAGCACATCTGTTTTTTCACGTACTTCTTTGGGAAGCTCGCTCATTTCAGCGATGCCCCCTGCATTATCAGCAATAGGCCCAAATGCATCAATGGCCAGTTGCATAGCAGTTGTTGCCATCATGCCTGCTGCGGCAATAGCTACGCCGTATAAGCCTGCGCATTCATAAGAACCCCAAATACCGCCAGCCAGTACCAATATTGGCAGGAATGTGGATTCCATCCCAATGGCTAAGCCTCCAATAACATTTGTTGCATGGCCCGTGGAAGATTGGCGGATGATGGTAAGGACGGGCCTTTTGCCCATAGCGGTATAGTATTCAGTGATGATGCTCATTAATGTACCAACAACAAGGCCAACTGCTATTGCCCCAAGAACCCCCCATTTTGTAAATTCATGCCCACGCAGCACCATTGTTTCGGGAAGGATATAAGCTACCAGCCCAATGCAGGCTATGGCAGTCAAAACAATGGAGCCCCAGTTGCCCATGTTCAGTGCCTTCTGCACACTGTCAGTATTGACCCCGGCCGTATCACTAATCCTCACAAAAAAAGTTCCAACGATAGAAAACAAAATTCCTATGCCTGCAATCATCATCGGCAATAAAATGGGGGCAAGGCCACCAAAATGATCAGACGATTGTGTTTCCTGGCCAAGCACCATGGTAGCAAGCACTGTGGCAACATAGGACCCGAAAAGGTCGGCGCCCATACCAGCCACATCCCCAACATTGTCTCCTACATTATCAGCGATAGTTGCCGGATTGCGAGGGTCATCCTCAGGTATCCCTGCCTCTACCTTTCCAACCAGGTCTGCTCCAACATCTGCTGCTTTGGTATATATCCCACCGCCAACTCGGGCAAAAAGCGCAATGGATTCTGCGCCAAGAGAAAAGCCGGTAAGTACTTCTACCGCTGTTTTCATCTCTTCTGAATTGACTGCAGCAGCAGGGGCAAATATTTGTTTAAGGATAATAAATAAGCTGCCTAAACCAAGAACCGCAAGGCCTGCAACACCAAGGCCCATTACTGATCCACCAGTAAATGATACAGATAGCGCCTTGCTCAGGCTGGTACGTGCTGCATTGGCAGTGCGCACATTGGCCTTTGTTGCGCTTTTCATACCTATATATCCCGCAGTAGCGCTAAGCACAGCTCCGATAATAAATGAAATAGCAATCACCCAGCTTGAGTTGGGGTTACTGGCGCCCATAATGCCCAATAAAAGGGCTGCGATGACCACAAAATAACAAAGTATCTTCCATTCGGCTTTCAGGAAGGCCATAGCCCCTTCGGCAATATATTTACTGATTTCCTGCATGTGCGGAGTGCCACTGTCTTGTTTGGAAACCCAGGAGAATTTGACAAAAGTGTACAGGAGGCCAATAGCCCCCATAACAGGAACGAGGTAAATCAATTTTTCCATATAAGCTTAGTTCTTAATGAATTTAAGGACGGCAAAAATAGGGGAAAAGCAACAAAAATGCGAGAAAAGGGCGCTTATATTACGCATATAAGACAATAAAGACAGGCCGCATGATTTTTATCTTGATTTCTTAACTGCTTGACATTATTGAAGCACATTCGAATCCGGCCAAACGCTTATTGAATTATTTCAGCAGCCAGGCAGTTTTTCCTGGTTATTTTATTAACACCTTTGCAGCCAGGCAAACCTATGAAAAATGACTGAACCATTCATTTCAATAGAAATCAATTTAATTGGGTTTTGATTTTATCCGGCAATTTATTAGTTTGACCTTGACGCAACGAAACAGGTTAACTTTCCGTCTACTAAAACAAACTATTTTGTTGAAGGCTTCATTAATATTCTTGTCTTTTTCATTATTTGGGACCTTCGCGCATTCGCAATGCACAACCATTGGACAGACTCCGGGTACAGCATTTCCTGTTTGCGGGGTAGATACGTTCATTCAAAATACAGTTCCTGCCTGTGTGAACCATTCTGTGATAGTACCAAATTGTAATACCCCGGGCGCTAATTATACAGATATAAACCCATACTGGTATACCTTCACTTGTTATGTCTCAGGAACTTTTGGCTTTGTAATAATACCCAATAATTCTCATGATGATTACGACTGGCAGCTTTATGATATTACCATGAACAGCCCTAATGCTGTTTATACAAATGGCTCATTAGCTATTGCAGGCAACTGGTCCGGAGGCCATGGCAATACCGGTACAAGCTCCTCTGCCAGCGCTTTATTTGAATGCGCTTCAGATTCTATAGTAAATGTTGCCCCTACTTTTAGCTCTATGCCCAACATCATACAAGGGCACAAGTACCTGTTGCTTGTGAGCCATTGGACTGCCAGCAACCAAAGTGGTTATGAGTTGATATTTAGTGGGGGGACCGGAAGCATTACCGATCCTAAAATTCCTACTATTAAAAATGCAGGTTCCGCATGCAAAGACGATGCATTAATCTGGGTCAAAACCACTAAAGCAGTTCGTTGCAGCAGCCTCGCTGCAGATGGCAGCGATTTTTCTTTGTCTTCGCCCCTTGCATCAATCATTTCTGCAAAGGGCGCCCATTGTAATGAAGGATTTGATATGGATTCAGTATTGCTTACACTCAACAATCCGCTCCCTCCGGGCAATTATACTATTACAATCAAAAACGGTTCCGACGGAAACACTTTGATAGATGATTGCCATAACAGTATTGTACCGGGCGATAATGCCGCTTTCAATGTACTGCCAATTATTTCCGCACAATTCACTTATCGGGTTTTGTATGGCTGCAGGTCTGATAGCATCGAATTTTTTCACGATGGCCGCAATGGTGTCAATCAATGGCAATGGAACTTTGACAATAGTACGCAAAGCACTTTGCAAAACCCGATGGAAGTTTATTCTGCCTTCGGGAACAAATCAGCTCAGTTAATTGTATCCAACGGGGTATGCTATGATACGGCTGCTGTGGCGATAAATTTAGATAACGAATTAAAATCAATCTTTTCTGGGCCTGATAATGTGTGCCCCGAAGACAAAGCCTTTTTTCAAAACAACAGCATTGGTAATATTACATCCTGGCATTGGGATTTCGGTGATGGCACCAACAGCTCAGATTCAGTCCCTCCCCCTCACCAATATCCTGCGTCAAACAGTGACGACCAATTTACAGTGAAATTAATAGCTGAAAATAACCTTGGTTGCTATGATACCGCTGCCCGCCAGATCACAAAGGTTAAAAGCTGTCATATTGCTGTTCCTTCAGGCTTTACCCCAAATGGAGATGGAATCAACGACTATCTGTATCCGTTAAATGCATACAAGGCCGCTAATCTTGAATTTCGTGTGTTTAACCGTTACGGCCAGCTTGTTTTTGAAACCAGGGATTGGACAAAAAAATGGGATGGCACCATTAACGGAAAGCCCCAGCCCACTGGTGTTTATGTGTGGATGCTCCGGTATACAGATAGCGATACCGGGAAAAAATATTTTTTGAAAGGCACAACAGTGGTCATCAGGTAAAACAAAAACCCTCCCCGGCAGGAGAGGGTTTTAGGGTAAGCTAACTTCTGAAACCTAACTGCAATATGTTTATTAATGGCCCTCAACAACGACATGTCATTGATACTACAGCCCTAATTTCAAATTAGCTCTGATGACCGATCTTCGATTAAAGGGTAACGGTTAAAAAGTCGGGTTATCCATTAATTGGCCAAGTACATGCCAAAAGCTAAGGTGTTCTTTACCAAGAACAGTTTCCAACCAGATAACCAGCCAATTCCCATTGATGGATTTTTTTTCCAATCATGAGCTTCTTTATTTATCCCAAAAAATGTTTTAATATTTTCGCTTCAATTCTTTAGAATGACACCGGAAAGAAAAGAAAGATTAATGCAGGTTTTGAGCAAACGCCAGTCAGGCATTACCGTGGTACTTGAAAATGTTTTCGACCCGCACAACATTTCAGCAGTAATGCGCACCTGTGACTCCGTGGGCATACAGGAAATCTATGTGTTGAGCACAAAACTTCCCCCTCACAAAAAATGGGGCGCCAAAAGCAGCAGCAGTGCTGCCAAATGGTTAACCGTACTACAGTTTACGGATGTTAAAGAATGCTTTATTGCGCTTAGAAAAAAGTACAGTACGATTTTAACAACGCACCTCAGCAGCAGCGCAGTACCTTTGTATGAAATTGATTTCACTAAACCGGTGGCCCTGGTTTTTGGCAATGAACACGATGGCGTGAGCGAGGAAATCAGGAGATTGGCAGACGGTAATTTTATTATACCTCAGGTAGGCATCATAAAATCACTAAACATCTCTGTAGCCTGTGCGGTGAGCGTTTATGAGGCATTCAGGCAGAAAAAAAATGCAGGCCATTACGAAACATGCAGTTTACCTGGTGAGCAGTTCAATGCACTGCTCAATAAATGGGGCTTTGAAGAAAATGAAATTTAATTAAACAACAACTTATGCAGATAAGGCTTTCTTTACTGGCTTGTTTTTTAGTATGTTTTGCATGCATGCCGCAGGCGCAGGAAATCAAAAAAATAAAGATTGCAGACTTAGCATCCTACATCCAAAAAAGCGACCATCCACTGGTTGTTAATTTCTGGGCAACCTATTGCGCCCCATGCAATAAAGAGATCCCTTATTTTGAAAAGGTGGTAAACGAAAACAAGCTCCATCATGTTGAGCTTTTGCTGGTGAGCCTTGATTTGCCTAGCTATTATCCCGAGAAAATTGTTTCTTTTATCAAAGCACAACAATACACAGCGTCCGTTTGGTGGCTGAATGAAACCAATGCAGATTATTTTTGCCCGAAAGTTGACAAAAACTGGACTGGCGGTATCCCTTCAACACTTTTTTTGAATAATAAAACGCATTATAGAAAATTTTTTGAACGCCAGCTCACCGAGCCACAGGTTGTCGAAAATATCAACGCCTTGCTCAAGGAATAATTCATTAGCCCCTGAATATGCTGCACCCTATTGACCGTGTTTCTTTCACCAAAATATTCTTCCCTGCCACCATCTCATCAATAGCTTCATGTAAATAATGCCGTCTCACATTATCGATATCCCCGGGGCTATCGCCTATTGCTCCGTGATAAACCAGTTTATTGTTCATATCAAAAAGAAAGCATTCGGGTGTGCGGGCCGCCCCAAAAGCATCGGCAACCACACTTTTTCTATCGAGCAAATAGAACCAGGAATAAGACTGCGCTTTTGCATACACCCTCATGGATTCAAATGATTCCTCTGTATTTCTCCCGCCTTCATTGGAGTTGATAATGGCAACGCCTATTTTATTATCAAGCGCATATTGGCAGATTTCCTTTATGCGCGACTGGTTTGCTTGAACAACGGGGCAAACATTGCTACCGAACATGACCAATAGGCCATTTTGCCTTTTTGCCTGTTGCATAGAACTGGTTTTGCCACTCACATCCTGCATGGCCAGGCCGGCCTTGGGCAATACTGAACCGATAGGGAGGCCCACAGGATTATTGATTTGGAATGAAAAAAGGCTAAACAAAGCCAACAACATCTCTGCAACCATCTCTTTTCTCATGAACATGAATTTAACAGAGTGAAATATACAACGAAAATCTTGTTCCTCTTTTCACTTTTTCTGAAAGGGATTATGAGAAAGATGACCTGCCCTTTAATTTAATCGCGATGTCCTCTTCATTTGTTACTTGCTGACAGCACCGTATGTTTTTTTATGATTCTTTTTTTAACCTATATTTGCAGCCCTTAACGGCCCCGTAGCTCAACTGAATAGAGCATTTGACTACGGATCAAAAGGTTTAAGGTTTGAATCCTTACGGGGTCACAAAAAGAGGCTGTCTCAGAAACCCAAGACAGCCTCTTTTTATTCTGTAAGGGGATATAGAAAGTTTTTGTCTACGCAATTCCCAGGACGTTCATTTTGCTTTTTGATACATTCTCTTTTTTATTTCAAAAATCTTATCGTTAGATTCAGTTCTCCATTCCGGCCATTAGCTTCGCAAACACAACCCGGCCTAAGCTTTCAATATTCAGATACAACTGCTTTGCAATTGGCTCATGGATTGAAAGACAAGATGGTTCCATTAAATTAAAAAATGCCTGTGCCATTAAAAAGAAAGAACTGGCATAATAGCCTGTTCTCCTATATTGAATCGCAAACTCTGTCATTAAGCCTTACAGGGTAAGTATAGTGCAAAAAAACTATTGCAATAACGGGAAGTACGTGGCACTACTCCAGTAAAGCGATTTGAAAAAGACCGCTCTCCTTTCGGCTGCTATGATATGTGCGGAAATACCTGGGAGTGGACGGAAAGTGAAAGAAGCGATGCTCTGAACCGCTATTGCATCATTAAAGGAGGATCGTATTATCAGGCAACCGGTTCACACTGGCACACCGACGGGAAGGCCCAACGAAATGATTTCGCAGCGAAGTTTATTTTAATAAACCCGGGATTGGACAGGTGCGCAACCATCGGTTTTCGTTGCGTGAAAGATGCCCAGTAACTTTTAAATGCGCATCTTTCCAAAGTTCAGGATTTTAAAAAAGATATCGCCCCTGAAAACGGCCCAGGCTATTCCGCCCAGCTCATCACATAACCGGGGTTCTCAATATTCAATGCAGTTTCTGTTAGCGCAAGCGGGTGAAAAGTGTCCACCATCACCGCAAGTTCTTTTGTTTCTTTTGCCCCAATACTTTTTTGAACTGCACCGGGATGCGGGCCATGAGGGATCCCTGCGGGATGGAGGGTGATCATCCCCCGCGTTACATTTTTCCGGCTCATAAAATCACCATCAACATAATATAACAGTTCATCACTGTCAATATTGCTGTGGTTGTATGGCGCAGGAATGGCCTTGGGGTGATAATCGAACAAACGCGGACAGAAGGAGCAAACGACAAAATTATTGCCTTCAAAAGTCAGGTGGACAGGCGGCGGCTGATGCACTCTTCCGGTTATCGGCTCAAAATCATGAATAGAAAATGCGAATGGGTAACAGCAACCATCCCATCCGACAATATCGAAAGGATGATGCCCATAATGAATGCCATAAAGCATCCCTTTCTTTTTGGTCTTTACCAGGAAATCGCCCTTTTCATCTATGGTGATTAAATCATGCGGTGGCCTGATGTCCCTTTCACAGTATGGCGAATGCTCCAGCAACTGCCCATATTTGCTCAGGTACTTTTTAGGAAAACGCACCGGGCTGAAAGATTCAACAATAAACAAACGGTTATGACTGTCCGTAAAATCAATTTGATAAATTGTGCCGCGTGGGACAACGAGGTAATCGCCATAGCTAAAATGCAAAATCCCGTACATGGTTTTCAAAACCCCGCTTCCTTCATGCACAAAAATGATCTCATCAGCATCAGCATTCTTAAAAAAATAATCAGTAAAATCGGGCTGTGGTGATGCCAGCACAATATGGCAGTCATTATTTACCAAAATGGTTTTCCTGCTTTGCAAAAAATCCTTTTCAGGCTTTATCTTAAACCCTTCGAAACATCGGTGCTTCAGCATTTTTTCTTCAGCTATTTTTGGAGAAACATTGACAGCTTCATCTGTTTTGATGATTTCAGTGGGCGGATGGCAATGATACAGCAATGAGTAATCATTCGAAAAACCTTCGGTAGAAAACAATTGTTCTGAATACAGCCCGCCATCAGGCTTGCGAAATTGTGTATGCCGCTTGTGGGGTATATTGCCGAGCTGATGATAATAAGGCATATAATATGATGATTTGATGATGTAACAAGAAGATAATTTCTCAATAGCTTAATTCCTGAGCATAAGAGCTTAAGCATTTTTGCGTTCAGCCATTTACTTATTCAATGCAAGAGAAAGCATCAGGAAATAAAATTTCCATTTCCGCTTGTCGATCCAGTAAGTGAAGTTTCTATGGAAAGGCATTTTCAAATTTTATGAAAAGCTAATCTTATTATTGCAAAACAAAGTTAATAAAATAGAATGGCACAAATATTTACTGCCGGGCTCGTTGTTCTTAAAGAAAAGAAATTATTACTTGCTTTCAGCAATAATAAACAAGCATGGTATTTGCCCGGGGGCAAAGTTGATACAAACGAAACTGCTGAAGCTGCATTGATACGCGAATCAAGAGAAGAATTGAATATTGAACTGAAAAAAAGCGACCTCAAATTTTATATGCACATTACAGCCCCCGCTTTTGGAGAAAAAGAAGGTATTATTATGGAACAGGATTGCTACCTGTACGATTTACACGAAGAGCCTTTGCCTTCTGCCGAAATCAGGGCGGTAAAATACTTTGACAGCCATAGTTATTCATCGGAGCCAGAACAGGTCCCGGGCGTTGTGATGATTTTGCAAGCACTTAAAAAGAATGGATTGGCCGACTGATTAACCTTAATAACAAAGATGATTCGAATTGGCTTGATATCAGACACGCACGGGTTCCTCGATGAAAATATTTTCAAGCATTTTGAGAATTGTGATGAAATATGGCATGCCGGGGACTTTGGCGACATTTCGATTGCCGAAAAACTGAAAATATTCAAACCCCTGCGCGCCGTATATGGGAACATAGACGGGAATGATATCAGAAGCCTCTTTCCTGAAAAACTGCACTGGCAATGTGAAGGCGTAAAAATTTTTATGGCGCATATTGGTGGTTATCCACCAAAATATACCGCTGCAATCAAAAAAGAAATCATCAGCACAAAGCCACAATTGTTTATCTGCGGGCATTCGCACATCCTCAAAATCATTTACGATAAAACCCTGGGTTGCCTGCACATCAACCCCGGTGCAGCGGGCCGGCAGGGTTGGCACAAAACAAAAACAATGGTTCGTTTTGCGGTTGATGGCAAAGAAATCAAAAGTTGCGAAGTGATCGAGTTGGGAAAAAGAGGCTGAAACAATTCTCTTTTGGTATGGATTTATTTGCTGAAATTTGTCCTCATTAATACAATAAACACAAAACTTATTTTATGGGAGTAGATGCAAAACACATCGCAACTTTTCTTTTAGGGGCAGCAGCAGGATTGGCTGCGCACAAATACATGACCATGACACCGGAAGAAAAAGAAAAACTGGCTTCTGATATCAAAAACAAAGCCAACCAATTCAAGAATGAAGCAGAAAACGCAGCCGGCAAAGCAAAAGATTATTTTGAAGAGCTCCGTACAAAAGGCGGCGATGCTTTGAAAGAACATTTTGGCAATGCGGAAGGCTTATTGCACAATTTGTTTGGCGCAAAACCTTCAGCAACGCCCGGGCAGGATACAAAGACAACGGCCTGAGCCAATACGCTTTTTATTAAAATGCCGGTGCATCATCAGGTGCATCGGCATTTTATATTTAAATCGCCCCTGATGATTTTTCCGGAAGCGCACACTTGTGGCCATCCAGATAATTTCTACAAAAAATCAAACCCATTTCTTAAAAAATATTTGTGCATTGCTCAGCAAATCCATTAAATTTATCCTTTCAATTTCTTCACGCATTTTAGCAAACGTTTTTATGGGAGACAATCTTCAGGTCAAAAAACAGCCAAAACAATATGATGCAATAATCGTTGGCTCGGGAGCCGGCGGCGGAATGGCTGCATGGGTGCTTGCCAGCGCAGGGTTAAAAATCTGTGTACTGGAAGCAGGCCCAATGTTTGATCCGAAAAAAGATTCTAACCAATTAAAAAATCCGTGGGAATCGCCGCGCAGGGGAGCAAGCACAAAATACCGGCCATTCGGCGACTTTGATGGCTGCTATTGGGGATGGGAGATCGATGGTGAGCCTTACACACATGTTGGCGACACAAAATGGGAGTGGTGGCGAGCAAGGATGCTTGGCGGAAGAACAAATCACTGGGGAAGGATATCGCTTCGCTTCGGCCCAAGGGATTTTAAAAGAAAAAGTATTGACGGGCTTGGCGAAGACTGGCCAATTGGCTATGAAGATATAAAACCCTATTACGACAAAATCGATAAACTGCTTGGCGTGTTCGGCACCAATGAAGGCTTGCCAAATGACCCTGACGGTATTTTTCTTCCTCCGCCAAAACCCAGGCTGCATGAACTTTTTGTCAAAAAAGCAGGAAATAGCATAAACTTACCTGTTATCCCGTCACGGCTTTCGATTCTTACCAAACCCATGCAGTTGCCCGGCGGTGGCGACAGGAATTGTATCTTTTGTGCACAATGCGGCCGCAGTTGCAAATTCTACGGCGATTTTTCTTCATCATCAGTTTTGGTGCTTCCTGCCGTCAGGACGGGTAATGTTGATTTGGTTACCAATGCTATGGCAAGAGAAGTGTTGACGAACAACGAAGGCCTGGCTACCGGGGTTTCCTATATCAATAAAGATGACATGCAGGAATACCAGGTGAGCGGCAGGACTGTTGTTCTGGCTGCCAGTGCCTGCGAAAGCGCAAGGTTATTATTGAATTCGAAATCCAGCCGCCATCCCAATGGCCTGGCTAATAGCAGCAATGTTGTGGGCAAATATTTGCACGATTCAACAGGTGCAGATATGGGCGGCATCATCCCTGAGCTTTTCGACAGGAAAAGATACAATGAAGATGGTGTTGGAGGCATGCACGTGTATACGCCCTGGTGGCTTGATAATAAAAAACTGGATTTTCCCAGGGGCTATCACATTGAATATGGAGGCGGTTTTGGCATGCCGGTTTATGGTTTTAACTGGGGCGTTGAAAACCTGAACGGAAGGTTCCAGGTGAAAGCCAAACAAAAGCAACCGGGCGGTTACGGAGCTTCTTTGAAAGAAGATTACCGTTACTTCTTTGGGGCGCATGTGGGCATGGCTGGCCGTGGCGAGGCAGTGGCACGAGAAGACAGTTACTGTGAAATCGACCCGAGTGTTGTCGACAAATATGGCATTCCTGTTCTCCGTTTCAATACTTCTTATTCTGATTACGAAATAAAACAAGCCAAACACATGAAGGAAACTTTTGCAGAGCTGCTTCATGCAATGGGCGCCGTGATTACCTGGGGCGGAGATGATGGCCCGCATAACAACTACGGCTTGCATAACCCCGGTAACATCATCCATGAAGCGGGCACCGTAAGAATGGGCAGTGACCCTAAACGTTCTGCACTTAATAAATACAGCCAGGCCCATGACTGCAAAAATGTTTTTTGCGTAGATGGCGGGCCTTTTGTTTCGCAAGCTGACAAAAACATTACATGGACAATTCTCGCTTTGTCTATGCGCACGAGTGAATATATTGTTGACCAGATGAAGAAAAGGGCTATCTGATGAATTGATAATTAAAAATCAACAATGAAAAGTGCCAGTCATGAGCAATTGCAAATCAGGCATCGCACATTAGGTATTTAAAAATAAAATATTATGGACAGACGTAAATCGATAAAGACTTTGCTGATCGGCGGGGTAGCAACTACCATGCTGGCAGATGCATGTGCACCACGGGATGAAAAAAACCAAGAACAAAAAACAAGCACTGCCACAACATCAGAAACGACCGGCATCAACCGGATGAAAGAAGAACAGGACTATATGAAAAAGTTGCTGGCTGAACCAAATTTTTTCACACCCCAT
The DNA here is from genome assembly GCA_018266455.1 of Bacteroidota bacterium. Lineage (GTDB taxonomy): Bacteria > Bacteroidota > Bacteroidia > Chitinophagales > Chitinophagaceae > Puia. The sequence continues at coordinate 28,946 of JAFEAJ010000022.1, forward strand.
GAAATGGCCACCATCACTGTCCTGGCAGATATCATTATTCCTAAGGACCAGGTAAGCGGGAGCGCCAGTGATGCCAAAGTCCCCGAGTTCATTGAATTCATTGTAAAAGACATGCCTGACCACCAGACACCAATGCGCGGGGGGTTGCGCTGGATGGATATCGAGTCCTTCAAAAGGTTCGATAAAGCATTTACCGATCTCACCAGCGAGCAGCAGATCCAAATTGTTGACGATATCGCTTACCCTGAAATCGAATACCAGGAAAATGGCAAGACCGTGAAACGTGGAAAAGTAAAGCCTGGCATGCAGCAGGGCGTTGCCTTTTTCAGCTTAATGCGCGACCTCACCGCAACAGGTTTTTATACTTCTGAAATAGGAGTGAAAGATGTTGGCTACGTTGGCAATGCGCCTAACCAATGGAATGGTGTTCCGGCCGATGTTTTGAAGCAATACAATATGGCCTACACCGAAAAAGAGTTGAAAGAATGCTTAAGTTTTGATAAGGTTTAACAGCCTTGGGGCTCCGCTCAGGTCTGCCAGTTTTCAGGTTAATTCTCTGTAGGCCTTATATAAAAGCCTTCCTCGCTTAGCACAAAACTGTTAGGCACAAAATTCAACAATGACTTGCTGACCATTTTTGCTGCTTCCTGGAGATAAGTGTGGCGGATGCCGGGGGTTTTTGAAGCAAATTGCCAGCTCTGTATTTTCAGCACGGCAATCTTGCTTTCCTGTATAATTTGTTTTTCTTTATGGCAAAATTCTTCTGCTAAATAGCCCTGGCTATTCTCGGTATTGGATTTCATAGTTGCGAACTCTTTAGGGTTTTCTTAGAATACTTTAATCTTGTTTAAAACGCGGGGCGCCTCACAAAATTGTGTTAACAGGCATAACAATAAACTCCCATCAAGGCATATTCAACCATCTCCTAAAGCTCAATTTTATTGACTTCCGATCCATCGCCCATTCAAATTTTCCGTATCCAACTGTTGAACCTCTCCATCAATCTGTATTCCTTCCTTTCTTAGTTCTTGAAACAAGGCAGTAAGGTATCTTACTCTGAAATTGATCATTAAGTGTTTTAATGAAGGCTCAAAATAGCTCCAGGTCTCGTTAAAAAAAGAAAAGACAGTATGCTCTTTAGGCTAGGCTTTTCACATTGAAAATTGCAATAAAACCGGCCTCCAAATTCAATTCCCGGTGTTTTGGTGCCACTCAGCCATAGCCTATGGGTCTTTCACTTTGATGAATACCCCGCCAATCCCATTCACTTTTTCCATAAAAATCTTTTTCTCGAATTACGATAATTAAACATCCACTTGCAAGCCTTTATGAAATGATTAAATTTGTAGAAAATCGAAAAATGCCTGTTCTGCCAAATAAGCCAGAGGAACTTGCAATGGAAGAAACGGATGTGCTTGCCATGCATCAAAACCCGCATAGCCTTATTGTGTGGAATGACGAGGTGAATACTTTTGAATGGGTAATTGATGCGTTGGTAGAAGTTTGCAAGCACACGCATGAACAGGCTGAACAATGTGCCATGATCATACACACGCAGGGGAAATATCCTGTTAAGCAAGGGCCTTACGAAGAACTGAAACCCATGTGTGATGCCATTACAGACCGCGGCATAGGAGCCACTATTGAAATACTACCCGAATCATAAACGTTGTAAAAAACAAAAAACCGAAATGCTGAATTCAACAATAGTTTTTAGATTTTGGTTTTAACTATTTTTATTCTTTAGTTTTTCCTCATGCCTTTATTTGCTTTGGATAATGAGCTCATCTTCCCGCCCGCTCACCTGGCAGAACCGGATGGCTTATTGGCTGTAGGAGGAGACTTGTCTCCCGAACGGCTATTGCTGGCCTATCGCAATGGCATATTTCCCTGGTATGAGGGAGAACATATTTTGTGGTGGAGCCCGCAGCCCCGGTTTGTTCTTTTCCCTGATGAATTGAAAGTGAGCAAGAGCATGCAGCAGCTATTAAAGAAAAATACTTTCGATTTTAGCATCAACAAATGTTTCACTGAAGTCATCAACAATTGCAAAACCATTTCGCGGCGCGGTCAGGAAAGCACCTGGATAACGGACGAAGTAAAAAAGGCTTATATCAAACTGCATGACCTGGGCCATGCACACAGCGCTGAAGCATGGCATGACCAGAAACTTGTCGGAGGCTTATATGGCATCAGGATCGGGAAAGTATTTTTTGGAGAAAGCATGTTCAGCCAGGAAAGCAATGCCAGCAAATTTGCATTCATCAAATATGTGCAAACATTAAAACAGGAAGATATAAAAATCATCGATTGCCAGGTTTATACTGAACACCTGGAAAGCCTTGGGGCAAGAATGATAGAAAGGAAAGATTTTATTCAACTGCTGAAAGAATATGCTCAGGAATAATTTGTCATCCTTGTCAAAACCAGGAGCTCCAGGTCAGATTCAGAAAGTAGCAAGAGAAATTTGTTTGCCGTATTCAAATTGCAACGGAGAACAGGATTCGTGAACTATTCCTGGTATGTTGCTACGCCATAGCGTTTCAGCGTTGTTACTTTTAAATTATTTCCGCCCACAACATGCACTAATTTATATTCGCGGAATTTATTTTCATTGTCCATGAAACCTACTATGCAGGAGTATTTATCTTTCCCTTTCTGGATAACGGGTTTTGGCGCAAAACCGAAATCAGGAAGTTTCAGGGTGTCTTCGCCCTTTATTTCTTCAAACTGCAACTTCATCAAATAATAAAAAGTTTTTTGGGTTTCGTAGAGCTTCACTGAAAAGTACCAGTCATTTAACGGGTTACCTGTTTTTTCTTTGTATTCAGCAACAGCCTCTTTCCTGGCGCCTTGCCTGAATTCAGGAACATTATTCACGGGATTAACAACAACAGGCTTGTCTTTGCTGTCAGTTACGACGGGATCGCCTTGATGGTTTGAATGGCAGCAGAAAAAACAAACGCTATAAATCAGCAGGGTGGGAACCAATGTTTTTAATTTCACAGAAACGTCTTGTTAAGCATTTGAAAAAATTGTTGAAAAGAGATCATAGGAAAACCGCTATACTATATTCACCTTCTTGTTCGGCCATTTTTCAGCATGATGATAAATCAGCCCCCGCATATAATCGTTTTCAGGATACTGTGTGAGGCAGCCCTTCAATTCTTCTTTATTTGTAATTGTCGTATCTGTTGATAAGTACCCCATGCCGTAGAACTTACCGTTTTCGACCAAAATGCAGCTCTGCTCATTTATATTTCGGCCATCATCAATCAATGTAAAAGTAGGCAATGCGTTTTGCAAAGACCCGATAGCCAGTTCAACACGCTCGTTATATGATTTTGCATTTTCTTCCTGTTCACAGGCACCAAAACATTCGCCAGTTTTTATCCCTTCACATTTTCCTTCATTCAACTGAATAAAACAAAGTTTAGGGCAAAGGTGGAATTCAGCAGCCATCTTTCGCAATATGTTCTGTCCTTCTAACAGCAACGAAAAGGTGTAAACCGGCTTCAGGTGTTTTTTCTTTTTCTCAATAGCAAGGCGAAGATAACCGTTCATATCTTCGAAGAGATACAGCCCATAGGTTTGCTCAAACCTTTTCAGGCTGCGATTATATTTTGGCCATAGCCTTTTTATTTCTATGCACTCAAAAAGATACGCCATCAATTCCGTGCCGCATTCCTGGTAAGAAACCGAATAAATATTGTGAAGAAATTCCTGCTTCTGTTTATTGGGCTTATTATTGGAGAAATGGCTTGCGACCCGACGCAATAAATTCCGGGCCTTGCCAACATAAATCACTTTCCCATTCTGGTCATGAAAATAATATACACCAGGCAACTGCGGCAGTTGTTCCAATTGTTCAGCCGGCAGGTTAGGCGGAAGGTATTGCTCCCGATTCCTTCCCTTCAGCATTGATTCAACATAGCCGGACTTGTCATTGTCCAGGATCTTTTTGAACAACAAGGAGGTTGCTACTGCATCTCCGCCTGCCCTGTGGCGGTTCGTAATATCGATTTCTAAACTTCTGCAAAAGTTTCCCAGGCTATAACTTGGCAATCCCGGGAAAACCTTTCTGCCAAGCCTTACCGTGCACAATTTTTTGCAATTGAGCAAAAAGCCCAATTTTTTAAATTGATGATGGAGAAAAGAATAATCAAAATTTACATTATGTGCCACAAACACATTTCCCTGCAACATGCTAAACACTTCGTAAGCTATTTCATCAAAATAGGGTGCCTCTTTGATGGTATCATCTGTAATTCCTGTCAGCACCTGCACATAGCGGGGAATAGGCATTCCGGGGTTAACTAAAGTCTCGAAGCGCTTAAATTCATGTTCACCATCATGCAACACAATAGCGATTTCGGTTATTGCGTTATTGACAGCATAACCACCGGTTGTTTCAATATCAACAATAGCATACATAAAAGGGTGCTAAAGTTAATCAATAACCGGGGCATAAGGCTATACCGGTGACTCAAATAAAAAGCGCTGGTATTCCCTAACCTGTCATTTGATTCCGTTTACCCAATTGAAAAATGAGCTTTATCCGTCCCGCTATTTTTTCACAAAAATCCAAACACCATGGAACAAATGGACACACCATCAACCGCCGAAAACATCGTAATGACCGCAGTTACAGCCGTGCTGTATTTTTGCGCCATATTGTTGTTTTCCTATCTGATTAGCATGTAGTTAGGATAAAGGCGACAAAAATTTTAGCCCCGCCCTGGGCGGGGTTTTTCCATATTTTGGCTCAGGGCGTTTTCTTTTATCATCAAAATGCTTTATATTAGCATGGTACTAAGGCTTACCAAAGCTGGTCCCACCCTATATCGCTGAAGAAACCTACAACAGTTCGAATCCCGTTCCCTCTTGAATTCCAAAAAGAAAAAGGTTTCATCACAAAAATTTTTACGTTATGAAAAAGATTTTTAGCGATTTCCACATGAGCGAAACGACAGCTACCGTTTTAATTGGCATCGGGTTTCTTGCACTTGTATATTTCCTGTCCTACCTATTCTGGTTCGCATAAGAAATTTTGTTTACTGGCTTAGTATAAAGAACCAGAAGCTTTCCTGGTTCAGGGCAGGCATATCACAACAAACATATTCCCCATTAAAGAATGGGGATTTTTTTTCTCTCAACCAACCAACCTGCCATCTTGGAAACAGAATAACCTTCTTCCTTTCCCAGCATTGCTTAACTTTGCAGCCCGTTATAAAATTAAATCTTTATCGATATAAAAATGGAACTGAGCAAGAACTATAACCCTGCTTTGATTGAACAAAAATGGAACAGGCATTGGCGCGAGAAATTGCATTTTAAGAGTTCGCCTGATGACAGGAAGCCTTTCACTGTGGTTATACCCCCACCAAATGTAACAGGTGTTTTGCACATGGGCCACACACTTAACGAAACCGTGCAAGATATTTTGGTAAGAAGGGCGAGGATGAATGGTTTTAATGCATGCTGGATCCCCGGCAGCGACCATGCTTCCATTGCAACCGAAGCAAAGGTGGTGCAGATGCTGAAAGAAAAAGGAATTGATAAAAATTCATTGTCGCGTCAAGAATTTTTAAAATATGCCTACGAATGGAAAGAAAAATATGGCAGTATTATTTACAGCCAGATCGAAAAATTAGGCTGCAGCGTAGATTGGGATAGGGTTACCTTCACCATGGATGATCATTATTATAAAGCCGTTATAAAAGTTTTTGTTGACCTGTATAATAAGGATTTGATTTATCGCGGAGCAAGAATAATCAACTGGGACCCCTCAGCCAAAACCGCATTGAGCGATGAAGAGGTAGAGTATAGAGAAGTTACCGGCAAGTTGTATTATGTGAAATATAAAGTAGTTGGAGGCCAGAAAACAGGAGATGGTAGCCCAGGTGATTACATTACCATTGCTACCCAACGACCAGAAACCATTATGGGAGATACTGCGGTATGTGTTCACCCAAGCGATGAAAGGTACGCGCATTTGAAAGGGAAAAAGGTGATCGTGCCATTGGTGAACCGGGAAGTGCCCGTGATTTTCGACGACTATGTTGATAAAGAATTCGGGACTGGTGCATTGAAAATAACCCCCGCGCACGATATCAACGATTATAATATCGGGCTGAAATATAATTTACCAATAATAGATACACTGAACGAAGATGGCACTTTGAGCAAAGCGGCTGAAGTTTTTATTGGTCTCGACAGGTTTGAAGCAAGAAAAAAATCAGTTGAAAAACTAAAAGCGGACGGGCTGTTGATAAAGGAAGAAGATTACCAGACCCGCATGGGTTTTTCACAAAGAACAAATGCAGTTGTTGAACCAAAAATTTCCACACAATGGTTCGTAAAGATGAAGGAGCTTGCAAAGCCGGCGCTGGATGCGGTTTTGAAAGGCGACATTAACATCCATCCGGAAGAAAGGTTCCTTAACACTTATAAGTACTGGCTTGAAAATGTAAAGGACTGGTGCATTAGCCGACAGCTTTGGTGGGGGCAAAGGATCCCCGCCTGGTACGATGACAACGGCAATGTGCATGTAGCAGAAAGCGAGGCCGCTGCACGTAACCTACAAACGGGAAACGACAGTCACCAGGCTTCAGGCACCGGTCGCTTGTCTCAAGATGAAGATGTACTCGATACCTGGTTCTCTTCCTGGCTATGGCCTATTGAAGTATTCAACGGCATTACCAACCCCAATAATAAAGATTTCCAGTATTATTACCCTACTTCGGTTTTAGTAACCGGGCAGGACATTATTTTCTTTTGGGTAACAAGAATGATCATGGCAGGTTTTGAATTTAAACATCAGAAACCTTTCAGCGATGTTTATTTCACAGGGATGGTGCGTGATAAACAAGGAAGAAAGATGAGCAAGAGCCTTGGCAATTCACCCGATTTGCTGGAGCTGATCGACAAATACGGAGCAGATGCAGTTCGACTTGGCATCATGATCTCTTCACCTGCAGGTAACGACCTGTTATTTGATGAAGCCAGCCTTGAACAGGGAAGAAATTTCAATAATAAGTTGTGGAATGCGCTGAAGCTGGTCAAAAGTTGGGAGCCCAGAGTTCAAGATTCAGGCTCCATGGCTGATGACTTTGCTACTGTTTGGTTTGATAATCGCTTGAATGAAGCAAAAAAACAAATCGAAGACCTATTCAAGGGTTTCAAATTAAATGAAGCATTGAAAATTTTGTACTCGCTTATATGGGATGATTTCTGTAGTTGGTATCTGGAATGGGCAAAGCCAGAATTTGAAAAACCTGTATACAAATCCGTTTATGTTAAAACAGTTTATTTCTTTGAAGAATTATTACAGTTACTTCACCCTTTCATGCCTTTTATTACAGAAGAGATTTATCATTTGCTAAAAGAGCAAAACGATGATTTGTGTATAAGACAAATGAAGGATTTAGAAGTTCAGTCTATTGATAATCACATTTTGCAAAACGCAGAAAGATTGAAACAGGATATTACTGCGATCAGAGATGTAAGGAAAAAGAACCTAATAAAAAATTCTGAAAAAATAGGATTTAGTGCAGATTACGATTTGCAAAAGTCATTAGTAAGCAATCCATCAATATTGAAATTGTTAGAAAAGCAAACAAATATTTTTTTAAATACAGGTATTTTAAAAGAAAAAGAAAACCCGGATATCTTACATAATGAAATAATTATCCATTCCTCAAATCACACTTATTATTTACAAGTTGAAAACGAACTTGACAAATCAGTTCAAAAGCAGGACCTGCTCAAAGACCTCGAATACCAAAAGGGCTTCCTTCAATCAGTAATGAAAAAACTCAGCAACGAGCGTTTTGTTCAAAACGCAAAACCCGAAATCATTGCGCTGGAACAAAAGAAAAAAACAGATGCAGAAGCTAAAATAAAAGCGCTGGAAGGTAGCCTCGCTAACATGTAAGCCTATGCGTAAACTACCCTGGATTTTTGTTTTTTTCTTTTTGTTCAATACAATTTTTGCACAAACTGCTGAGCAACGTTTCCTGGAACATTTGACGGAACACAGGACAGCAGGCGCCCTGCACTTCATGCAACTTATTTCCAATACAACTACGCCGTTAAGCTTTGCTGCGCCAGTAGGGCTATTTATTGCAAGTACCATTGACCACGACAGCACCATGCAGCAAAAAAGTTTTTATTCGCTTGAAACCATAGCGGTGGCTTCTGGTGCAGCAATTGTATTGAAATATGTTGTAAACAGGCCAAGGCCTGCCGCACAAGATTCATTAATTATTTCCGCCAGTGACATGGGAAGTCCTTCTTTCCCATCCGGGCATACCTCTATCGCATTTGCAACAGCCACATCATTAAGCCTGGCTTATCCAAAATGGTATGTGATCGTTCCCGCTTATTTGTGGGCATGCACTGTTGGTTTTTCGCGCATGTACCTTGGCGTACATTACCCAACTGATGTTTTGGGCGGAGCTATAGTTGGAGCAGGCAGCGCGTTTCTTTGCAAGGCAGCCAACAAATGGTTGTTCAATCCGAAAAAGGGGCATAAGAAATTCATTTGGTATTAGTTTCACAAACATGGCAGCTGCCGTTTTCAATCGCAGATTAGGAGCCTGCTTAAAATTGATTCCAGAGACCTCATATAATATCGGTTTGGCTTTTTACAAAACCTGAAATCGCTGATGATTTTTTTATATTTTCTCACAGCTTAGGAAAATTGAAGCCGGTTAATGATTCAAAAATCATTTTTAAAAAGGCTTTAACGTACAGGTAAAAAACCGGCATATTTGTTAACGGCTCAGCAAATTGATCGGTAAAATAAACTCCCACTGATTAGGGCCACGGCCAAGAAAATCGTTATCCAGCAAGTGAGCGTAACGGAAACCGAAGCTAACAGGCAATTGGTTCCACCATTTGGTATCAAAAAATATTTCTGTTCCGAAAGATTTGTATTGAGCATTAAATCTACTGCTGTTAGTATAGAAATCGCACACTTTGGTATAATCAAAAAAAAGATTGGCACGGATACGAAGGAAATAAATAATATTGCCAAAGCCCCAGTCGGGATAAGCCAGAGGAAAATGATAGTTCGCCCCCAGCCTGAACATCCTGTAAAAATTTTCCGCTGAATATCCGCGAGAAAAAGGAAAGCTGTTCGAAAAACTGATTTCCCGTAAGCTGTCGTGCTGCTGAAAGGCAGCACTCAGCACTAAACTGTTCGTTTCGGAAAACCCCGGGAAATAAAAATACGAAGAAGCTAAAAATTGATTCCCCTCAAAAATACTGACTGCGCGGTAATAGTTCAGATATAATGTTTGCGCAAAGCCAGGGTATATCTGCATCCTTGCCTGCTGGGTTTGGTTGGTAAAATTAAGGTACGCTAACGTGTATATATAACCGCGATGATCGAAAGTGTCTTTATAGTTATCCTGATAATAACGCTGATTGTACACCATTTCGTTGCCGATTTGCAAATTGGTGAGGTGTTTTCCTTTTGACAAATTTAATGGCACGCTCAAACCTGCCTTTGCCTGCGCTTCGTTCCAGTAAACGATTCTGCCCCTGAAATAATCATTGCGGCCAAAAGTATAATCGCCACCTATATTGACCCACGGGAACAACTGCCCATAAGTAACATCAGCACCCACCTGTTTATACCCTTCATTGCGGTTGTAGTCGAAATAAATATCGCTTTGCGCAGTATTAAGTATGTTCTCGCTTTCCAGCGAAAGCATGTAATCGGGATCAGTAATATATGGGCGCCAGCTATGAAAATTCAATAAATCAAAAGACTGCGAATAACGGGTAACCGGCTCGTGCCCGGCTCGTACCCCATGCAACAAACCTGATATAGTGCTTTTGCCGATAGAATAAATTCCCTGCACCGTAAGTGGTGCTAAAAATTCGCTCGGTGTAATCTCTCTTAGGTCAACTGCCCCTTTCGAAGCCAAAACCACATTGTAACCAACTGCCGTGAATTCAGTCCAAACATATTTATTTTTTGATGCCTGTAACTGGTAGCTTCCGGTTGCTTGGTTTTTATCCGGCAATTCCATTTTATACAGTTGATTTTTTGTTGCAGCAAACAGTTGGTCCTGCCCATTGTGCGAAGCGCTGAAATACACTATATTATTTTTTACTGAAGGAAAACCGATCACGTTCATACTGAAAGGCACCAGGTATTGGCATGAGCCGTCATTGATATTGACCAGCGCAAGCGACATCTCCCCTCTTGAGTTCCGAACAGCAACAGCTATTAGGTTTTCATCATAAAATTTTGGTTGGGCATAATATAAGCCATCCCTGTTCGGGATTTCTCTTTCTATTTCGCCTGTTTCCGCATTCAATATATCTAAGGAAGATGAGCCATCTACAGATTGCTTTACAGCAACGATCCCCTTGCCATCATCAGAAATATCGGGAGAAAAATATTTTGAATGGGAAGTAATGCTCTTTTCCTTTCCTGTAATCACATCAAGCTCTTTAATTATGCTATAATCACGCCATGCCCATCGCAAATCAGGCTCGAATGCAGCATAAACAATTTTATCATTTTTGTATGAAAAATAATTATTGATCGAAACTGATTTGATGCTAATTTTCCTTTCTTCATTTGTTGTAAGGTTGCGAACAACAAAAGCGGCAGGGCATTTGTATGTTGTCCTTGCAAAAACAATATTGCCCTCATCAATAAACTGGGGGAATTCCTCGTCGGCCACAAAATGTTTTTGTGCAGGGGCATATGCAACAGAAAAAGCTCCCTCTGCTTCTTCTTTAATGCCATCAGAAAAAAAATGGAATGCACCTGCCCTAAACTGGCTAAAAGAAGCCCCTGAATATTTTTTTATCGCTTTTTGCATTGGATAGAACAAGCCCCGAAAAGCCGCGGCATCATGCGAAACTTTTCGCCAGAAATCATCCCCATATTTTTCACGGCCATAAGCTACTAGCATATATCCAAGTGGATAATGATCCGGAGTATAATCCCGCAATGAGCCATTGCGCAGTTTCATGTAACTGTAATTTTTATCAGCAGCCCAAAGCGAACGGTAGCCGTTAAAAAAATAAGGCAGCCGACCTCTGCCCTGCCCGCTTACCAGTGTTTCCTGGTAAACAGCATCTCCTTCATAAAACCAGTTGGGCACAGATAAGCTGTTCGCAAATGCCTGTCCTCCTTCTCCGAATAAATAAAAAAAAATTTTTGAAAGACCAACACGAAAGTTGTTGTCCTGTTCCACGTGCCTGTATTCATGAATTGCAAGCTGTTGCTGCCAGGGCAGGCTGCCTAATTCAAAACTGTTCTGATCAGGTGTTAACAAAAACTCACTACGAAAGGGAGCCAATCCAACATAGGCATTTGATATCGTAGTTTGGTTTTGAAAAACGATATTGATCTTTTTTTGCTTATTGCCAATTGTGCTTAATGTAGATTGGCTTAATACCTGTACTATGGATGAAACCTGTTGTGCCTGGCTTTCAAGCCCGGCGGGGAAAATGATGCGCGAAGTATCGTTGTTGATTTGCTTCCATTTCAGGGAAGGCGGGTTGCCCCCGAATTGCTGTGCAAATAAATGTAAGGCTGGCAAAAGAAACGCAAACCAAAATAAGCAACAGCGAAGGCGCATAAACGAATATTAGTAACTGAAATTACAGAATAAGAAGGAAGCTAAAAACTGTAGAGGCTCCTGAAAAGGGAGAAGTTGTTTTATACCAACCGCAGGTTACTTATAAGATAGCCTTAACTGTTAGTAAAACGCCGAGCTGCATTATTGCCGCACAACCGAGTGTGGCAATAATGTCCAATAGTACCCTGTGGCCGGCAACCTCTAATAAAACCCTTTCAATTTATAGTTGTTACTTTTCAGCTACGAGCCCTGCACAGATATATTCACTGTTGAGCCTGGCGATATAGGTAATGGGGATTTCTTTTGGGCAAACCGCCTCGCATGCGCCAGTAGAAGTGCACGAACCAAAACCTTCTTTATCCATTTGCGCAATCATATCAAGCGCACGGATTTTACGTTCGGGGCCTCCCTGCGGCAACAAGGCCAGGTGAGACACTTTTGCCGATACAAACAATAATGCAGAACTGTTTTTGCACGCAGCAACACAGGCGCCGCAACCAATACAAGCTGCAGCAGCAAATGAAGCATCGGCTTTATCTTTTTCAATCGGAATGGCGTTAGCGTCAACAGCATTGCCCGTGTTCACAGAGATATATCCGCCTGCCTGGATAATGCGGTCGAATGCACTCCTGTCAACAACCAGGTCTTTGATTACAGGGAAAGCTTTGGCGCGCCAGGGCTCCACTACAATGGTATCGCCATCCTTGAACGCACGCATGTGCAGCTGGCAGGTGGTAGTACCTTCCCAAGGGCCATGGGGCCTGCCGTTAATAAACATGGAACACATGCCGCAAATGCCTTCGCGGCAATCGTGGTCGAAAGCAATCGGGGTTTTCCCTTCTTGGATCAGCCGCTCGTTCAGCACATCGAACATTTCGAGAAAAGACATTTCAGAAGAAATATCGCTAACCTGGTATGTTTCCAAGGCCCCTTTTTCATCTTTGTTTTTTTGCCGCCACACTTTCAGTGTAAGGCTCATCTTGTAATGCTCCATAATTTCTGTAGAATGCCCAAAACTACAAAAACATCGCTAATAAAAAACAAATCTATCTTATCGTCAGGATGGCGTGGTTTACCCGGCCGGGAGTTCCCTCATTAGCAGTGCTGCTGTTGAACGGAGTAGTATAAAGTGAGGCCCATTGAAATTAATCCTGATAAAAAAAGCCCCCAACATAGTGAGGGCTTTATATCTTAAAATCATATCTATCGAAAACTATAGGCCAGGCAGCCTACTTCACTTCTTCAAACTCAGCGTCAGTCACATTTTCAGACCCATTGCCAGCATTCGGTTGTGCATTGCCGTGGGCTTCCTGCCCACCACCTGCTTGTGCGCCCTGTGTGGCTTTGTACATTTCTTCGCTGGCTGCTGTCCACGCATTGTTGATTTCATTAATGGCTGCATCAACAGCATCTATATTCTGGCTCTTATGCGCTTCTTTCAGCTTGCTTAAGGCAGCTTCTATTGGTGCTTTCTTAGCAGCCGAAATCTTATCCCCATACTCCTTCAGTTGCTTCTCCGTCTGGAAGATCATGCTATCGGCCTGGTTTATTTTATCTACTTTTTCGCGAGCCGCTTTATCACTAGTCTCATTTGCCTTTGCTTCGGCTTTCATTTTTTCCACTTCTTCCTTGCTCAAGCCACTGCCTGCTTCAATGCGTATTTTTTGTTCTTTGCCGGTGCCTTTATCCTTTGCGGTAACATGAAGGATGCCATTCGCATCAATATCGAATATCACTTCAATCTGCGGAACTCCGCGGGGAGCTGGGGGAATGCCATCGAGGTTGAACATGCCAAGGCTCTTGTTCTGGCTCGCCATTGGCCGCTCGCCCTGTAGCACGTGAATCTGGACACCAGGCTGATTGTCGCTCGCAGTAGAGAACACTTCCGATTTCTTAGTGGGGATAGTAGTGTTGCTTTCGATAAGCCTGGTCATCACACCGCCCATTGTTTCGATGCCGAGAGAAAGCGGAGTAACATCGAGCAACAGCACATCTTTCACTTCGCCGGTCAACACAGCGCCTTGTATGGCTGCACCGATCGCAACCACTTCATCGGGATTAACCCCTTTGTTTGGTTTTTTCCCAAAGAATTTTTCTACTATTTCCTGCACCTTAGGTATGCGTGTGCTGCCGCCAACCAAAATCACTTCATCAATTTGTGAAGCGCTCATGCCCGCATCCTTCAGAGCCTGCTCGCATGGTTTCAGGCACCTTTCAAACAAGCTGTCTGACAATTGTTCGAATTTAGCACGTGTCAGTTTTTTCACAAGGTGCTTAGGCACCCCATCAATGGCAGTAATATAAGGAAGATTGATTTCTGTTTCGCTGGAAGAAGACAATTCAATCTTTGCTTTTTCCGAAGCTTCTTTCAGGCGCTGTAACGCCATGGGGTCTTTGCGCAGATCAATGTTTTCGTCTTTTTTGAATTCATCGGCCAGCCAGTCCATCACCACTTTGTCGAAATCATCACCACCAAGGTGGGTATCGCCGTTGGTAGACTTCACTTCAAATACGCCATCACCCAGTTCCAGCACAGAAATATCGAATGTGCCGCCGCCAAGGTCAAAAACGGCAATTTTTTCATCCTTATGTTTTTTATCAAGGCCATAAGCCAATGCAGCAGCGGTAGGTTCGTTCACGATCCTGCGAACGTTCAATCCGGCAATCTCACCGGCTTCTTTGGTAGCCTGGCGCTGTGCATCGTTAAAATAGGCCGGAACAGTGACCACTGCTTCCGTTACTTCCTGGCCAAGATAATCTTCGGCTGTTTTCTTCATCTTCTGAAGGATCATGGCAGAAATTTCCTGGGGAGTATACTGCCTGCCTTCAATGTCAATACGGCAAGTATTATTGTCACCTTTCACTACATTGTAGCTCCAATGGCTTATTTCACTGGTCACTTCATCATACCGGCGGCCCATAAAGCGCTTTACCGACATAATGGTGTTCCTGGGGTTAGTAATTGCCTGGCGCTTTGCCGGATCGCCAACTTTGCGCTCGCCATTTTTGAGGAAAGCCACTACAGACGGGGTTGTGCGCCTGCCTTCGTCATTAGCGATCACTACCGGTTCATTGCCTTCCATAACAGCTACGCAGCTGTTTGTTGTTCCAAGGTCGATTCCTATTATTTTTCCCATGTTACTTGAATTTAATGTTCGCTATTGGGTGTCAATCATTATGCCACGAGGCTAAAAATGAAAAATTGTCAGAAGTCCTGCCTCATGTTTCAGTACAACTACGGTTTGACAGTTGATCAGATACCTAAAAAGTCGGGTAACTGAACGCTTGACTTGCCCAGGCTCCTATCGCTATTTTTGGGAGCGCTTTAAAGACATATCAATTATAGATATCGCAAGAAACTTCTACCCCCGGGCTTAAACCAATCATTGATCCGTGCCCGACGAAAACTATTTTTTAAATCAAAACCATTTTATGAACAATGACCTGATAAATAACATTAGCAAGCTCCAGGCGCTGGAATATGGCTTATCGGTCCTTCTCTTCTTCCTCGTTGCAGTAGCCTATTTTCTTTTATTGAGCGACCAGGAAAAATTGAGGTAAGAAATAATTGGCCAAAGGATTTGGTCAGGACGGTTACAAACAATTCATCCCACCTTTTAGTAGCAGGCTCCTCTCCTGATGGCTATCGCGAAATGCGATAGCCATTATTTTTGTGGACATTTTGTTTAAAATGGTACAATAATTGGCAGGGAATAGTGTTATCTTTAAATGTCTTAATTTATCTTAACTGAAAAACACTTGTTATGCCATCCTCCTCTCCACAAAACTTAGCGCAGTTACATAGTGTAAAAAAGCTGAACCAATTATTGCAGGCGGTGCAGGAAGCAAAGAAGAAAATCGAATCATTTGCAGCGGGCATCAAAAACACGCAACTGCACCAGGCAATAATAAGCATGGCTTTGGAAAACAATCAATACGCAATCGAAATAAAGTCTCTTATCCTCAGCCTGGGCGGCGAAACTGAAACAAAGCCACAGGGCGCTACCGGTCAGCCAAAAAAGAAAATAACAGAAAAGAACGTGCTTTCTGCCTGTGAAAAAAGCGAAAGGCTGCTGGTGAAAATCTATAAGGAAGTGCTCAACGAATCATACGTTTATGACAGCCTTAAAAAAATCATTGGGTACCAATTAAAAGGCGTAACTTTTGCATTTCAGAAACTCAAATTACTGAACACCCTTCAAAGATAGAACCGGTTTGATGTAGTGCGTTTAAAGGCAGCAGGGCTGCCTTTTTTATTTTCTGTCTCTCTGTGAAACTTTTTAATGAGCGGTTAGGAATAACAATATTCAGTAATTTTCAAAAAAACTACAACAATGAAAAAGACCTTTTCAGTTATTTTGTTACTGGCATCTTTTTGCGCGTACGCTCAAAATAAAACTGCCCCTGCCTTAAAATCTATTTTGCTTGACCAGTTCAGGGCAACACACAACAAACAGGAATGGTTTGTTCCTGCCACGCAGGCACTGGGAGGGCTAAGCGCTGAACAAGCCATGTGGAGGCAAGACACCAGCTTACATTCTATTGGCCAGTT
Organism: Bacteroidota bacterium; assembly: GCA_018266455.1. GTDB lineage: Bacteria > Bacteroidota > Bacteroidia > Chitinophagales > Chitinophagaceae > Puia. The sequence continues at coordinate 45,110 of JAFEAJ010000022.1, forward strand.
GGTGAACCATTTGATTTTTTGGGACAATGAAGAACTGGCAAAATTCAAAGGCGAAAAACCAGTCGCCTTCAATGGCAATAACGATGAGACCTTTGCCAGTTTCGATAAGGACAGTTGGGCCGCAACTGTAAAAAAATTAGATGAAGTGCTCACCGAATGGGAAAAGGCGATTGCACGTGCTGATGAAAAAAAACTACAGTCGTGGTATGCTGTCATTGCGAACATCAGCACGCACAACGCTTACCATATCGGTCAGATACTTTATATCAGAAAGCTTCAGAAATCATGGAACCCTGATAAAGGAGTGAAATAAAATAAGTGGGGCAAGCGCAAATTCGCTGTTATGCTTATCAGCCTATCAACAGTTCAACTTAGCAACCATGTTATGTTTTAAGTTCTTTGGCTTTAAATGTATAGTGCTTTTGGGTAAGGTAACTGAATGACACTACAATAATCGTGGTTATGATCTTTGCTATTGTTGGGTAAAACCCCAATTTTTCTACAAAAAATTTTATGAACATGTAATTGAGCAAAATACACACAGCTACAAGTAAAAAGTACCTGAACAATTGCACTCTTCCATGCAATGTAGATTGGGTAAAAACAATATGGCGCATCAACAAAAACCCTACAGGAAAGCTCACACAAAATGCAGTAATGAATGCCGCTATATAAGGTTGAAACGCGATGAAACCCAGGTCGAGTATGTGCCTATGATAAATAAAATTATAGCTGATAAAAAACACAAAGATATCGAGCAATGTATTGGCGCCACCACAGGCCGCATACCGGAAAGTCTGAATGGGCATCAGTTTTCTGAAAGGCGGATAAAAAAAATCAATAAAACTTGTAATAAGGTCTTTCGGCATTGCCAATCAACGTTTAAGTGCGCAAAGATAATACAATCAGTGTTCATGTCTTGGCCTGGCTGTCAATAATTGCTCAAAGGATATTAAATCTTTGTTATTTACTTTGGTCCATCCCAAATTGCCGCTTGTTTTATTGTGCTATTTTTGCGGCCAATCAAAATGAAATGGACATAACCAGCAAAATAAAACATGCTGCAAAAGAAATTTTGCAGGTGGGTTATCAATTCAACACCGAAGAAAAGAATATATTAGTAAACGAAACAAAGCCTGAATTTGATGGCGACTATACTCTTGTTCTTTTTTCGTTTGTTAAAAGCTTAAATAAACCCCCAGAAGCGCTGGGAAATGAAATGGGGAGCATCTTCATTTCAAAATTCCCGGAACTGTTTTCAAAGTTCAATGTGGTCAAAGGTTTTCTCAACTTAACCATAACCGATGCGTACTGGGCAAACTTTCTCCGGGAAAATTATGGCCGTAAAGATTTTGGCCGTAAAGAAAAGAATGGCAGAAAGGTGATGATAGAATATTCATCGCCCAATACCAATAAGCCTTTGCACCTCGGCCATCTACGCAATAATTTTTTAGGATGGAGCATTTCGGAAATTTATAAGGCAAGCGGTTACGAAACCGTAAAAACATGCATAGCCAACGACAGGGGCATACATATTTGCAAAAGCATGCTGGCATGGCAGCTTTTTGCCAAAGGGGCAACACCTGAAAGCACAGGAAAAAAAGGAGACCATTTTGTAGGAGATTACTACGTGAAGTTTGGTGATGAATACAAAAAACAAGTAATGGCACTTATTTCGGGCGGGATGAGCAAAGAGGAGGCCGAAAAAGAGGCCCCAATAATGAAAGATGCACAAAAAATGCTTATTGGCTGGGAAGCCGGGCAGCCGGATATCATCGAACTTTGGAAGAAAATGAACAGTTGGGTATATGCAGGTTTTGATGAAACATATAAAAGAATTGGCAGCGATTTTGATAAAATTTATTATGAGAGCGACACCTATTTACTAGGTAAAAAACTAGTGCAGTTTGGGCTGGAAAAAGACGTGTTCTATAAAAAGGAAGACGGCAGCGTATGGATAGACCTGGCCGCAGACGGCTTAGATGAAAAAATTGTGCAAAGGAAAGATGGTACTGCCGTGTATATAACACAGGATATTGGGCTGGCAGTTCAAAAATATGATGAGTACAAATGCGATCAGAGCATCTATGTAGTCGGCGATGAGCAAAACCATCATTTTAAAGTGCTGAAACTGATCTGTGAAAAACTGAAGATCCCTTCTGCCGAAAACATTTTCCATTTGAGTTATGGCATGGTGGAACTGCCGACCGGCAGGATGAAAACGAGAGAAGGCAATGTAGTGGATGCCGATGATATTGTTGATGAAATGGTAAAAGAAGCTGAAAGAAAAACAAGCGAGCAGGGAAAAACAGAAGGCTTTACGCAGGAAGAATTAAAAGACTTATATGAAATAATCGGGCTGGGCGGATTAAAATTCTTTTTGCTGCGTGTTGACCCAAAGAAAAAAATGCTCTTCAATCCTGAAGAATCAATAGACCTGCATGGCTTCACGGCCACTTTCATTCAATATGCCCATGCCAGGATAAAATCAATTTTAAGAAAAGAAGAAGGCCCATGGTCAGCGGATAGCAGCCATATATCAGGAAATTTATTCCCTTCAGAGAAGAGGCTGATTGTTGATTTGGAAAAATACCCATCGGTAATTGAACAGGCTTGCATAGAAATGAGCCCATCGGTAATTGCGTTATACGCATTTAACCTGGCAAAAAATTTTAATTCTTTTTATGCAGAACATTCCATATCCAAAGCTGAAACGCCAGAAAAAAAAATGCTTCGCCTTCAGTTAGCTGTGCTGGCCTCAACTGTTTTAAAAAACGCGATGGCTTTATTGGGCATAAAAGTACCGGAAAGAATGTAAGCAAATACCTGATTTAATGTACATGCTATTCGATACTGGCAGAAACGGGCTTTCCGAAAACCGTTACTGAAAAACTCGGGAAACTAATTTTTCAGAGGCCATAAAATCATACAATAGATCAAAGCCCCATGCTGCCCCTTTCCTGTTTGAGGTTTTTGAGAGAGGGATCCATGGCAATTGCCCGGTCGCAAAGCTGGCGGCCTTTATCGGTATCGCCCTTCTTTTGGTAAGCCATACCTATCATGTACAATGCTTTGGAATTGTCTTTATCATAGAATAAAATCTTGTCCCAATAATCGATTGCCTCAGGATATTTTTTCATGTGGTAATAAGCATCGGCAACGCTATACAACAATACAAGATCACCCGGTTTCTTATCGAGGGCCTTCAGCATCAGGTCAACCGCTTTTTGCCCTTCCCCGACAGCAGCGTACGAATCAGCCAGGTTTTCATAATAATCATTATCCACCTTATAGCCCTTTTCGGCAGCAAGAAGATAATATTGAATAGCCATCCTGTCGTTAGGGATGGTGGCCAGCACCAATGCCAGCTCATACATCCATTGTGCTTTTGAAGAATCCAGTGCAATTGCTTTTTGGAAAAAAGGAACAGCAGCTTTATAGTTGTTCATGTCCACAAAAGCACGGCCAACCAGGTAAGGGATTTCTGAATTGGCGGTATCTTCTTTGGAAGCAGCTTGAAAATATTTAAAAGCCTGTCCATAATCTTCCTGCTGGTAATAGCTTTTTCCTATCACATAGTTCCAACCCGATCCTGCTTTAAGTTGCAGGGCCTTTTGAGCATAGGTAATGGCATCTTTCCATTGGTGGGTCCAAAAGCTCAGGTTGGCAAGGTTAACAACGGCTGTGGTATCGTTTTTTTGAATAGAAAGTACTTTTGTGAAAGCCAACTCGGCATTGCCATATTTTCTCAGTTCAAGCGCAACAAGGCCTAGCTCGCGTTCGGCATTTACATTGTTGGAATCGTATTGAACTGATTTCTGGAGGCAATTGAAAGCAACCATCCATCGGCGTGCTGTTTTTTCCTGTAGCCCTTTTTGGTAATATACTTCCGCACTGTCTTTTGATTGAGAAAACGCGCACTGCAGTACCACAATGGTGCTGAGGAATAGCAAGATGGAGTTTTTCATGATGTTGGGATTACAGATTTAAGACTAAAGCAATGCCTGCTATCTTTCAGCCCGGTTGCCAGGTGCATGATGAGCTAGCATAACATGCAAAGCCTACTTCAATACCAATGCTCCTAACGGAGGAAGGGTGAGGTTTATTTCATACATCTTCTCTTTTTTGTCCACCAGATGGGCTCCAATTTCATCATTATGATAATTTCCCGTTCCCCAGTACTTTTTAGCATCACTGTTGAATATTTCTTTCCAGTCGGTTTTTCCATAAGCATACACTTTCCAGTTCATCCTTACTTCGGGCGTCAGGTTCAGGATTACGAGCACATCCTCTTTGGCCTTTTTGCCTTTTCGCCTGTAAACAGCAACGCTCTCCTGCCGGTGGTTAAGGTCTACCCATTCGAAGCCATAAATGTTGAACTGGTTTTCATATAAAGCCGGTTCATTGCGCAAAAGCCAATTCAGGTCGCGCACACAATCCCTTAGCAGCTTGTGCGCATCATATTGCAAAAGGTGCCATTGCAATTCGCCTTTATAGTTCCATTCCTCAGTAGCGCCGAACTCATCGCCCATAAACAGCAATTTACCACCAGGGTGCGTGAACATATAAGTATACATCAAACGAAGGTTGGCCAATTTTCTCCACTCATCGCCGGGCATTTTAAAAAGCATCGGTGATTTTCCGTGCACTACTTCATCGTGGCTAAGCGGCAGCATGAAATTTTCATCGTAATAATAAACCATGCTGAAAGAAAATTTGTCCTGGTGGTACTGGCGGTGTATCGGGTCCAGTTTAAAAAAGTCAAGCGTGTCATGCATCCAGCCCATCATCCATTTCATGCCAAAGCCGAGGCCGCCGGCATAAGTAGGTTTGCTTACCCCGGGCCAATCTGTTGCTTCTTCAGCAATGGTTTGTATGTCTGGGAAATCGCGGAATAAAGTTTCATTCAAATCTTTAATGAAAGCTATCGCTTCTAAATTGCCATCGCCACCGTATTCGTTGGGCTCCCATTGGCCCTTTTTTCTTGAGTAGTTTAATTTCAGCATGGAGCTGACCGCATCTACCCTGATGCCATCGGCATGGAATTTATCCATCCAGAAACGTGCGCTGCTGATGAGGAAAGATTTTACTTCGCCGCGCTTATAATTGAAAATATAACTGTTCCAGTCGGGATGGAATCCTTTTCGCATATCCGCATATTCATACGTGTTCGTGCCATCAAACATATACAGCCCGTGGGCATCGTAAGGAAAATGAGAAGGCACCCAGTCGAGGATAACGCCTATGCCCTCCTGGTGAAATGCATCGATCATCGCCATGCATTGCTGCGGGTCCCCATAACGGGATGTTGATGCAAAATAACCAGTGCCCTGGTAACCCCAGCTCCCATCGAAAGGGTGTTCCATAATAGGCATGAGCTCAATATGGGTAAAGCCCATTTCCTTTACATATCCAACAAGTTTCTCGCGGAAGAAATCATAACTGTTATAGGTCTCCTCGTCATATTTATCAGGCCGCATCCAACTGGCGAGGTGCACTTCATAAACGCTCCAGGGAGCTTCAAGTGAATTATGTTTCCCCCTGTTCTTCATCCATTCATGATCCTGCCACTGGTAGGAGAGCTCCCAGGCTATAGAAGCTGTGTTTGGCCTTTTTTCCCAGAAATTCGCATAAGGGTCGCCTTTATCAAGTATGGCTCCTTTATACCCATGAATGCGGTATTTATAAATTTCCCCCTTGGCAAGATGGGGAACAAAACCTTCCCAAATGCCCGAATGATCGAGCCTTACATAAAGCGGATGAGTGTCGTTATTCCAATCGTTGAAATTCCCTTTTACAGAAACATAAGAGGCATTCGGCGCCCATACAGCAAAGTAAAAACCCTGCACGCCAAGCACCTCGCATTGATGGGCCCCGAAAAAATTATATAAACTATAATGCGTGCCATTCTGAAAATTGTGGATGTCCTCATCTGAAAATAATGAATAGTTCCAAACTGGTTTTGTCGAATCCACAAAATGAATATCTTCATAACGCTTATGATTACCGGAAGGTTTTTTCTTTGGTTTAGGAGCTGCTGCTTCTGTTGTTCCATTCTTTTTTTCTTTTATTTTCTTTATGGATTTTTTCTTGTCTTCACTCATATAGAAATTCTTTAGCGGCAGTTAATAATAAAAGTTGTTTAACGTAAAATTAAGGTTTCGCTTGGGCATATTCATGATTTTTGATTGATATTTGAAATACCATGCCCTCTTCTGTACTGCTTTGTGGCATCGTTTACTTTAGGCCTTAACCTTTAAATTGCATGAAAAAACCAATCGCCATTCTAACCATTGTCCTTTTTGCCTCACTTAAAACCTACGCGCAGCACAGTTCAATAAGCGGAACGATTTCCGATACGACCGAAAAAAAAATATTGCCGAACAGTTCTGTCCTCATACTCCGCAAAGCCGACTCTGTTTTAGTTTTTTTTACAAGATCTGGTAGATCAGGGGAGTTTATGGCAACCAGCCTGCCTTCAGGAAAATTCATTGTTCTCATCACCTATCCCAAATATGCTGATTATGTCGATACAGTTAGCATTTCAGACAGTTCGACTGTAAGACTGGGCATTATTCCCCTGACACAAAAAGCGCAGTTATTAAAAGAAGTGGTAGTGCGGCAAAAAATCGGCTCCATAAAAATAAAAGGCGATACCACGGAATTCGCAGCAGACAGCTTTAAGGTGCAGCCTAATGCAACCGTTGAAGACTTATTAAAGAAAATGCCAGGCATACAAGTGGACAAAAATGGGCAGATAACCGCACAGGGAGAAAAAGTGCAAAAGATATTGGTGGATGGCGAAGAATTTTTTGGGGACGACCCAACACTGGTTACCCAAAACCTAAGAGCAGATATGGTTGACAAGGTACAGGTGTACGACAAAAAAAGTGACCAGGCGGCATTTACCGGGATCGATGATGGGCAGAAGCAAAAAACGATTAACCTTAAATTGAAAGAAGGGAAAAAAAATGGATACTTTGGGAAGATAAACGCGAGTGCAGGGACCAATGGCTATCACGACAACCAGCTTATGTTTAACCATTTTAAGGACAAACAGAAGTTTGCCTTGTACGGGATCGTATCTAATACAGGAACTTCGGGCCTGAATTGGCAAGATCAGAATAATTATGGAGACAACCCGTTAGGCAATGTTGACTACGACCAAAATAATGGATACTTTATACTGGAAGGATCGGGAGACGAACTCGACTCCTGGAATGGCCAATATAACGGCCAGGGATATCCCCTGGTGCAAACCGGCGGGCTCCACTACAATAACAAATGGAATGACGACAAGCAAAGCCTGAATGCGAATTATAAAATCCTTCAATTAAACGTTACCGGTGGAAGCACAACCAATTCGCAATTTATTTTGCCGGACACTTTTTATTACAACAATTCCAAACAGCAGTTCACCAACCGGATTTTGCGCAATCGGGCCAGCGGGAATTATGAGTTGCAAATTGACTCATCTTCATCAGTAAAAATAAACGCTGATGGGGGGATGGACCATAAAACAACTTATTCCGTTGATTCAACAGAAGCAAGAGCAAGCGACAGCGCCCTGATAAACCAGGGGTTTAACAGAACTACTTCAACAGACGACAAGCATGTGGTGAACAGCAACCTGCTGTGGCGAAAAAAACTGAAAAAAAAAGGTAGAACGCTTTCATTTAATCTTCGCGAAAACTATACAGCTAATAATTCATCGGGATTTTTATATGCAGACAATTATTTTTATGCCGGGGGAAGCCTTTCACAAAGCCAGGTAACCGACCAATATAAAACCAACCAAAGCAAAAACCTGCTATTGGATTCCAAGCTAACCTATACGGAGCCATTAACGAAAGTTTCCTCGCTGATTTTCAACTATGGTATTGTTGTCAACAACAGCAATTCATCTGTTAGTTCATTCAATAAAGACAATACGGGCAAATACACTGCACTGGATACTGTTTACAGCAACGATTATGTATTTAATATATTCACCCATCGCGCTGGAGCAAGTTACAGCTTGTTCCAAAAAAAATTCAAATTCAGCATTGGCTCCGATGCCGGTTTCGCTAATTTCAATCAGAAAAATGAAATGACCGATTCTGCAGCTCATCGCAGTTTCGTGAACTGGTATCCTCAAACTACCTTAATGTACCAGTTTTCACAGTCAAGAAGTATACATTTCAGGTACAACGGCTACAGCCAACAGCCTAGCATCCAGCAAATACAACCCGTAGCTACAAATAAAGACCCATTGAATATCGCAATTGGGAACCCCAATCTTAAACCGGAGTTCTCAAACAACATGTCGCTGAGTTATAATGACTATAAGATAATCAGCGACCGGTTTATTTGGGCGAGCGCAAATTACAGTTTTATTCAAAACAACATCAGCACAAGTTACTATGTAGATTCATTTGGAAGAAGGGTCAACCAGTCGGTTAACCTCAATGGCAGCAAAAGTTTTTCAGTGAATGGGAACTATGGCATTAAGATCAGGAAGATTGATACCCGGCTCGGCTTTAATGGCAATTACAATTTTAACCGAAATGTGAGCATAGTGAACAATATATTGAACACAACAAACAGCAACAACTACACCATGGGGATGAACCTTAGCAAGTCAAAGGAAAAGAAATATGAGCTTAACCTGTCTGCCTCAGCTACCTATACCAGCAGTTATTCTACGGTGCAGCAAGGTATCGCAACCAAATACTGGACTTTTGACATCAACCCAAACTTCGATTTTTTTCTCCCGTTAAAACTCCAGGTCCATTCAGATTGCGATATGAATATCAGGCAAAAAACACCCGTATTCAATACCAACACCAGTGTAATAATATGGAATGCCTGGATAGGGAAAAAATTGCTGAAGAATGACGCACTGATAATAAAAATCATTGGCAATGACCTTTTAGACCAGAATATCGGCTTCAGCCGGTCAGTGAACAGCAATTTCATTTCGCAAAACACCTACAGTACCATAAGAAGATATTTTCTTTTAGGGATAACCTGGAATTTTACTAAAGCCGGGACAAAAATGCCCGGCCAAAGCGAATAAACTTCAAACCATGAAAAAAATAAAATTCCTGCTGATGTTTGCCTTATTCATTACAGGCATGCGCGGCACCGCTCAAAACAGTATTTTCCTTTCACAGGGAAGGATCGAATATGAGCGAAAGGTGAACCTTTTTGCGCAAATTGACGATGAGACGGATGGAGATGATGCAGGCTGGCGGGAACTGATGAAAAAAACGATGCCTAAATTTAAAGCCATGTATTTTGACCTGTTCTTCAACAACAATATTACTTTATACAAGCCAGGGCGAGACAATCCGGATAATAACCGGATCTGGCAAAACCCAGCTGAAGACAATATTGTTTTTACCAACCTGGAAACCAAACAAACAACAAGCAAAAAAAATGTGGGAGGCAGTTCCTTTTTAGTGGAAGACAGTATGCGGAAAATAAAATGGAAGATAACAGATGAGACCAGGAATATAGCCGGCTTCGAATGCAGGCGCGCCAACGGGCTGGTCATGGATTCGGTATATGTGGTGGCATTCTATACTGATGAGATCACCACTTCGGGAGGCCCCGAATCCTTTTCGGGTTTGCCAGGGATGATACTTGGCATTGCTATCCCCCATGAACACATCACCTGGTTCGCAACAAAAGTATTTAATGATGATGTTCCTGTTCCTTCCCTCGTTGCGCCGGCTAAAGGAAAAAAGGTTACCAATGCCACACTGTTGTCGGAGTTGAAAGATACTTTTAAAGATGCTGGAAAGTGGGGCAAACATTATATCAAAGCCGTGATGTTGTAAGCACAAGTCAAAACCAAAATAAGGCTGTCCCTCTTTTCAATGCCAATAAAATCCGGGCAGATCATAATGCGAACTCTACTCTATTTGCAGTGATTATATAATTAAACTCACTGCGCCTGTAAAACGGAAACCGCCACATATCATTATGGCATTTTGCCAGGCGCGAGAAGCATCACCGGTACAATGCGATAGAGTTGCTGCCATCGCTGCTCCTCATGCCGCGGTACATGCCCGAACTGTTGAAAATCATCGCCGCGCTGCCTTCCCCATCCACGCCAATCATGCCGCCTTCCCCTTTTATCTTCAACAGCTTTTCATTTACAACAATATCCATCGCTTCTTCTAATGTAAAGCCCTTATACTCCATCAGGCAGCTTACATCATAAGCCGCTACGGTGCGGATAAACATTTCCCCATGGCCTGTGCAGGAAATAGCGCAGGTTTTATTATTGGCATAAGTGCCGCAGCCTATTATCGGGCTATCGCCAATGCGGCCGTATTTCTTATTCGTCATGCCGCCTGTGCTTGTTGCCCCTGCCAGGTTGCCGTTGCGGTCGCATGCCACTGCACCAACGGTACCAAACTTTTTGTCGCGCATCAGTTCTTCAAGCCGTTGATGGGTATGATCAAGCGAATAGTTATCTGAATCGCGGATTGCTTTCCATTGATCGTACCTGAACTGGGAGAAAAAGTATTCATCAGGCTCCAGTTTCACGCCTTGTTTAATCGCGAAATCATTCGCTCCCTTGCCACTTAAAAACACATGGTTGCTGTTGCGCATCACTTCTGCCGCAAGCACTATCGGGTTGCGCACATTGCGCACTCCCGCTACCGATCCGGCGGCAAGGGTGCTGCCATCCATGATCGCAGCATCCATTTCCTGCACTCCTTTTTTGGTGAATACCGCACCGCGGCCAGCATTGAACAGCACATTGTCTTCGAGAATGACCAGCGCAGCTTTTACTGCATTCACCGCCGAGCCTTCTTCTTCAAGCACGGCAAAACCGGCATCCAGCGCTGCTTGCAGGCCTTCTGTATAGGCCTGCTCAAGGTCAGGGGTCATATCTTCTTTCAATATGGTCCCTGCTCCGCCATGAATGGCTATCGTAAATTTGGGCATGATGAAAAAATAACAAACGAAAATATAGAATTTACAAACTGAGAATTTTGAATCTTTTTGGCAAAAGCTTGAAAGCATCCCAAGCTCTACCTTGTTTTGTTTGAAACCTGCTAAAAAAGAAATTTATGATTATGGAATTATTTCCTCAGGACATTAATCGAATAACCTAATGCCATAGCATGGGCCGGGCAATTGATATTGTTTTGAATCTTTTATTTTGTTTTTATTTCAGCGGCCTGATCTTAATACTCCTGAAGCTTACTTCATTGCCATGATCCTGCAGCAGGATATGCCCTTCTTTGGCTTCACCAAAGTTTTTCCAGGTTTTGTATTTGCTCACTGCTACGAGATCCCGGTATGCTTTCGACCCGCGATCATATTCCAGCACCTTTAGGCCATTAAGATAATGTTCAACATGATTATTAGGGTATACAATTATCCTTCCTGTATTCCATTCTCCTATCAGATGAATAAATCTTTTTTGCTTGTTTGCCCTTATCAGGTCGTATAATGAAGCAAGCGTCCTGTCCCCCTCTCTTCCGAGCTTGGCATCGGGATGAAGTGAGTCATCGAGGATCTGGTATTCCAGCCCAATAGCCGAGCCTGTATTATGCTCACTAAGGGTCACAAAATATTTAACACCACTATTGGCACCAGGTGTAAGCTTAAATTGAAATGAAAGGTCGAACGCGCTATACTCTCCAAGCGTAACAATATCGCCGCCAACCCCGCCTTCTTTCCCCTGAGAAGCAAGCACAGTCAATATGCCGTCTTTCACCTGCCAGCCCTTTTCAGGGAAGCCGCTTTTGTAAGCGCCCCTCCAGCCATTTGATGTTTTGCCGTCGAACAACAATTTCCAACCGCTTTCTTTTTCATAACGGTCAAGGCTATTCGGGATATTGTTCAGCACATAAATGCCCGGAGGAAAAGGTGTTGATTCCAGGCTGGTAGTTTTAATACGGATATTTTTGAAATAGACCTTCTCGCCTGCTAGTTTTTCATTGCTTCCAATACCATGTACCTGTAGCCCGATAAAACCTTTCGCATCCATGGTATCGACTACATAAGCCACGGGAATGTTGTTGAGCCAGGTCTTTATTTCATGCCCGATGCACTCCACTTTCACATGATTGTATTGCCCCGGCTTGAAAGCATGTTGCGCATTTTCATTTAGTGAGCCAGGATAAAGCCAATCTCGCCTGCCCTCATCATAAATGCCACCGCTCCATTTCCTTGACGAAGGGTCGATCTCAAACTGGTAGCCGTATACCAGTCCCCTGCCTTCATGGCCATTGGGATCATAATGGCTCCTTAACTGAATGCCCGAATTTGAGGTAGTGTCATCTGCCTTTACATCCAGTTCCAAAATAAAATCGCCAAATTCTTTTTCGGTAACAAGAAAAGTATTTCCCGAATTAATTACGGTAGTGCCTACAATGCTCCCTTTTTCAACTTTATATTCTGCTGTGCCTGCCAGCCTTTTCCAGCCATTAAGGGTTTTGCCATCAAAAAGAGTATGCCACCCTGGTTGCGCATAGGCATGGGCGTTACAGGCAAGGAGCGCACAAAGCAAGTAAACCAATGCTTTCATATACAAATTATTTTGAAAGGATGAGTGCTGTTAAGCAAGGCTAAGTTATCTATCTTCGCCAAATAAATTGTAACGAAATTTTATTCGCAAAAACGGTATCCTGTTCTTGATCTGCTTTAAAGTATGCTTTGCGACCAGATGCTGTCTAATAAACCACAGGGGCAAAACAGGCCCAATGTAATCGGCTGATCCTATAAAAAAACACTGAGGCCACTGATCAGCACCATAAAAATAATTATTAAAAGAGGAGGAAAAAGCAATTCACAAACAGACAAAAGGGTTAAAAAGACATGTATAACATTGCGATGCCTTTTTCACCTTTAAACAAATAATTGCTTCTGGGTTTAAGTTTATAAATTGGTTTGCTCAACTTATTCCTCTTTCAATTCATTCCAGGCCAAATAACCCCTTATTCAACAACTGCAAGGTTTCTGTTTTATAGGAAGATGGGACGAGCAACGAGATATTATGCTTGCTCCCTCCATAGCTTACCATGCGCACCGGCACGGGCACAAGCGAAGCAAATAATTTGCTCAGCACTTCCTTGGTCTGCGCAATTTCATTCCCCACAATTGAGACAATAGAATGGTTGTCTTCTACCTCAATAGTGCCAAAAGGCTCAAGTTCTTTTACAATCTCTTTCAGCAACGGTGTGCTTTCAATAGTTACTGACACAGCCACTTCCGAAGTAGTGATCATATCAATTGATGTGCGATATTTTTCAAACACCTCAAATATCTTCCTCAAAAAACCATAAGCCAGCAACATTCTGCTGCTTTTAATATTAATGGCTACAATGCCATCTTTTGCAGCTACGGCTTTTACACCAACCGAGCCTGCCTGTTCAACAATGGTTGTGCCTTTTGCACCAGGCTGCATGGTGTTCAAGAGCTTAACAGGGATTTTATATAACTGTGCGGGCCATATAGATGCCGGGTGCAAAATTTTCGCCCCGAAATAAGCAAGTTCAGCAGCTTCTTCAAAGCTTAGCTGCTCGATAGCAACTGTTTTCTTTACTATGCGCGGGTCATTGTTATGCATCCCATCAATATCTGTCCAGATCTCACAAACAGATGCATGAATAGCAGCCGCAACCAATGAGGCGGTGTAATCGCTGCCTCCCCTTTTCAGGTTATCTACTTCGCCTTTCGCATTCCGGCAGATATAACCCTGTGTAATAAATAGTTTCTTGTCCTTATATTTTTTGACCAACTGTTCCAGCCTTATTTTTATGCTTCCAATCTGCGGCTCATCATTCGCATCGATGCTCATAAATTCAAGAGCTGGCAACAAAATATGCTCGATCCCTTTTTCTTCAAGATAAACGCAAAAAAGTTTTGTTGACAATAGTTCTCCTTGCGCAAGGATATCTTTGCTCAGTGCTTCGCTGAATGAAATCTTGAGGATGATGGTCAGAAATTCAAAGTGTTCTGCAACTATTGCTTTGGCTTTTGCATAATTTTTTTCTTCTTTCACCAATGCTTTTATGAATGACTGATAATGTGCTTCCAGTTTTTCAATTTGTTTTTTCGCATGCTCCCTTTCACCTGTTGCCATTGAATTGCTTATTTCTACCAATGCATTGGTTGTGCCGCTCAACGCGCTAAGCACAACAATTTTAGGTTCGGCATCTTTTGTAATCAGCTCGCATACCTGGTGCATGCGCTCCGGCTTGCCCACAGAAGTGCCGCCGAATTTCATTATTTTCATTGCCAAAAAAATTTAGGAGTGCAAAGATAAGAGCAATCTGTTTACAGTTGGCAGCGAAAGAGAACAAAGCATTTATTTACAGGAAGAAGTATACCCCAAACCAGGCTTACAATATATCGGGCACTCCATCATAAGTTTCTGAAAGGAGAACTGATTTGCCGATTGCTTTGAAGAGGGGCAAATCACAGTTTGCACCATATTCTTCCAGTTCCCGATGGTTGCTTTCATTGGCCTTGAAAACCTCTATATGGGTGTTTCCCGAGCCGACAAGAACATGTTCCGGCAAGGCTGTAATTTTCCGGTATAATTTGAATTTTTCTCCGCGGTCATAATTTTTAGTGCCAGAAGATAAGATTTCAACAATTATTATAGGGTTGAAAACATTAAAGCCATTATCGCTCAAAGCTTCAGGTTCGCCGCAAACAATAAGAATATCTGGATAGGCAACAATGTGCGAGATTGGATATGTATGCACGAGCCATTATTCAAAGGCTGGCATTTTTTCTCTTTTAATTTATTCGCAAAGAAGCAAAAAAAGGCTCCCTGAAACTTTTTACATGTGGCAGCTTTGCGCCAGGCATAGCGAACATATCTCGCCTTTATAGTATCAGGCTTTTCAGGTGAAGCATTTTCTATTTGAAAATATTCTTCAATGGAAATTTTTTGTTGCCATAAGATATAGCGGTTCCTTTTATTTCGCCCATGAGAAAAACTTACTAAATGAAAACCTCCATAGCTGAAAAACAGGTTCACCATTCAACCCCAAACCTTTCTCCCAAATATTCCAGGTCCTTTGCTACTGCGTGCAGTAATGGAATTCCCCGCTGAAGCCTTTCCGACTCAGACTCCCGCTCAGGATCTCCGGGAATAAGCACTCGTTCTTGGCCTTCCGTTGGCTTAGCTGAACGGAACCGTTTAATCCATTGGTCCATGTGTTTTTTAAATTCTTCAGCCGGGCGAAAAGCATCGATGCGCATAGCTCCAAAAAAATGTCCTATTCCTTTGCCGGGCATGTTTTCAGGCATGGCTACATAAGCAGGAAAGGGTGGCACCCATGGGCCATAGTTGGCGCCGCTCAGTACTGCAGAAAAAATATCAACAACTGCCCCGAGGGCATAGCCCTTATGCGATCCGTGCGCTCTGTCTCCTCCCAGGGGAAGCAATGCGCCGCCCGATTTCAGCTCATGCGGGTTTGTTGAGCAATTGCCCTCCTTATCCTGGATCCATCCTGTTGGCGCCAATTGATTTTTTCTTTGAAGGATTTCCAGTTTTCCATTAGCAGCAGTTGTTGTAGCCAGGTCCGCAACAAATGCCGGCTCCGACCCTGCCGGAACAGCTACACAAATCGGGTTTGTGCCCAGCAATCTTTCTATGGAAAACGTAGGCGCAACCAGGGCACTTGCATTAGTCATGGCTATGCCGATCATATCTTGCTCCAAAGCCTTCATGGCATGATGGCCTGCTATGCCAAAATGGTTGGAATGCCGGACGCTTACCCAACCCGTACCGACGTTTTTTGCTTTTTCAATAGCAACCTGCATAGCAAAAGGAGCAACTACCAGGCCCAAGCCCCCATCTCCGTCAACCACTGCAGTGGAAGGCGTTTCATGAACAATTTTAATATCCGGTTTTGTATTGGCCCGCTTCGCTTCCCATAACCGCACGTAGCCTGCTAACCTGGCCACTCCATGCGAATCAATGCCGCGCAGGTCGGCACTTAATAAAGACATTGCTGCAATTCCAGCATCTTTTTGAGAACAACCAATCTTTGTGAAAATGGCTTCAGTAAATATTAAAAGCTTTTTATAGCTAACCAATTGTTCCATGCTTGCCTTTATCGTTTGCAGGTTAAAATATGTTTTGATGCTCGTACTGCTCCAGCCAAAAAAAATGAAGATCGGGTGTTCTGATAGGGGTGTTCATAGAAAATTT
Source organism: Bacteroidota bacterium (assembly GCA_018266455.1). Taxonomy (GTDB): domain Bacteria; phylum Bacteroidota; class Bacteroidia; order Chitinophagales; family Chitinophagaceae; genus Puia. The sequence goes on from JAFEAJ010000022.1 coordinate 61,287, forward strand.
ATTGCGGTGCATGTTCAGCCACATCGGTTCCTTTACCTGAATACTCTTCTGGTTCAGTTTTCTTCTTAACGAATCCCATTTTTTTGAATAAACGGTAATAAAACTCTTTGTTGAACAATTGTGAATCATTCAGTGCTTTATAAGTGAGGAACAAGCCAATCGGCACAAGCACAAAAGTAGCAAGCCACATTCCGCTAACCGGAAGCAATACTTCTTCTTTCACAAATTTAGTCCCGTAATTATTCAATAAATAAAATATCACAAAGAAAATAACTGAAAAAATCAGTGGCAGGCCTATGCCTCCTTTTCTGATTATCGAGCCCAGGGGAGCACCAATCAGGAACAATACCAGGCATGCTATTGACATGGTTATTTTGCTATGCCATGCAATTTGATGAAGCCTGAGGTTTTTTTCGTCATTATCGAACAACATGGCAGAAGTCTCAACAACCGACCGCGCACTGTTCGCTGCTGATATCGACATTTCAAGTACCCTCTTTCGGGCGCTGTCAGGCAACAGCTCGCTAAACGATTTATTTTTGGGCGCCACCTGCGGTTTTGAAACTGACCAGTTAGAATCAAGATATTTGGTGAACCCCAGGTAAACCTTGACATCGCTTGTGATCTTTTTTGAATACCCTTTCTGGATAGCTTCAAGCGAATCAATTGTTGTGCCCAGTTGTTTCATATTGAGCATCTGATAATTTCCTTTAAACTGGTTCTCATCAGACTGTGTCAATTTGAACGAGCTCAGGTCAAGCACTTTTTTGTAACGCTTAAATCCAACACGAATAAATTCGGTATTTGTTGTATAATGATTTCCCCTTTCCTGGTACATCCACCCGTTCTGCAAATTGAATTCAAGAAATTTTTTGTCGGGGGTAATATCCATCTTGCCGCTTTCCGCAGTGATCAGGTTGTCCTGCAAACCATAGTTCTGTTCATAAATAATAACATTCTTAATGGTTGAGCCATCTTTTTCTTTTTTACCAATTTTAATAACATACCCATCGATCCTGTCATAAAAAATTCCTTCTTTAATATCGAATGCAGGCTTTGCAACAATAATATCGTATTGCATGGTGCGCATTTTCAAAGTAGCAACAGGCCCGATATTGTTATTAAACAAAAAAGCCACTCCGCATATCAACAGGCTTACAACAAATAAAGGCCGCATGAAGCGGAGCAATGGGATGCCTGCGGATTTGATTGCCACCAGCTCAAAAGTTTCGCCGAGGTTGCCAAAGGTCATAATAGACGAAAGCAATACTGCCAATGGCAGTGCAAGCGTCACCAGTGTTGCGCTTACATACATGATGAAACGCCCGATAGTAAAGAAATCAAGGTCCTTTCCGACGATGTCGTCGATATAGAGCCAGAAGAACTGCATGACCAGAACAAAGAGCGTAATAAAAAAAGTGGCCACAAAAGGGCCGAGGAATGCTTTGATGACAAGTATATCCAGCTTTTTTATCACAACCTGTAACTTTCTTGAATGATAGAATAACTTTAGTGGATGAAAAGAGCAAAAATAAAGCTTTCTGCACATGAATTGAATCTGGCCCAAAACGCTTCTTTTATTTTAACAAAGAATGTGGTGATGCAAAAAACAATCAGTTTGTTGGGGGCAGTGGCCGAAAAAATGCAGGCCGAGCTTCCATATTTTAATTTACCGGAAGAAGTTGTTGCCATTGGCCCAAAAATTTCAAAAGGAGAAAATTATAAAGGGCTCCCTTACGTGATACTGGATTATCCGCGATTTTTTAATCATGAAAATGTTTTTGCCGTACGCACTATGTTCTGGTGGGGGGACTATTTCACTACTACCTTACACCTGAAAGGAATTTATAAAAAAATGTATGCTCCACAACTGAAAAAGAACCTGCCATTGCTATCAGGTAAAAATTTTTCAGTTTCCTGCTCACACAACGAATGGCAGCATGAGCACGAAAACAACTATGTTCCACTGTCATGCATAACCGAAAAAAAATTTGCAGCAACCATCATAAGCAAATCTTTTTTAAAACTTTCGGCCCGGGCCGAATTATCTCAATGGAACAATGGCGAAGAAACCCTGGTGGGATCGATCAAAGATGCGCTGAGGTCAATTTTGCCATGTTAGTTTCCCAGGCGATGGAACAAATCTTTAACCTGATAATTCCACAACTGGCTCTGGTCTTTTATATCTTTTTTATCAGCAAAGTCTTTGATCACTAAAATAGTTTGGTTCGTCACTTCAGATTTTTCGATCCTGAATTCAAAAAATTCTTCCTTTGGGGCATCGGCCCAATGAAACCGGATGTATTTTTCAAGCTCGCTTTCCAGCACTTCAGCCTTGTTTACAGAACCGTTCCAGGAAAAACTGAAAACTTTTTCGCGCTCATCAACCTTATCGGCAAACCACTCCTGCAGGCCTGCGGGAGTGCTCAAAAAATCGTATAAAATGGAAGGCGAACATCTTACAGGATACTCCAACGTAAATAATTGTTTCTTGTTCATCTATTTTCTCAATTGAATCTTTACCAATCGCCCGCAGTTATTATTTACTTAGCTTAAGGTAATCAATAATCCCTGCAGCGTCTCCAACCAGCACAATGAATCGTGCCCATGCTGCAATGATAAAAAAATATTCCAAGCATCAAAATTTTTTTTATTTCAATTTTTGTTAAGAGCAAAAACGCCAAACAAAGCGCTATTTACTAATATTAAATGAGTATCAATCAATTGCAGATAAATGTTTTTTAAATAATAATGAAGCCATCACATTCTGAAGCTCTTATGCGACAGGCGGCACAAGTTTATAGCAAGAAACCAGCGGTCCGCACAAGAAAACTTTCTAATAAGCGTTTTTAACCAATCATTCACATGGAAAACAAACAGCTAATGAAACCCTTTCTACACACCCTTCAAAACCATTTCCTATGAGCATGCGCCAGTTGAAAATCACGAAAAGCATTACCAATCGTGAGTCGCAGAGCCTTGAAAAGTACCTGCAGGAAATTGGTAAAGTAGAGCTGATCGGCCCGGAAGAAGAAGTGAAACTTGCCATAAGGATCAAGCAGGGCGACCAGAAAGCATTGGAGAAACTTACAAAGGCCAACCTTCGCTTTGTTGTTTCCGTTGCAAAGCAATACCAGAACCAGGGGCTTACCCTCCCGGACCTGATCAATGAAGGCAACCTTGGCCTGATTAAAGCAGCACAGCGCTTTGATGAAACCCGTGGCTTTAAATTTATTTCTTATGCAGTATGGTGGATCCGCCAGAGCATTTTGCAGGCATTGGCAGAACAATCGAGGATCGTTCGCCTTCCGCTTAATAAAGTGGGGCTGACCAACCGCATCCAAAAAGCATATTCCCAATTAGAACAGGAATTCGAGCGCGAGCCATCAGCCGAAGAGCTTGCCGATTTGCTAGAGCTAGATATAGAAGAAGTATCCTCTACCCTGGGTATTGGGGGCAGGCATGTGAGCGTGGATACGCCGCTATCTGAAGGAGAAGACAACACTTTGCTTGACGTGCTTGAAAACCCTAATGCAGAGCGTACCGAAATGAATATTGAGCACAACGAATCGCTGAAACTTGAAATTGACCGTTCCCTGAAATCGCTCACAGAGAGGCAGAAAGAAGTAATTTGTTATTTCTTTGGCATTGGGGTAGACCACCCAATGAGCCTCGAAGACATTGGCCAAAGGTTTAACCTTACCAGAGAAAGAGTACGGCAGATAAAAGACAAAGCCATCACCAGGCTGAGGGCCAATTCTCATTCGGATACATTGAGATCTTATTTAGGCATTTAAATACATTCGGCAAAATCATTTTTACTCTATAGTTTTTGTAATTTTGCACTTCTTTTAAAGTGAATATAGCTTTATGTTATATTCACTTTTCTTTTTTTAAAAGTAGATAAAAAAAACATCATGTTCGAAAACCTAACAGAGCGGCTTGAATCGGCATTTAAACAGGTAAAGGGCGAAGGAAGAATTACCGAGCTAAACGTAGCTGCAACGGTGAAGGATATCCGCAGGGCACTGGTAGATGCTGACGTGAACTACAAAATTGCCAAAGAATTCACTGATACCATTAAAGAAAAGGCAATGGGGGCAAAGGTGCTGACCGCTATCAGCCCCGGCCAATTAATGATAAAAATTGTTCAGGATGAGCTGGCTCAATTGATGGGAGGGACCGAAACAGGATTCAATGCGAAAGGCAGCCCGGCTGTGATTTTAATTGCAGGGCTCCAAGGCAGCGGCAAAACCACTTTTAGCGGCAAGCTGGCCAATTATCTTAAATCAAAAAAAGGGCTTTCCCCATTATTGGTAGCCGCAGACATTTATCGGCCCGCAGCCATTGACCAGTTACAGGTTTTAGGCGGGCAAATAAATGTAGACGTGCACTGTGAACCTGAAAACAAAGATGCCGTACAGATTGCGCTGAATGCCCTTAAAGAAGCAAAAACAAAAAATAAAAATGTAGTGATCATCGATACGGCCGGCCGCCTGGCTATTGATGAGGCAATGATGGCCGAAGTAGCTAATATCAAATCTGCCGTTAATCCACAGGAGATTCTTTTTGTTGTCGATTCAATGACCGGGCAGGACGCAGTGAACACTGCAAAAGCTTTCAACGACAGGCTAGATTTTTCGGGGGTAGTGCTTACTAAATTAGATGGCGATACCCGCGGTGGCGCTGCCTTGTCAATCAAATACACTGTTCATAAGCCTATTAAATTCATAAGCAGCGGCGAAAAACTTGATACCCTTGATGTGTTTTACCCAGAGAGGATGGCCCAGCGCATTTTGGGAATGGGCGACATTACCACATTAGTTGAAAAAGCACAGGCCCAGTTCGATGATGAACAGGCCAGAAAGCTGGAAAAGAAGATACGAAAGAACCAATTCGATTTCGAAGATTTCAAACAGCAACTGCAGCAAATCAAAAAAATGGGCAACATCAAAGACCTCCTGGGCATGATACCCGGTATTGGCAAAGCCATTAAAGATGTTGACATCAGCGATGATGCTTTTAAAGGGATCGAGGCCATGATCAATTCGATGACCCCTTATGAAAGAGCAAATCCCGACATCATCAACCAAAACAGAAGGAAACGCATTGCCGCAGGCAGCGGCAAAGACATTAATGACATCAATGCCTTTCTGAAGCAATTTGAACAAATGAAACAAATGATGAAAACAATGAACAAAATGCCGATGACAGGTAATTTTGGCTTAGGGAAACGCTAAAATTTCGAAATTTTTCAAAGAAATTATTAACAAGGTTATAATCTTAAAATCTCTTGTGCTAAATTTGGCACAATTCTTTTGGATAGCTACATTTGCAATCCAATTTTATTAAATCCTATTTGTTAACGCATTTAAATGTCTATTTAAAATGCCAGTAAAAATCAGGCTTCAACGCCACGGGTCTAAAAAAAGGCCTTTTTATTTTATTGTAATAGCGGATGCGCGTGCTCCCAGAGACGGGAAGTTCATCCAGAAAATCGGCACTTACAATCCCCTAACAGTTCCGGCAGCAGTTCAGCTCGATCGCCAAAAGGCGCTTGATTGGCTTCATAAGGGCGCACAACCAACCGACACCGTTAGGAGGATATTGTCCTTTAAAGGCGTGCTTTACCTGAAACATTTGTTGCGGGGCGTAAAACTGGGATTATTCGATGAAGCAGCAGCTATGGAAAAATTCCAAAAATGGCATTCAGAGCATGAAGTACAGATGAAGAAAAAGCAGGAAGAAAACCGCAGGCAAAGACCTGGCGGTGGCAGGAGGCCCGGCGGGCCTGGTGGCGGCAGGCCAAGACCGGAAAGAAAACCGGAAAGTAACGGCTAAGCATAGCCGTAGTTTTTTTGAGATTAAGTTTGCTTGCGCAAATAAACAGGAAACGTGAAAGGCAAGAAGTAGAATTCTTCCATTTCACGTTTTATTTTTTAGAGCCCGGGAGACCCCTATCTTACATTTTGTAGATAAAGCACCCTTAATTAATTTTTATTCTAATGGCCGAATACAGGAACATTGGCAAATTGGTTTCCACCTTTGGAGTGAAAGGCGAAATGATATTGGCCCATCACCTGGGAAAAAAATCATCATTAAAAAATCTTGAAGCCGTATTTATTGAAATAAAGAAAGATGAAATGTTGCCTTATTTCATTGAGCAAACAAAAATCAAGAGCGACGAAGAAATATTCCTCAAGCTCGAAGGCGTGAACAGCAAAGAAGCTGCAAAAAAACTGTTGCAAAAAGAAATATGGCTCGCTGAAGCAGATTTTGAAAAACAGGCGGGCAAATCTGCACCGATTTCCCTTGTTGGCTTTCGCTTAATTGATAAACAAAATGACCTGGGGGAAATTGTCGAAGTAATTGAACAGCCGCACCAGGTATTGTGCAAAATTCTTATTAACAGCAAAGAAGTATTGATACCTATACATGAACGTACGCTGCAAAAAATCGACAAGACAAAAAAACAGGTGCATGTGAATTTGCCGGAAGGGCTGCTGGAAGTGTACTTGTGATGACCTGGAAGGCAGCGTTACTGAAAAGCAAGCTCATTAAAAACCACCGCCTGAAATGTCAATCGATCCCCTGCCCTGCCCTGATAAAATCGGCCAGCAATTTCATCCTGAAATAAAGGTTGCTCATCATCAACGGGATATTGTTCTTTGCGTTTTTCACCGAGTTGCTCATCTTCCTGATATTCTTCAGCTCTACTATTTTTTCATCTATCTTATCAACAAGTTTTTCTGCTGTCCAGCCAATATATTTTTTATTCCTTTCGTCAAAAACATTCGATGCTTTTATATGCCCTTTTTTTAATTTCTTAAAAGAAAAATTATTTTTGATGGCCTGCTGAATAGCCTCATTGCTCAGCAAATCGATCATATTGTCGTAAGGCGTGCTGTTCATGAACCCATTCCTAAAAACATTGAGGTTGTTGCGCAGCTCCATCACTACCTGTTTTTTTTGCACATCGCTGATACGGGATTGTTTGCCCAGGTAGGCAATCAGGTCCTTAAGCGGAGATATACTTGCGTTTAGCCATTCCATAAAATAAAAATAACCATTTCCGGCTGTTATTCAGCCTAGGCCGGAAGGCACATCTCGGCCGCTAATTTTTTTAATACATTTGAGCAGACGTTTATGATTGACCAACAACAAAAAATAATCGCGCATTTCGACCTGGATGCTTTTTTTGTTTCTGTTGAAAGGATCAATGACCCCTCACTGGTTGGCAGGCCATTGATCGTTGGCGGAAGAGAAAGGGGGGTTGTGGCTGCATGCAGTTATGAAGCCAGGAAATTCGGCATTCACTCCGCCATGCCCATGAAAACTGCTATGAAGCTTTGCCCGCATGCTACCGTTGTTGGCGGTTCGCGGGGGGAATACAGCAGGTTTTCCCGATGGGTGACCGATATCATCGCGGCAAAAGCACCATTATTTGAAAAAGCCTCGATTGATGAGTTTTATATTGACCTCTCCGGCATGCAAAAATATTTTCAGCCTTATGCATGGGCAATCAGCTTGCGCCAGGAAATCATCGACAAAACAAAATTGCCGATTTCATTTGGGCTGGCATCTAATAAACTGGTAGCAAAAATGGCCACTGACGAAGCAAAGCCCAATGGTTACCTCCACATCCCCTTTGGATGTGAAAAAGAGTTCCTTGCGCCATTGAAAATCAGCAAAATTCCTGGCGCAGGAGCACATTTGAGCAACTCGCTCAGGGTGCTTGGCCTCGAAACAATCAGAGATTTGAGCAAGTGCCCTGTTGCATTGTTGGAGAAGCATTTCGGGAAATATGGAATTGATCTCCATAACAAATCCAATGGCATCCACTATGGAGAAGTAGCTCCTTACCATGAGTCGAAATCAATATCCACAGAAAACACCTTTGAAGAAAATATAACCGACATCAATTTCTTAATGAAAGAGCTGGTGCGCATGGTAGAAAAAACTGCGCATGAACTTCGAATACAAAATAAAACAACAGGCTGCATCGCGGTTAAAATTCGTTACCCCAATTTTGAAACCACTTCAAAGCAAACAACCATACCCTTTACCTGTTATGATGATGAGCTGATCGCAAGGGCGAAAGAATTGTTTCATAAATTGTATCGCAAAGGTGAACCTGTAAGGTTATTAGGCACACGCTTCAGCGAACTTACCGGTGAGGCAGTGCAAACCAACCTTTTTGAAAATGTGAAAAAGAAAGATGGCATTTATAAAGCTATCGACGATGTAAAAGGCAGGTTTGGAAGATATATTATTACAAAAGGAGGAAGTTTATAAGTTCCTTGCCAAAGAATAAGGTCTTATTAAACAGTCTATAGTATTAATAGGGAATATATTACCTTCGTAGCCCGGTTTTAATCGTTTTATAATTATAAAAAAACAAATTTATGAGTTTACGTTTAGGAGACACAGCACCAAATTTTCAGGCCAGCACAACTATCGGCGACATTGATTTCTATAATTACCTGGGCAATAGCTGGGGCATCTTATTCTCGCACCCGGCGGACTACACGCCCGTATGCACTACTGAGCTTGGCAGAACAGCCCTGCTGCAAGAGGAGTTTGCAAAAAGAAACACCAAAGTGCTTGCGCTAAGTGTTGACCCATTAGACAAACACCTGGGCTGGATAAACGACATTAATGAAACTCAGAACTGCAGCGTCGGCTTTCCTATTATTGCAGATGACGACCGGAAAGTGTCATTGCAATACGACTTCATCCACCCAAAAGCATCTGCAACGGCTACCGTTCGTTCGCTTGTTATCATCGGGCCAGACAAAACAGTTAAATTGATTATTACCTATCCTGCATCAACGGGAAGGAATTTTGCAGAAGTTTTGCGCGTGCTGGATTCCTTGCAATTAACCGCAAATTACAGCGTGGCTACCCCGGCTAACTGGAAAGAAGGGGAAGACGTAATTGTTGTTCCTTCAATTTCAACAGAGGATGCGCAGAAGAAATTCCCAAAAGGGTTAAAAGTCGTTAAGCCTTACTTGCGCTATACCCCTCAACCTAACAAGTAGGCCTATACGTAAATATAATTCCAAAAGCCCCCTCAAAGCGGGGCTTTTTAATTGAAAGCAGGCCAATGAGCAAGCAGTTACTGATAAAATACCATACTGGTACCATAATATGATTAATAAACATCAGCCAGCTTTTAATATATTTGAAGGGAACCTATGCATTTGATGAAATCAAAAATGCAGCAAAAACCTGAAAAGGGAATGATATGCTACACTTGAATATTGATTTGTTGACAAAGTGATTTTACACAAAGGATATTAAATAGAATTAGGTAAGCCTCCATTAAAATTAAAAATTATGCTTCTCAGGCTCTTTTACAAGCAACTTTACTTTATTTTTTTGTTTTTATGTCTTTCTTTTAATGCTTTACATGCTCAGGACAGCATACAGGTAATTCATTTGTGGGAGCAAGGAGCACCTGGATTTGAAAAATTAAAAGATGAGCCAGAGCTTGCTAAAGACTGGTGGGTGCGCAACATTAATAATCCTTCTGTTACAGTCTACCCTGCACCAAAAGATATTGCAACGGGCTGCGCCGTGATTGTTTGCCCCGGCGGGGGTTTCTTAAATATTGTTTACAATGCGGAAGGAAGAGGCCCCGCAAAATTTTTAAATAGCTTGGGCATTACGGTTTTTGTTTTAAAATACCGCTTATTCCGAATGGATCACTCTCCATATACCCAGGAAAACCCGATGCAGGACATCTTTCGGGCCATTCGCTTGATAAAAAGCCGTGCCAACGAGTTTCACATTGATACAGCAAAGCTTGGCGTAATGGGCTTTTCAGCAGGCGGTGAAGTGGCAGGATGGGTCTCTTACCGCTTCAAAGAAAACCATGTTGCCTGCAACGATGCCATCGACAAGCTCTCCGCAAGGCCCTCATTTCAAATATTAATTTACCCAGGCCCATTATGCGTTCCAGGTTCCGTTCCTGTTGACAGCCCCCCTACTTTTCTGCTGGCTGCCAATGGAGATGAATGCTGCTCGGAGCCCATAATACGGCTGGTACAAATGCACCGTAAAGCAAATGTGCCTGTTGAAATGCATTTGTACGAAAAAGGCGCACATGCTTTTAATATGGGGCACCGATCTGAATTTGCCTCATTAAGAAATTGGCCTCAACGATTAGCAGATTGGATGGAGGATAATGGTTGGGCAAAAGAAGTAAAAAAGTAGTGTAGAATAATGCCTCATCATTATAATATTTAATCAAAATTTATTTATCTTTAACTCCTTGCAGCCATATTCATGTACGCTTTTATCATGCCTGCCTTCCTTCATGATGAAGCATCTTGGTTCGTTGTTTTATCAGTGAAAGTTTTCCATTATCCGTTTAACTGTTTAAAATTAATATCAGCTTAAAAAATAAAAGTTGTAGCCTGGAATTATTTTCCCGGCCAACAATATTTGCCTAACAATTAAATATGACCTGTGAAACTAATTAACACTCAATTCATACTCAGAGAGAAAAGATACAGCTGGATTGATTACGACAAAGGAATCAGCATTATATTAGTAGGTTACGGCCATGCCCTGGATGCTTTGGGAGACAATAATATTTACCAGGGCCATTCTTTCTTTTTTGCCTACCTGGGCATGTTGTTGTACGGATTCAGGATGCCCTTATTTTTCTTCATATCTGGGGTTTTTCTATCGGGCAGTTTGCAACGAAAAAGCTATCCAGGATATGTAAAAGGACGGATCAATAATATCCTATACCCTTTGATAGTATGGGGTATTTTAGAAATAGTGGTATGGACTGCCTATAATTACCATCAAACACATTCATTTAACCTGAATTTATTTTTAAGCCTTTTTACAAATCCCCGGGTTATTGGCAACGGCCATTTATGGTATTTAAATGCACTATTTGCAATAGGTATAGTATATGCCCTTCTAAAAGAGAAATTAAAAGTAAGCCCGGTTACTCAAATCTTTCTTGGTTTAGGATTGTATTGCGTTTCTGCATATTTGCATGTCAATGACATTGATGCTGGCATATTAACTGACTATTGCGCTTTCTATATTTATTTTGCAATTGGCGACACGATATCTTCAATAGTACTGAACAAAGAGAATGTAGATCGCTTTGCTTCTTTAAAAATATTTTTCCCGCTCTTTATTGTATTTGCTTTAATGCAGTATTTCTGCACACACATAAATCTTACGGTTGGACAGGGGTCTGACAGGTTTGTCGAGTACAAAAGGCCATTTCTTTATATGGCGGAAGCCATGATTGGCTGTATTTTATCAGTAAATGTTTCTTTCCAGTTGCAGAAATATAAGATTTTGCGCTTCCTGCGTGTAATTGGCTTCCACTCCCTTTTCATCTATTGCATGCAATTTATTTTTATTTCTGCCGCCAAAGTGCTTTTGGTGTATGGACTGAAATTCACTTATTATCCTGTACTGGTGCCCCTGTTATGGATTTCTGGTGTCATTCCCCCCGTGTTATTTTATACGTTATGCCTTCGCTACAACATGTGGCGGCTCTTCGTATTCATTAAACCAGAAAGAGAAATTGCAGCTCTAAAAGGTGAGGAAACCCCTTCACTGGCAAAAGCTTCATAGCTATTTGATGTCACGGTAGCATGTTGGAGCATTAATGGCGAGAGTTGTTTATTTTTAAAATATGCACCAGGCATCAGCATGAATTTGAAAGCATCTTCACAGAAAGCAATACAGCAAACCAAACTTGCTTATTTTTGATTTTGCATTTCTTTCAGCATGGATCAGCTAAAAAAACCGCACTTAAAAGTTTCCGGTCATGAAAAAACCACTTTTGTTTTAATGTCCCTGTATTTACATTTTAAGGATATGTTAATAAGCTTCAGGAACCTTTGCTATTACAATTTCAGGCTTCGTATCCCGTTATTACGATAATCCTGACATATTGCTAAGGTTCGCCTTCATTAAGCCAAAACAAAACCTAATTGACATGTTGAAAAAAATAATTAAGATTTTAGTTTTTACTTTATTGCTATTAATCGGCTTCTTATTTGCGGCCCCCTATTTATTCAAAGGAAAAATTGTGGAACTGGCAAAAAAACAGATCAATGATAATATCAATGCCAAAGCCGACTTTAAAGATATTGACCTTTCTTTCTTCAGGCATTTCCCAAAAGTAGCTGTGTCAGTTAAAAATTTACAGATAATCGGCATTGATGAATTTGTGTCAGATACTTTGTTTGCCTCAAAAGAAATTCAGGTGGAACTGAACCTGATGAGCGTTATCAAAGGGTCAAACTACCAGGTTTATGCTATTCATATTGATGAGCCGCGCATCCATGCCATTGTAAATAAAAATGGAAAAGCCAACTGGAACATAGCCAAACCCGATACAGCAACAATGGCCAAGCCTTCCCAACAAAACCCCTTCCAGCTTCGGCTTGATTCGTATTCTATCAACAATGGCTACATTAAATATGATGATTTGCCCGGCGGAAGGAGCAGTGAGATAACCGGCCTTGGCCATTCCGGCAGTGGCGATTTCACAGCAGATGTATTCACCCTAAAAACCAAAACCACCGCCGATAAAGTAAGCTTCGTGTATGATAAAGTCCCTTATTTGTCGGATGTAAAAACCAGTATTGATGCAGATATCCAGGTGGACAACAAAACCAACAAATACAATTTCAAGACCGATAAAATTCTTCTGAATGAACTGCAGTTGAGCGCAGGTGGTTTTTTTCAATTGTTGAACGACAGTGTTTACAATATGGACATTTCATTCAACGCACCATCCACCAATTTTAAAAATATTTTATCGCTGGTCCCGGTTATCTATCAAAAAAACTTTGCTTCTGTGAAAACAAGCGGGGAAGCTATTTTCAATGGCTTTGTGAGAGGCTCGTACAGCAACAAACAAATGCCCGCCTATAACCTGGACCTGGATATAAAAAAAGGGTTCTTTCAATACCCTGACTTGCCTAAAGCCGTTAGCAACATAAATATTTCTGCAAAAGTTGATAACCCCGATGGGGTAGCCGACCACACTGTTGTAAACATCCCGCAAGGGCACATTGAAATGGATAATACTCCTTTTGATTTCCGTTTGCTGCTGAAGACACCAATAAGCGACATGTTCATCGATGCTGCTGCGAAAGGCAAGCTCGACCTTTCTAAAATATCACAAATGGTCAAATTACAGGAGGGCACGCAGTTAAGCGGCTTATTGGATGCCAGCGTGAGCGCAAGCGGAAATATGTCCGCCATCGAAAAACAACAATATGATAAATTCAGGGCCGAAGGAACAATCGGCATCAGCAATTTTTTATACGCATCAAAAGCTTATCCTGATGGGATCAAACTGAATAGCCTGCTGGCAACATTTAACCCAAAGAATGTAACGCTAAGCAACCTGTCCGGAGAATACCTGAAAACCAATTTCACTGCCAATGGAAGTGTGGATAATGTGCTCCCCTATGTATTGAAAAATAAAATGCTCACTGGTTCGATAACCATAAAAGCCGACAAGGTAGACCTGGACAAATGGATGGGCACAATGCCTGCAGATACAGCAACCGGCAGCAGCAAGGCCCCTTCACCTCCTTTTGCTGTGCCTGCAAACCTGGATCTTATTTTAAATGCAGGGGTTGACAAAGTGCATTATGACAAAGTAGATCTGCAAAATCTTTCGGGAACGCTTGCAATAAAAGATGAAACCGTAACGCTCGAACACGTCAAAAGCAATGCCCTGGATGGCGCCATAGAAATCAATGGCTCGTATTGTACAAGAACCAGCAAAACAAAACCCGATATCAGCCTGGCCTATAATGTGCAAAAACTAGATGTTCAAAAAACATTCTTCGCCTTTAACACAGTGCAAAAGCTGATGCCCATAGGGAAATTCATTTCAGGCAAATTAAGTTCACAATTAAAATTCACTGGCAGGCTCGGCGACAACATGATGCCCGACCTTAGTTCGCTTACCGGCAATGGCAACCTGTTATTAATAGAAGGGTTCCTGAACAAATTTGCTCCGCTCGAAAAAATAGCATCAACATTAAATATTAAAGAGCTCGACGCCATTTCAATGAAAGACATTAAAACCTATTTCGAATTTTCAAACGGGAAGGTGCTGGTGAAACCATTTAAATTAAAAGTGAAAGATATTGACATGGAAATTGGCGGCATGCATGGCTTCGATCAATCGCTCGATTATGCCATCAACATGAAATTGCCAAGATCGCTAATGGGCAACAGCGCAAACACATTGATCGATAACCTCGTTAGCCAGGCAGCCAATAAAGGTGTCCCGGTTAAAATTGGCGACAATATGGACCTGGTCATTGGCGTTGGCGGAACAATCACCAATCCCACCATTAAAACCAATTTGAAACAAACAGGCAGTTCGCTGGTTGATGATTTCAAAAAGCAAGCGACTGATTTCGCCAAAGCAAAAATTGACAGCACAAAGAATGTAGTTGCCGCCTCTGTCAAAGACACGTTCAACTCGGTAAAAAAACAAGTGCTGCAAAGCGCAGGCGATGAGCTAAAGAAACAGCTTTTAGGAAAAACGGACAGCTCGCAGCAAGGTGGGGCTGCTGATGCAAAAGACAAAGTAACCGAATCGGCAAAAGGGCTGCTGAAGAACCTGAACCCTTTCGGAAAAAAGAAAACAGCGGATTCCACGAAAAATAAAGAACAATGAAAGAGGGATTAAAAATGCAATATTGAAATGGCCGGCTAATGCTCATTCCATACGCTTCATTTCATATTTTTGATTTCTTATTCCTATTTTAACAAGCTGCTTTTCTTTCTTGCAAATTGCATACTTTGCATAACCAATAAATAAAGGTTATGCTGAAACGATTGCTCGCAGCACATTTATTATTCCTTTTTTCTTTCTGCTCCTTTTCGCAGGATCCCTGGAAAATCACAGCAGATAAAATCGACCTATCTAATTATTACGGTGTTACCGTTGCCAACGGCATGATCGGGATCGTTTCGTCTCCCGAGCCATTTAAAGTGAAAGACGTGGTGCTTGCAGGCGCTTATGATTTATATGGTCGGGGAAGGGTGAGCAATTTTTTGCGGAGCTTCAACCTCCTCAACATGCGAATGGGCATTGACGGGCAGGATATTTCCGATAGAGAGATATCGAATATGAACCAGGAACTTGACATGCGCCACGCCAGTTTCACCACTACATTTGATTATAGAGATAAAGCCACCGTTACTTACACCTATTACGCATTGCGGCAATTGCCATACACTGTTTTGATGAATGTTTCGGTTACTGCGAAAAAAGATATAGCCATTGGCCCCGCCAGCGTAATGGAGGCGCCAGATGCATTAAGAGATGTCGAGAATTATTATAATGAAATTGACAGGCCACATGTGCTCATCAGCTTGTTGACCTCATCGGCCAAAAGCCCCACAGGCAAATTGCTGATGTGCGCATCCACTACTTTTCTTTTTAATGAACCGCACGGGCAGGAACCAAGAGTGATCCATGAAATGTGGGACAACAATATGCACCTGATGAAGTTCAGCAAAAAAATAAAAGCTGGGGAAACTTATGAGTTTTCCATTGCCGGCTCCTCCATTACTTCGTCTCAACATGCAGACCCGCTCAATGAAGCAGAGCGGCTCACGATTTTTGCGAAGCTGCAGGGGCGGGACAGGTTGATGATGTTCCACAATGCTGCCTGGGACAGCTTATGGAAGAGCGACATCATCATTAACGGCGATGCGCAGGCGCAACAGGATGTGCACAGCATGATGTACCATTTGTACTCTTTTGTTCGGGAAGGCTCTGCCATGAGCCCTTCGCCCATGGGGCTAAGCGGGCTGGGTTACAATGGCCATGTATTCTGGGACGCTGATTTATGGATGTTCCCTGCACTGCTTGCACTGCGCCCCGAGCTTGCTAAATCGGTTATTGATTACCGTTATGAAAGGCTGGAAGCGGCAAAACAAAATGCTTTCGCCAATGGCTACAAAGGGGCAATGTACCCATGGGAAAGCGCCGGCACCGGCGTGGAAGAAACACCTGTGTGGGCATTGAGCGGTACGTTTGAACACCATATTACTGCAGACGTTGCCCTTGCCGCATGGGATTATTATTGTGTTACCCAGGATAAAAACTGGTTGCGCGAAAAAGGGTGGCCAATACTTTCGGAAACTGCTGATTTCTGGTCGTCGCGCACAGAAAGGAACGGGCCTGGGCATTACGATATTAATAATGTGGTGGCCGCAGATGAGTGGGCCGAGAATGTTGACAACAATGCATTTACCAATGCCGCAGCAAAAGCCAACCTGCAATTTGCTGCTGAAGCTGCAAAGATACTGGGCCTAACGCCCAAGCCTGACTGGACGAATGTTGCCAACAACATCCCCATCCTGAAAATGGAAAACGGCGTCACCAAAGAGCATGCAAGCTATCATGGCGAAGGGATCAAACAGGCAGATGTAAACCTTCTTGCTTATCCTTTAAAAGAAATCACAGATCCCGCACAAATCAAAAAAGACCTGGAATATTATGAGACCCGCGTGCCCAACCAGGGCACTCCTGCTATGACACAGGCCGTTTTCGCATTATTGTATTCAAGGCTGGGCAATGGAGAAAAGGCCTATCGTTTTTTTAAAGATGCCTATCAGCCGAACCTCAACCCCCCGTTCAGGGTAATTGCTGAAACAAAAGGCGGCACCAACCCTTACTTTGCTACCGGTGCTGGAGGCATTTTACAAGCCATGCTCATGGGCTTTGGAGGATTGGACATTACCCCGAAGGGAATTGTCCAGGTCAAATCAAAGCTCCCGCCGAACTGGAAAAGCTTAGAGCTTACCGGCATCGGGGCTGATAAGAAAAATTATACGGTTAAATAATTTTTTTATTAACTTGCCAATCGCTTGAAGAATATCGCATCCATATTACTGCTTATTATACTGCTGTTCAACTTCATTGGTTACAGAATGCTGTCCTCTGTAATGGAAGAACACGCCAATAACCGGCTGGAGGCACAACTGGACAACAATGATTATGATGATGCGCAGCTCATCTCGATCAAAATACCCGTTACGCATTTGGCCTATTACAACAGTTCCGAAAAATTTGAAAGAGCAAATGGAGAGGTAGAGCTCAACGGGATCCAATACAAATTTGTAAAGCGCCGTATTTACAACGATTCTGTTGAAATGCTCTGTATTCCCAATCAAAATGCAATGAGCCTGCAATCAGCAAAAGATGAGTTCTTCAAGCTGGTCAATGACCTGCAGCATACCGGCCAAAGCAAAAAAACCGATTCCCATTCTTCCAAAAATTTCTCTGTTGACAATTATACCCTGAGCGAGTCGTTCAGGGTGCGCGATGTCTTTTATTTTATCAGCGTGAAAAGATTTTCTTATCCCGTTTCATTACAGGACTGCCCCATAGCCCCTGCCGGGCAGCCCCCCGAAATGTGCTGACCAGCGCTTAGCACTCCCATTTTTGTTTTTGATTTTTTGAAGGTTTTAAAGCAGTTAGCCCCTCCTTGAATAAAAATGTTTTTCATTCAACGGATACGGGAACAGGCTACCAGGTCATTCAATGGCAAATAACAAAAGGCGGAAAGGCAAGGTTGCTGAATACCCTGCATAAACAGCCATCATTCATTCCAGGATGATGTTTTATATCGCCACCAATCACAATCAATAAATCATGAAGAAGATCCTGACTATTGCAATTGCTGCAATAAGCTTTGTTACATGCAACACCAAGAACGACTACCAACAGGTATTAAAAGACCCTAATCTTTATGCCGATGCCGTTCATGAACTGAATACCATTGTCATGGGCAACAATTTCGGGCCCATAGTGGCATCCCGTAATTATATGTATGCCTCTGTTGCAGGCTATGAAGCCATTGCAGGCGGTTACCCTGAACAGTACAATTCGCTGGCAGGGCAATTGCATGGGCTGAGCGCGGTGCCCAAGCCCATGGCAGGGCAAAAAACAAATTTTGAGCTGGCCGCGCTGCTTGCCTTCTGCAAATTGGGCGAAGCAGTAACTTTTCCCGCAGGCAGCATGAAAACTTATGTAGACAGCCTGAAAAAAATTGCAACAGATCATGGCATGCCTGCTGATGTGATGAACAATACGGTTGCTTATGCAGATACGGTCGCTGCTGTGGTCATGAATTGGAGCAAAGGCGACAAATACCTCGAAACGCGTGGCGCCCCACAATACACAGTGAACGATTCCCCCGGCAGATGGGTGCCCACACCACCCGCTTATGCGCCCGCCATGGAGCCTCACTGGGGCGAGATCAGGACACTGGTTATTGACAGCCCCAGGCAATTTTTGCCGGAGCCTCCATATAAATTTAATGTAACCGACACTACAAGCCCCTATTGTTACCAGGTGAAACTGATACAGCACCAGACAGACACACTATCGCCTGAGAAAACCTGGATCGCTGATTTTTGGGACGACAACCCTTTTAAGATGAATGTATCGGGGCACCTGATGTTCGCCACCAAAAAATTCTCTCCAGGCGGCCACTGGATGGGCATTGCCGGCATCGCTGCAAAAACAGCCCACGCCGATTTCAACCAAACAGTGTATGCCTTTGCAAAAACATCCATCGCATTATTTGATGCCTTCATTCAGTGCTGGAACATCAAATACATTTACAACACCATCAGGCCCGAAACCGTGATCAACAAATATTTTGATGCGAACTGGAAGCCTCACCTGCAAACACCCCCCTTTCCTGAATATACCTGCGGCCACTGCACCATTTCTGCTGCAGCTGCTGAAGCGCTGACCAGTGTTTTTGGCGACAACTTCGCTTATACTGACTCCACTGAACTTGAGTTCGGTATCAAAAGCAGGAGCTACGCATCTTTCAGGAATGCAGCGGAAGAAACACTAATGTCCAGGTTTTATGGTGGCATACATTACCTCTATTGCTGCCAGCGCAGCAACATCATGGGAAAAGATGTAGGCGACCTGTTAACGACCCGCTTAAAAATGAAGAAAGAGTAACCAACAACATAAAACATAAACTAAAAAGAGCTGAACCAAATACTCAGGCAAAACCAACTGTTATGAATTTGCACAAAACCAAAATAAGCCAGGCACTGTTGCTCGTGCTGTCCTGCCTGTTTTCGGCATCATCGGCTCTTGCCCAAACAGATAATGACGCACTCCTGATGAATAAAACCCAATGGTGCAGCGGCTTGGTTTATTCTCATTCCCAATGGGACCAATATTGGGAAGGCACTTTTAAAAGAACAAACGACAATATTGGCACAGTGACCACACAATCGCTTGCATTGATGACTGCTTATGGCATCACCGACAAGCTGAATATCATGGCTGCACTACCATATATATGGACGCTCGAATCGAAAGGGACACTAAGCGGATTGCAGGGGCTCCAGGATGTGAGCCTGTTCATAAAGTGGGCGCCCATTACCATCAATATCGGAAAGGGGAAATTTTCTGTGTTTACCATCGGCGGTTTTTCAACACCAACGCATGATTATGAAAAAGATTTTCTCCCTTCCTCTATCGGCCTTGGCTCAACCAATCTTACCGGAAGGCTGATGGCCTATTACAAAACCGGGATGTTTTTTGTGAGGGCATCAGGCTCTTATATATGGCGCAGCAACATCAAAATTGACCGCACATCTTATTACACCACCGAAATACATTATACCAATGAAGTGCAGATGCCCGATGTGTTTACTTTCAATGGAAGTGTCGGCATCTATAGAAAATACCTGATTGCAGAAGCAATGGTTGACAACATGACCACGCTCGGCGGGTTCGACATCAGGAAGAATGATATGCCATTTGCCAGCAACCGCATGAACAGCACAAGCATCAGCGCACAGGTAAAATATACGCTCCCTTTTGATACGCACATCTCCCTGGTCGGCGGGGTGGGCCATGTTCTTACAGGAAGGAATATGGGGCAGGCAACAGGATTTAATGCTGGCGTTTTTTATGCCCTCTATGTTTCAAAAAAAGAACAAAACAAACATCAACCAACCAAAACCAACTGACCATGAAAAAGCAATTCTTCTTTTTTTTGGTGATAGCCGCATCAATTGTTATTGCCCCGGCATGCAAAAAAAATGTGGAAGACAGGACTGCCAACCTTCCTGCGCTGGCGCCCGGCAATCTTGATATGGGTGCAGGCGCATGGAAACCCGTATTGATCACCGGGCCGGGTGCTTTTGCAGTGGCTGCCCCGGCTGCCACCAATTCACCATCGTATATCGCCGACTTAAATGAAATTAAAGGCTACCAGAAAAACCTGTCATCAACAGACAGGGCCAAAATCAAATACTGGTCTGCGGGCGGGGTTTTAAGATGGAACGAGATCTTGCGCGGGCTGGTTGCAAAATACAATCTTGCGCCCTATCAAAACCCCGATGGGTCTTTTCCGGCGCCTAACCCAAATAACCCTTTCGCCTATCCGCTTTTCCCTTTTGCCAACCCGCCTTATGCAGCAAGGGCCTATGCTTATGTGAGCGCCGCCCAGTATGATGCGCTGGTTGCATGCTGGTATTATAAACAAATGTACAACCAGGCAGCACCTTACAAAACAGATTCATCCGTTGCTGCTATCGGCATTGAAAAAACAACGCTGCCTTCTTATCCTTCAGAAGCCGCCGTGATGGCCGGCGTTACAGCAGAGATGATGAAACTATTGTTCCCCGGTGAAATTGCGAACATACAGCAAAGAGCGCAGGAGCAGGAGCTTGCTGCCATTCAATCCGGCGCAACCACAAGAAGCGCGGTTACGGCAGGCGAAGCGCTGGGCAGGTGGGTGGCACAGCAGTTCATTGCCAGGGGCAAAACAGACAATGCGGGCAAAGCCGGCGGCACACCAACCGACTGGACAAACTTTGAGAACGTAACCATAAGCATTGGGCAAATACCATGGTATAGCCTTGAATCGCCAAAAAGGCCGCCTATGCTTCCATTTTTCAATCGCGTTAAGCCCTTCCTGTTCGATGCCTCAGCAGTGCCTTCTTTCAGGCCTGGGCCACCACCTTCCAGTGGCAATGGCGATATAAAAAAAGATGCTGAAGATGTGTATGGCAAAATCAAAAACCCCACCAGGGAAAATATAGCGATCACTGAATTTTGGGCTGATGGCACCGGCACTTATGGCCCTCCCGGGCACTGGGATGCCATTGCTGCGGAAGACTTCGTTAAACAAAACTACAGTGAAGTGAGATGGGCAAGAAATATGGCCTTGCTGAACATGACGCTAATGGATGCTGCCATTGTGTGCTGGGACATCAAGTATTATTATTTTAACCCAAGGCCGGCGCAAATAATGCCAGCCATTAAAACGCTCACCGGCGTTCCCAACTTCCCGTCTTATGTTTCAGGCCATTCCACTTTCAGCGGGTCGGCAGCAGCAATACTGTCGCACATACTGCCGCAGAATGCCAATGCCTATAACGCAATGGCGCAGGAAGCATCCCGGTCAAGATATGTAAGCGGCATCCATTACCTGGTTGACTGCCAGGTAGGCCTGCAGGTTGGGGCAAAAGTTGGTGGGTATGCGGTGCAGCGGGCTTTGGCCGATGGCGCTGAACAATAATTTTTTTTGGTTTAAGCAATAAGCAAAAAACCCTTTGATTCTTCTTAGGGTTGCTTTTTTAAAAATGATGAATGGCAATGATGAACAAGATTTCTTTAGAACAAAAAATATTTTATGCGCTGCACATCGCAATGGTCATGTGCATGATTGGCCACGGCGCTTTCGGCATCATCACCAAACAGATATGGTGCAATTACTTTGGGGTGTTCGGCATTGGCCACGACATGTCGTACAGGCTGATGCCTTATGTAGGCTCAGTTGACATTTTGATGGGCATCATCATGCTCGTTTATCCCAACAGGGCCATTGCCCTATGGCTGGTGGCATGGGGCTTTATTACTGCATCCCTCAGGCCCTTATCGGGCGAGCCGTTTGCCGAGCTGATCGAACGCGCAGGAAATTTTGGCGCGCCATTCGCGCTGCTTTTGTTGTGTGGCCTTCAAAAAAACATTAAAACATGGTTCGCGAAAATTGACCCGAAGAAAATCAGTCTTGATGAAAAAAGATCTGCACAGCTTGCTGCCAGCCTTAAAATAATGGTGTTCCTGTTACTGGCCGGCCACGGCTGGCTGAATATTATCCAAAAGAAAGGCATCCTGTTGCAATATGAAAGCCTTGGGTTCACTAACCCGATGGATGTGGCTGCAACAGTAGGCGTATTTGAAATACTGGCAGCTTTCTCTATACTTGTCAGGCCGCTTGCGCCAATTATCCTCTTTTTCTTTATATGGAAAATGACCAGCGAGCTGTTTTACCCCCAATGGGAGCTGTTCGAATGGATCGAGCGCGGGGGAAGCTATGGCGCACTGCTGGCTTTATATTTTTATTGCCGGGCTCACCGGTCAAACAACTTTTTATATACGCTCAAAGAGAGGCGGTGGAATATCAATCTCTTTTAAATGTTATGGTTTAAGCAATAAGCAAAGCCCTGCGATTCTTCGCGGGGCTTTTTTTTCGGCAAGCCTGGGGTCAGCCGGGTTTTGGCAATAAGTTTTTTTGTTTACTTTTGAGCCAAACCAAATTCTACATTATTAAATCATTTTTATGAAAATGTCCAGGTTATTGCCAGCCGGGTTGGTGGTGCTCGTTTTTTTTGTTATCCATGGGCTGTCGCTCACAGGCTGCACCAAAACCAACACGGTACATGACACCACAACCCTTACCCTGCGCGATACCATAACCATCAGGGACACCACCGTTATCAAAGACACAGTGATCATTAATGACACGCTTGGCAACCTGTCTGACGGGTTGATTGCTTATTACAATTTTAATGGCGGGAATTTGAATGACAGCAGTGGCCACGGCAACAACATTGTTTTTAATAATGCCACCCCAACCGTTGACCGGTTCGGCAACCCGAACAATGCCTATTTGTTCGATGGCAGCACATCTTATATGACTGTAAAAAACAGCCCGAGCCTCAACCCGAATAACATTACGATTTATGCAATAGTGAAACCATTTGGCTTCAATTATGCACCATGCCATACCAGCCAAATTATTGGCAAATTGACACAGGATCCTGAAAACGGTATTTATGCACTCAGGTTCGGAACGCTCAATTCTGGCAACTCCTGCGACATTGGCGCTCCTCCTCCAGACTCAACAAAAGAATTTTTCAATGGCTTTTTTGGGGATGATATTCCTCAAGGCACTACAGCTTATCTTGGCCCTAATGCAAACCTTTATATACAAAAAGGGCAATGGTATACAGTAATCTACACATATGATGGCAAGATGGCAAAGCTATTCATAAATGGTGCTCTTGTAGATTCATTAGTAACAACTGTAACATTAACCCCAAATCCTTATGATTTGTATATAGGAGCGACTCCAAACCCTACCTTTCCATATTATTTAAATGGGGCAATCGATGAAATTAGAATTTACAATAAGGCGATAACAAATCAACAAGTAACCTGCCTTAATATTCTAAAAAATAAATACCTTAAAATACAGAATAAGCTAATTTATTAGTTTCATCTTTGAGTATGATATATATAAAATAATAGCATTCTTCATTTGGAATGCTATTATTTTATATCCCAAACTCTAACAACAAGGATATTCCTGAACTTAGCTATAGAAAACAGCATATTTTAGCATCTGAAGAGTTATGATTCCAATGGCGATAAAAAAAACTTTAAGTAGTGCCAATACTAAATTTCTTTTTTTAAAGAAGTCCTTTAAAAATAAGCCATTCAAATTGCTTGATATTGGCGCTGGTAATCATTCTGCATCTAAGACTGTATTTGTGTTTCCTAAATGCGAATATTATGGTGTTGATTTAAATAAAGATTACAATAACAATTCCGATGATTTTAAATCAATGAAAGGGTTTTTCGAAATGGATTTGACAAAGCTCGATTTTAGTATAATTCCGAATAATCATTACGATGGAATATGGATTGTGCATGTGATTGAACATTTATTCAATGGGGACAGCGTGATTGAAAAGTTAATTCCAAAATTAAAATCAGGCGGTTTCATGTATATAGAATACCCTGGGCAAAAAAGTACAACTTTACCACATATGAATGGCTCACTCAATTTTTATGATGACAACTCACATGTCAGGGTTTATTCAATTACTGAATTAAAAAATCTATTTCAGAAAAATAATTGTACGGTTCTGAATGCTGGCACTCGTAGAAATTTATATTATATCGTAGCAATGCCTTTTAGGATTTTGTCATACTGGCTGGCTGGAAAGAAATTAAAGGGCAATATTTTTTGGGATATCCTCGGCTTCGCAGAATTCTTATATATAAGGAAGAAATAACTTTTTCAGCTGTCAGTCTAATCTTTCACCATCTGGCAGGAAACAAAACCGCCTCCGCCCTATCTTTGCGAAAAAATGTATAATGATAAAAGCAAGGTTTCTTTTTCGTGCCCCGCTTTTTGGCTTTTCCCTTTTGCCTTTTATGTTTTCGTCCTGCGCTCCCAACAATGTTACTGAAAACAACAGCCTGAAAAAATATTTCGATTCGGCACAGGTTGCCGGCTGCTTTGGGCTTTTTGACAATGGCCAGAACGATTTTACCATTTACAATTTGAAAAGGTACCGCGACAGCGCCTGCACACCCGCCTCCACTTTCAACATCGTGAACGCGCTCATCGGCATACAGACCGGCGCGATCAGCGATGAGCACATGGTCATAAAATGGGACAGCGTGAACAGGCCAAACCCGGAATGGAACAGGGACCTGGCGATGGAAGAAGCATTTAAAGTTTCTGCCGCGCCCTATTTCCAGGAAGTGGCCCGCAGGATCGGTAAAGACACCATGAAAAAATGGATCGATTCGCTAGGCTATGGCAACAAAAACACCAGTGGCCCTGTGGATTCTTTCTGGCTCAATAACCAGTTAAAAATTACGCCCGACGAAGAGCTTGGCCTGGTGAAGAAACTCTATTTCGACCAACTGCCTTTTTTCCCGAACACGCAGAGGATCGTGGGCAGAGCAATGTTGCAGGAAGACAACTCCAACTATAAGCTCAGCTACCAAACCGGCTGGGGCAAAAATGAAAGTGGCAATGAGCTGGGCTGGGTTGTTGGCTGGATAGAAGAAAACAAGCACCCTTACTTTTTTGTGCTGAACATAGAAACATCGGACCATCATATAGATATGGCTAAGGCGCGCATCAACATTTTAAAAGACATCCTTGCACAGCTTGGTTTTTTCCAGGGAAAGAAATGAAACCAGGCAATCTTATATCAAAAATCTTAAATTTTACTTTGGCTTATTTCTTGCAACCTATAGTTCGCTAAATTGCAAGGCTCAGTTGAACCAGGTAAATCAGGTAAATCGTGGCCCGTTTTGAAAATATCAATTATTGGTGGTGCTTTGCAGCCATCCCATTTTCAATAGCCCTGTTTGTTTTTCTTTTGCAATGGAAAAAAGAAACGGCTAAGAGAATAGGCGATGAGCGCCTCGTAAATTTTATTGCCAGGAATTATTCCCCATCCAGGTTCCTCCTGAAATTTATTATGGCGATGGTTGCGCTCGCGGCCATTGTTTTCGGCGCAATGAATTTCCAGATGGCAGGCAAAGCTGAAAATATAAGCCGCAGGGGCGTTGATGTAATGATGGTGCTGGATGTGAGCAGGAGCATGCTGGCAGAAGATGTGAAGCCAAGCCGGCTCGAAAAGGCAAAACAATTGCTTGCTTTGCTGGTCAACAAACTGGAAGACGACCGTGTGGGGCTTGTGCTGTTCGCGGGCCGGGCTTACATGCAAATGCCCTTGACAACCGACCACAGCGCAGCAAAAATGTACATTCAGAAGGCAAGCCCAAATGCGGTGCCCACGCAGGGCACAGTGATTGCCGAAGCACTGGAAATGGCCAACCGCGCATTTAACAGCAAAGAGCAGAAATACAAATCCATTATACTGCTATCTGACGGAGAAGACCATGATCCCGATGCGGCGAAAACTGCAAAAATACTTGCCAAAAACGGCGTGATGATCAACACCGTTGGCATTGGCTCGCCTGAAGGATCACCGATAGTGGACCCCGCAACAGGGCAGTTAAAAAAGGATGCTGAAGGGCAAACGGTCATCTCAAAACTGAATGAGCCCGAATTAAAAAACCTCGCGGGGCTCACCAATGGCGTTTACATCAGGTTAGATGATGTGGACGATGCACTGGCAAGCCTTTCCCAACAATTAGACAGCATCGAAAAAAAATCGCTTGCCGATACCGAATACATAAATTATAAAAGCTACTTTCAATGGTTCCTGGCCACCGCCTTGCTTTTATTGTTCATTGAATTTATTTTGCCTGAAAGAAAAACCACAATCGCCTGAAGAAGACCAGTTTTATATTAACCATCGCATTTTCTTTTTGCACCTGCCTGCTACGGGCACAAAAAGAAAATGTGGCCATTAAAAAAGGCAACAGGTATTATAAGGAACAAAAGTTCGATGAGTCGCAAAAAGCATACAAGCTGGCCTTGCAGCAGTCGCCCGGCAACGCGCCGGCAAATTACAACCTTGGCAATGCAGAATTCAGGAAAAACAGCTTTGCTGATGCAGCAAAGTCCTATGATGATGCCATTGACGGCACAAAAGACAGCGCCCTGAAAGAACAAAGCTATTATAACAAAGGGGTGGCGTACATTAAACAACAGAAACTTGAAGAAAGCATCGATGCATGGAAGAGCGCATTGAAATTAGACCCTAATGATGAAGAAGCAAGGGACAACCTGGAAAAAGCGCTAAGGGAATTAAAGAACAAACAACAACAGCAGCAGCAAAATAACAACAACAAAAAAAACCAGCAGCAAAAGCAGGACAAAAAAGACCAACAAAACCAGGACCAGCAACAAAAAAGCAAGCTCACCAAGCAACAGGTTGAGCAATTGCTAAAAGCCCTGCAGCAAAAAGAAAAAGACGAGCAGGAAAAAATGAACCAGAACAAACAAAGGTCAGTTTCACAACCAGATAAAGACTGGTGAACTTTTCCAAAGTTTTGAACTTTGGAAAAAGTTAAAGAAATATACAACTTTAGGGAAGATTATCACCTCATTTATGCAATTCTACTGCGAATCATTGACTGAATATAAAAGGCTCAAAACTTTAGAAGTAAAAGTCGGGGATTTATTGCTCGGCAATTTCCATCCCGTCCGCGTGCAGACCATGACGACAACAGACACGATGGACACAATAGCTACCGTTGAGCAATCTATCCGGTGCATTGAAGCCGGCGCAGAACTGGTGCGCATTACAGCGCCAAGCAAAAAAGAAGCAGAAAACTTATTGAACATAAGAAATGAATTGCGCAAGCGTGGTTACATAACACCGTTGGTTGCAGATATCCATTTCACGCCAAATGCAGCAGAAATTGCGGCAAGAATTGTAGACAAGGTGAGGATAAATCCCGGCAATTATATCGACAAAAAGAAATTTGAGCTTATTGAATACAATGATGCTGAGTATAATGAAGAAATTGAGCGCATCCGCGAACGGTTCACGCCGCTGGTGAAGATCTGCAAAGAATATGGAACAGCCATGCGCATCGGCACCAACCATGGTTCGCTGAGCGACCGCATTATGAGCCGTTACGGCGACACGCCCATGGGCATGGTGGAAAGCGCCATGGAATTTTTGCGCGTGGCAAGAGGCGAAAGTTATCACAATATTGTGCTGAGCATGAAGTCAAGCAACCCTTTAGTAATGGTGCAGGCTTACCGTTTATTGATCCAAAAAATGGATGAAGAATTTAGCACATGTTACCCGTTGCACCTCGGTGTAACAGAAGCCGGCGATGGTGAAGACGGGAGGATTAAATCCGCCATCGGCATCGGCGCATTGATGGAAGACGGCATTGGCGATACCATCCGTGTTTCATTAACTGAGGACCCGGAATTTGAAATCCCGGTTTGCAAAGATTTGGTGAAAAGATATAGCAGTCGGCAGTCGGCAGTCGGCAGTCGGCAATCAGCAGTCGCCGAAAAATTATCTTACTCGCCTTTTGAATATAAAAGAAGAAAAACATTTTCGATTTCAAACACCGGTGGCCATCACGTGCCGGTTGTTGTTGCTGATTTCATGGAAGCTGAAGCCATTTCCTATAAAGACTTGCAGGCTATAGGTTATTCTTATGATGAATCAACCGACAAATGGAGCATCGGTGATGCTGCTGCAGATTATATTTATACCGGGAAGAAAACAATAGGCTTCGCATTGCCCGGAACATTAAAGCTGATTTGCGATCATAACGAATGGATCCATGTTGACGATAAAGAAAAATATTTTCCATTGTTTCAGCACACTGAATTTCTATCAAAAAATGAGCGCTCTCCTGTGATGAATTTTATTTCGCTGAATGTTGCTGAAGAAAAATCAGCAACTGAAATGTTACAGGCAATCAGGGATAATGATGATGTTGTTCTTTGCCTATGGTCATCGGCGGCAAATGCCATGCAATCTGTGAGAAGCTATATTGCACAGCTAATGGATGAAGGCATTCAATGCCCGGTCATCATTTGCGTTAAAAGCCATGACACGACTATTGATGAGCAGCTCATTCATTTTTCAACTGAAGCAGGCGCATTGTTCCTCGAAGGGATGGGCGATGGCACCTGGCTGATGAATGACCCGAAAAAAATAGTCAATACAAAAGTGAGCGGCCGTACTTATCTCGAAACAAAAAACAACCACCAGTTTATTAATAATACTTCGTTTTCTATTCTGCAGGCAACGCGTACCAGGATTTCTAAAACAGAATACATCTCCTGCCCTTCCTGTGGAAGAACGCTTTTTGATTTGCAGGAAACGACTGCAAAAATCCGCTCTGTTACCAGTCATTTGAAAGGGCTGAAAATTGCGATCATGGGCTGCATTGTGAATGGCCCCGGCGAAATGGCCGATGCAGATTTTGGCTACGTGGGAAGCGGCCCCGGGAAGGTTACTTTATATAAAGGAAAAGAAATCGTGAAGCGGAATGTGAGCAACGAAATTGCTGTTGAAGAGCTCATCGCTCTCCTAAAAGAAAACGATGTTTGGGCAGAGCCTTAAATGTCAATCACAGGACTGCAGAGCAAAGAAACCAGGCAAACCCCGTCACTTCCCCGCATTTAAAAAATCACTCTGCTCTTTTTGCCCCATCCTCGATTTGAGTAACATAAATTTCAGGGACAATCTTAAATTGGCCTATATAACGCTCACTGATATACGAAGAAAAATCTTCGACCGCATCAGTTTTCACTATATTAATGGTGCAGCCTCCAAAGCCCCCGCCCATTTGCCTTGACCCGGCAACGGCTTCGTGCTGTTTAGCCGATGCTACCAGGAAATCAGATTCTTTACAGCTTACTTCATACCATTTGCTCAATCCTTCATGTGCCTCAAACATCATGTCCCCGAATGATTTCAAGTCGCCCTTCTTTAATAAATCACAGCCCCGCAGCAATCTTTCGTTCTCAGTAACAACAAAACGGCAACGGCGGTAAACCAAATCGCTCATATCATTTTTATGTTTTTCAAGCTGCGCCTCATCAATATCGCGAAGTGATTTTGCTGAAGGGAAATATTTTTTCAGTATCCGCACGCCTTCTTCACATTGTTGCCGCCTTGCATTGTATTCCGAGCTGGCAAGCGTATGGCTGACCATGGTATTCACCAGCACAATTTTATAATCGGGGAAATCGAATGGTATATATTCATATCCAAGGCTTCTGCAATCGAGTTTAATGACATGCCCTTTTTTTCCATGCAAGCTGGCGAACTGGTCCATAATGCCACACTTTACACCTGCAAACCTGTGCTCGGTTTTTTGCCCGAGCAGGGCAAGTTCCATCCGGGAGAGCCCTAAACCAAAAATATCATTCAGCGCAAAACCAAATGCAGAGCAAACAGCGGCCGATGAGCTCATGCCGGCGCCCAAAGGCACATCGCCGTCAATAACCACATTGACTCCGGAAAGATCATGGCCCATCTGTTTTATGTGGTATGCCATACCCAGCAGGTAAGTAGACCAGTTTTTTACCGGCTGGATAACATCAAGCTGGTACGAGAATTTTTGCTGGTACTGCGTTGCCCACACATTCAACAGGTTGCTGTCGTTCCGGGCTATGCCCACATAAATTCTTTTGTCTACAGCCCCGGGCAAAACGAAACCTTCATTATAGTCGGTATGCTCGCCTATGAGGTTAACCCTTCCGGGAGCGGCAAACACTAATGGTTGTTGATCAAATTTTTCTTCAAACCGTGCAACAATATTTTCTTTCATGCTGAAAAATAATGATTTTCTATACATTCTCTGCCACAAAAAATTTTATGGGTTGCCCACAAATGACCGCTCGCAGCACAGATACATCAAATGTGGCAGCCCCCGATGGCGCAGGCCCATGAGGGCACCCTTGCCCGGCTTCAAAAACGCACATGCGCTTCCAGCTTTTTTTAGCAGGCAATGATTGTTTAAATGAACTAAATTGCCCCCTAAAATCATTGGACATGAAAATTTTAAAAATATTATTGCCAGCTATTTTACTGTCCTTCCTGAGCAGTTGTATAGAAATTAATGAAGATATTGTTATCAACAAGAACGGGGACGGCGAATGGTCGATGAACATGGATATGAGCAAACTGCTTGACATTATGCAGAATTATTTAGGCAAAGAAGAAATGGACAAACAATTCCCCAATAAGAAAATGGACACTGCCATTTTTATGAAAAGCCTTGTTGATACCTCAACCACCTTAACACCTGAAAAAAAAGAATTGTTAGGCCAGGGCAAATTGCACATGGACATGAACATGAACAACAAAACACTTACCACGGACATGCATTTTCCTTTTAGCAACTTATCGCAACTGCAGGAAATCTATACCGCACTGGGCGACGGCTCACTTGGTATGGGGCAATTGCTGAAAGGGCTTAACAAGAACGATTCTTCTTCAGTCCAGCAACCCCAGGGGCCTGACATGGGCCAGATAAACATGCTATACGATTTTACCAGCAGGCCCGGGTATATTTCAAGAACAGTAGACCAGGAAAAATTCAAGCAGCTTAAAGAGAATCCTCAATACGCTCAAATGAAACAGGCTGGCGACATGGGAATGGAAGTGCCCTATACCTTAACCATACATTTGCCCAAAAAAGTAAAAAAAATAACCAACACCTTCGCCACGCTTTCGCCCGACAAAAAAACGGTCACTATTAAATACAACCTAACCGAAGTGCTGGTGCATCCCGAAAAATTTGAATACACCATAGAATATTAACCAGGTCCATTTCAATATGAAAAGCAGGTCATTGCTTGGGCTATTTATAACCAACGCGATCATTGACCTGTTTTTTGTTTTATTGCACAAGGAAGAACTGAGGCATATTACCAAACCCCTGCTGCTCCTGTTTTTGATATTTTATTCCGCTGCTGGAACCAAAAAGAAAGGAAAATTGTTTTTCCTGCTGCTGTGCGCATTGTTCTTTTCTTTTTCAGGAGATGTCTTCTTGCTGTTTGAAAAAGAAACGCCTTACTGGTTCATACTTGGCCTGGCGGGTTTTCTGATTGCACATATTTTTTATATCGCCCTGTTCATACATGTTAAAAAAGGAAACCGGCCAAAGAAAAAAATCAACGCCTTTGTTGTTTTATTAATCGCTGCTTATACCACTTGTTTGTACTTATTGCTAAGCCCGTCCTTAGGCGATTTGAAAGTTCCTGTGCTCATTTATTCGATCGTGCTTTCATGCATGTTCCTGGCCGGCATTCACACCTTTGATTTTTCACAACAAAAATTTGGCAGGCTTTGTATTATTGGCGCAGCTTTCTTTGTAATGTCCGATTCCTTATTGGCAATCAATAAATTTTACGGCTCTTTTGAAGGTTCCGGTTTTTTGGTAATGCTAACTTACGATTTGGCCCAATTGCTGATAGTGCTTGGCATAACAAAATATATCAATTTGCGCCCGGCCACAACAGAAACACCAGGGCGCTCTTCAAAGTAGAATGGCACACCAGTCCCTGTAAAAAACAAAAAACCAAATATGGATTTACAAAATAGTTGTTCTGGTCTTTATACCCACTTTGCCCTTGGCATGAAATATTCACCATAAAATTTCTTTACTTTTAAGTCATGATAAAAACCGATTTTTTAGTGGTGGGCTCCGGCATTGCGGGCTTAAGCTTTGCGCTGAAGGTTGCTCAACACCACCCAGATAAAAAAGTGCTGGTGATCACCAAAACCCAGGCCGATGAAACCAATACCAAGTATGCACAGGGCGGTATTGCCGGCGTAACCGACTTGGAAAATGACAGCTTCGATAAACATATACAGGACACACTGATTGCCGGAGATGGGTTATGCAACCCCAGGACAGTTAAGATCGTGGTTACTGAAGGCCCAGAAAGAATTAAAGAAATAATTGAATGGGGCACCCGCTTTGATAAAGATGCTGAAGGAGATTATAAGCTGGGCAAAGAGGGCGGGCATTCGCAATTCCGCATCCTTCATCATAAAGACATTACCGGGAAAGAAATTGAACGTGCGTTGCTGGAAACTGTTTCCAAACAAAAGAATATCGAGGTCACCAAGCATTGTTTCATAGTCGATATCATTACGCAGCACCATCTTGGTTACCTGGTAACAAAATCAACGCCCGATATTGAATGTTACGGCGTCTATGCACTGAACCTGCATACCAACCAAATTGAAAAAATTTTATCGAAGGTTATTTTATTTGCAACCGGCGGCAATGGCCAGGTGTATCGTACAACAACTAACCCAAAAATTGCAACCGGCGATGGCGTGGCGATGGCTTACCGCGCAAAAGGAAGGATCGAGAATATGGAATTTATCCAGTTCCATCCCACGGCTTTGTATGAGCCGGGCATAAGCCCTTCATTTTTGATAACAGAAGCCGTGCGTGGCGATGGCGGTATTCTCCGAAACAAAAGTGGCGAAGCTTTTATGGAGCATTATGACGGGCGGAGAGACCTTGCCCCCCGCGATATCGTTGCCCGTGCCATTGATAACGAAATGAAGAAGGCCGGCACTGAACACGTGTACCTTGACTGCCGCCACATGAACAAAGAAAAATTCATTGAGCATTTCCCCAACATTTATGAAAAATGCAAATCAATTGGCATTGATGTGATGAAGGACCTGGTCCCTATTGCGCCTGCGGCACATTACAGTTGCGGTGGCATCAAAACAGATGAATGGGGGAAAACATCCATCAAAAATTTATATGCCTGTGGCGAATGTGCTTCCACCGGGCTGCACGGCGCAAACCGGTTAGCGAGCAATTCGTTACTGGAAGCGCTCGTGTTCAGCCATCGTTGTTATCTCGACAGTGTGAAACAAGTCGATAAAATTGCTTTCAACGACAACATCCCTGACTGGAACGCACAGGGGACCACCCACCCGAAAGAAATGATCCTGATCACACAAAGCGTGAAGGAGCTTCAATTGCTGATGACGGATTATGTCGGTATCGTTCGCACCAATGTTCGCCTGCAAAGGGCAATGAAGAGGCTTGATCTTTTACATGAAGAAATTGAAACATTATACGAAGCCACTTCCGTTTCTCCCCAACTGTGCGAAGCAAGGAATTTGATTACCGTTGGCTATTTGATAGTGAAAGAAGCGCAGTTCAGGAAAGAAAGCAGGGGGCTGCATTACAACACAGATTATCCTTCGAAGAGCGGGCTGCTGCAAAATATCGTATTGTAAATTTTCCCTGACCGACAACAACTACATGCGCTATTGATGCAATGCAACAGCTTCGTTGACTGCATCAATATTGATGGGGCCATAAATATGGGGGAAAGTATCTTTTACTGCAACAGACCAGTCAAAGAAAAAAGGGCTTTCTAGTTTAGCTGTTTCTATCACCAGTTTTATCAGGTCTCTTTTATCCTGGAAATAACGGCGCAGCACACCTGAAACCTGGCGGTCTTCGCTGCAATGAATAAACCCTTCTTCTTTCAAAGATAAAGTGTCATAAAAACCTTTTCTTTTAGCTGCGTCCCATTCTGTTTTAGTGGTAATATG
The DNA here is from genome assembly GCA_018266455.1 of Bacteroidota bacterium. GTDB lineage: Bacteria > Bacteroidota > Bacteroidia > Chitinophagales > Chitinophagaceae > Puia. Next base: position 95,388 of record JAFEAJ010000022.1, read on the forward strand.
GAAAATTGTGGGCATGATAGTATGGTTTTTTTATTGGACTTTATTGTTCATTAACGTTCCTGGTTAATAATTATTATATTCTTTAAAGGCTTAAAACGCCCGACCAATTTTTTGTTCCAGCATCATCAAATCGGCTAAAACAAAGGCTGTCACAGCTTCCAGCACTACCGGCACGCGCAGTGCAATGCACAGGTCATGCCTTCCTTTCACAGAAAACGCCTCTACTTCGCCGGTTTCCCAATTTAATGTTTGCTGCTCTTTCGGTGTAGAAGAAGTGGGTTTTATCGCGATCCGGAAAACCAGTTCGTTGCCATTGGTAATGCCCCCGACTGCTCCGCCAGCATGGTTTGTTTTTGTTTTGCCCTGCATGTCCACGATCGCATCATTGTGCTCGCTGCCAAACATTTTTGCCGCTGCGAAACCAGTTCCAAATTCAATACCCCGTACCGCAGGTATCGCAAATACGGCATGCGACAATACCGATTCAACGCTGTCAAAAAAAGGCTCGCCTAACCCAGCCGGCAGGTTGCTTGCCCTGCATTCAACAATACCTCCAATGGAATCTTTTGCTTCAATTGCCTTCTCCAGGCCTTTTTCAACATCAGGTTCGTTGCCAATTTCAAGAATGGTTGCTTTGATGGCAATCTTATTCAACAATTTTTTTGCGATTACTCCTGCCGCTACCACAGCCACGGTAAGCCTCCCGCTAAAATGCCCGCCTCCACGAAAATCTTCATGCCCCCTGAACTTTGCATGTGCCGTAAAATCTGCGTGACCGGGGCGCGGAACGGCACGCTGTTTTTCATAATCGCTGCTGCGGGTATTTTTGTTTTCAAACAGAATGGCAATGGGAGCTCCCGTTGTTTTATTATTGAAAATGCCGCTCTTGAAAATTGGCAAATCGTCTTCTTTGCGGGGGGTTGTGCCTTTCTGCGCACCGCCCTTCCTTCTTTCCATATCCGGTAAGAAATCTTCAACAGTTAATGGCAGCCCTGCCGGGCAGCCATCCACTACAATGCCCACTCCTTCTCCATGAGATTCTCCAAAAATGCTTATCCGAAATATGCGCCCGAAACTGTTCACTGTTAAACTGTTTGTTGATTGATAAGTTTGTTGGCCGAAAGATTTGCGCCTAACGATTTTAAATGCCCGTAAAAATCAGGATACGATTTATCAATGGCATCCGCTTCCTCAATAACTGTTGCGCCACTGGCTTTTAGGCCCGCAACAGCACAAGCCATCGCAATCCTGTGGTCGTGCCGCGAATGAACAATCGCGCCTTTTATACGGCCATTTCCTTTCACCACCATGGTGTCCCCATGCAAGACAATCTCCACGCCCATTTTGCCAAACTCTTCCTGCAGTGTCAATGCGCGGTTGCTCTCTTTGTGGGCCAACCTCTTTGCTCCTTTAATTTTTGTTTCGCCCTGGCAATATGCAGCCAGTGCCACAAGCGGAGGAAAAAGGTCAGGGCAATCTGTTGCCTCAAAATCAAAGGCCCTGAGCGCTATTGAGGGGTTAGAGATTTTAATTTCATTCTTGGCAATAGAAGTATCGCACCCTGCTTTTTCCAGCGCTTCCATTATTTTTTTATCGGCCTGTGTTGAACCTGCATCCAACCCTTCAACAACAATATCGCCCGCAATTGCACCCGCCACTAATAAAAATGCACCTCCGCTCCAGTCTCCTTCAACAGTATATTCAACAGGCGCCTGGTGCCCGGCATTCAATGCCTGATCGAAATAGAATTCTTTATAGTTCCTGTTTTCAGGAACACACAAGCCAAAATCGTGCATCACCTTTAAGGTTAAATCGATATAAGGCCTGCTCTTTAAATTATTAACCTTTATGGAAACGCCATTTGTATTTGAAGCTGAATAGGCAAACAGCAGCCCTGTTAAAAATTGTGAGCTCAATGAACCATCGATCTCGATATCTTTCGATTGAAGCGGCCCTTTTATTTTTAGAGGGAGCTTCCCGTTATTGGAAACAACCTCAACACCCAGTTTCGGCAAGGCTTCATCAAAAAAATCCATTGGGCGCTTCAGCAAGCTGCCTTCCCCGTTAACAATAATTTCCTGTCCACATAAAGCCAATATCGGGACGAACATCCGGATACCCAGGCCGCTTTCACCGCAATTGATCATCAAAGGCGATGGAAGAGCAGAAAAAGATGAGCTCAAAAAAGATTTTGAGCTGTCAATGGCCAACAAGCCATTCTTTATTGACCATTCACATCCCACTGCTTTTAATATCGCCAATGCCGCATTGTCATCATTTGAATGCCCCGGGTTATTAATGATGCTTTTGCCTTTCGCTATCAATGCTGCTGCACAGGCCCTTTGCATCGAGCTTTTTGAGGCGGGCGCCAGTATTGTTCCGCTTAATGTGGATGGATATATGATTGCTTGCATGCGTCCTGTTTTTTCGTCCGATAAAAAATTATATCAACCTTCGCGCCTGGCAATTTACTTTCAGTTTATCTCGCCCTGATGATCGAATACATTATTTTCTCCAATTCATTTATTGGCAGTGCTTTTATTTGGGCTTGGCCAATTTTTTTCAAGAGCACATAATTGATTGACTGCCGCACTCTCTTCTTGTCATGCTTCATCACATCCAATACCTTCTCAGGATCAATATTTGACAATGTGGGCAAACCATACTGCTCAAGTGTAGATATAACCTTCGCGGTGCCTGTGAAATTCAAATAATTTTCTGAGATGATGCACGCAGCGACCATGCCAATTGAAATGGCCTGGCCATGCGGAAGCTCATATACTTTTTCAATGGCGTGTCCCAGGGTGTGGCCAAAATTGAGCAATTGCCTTTCCCCGGTTTCAAATTCATCATGCTGCACCACATTTGATTTTAGCAGAACATTCCGCCTGATGAGCTTTAGCAATGCCAGCTTGTTTTTTTGGTAATAAGCCAATGTATTTTTTTGCAGTTCCCTGAATAATACGGCGTCCTTAATAGCGCCATGTTTGATGATCTCAGCAAAACCATTTATCCATTCACCCAGGGGAAGTGTCTTTAAAAAAGAAATATCATACAAGAGGAAATCCGGTTGGTTAATGGTGCCGACAAGGTTTTTGTATATGCCCACATCAATTCCATTTTTCCCACCGATAGATGCATCCACCATCGCCAGCAATGATGTTGGCACAAAAGCATATTTAATCCCGCGCATATAAACCGACCCTACATAACCCGTGATATCAGTAACTACTCCGCCACCGACACCAATTAAAAAAGTCTTCCGGTCTGCCCCCATTTCAATGAGCTGGGAAATTATTTTATCAACCGTTCCCTGTATTTTGTACTCCTCTCCAGCTTTCAGCACAATTGCCCGCCAACCTTTGAATTTTTTGAAAGATGCATGGAATACATTTTCATCAGTTATAATCACTGCATGCTTCTTGTCCACCAGGGTTTCCAGATCAGAAAACCTGGCATCAAAATAATAGCAGGCTATTTTATTTGAAAACCGAAAAGTTTTTTTATGCATAAAGCATGAATAAATTTTGTTCCCGAAGCCATAATAAGCCAGTGGATGCCGCCCGCCACAGGTGCAACGAGGCCCACTGGTTTTCGGCCTTCCTTGTCAGCTGTTCATCACCTTATTCTGGTGGTTGATGCTTTCCATGTGCACCGCATCAAAATATTTAGTGATGAATTCCTTGCTCAAGCCAAGCGCCTCACCTTTTGCGAAAGCACGTTCCAATATAGAATTCCATCTGTTGGTTTGCAAAATCGTAATATTATTGTCTTTTTTATACTGGCCGATTTTTTCTGACACTTTCATCCTGGTGCCTAGTATCTGCATCAGCTCATCATCGAGGTGGTTGATCTGCTGGCGGAGTTTTTCAAGTGCTGCATGATATTCTTCAGATGCCACATCTTCTTTTCTCCACCTGATGTGGCCCAGCATTTCTGCAAGCTGCTCAGGAGTAACCTGCTGTTTTGCATCGCTCCATGCCTTATCCGGATCAATATGGCTTTCGATAATCAGCCCGTCGAAATCAAGGTCAATGGCTTTTTGTGCCACGTCCTGCAAAATATCCCTCCGGCCACAGATATGCGAGGGGTCATTAATAAACAACATCCCCGGGTTACGCCTCTTCATTTCAATAGCAAGGTGCCACATCGGCGCATTTCGGTACTCCGTATTTCCATAAGAAGAAAACCCACGATGGATCAGGCCAATTTGTTTAATACCTGCTTTGGCCACACGTTCAACAGCGCCCGTCCATAATTCCAGGTCAGGATTGATAGGGTTCTTGATCAGCACCGGCACTTCAACGCCCCTAAGTGCGTCAGCAACTTCCTGCACGCTAAACGGGTTCACTGTAGTTCTTGCGCCAATCCACAGCACGTCAACTTCAAAAGTCAGCGCGTCTTCCACCTGCTTGCCTGTTGCCACTTCCACGGCAACCGGCATGCCCGTTACTTTTTTAGCCTGTTGCAGCCAGGGCAATCCTTTCGTTCCAATTCCCTCAAAACTTCCTGGGCGCGTGCGCGGCTTCCAGATGCCTGCCCGCATGATATCCACTTTATCGGTCTTGTGCAACCGAATTGCGGTTTCCAAAACCTGTGTTTCTGTTTCTGCGCTGCACGGGCCTGATATCACCAGCGGGCGCTTATTCCATTTTTCCTGGACCAGTTCTTTCATTTTAGTTGATGTTGCTTCCATAATATTTTCATTTATATTTTTAGTTTCGTGCTTGCAGTCTTTTCGCAACTGCGTTCCATTATTGGCTTTTTGTTATTTTATAAAAAAATCAGTTGATGTATCCATCATTTGTCCTGTTTTGAAACTGTTGCACACATCTGTGCATCGATTGTTGTTCAGCAATGAATGGGCAAAACAAGAGAATGAATTTATTTTTTATTTCGTTGTGCCCTTTATGGCATCGGTGAAATTCCTCACCGGCTGTTCGCCTCATTCATCCTGATCCTTCTGCCTTTATAATTTTTCCCGTCAATCGAGCGGATCATTTGGTTAGCGGACCTCCTGTCCACTTCTACCCAACTGTTCATTTCCTTCATGTCAATCCTTCCCAGTGCTTCCTTTTTCAGGTCGCTCATATCAAGAATAAATTGTAAAAAACTTGCCTTATAAAAGCCGTCTTTAGAGCCCAGGTTCACAAACAATTTCATGTAATCGCCTTTGCCGTTAAATTCCCTTCCGCGGGTATCGCGGTATTGCCTACCACCCGGAGACGATTCTTTTCTCTCTCTGCCGCGGCCTGCGCCATCCCCCTTAAGCTCGCGCATGCGCACGTTCAGGTCTTCTGCGTTTTCATAGTATTTCAGGAACCTGTCGAACTCCAATGCAGCTACGCGTTTCAATACCTCTTCCTTGCTGATGTCAGCAAATTTTTCTGCCAGCATGGGCACATAAGTTTCATAATCGCCATGACTGATGTCGGCCTGCAGCAATTTATCCATGAAATGAAAGAACTGTTTCCTGCACACATCTTTCCCGCCAGGTATTTCCAGTTTATGGAACTGCAACTGCACCATCCGCTCAATCTGTCTTAGTTTACCAATTTCACGGCTATGTATAATCGATAGTGATATCCCGGTATTCCCAGCTCTTCCCGTCCTTCCGCTCCGATGCGTGTAAACTTCTACATCGTCCGGCAATTCATAATTAATAACATGGGTAATGCCCTGAACGTCGATCCCTCTCGCAGCAACATCCGTTGCAATCAGCAATTGCAAGGTTTTGTCTCGGAACTCGCCCATCACCTTATCCCGTTGCTGTTGGGTGAGGTCGCCGTGCAATGCATCAATGTCATACCCTTCTCTTGTCAGTTTCTCAGCAATATTTTGCGCATCGGCTTTGGTCCGGGTAAAAATAATTCCATAGATGCCCGGGTTGAAATCAATAATCCTTTTCAGGGTTTCATAACGGTGATGTGCAGCCGTAACATAATACTGGTGATCGATGTTTTTGTTTGCGGTGTTCACCTTGCCTACTGTGATCTCAAAGGGCTGCTGCATGTATTTGCGGCTAACCCTGCGTATTTCAGGCGGCATCGTCGCGCTGAACAACCAGGTTGCTTCGCGCTTTGGGGTGTTTTGCAAAATGAATTCAATATCATCCTGGAAACCCATGTTCAGCATTTCGTCCGCTTCATCAAGCACCACGTATTTTATCTGTTCAAGGTTAATGGCTTTCCTTTCAATCAAATCAATCAACCTGCCTGGTGTAGCCACTACAATTTGTATCCCTCTTTTCAGATCTCTTATCTGCAAACCAATGGAGGTTCCGCCATAAACTGCAATCACATGCATGCCGGGCATAAATTTTTTGAATTGCTCGACTTCGCTCACAATCTGCATGCACAATTCCCTGGTGGGACAAACAACCAATGCCTGCGGGAACCTGTCTGCGGCTTGAACCAACTGCAATAAAGGCAATCCAAATGCAGCCGTTTTTCCAGTGCCCGTCTGTGCAAGCCCTACAAGGTCCTTAGTGCCGCTCAACAGAACAGGAATTGCTTTTTCCTGTATTGGAGTAGGGTTTTCAAAGCCCAGCGCATCTGTTGCCTGAACCAGTTTCGCATCCAAACCCAGCTCTTCAAATGTCGCCATAACGTTTTTTAAAATTTTGCGCAAAGGTACGGTTAAATCGTCTCTGAACGTGATTTTATGATTTATAAGATTAATAAGAAGCCGTCTAAAAATGATTGCTCGAACAACCAATAGGCTTAATCTTTTCCAAAGCTCATACAGGATTACCCAATTTATAATCAATTAAAAGATTTGGAAAAGTTGAACCGTTGTTATATGGACTTCTCGAAATCATTTTTAGACAACTTCATAAGAGAGGCTATATTTTCATCGTTTCATCCAACCCTCCTAATCCCATCGCCTCCCATAAACGCAAATTCAGATGCTATTTAATAATCTTCTTTATTTTATTCGCCTTTTCCATTAATTCCCACAGGTAAGCATAGTTTTCTTTTTCAAGGCAGCTTTTAAATTTCCGTAGTTGCGAAATGTGTTCGTTCAAAACATCCAGCACATTATCCCGGTTCTGCATAAACACCGGCGCCCACATGGCCGGGCTGCTTTTAGCCAACCGCACGGTACTTTCAAACCCCCCGCCGGCCAGTTCGAAAATCGCATCTTCTTCCTTTTCTTTTTCAAGCACGGTATTCGCCAGTGCAAATGAGGTGATGTGGGAGATGTGGCTCACGTAGGCAGCATGCAGGTCATGGGCATCAGCATTCATATACACGATATTCATCCCTAACTGCCTATAGATATTTTCCATGGTTTCTGCAGCATCTTTATCGCTTTTAGCCCTTTCGCAAATTACACAGCTGCGGCCTTTGAAAGCATCATGCACCGCAGCTTCAGGCCCACTATATTCAGTTCCCCACATAGGGTGCGTTGCCACAAACCTTTTTCTCATCGGATGGTTTGCCATTGCCGTGCACAAAGCGTGCTTGGTAGAACCCGCGTCAGCGACAATTTGTTTTTCCGAGACCAAGTCCATAATCTCCCGAATAACTGTTACCGTTGAATCTACAGGAATAGCTACATAAACCAGGTCGCTTTTGGCAACAGCCTCTTTTAAGGGAAGCGTTTCATCAATCAGCCCCAGTTCAATTGCTTTCTTTGCACTGGCTTCTGTTCGGCTGATGCCAACCACGTTTTTCACCAGCCCAAGATCCTTTAATGCCAGGCTGAACGAGCCACTTATTAAACCCACACCTACTATGGTAACCGAATCAAACATTGGTTTTGTTTTTTATTGCGAGGAATTCCTTTATGCGCTCTATGCTTTCTGCTAATCTTTCTTCCGTTGTACAAAGGCTCACACGCACATAATTTTCCCCGGCACTGCCGAAAATGCCCCCTGGAGTAATGAACACATCCGCATTATACAATATTTCATCAGCAAGATCGAAGCCTGTTTTATATTTCAAGGAGACCTTTGCCCAAACAAACATGCCTGTTTGCTTTTTTGAGTAACTGCATTTTAACAGGTCGAGCAATTCAAAAACTTTTTCGCGCCTTTTTTTATACGCCGCGTTCACGCTATCATACCATTCTTTGGGCAAGCTAAGCGCTTTTGCTGCAGCGAGCTGCAATGGCAAAAACATGCCGCTGTCCATATTGCTTTTAAAGCGAAGCACTTCGTCAATTCTTTGCTTTGCTCCAATAAGCATACCTATGCGCCAGCCGGCCATGTTCTGCGATTTGCTCAACGAGTTCAGCTCAATGGCAACATCTTTTGCTCCATCAATACCCAATATGCTCATTGGCGATTCATTCAAAATAAAACTGTATGGGTTATCATGAATAACCAAAATATTTTGCTGTTTGGCAAACGCAATTAACGCTTCAAAAAATTTTTTGGCAGGCGCCTGCCCGGTTGGCATTTGCGGATAGTTCACAAACATCCCTTTTATCGGGCTTGATTTTGCATGCTTGCCGACAAGTTCGCCGAGCTTATCGAAATCAGGGAAATAATTGTTTTCTTCTTTCAGTTCATAATAAACCGGTGTAGCTCCTGACAACTTAACTGCACTGGAATAAGTAGGGTAACCAGGGTTGGGCACCAGCACTGCTGCCCCATTTTCGAAATAGGTCATGCAAATATGCATGATCCCTTCTTTGCTCCCGATCAATGGCAAGATTTCGGTGCCAGCGTTCAGCTCAACGCCGTACCATTTGCTGTACCAATCAGCAATCGCACTGCGCAAAACGGGCGACCCTTTATAACCCTGGTAAGCGTGCACGTTGGGCTTAGCGCTCTCGTCATGCAGCGTTTTGATTACGTCCGGGTGCGGGGGCAAATCCGGGCTGCCGATACCGAGATTAATAATATTTTTCCCTTGCCTGTTCAGTTCCTCAATTTCACGAAGTTTTTGTGAGAAATAATATTCGCCAATGCCTTCGAGGCGGGCTGATGTTTTTATTGTTATCATGTTGTACTATGAATAAGACGACTTATATAAATTGTTTTTATTGTTTGCCACTTAAAATTCATCTGAACAAGACAAAGCGCTCAATATTTAGGTCAAATATCTTCCAATTGAGGCAAGCTCCACTTGGTCATTAATGCTGCGCACTCCATTAATCAAACAGTTCTTCCTTTTTTATAAACCCCGTAAATTTTCAAGCCTGCCGTGATTGGTTTGATTTTCTCGATCACAGTATAGAACTGTTCAATAGTATCAAATTCCATGTCGGCATGAAATGAATATTGCCAGTTGCTGCCAGGGATAGGGAAAGATTGCAATTTGCTCAGGTTAATGCCGCCATCAGCAATTTGGGTAAGCACCTTTGCCAGGCTGCCCCTTGAATGATCAGTATGGAAATTCACAGAAGCTTTATCCGCATTTTCAATTTGTGCCGCAATGTCTTCTCTCTGCAAAATCAAAAAACGGGTGTAATTATTTTTCATAGTATGAATGTTTGGGGCAAGCACCTGCAGGCTGAAAAGCTCTGCCGCAAGCTTGCTCGCAATCGCAGCAATATGTTTGCTCCTGTGCTGATGAACATGTTTTGCGCTCAGGGCTGTATCTTCTGTTTCCACCAGTTTCCAGTCGAATTTATCAAGGTATTCAAGGCACTGTTGAATAGCCATCGGGTGCGAATGTACTTCTCGGATATCCTTTAGCATTACGCCCTGATTTGCCATCAGGTTCTGCCCGATATGGAGATATATTTCGCCGATAATTTTCAGGTTGCTTTTTTGCAGCAGGTTATAGTTCGGCAAAATGCTCCCTGCAATGGAATTTTCTATGGCCATCACGCCGCCATCGCTTTCTTTCCTGCTGGCAGCAATTTTTATCACTTCGCGAAAAGTAGCGCAAGGGAGCACCTCTATATCATTACCAAAAAAATGACGCGCAGCCTCCTGGTGAAAGCTTCCTTCATAACCTTGTATCGAAACTTTGCTCCCTTGCCCATTCCCATTGAAAGGCATGTTATTCACTTCTATCTTTTTTGACTGTTCCATATTGTTGATCGATTTCAAATTCCCTTTTAACATTTCGGGAAAATAAAAATCCCGGCTTTTCGCCGGGATTTACTATTGTTATTTAGTTTATTATTTGGTTGTTAACAAAAGCAATCCCGGCCTACTGGTAAAGTAGAAATAAAAATAAAAGAAAAAATAACGGTATGCTTTAGCTGTAATCATGATAAGTGCCAAAAGTATCAACTTATTTTAAAATCAAAAATTATTTTTTTAGATTATTACAACCGCCACGCTTCTTTTTCCAGGCAAAAAGCCTTACTGGCAGCTTATTCCAGGCGGCTTAAAATATGCTGGTCAATTTTTCGGAACAAATGAATGGGCTTATATATCCGCCAGTTCTCTATTTCTTCAAGTTCAATGTACCTGTTCAGCTTAGCCTTTTTAAATTCATGCCGGGCCTGCTCGGGCATGGCAAGGCAGGCAATCCACCCTCCTGCATCTGTCACCTCTTCATACCATTCTTCATAATAGTCCTTATCCCCGCTGTGGAAATTCAGCACATTTTCAGTGATAAGGATAAATTTGTTGATGCCCTGGGCTGAAAAGAAATCCATCACTTCGCGCTTAAGTTCCATAATGTCGTTCTCTATGGCATCATTCCATTCGCCAATCAGCTCAATGACCACATAGTGTTCTTCATAATCGGCCATAAGCACTTTCATATATAACGTGCGAGAACCAAAATCATCCCATTGAGGATGAATATAATAGTTGTATACAGCCTGGGTGAACTGAAATTCAGAATAAACCCTGCCGTAAAACGGTGACTTTTCGTCTTCTTCGCTTACATAAATATGGCGCCAGTTGTAAAATGGTTCTATATCGTGCATTATTCATTCAATATGTCCATTGATCAAACTGCAGATGTACAAATATTGAATTTGTTGCCCTGCATATTTTAGCTCAGCAGCAATTTACAATCATGCCTAAGCCATTTCCAAATAAAATTTATTGCGCGAGCAATAAAAAAATAAGCGATATTTTACCTTGCACTGGTTCAAGTGCCATGTCCCGTTTCTGCTAAAATTTTTGATCAGGCGAAACAATGGCTCTTCTAAACAAAAGGCTTCATTGCCCCTCACAGGTCATAAGAACAAAGCTGTATTGCATTGCAGATGGAGTGCAATAATATTTTACAGTTATAACAGCCTGAGGGCCAACAAGCGCAAAAAAATGCCCCAATTATTATGATATACCAAATAAAATTGCAAATTTTACGCTTGTCCACTACCACATGAAAAGCCTGCAGTTGCAGGTTTTTTTATTTCCCCCCTGCAGCCGGTACAATATCAAGTTCAAATCCTGGGAACCGCAATTTTTAAACTTGATAACATCGTGCCTCATGAAACGCTTCATCTGTATTTTATTTGCGATTGCCCTGCTCGGGCATACCTCTTTTGCCAGCCAAAACAATCTTGAAAAGAGTGATTTGCGAAAAACGCATAATGATTCTCTTACAAATTCTGTTGATGGCAAAGCGCCTCAAAAATCATCTGCCAAAATTTGCGCCTGCCAGGTGCTTGGAGTAACATCAAACAACAGCAGGTCTGAACAATTGATTGCAGTTTTTGCAGAAGGCTCAAACACAGGCAACCTTTCTTTCAATTTTGCAACAGCCTCTTCGGTGCTTCAAAAAGAAAAAAAGCATTTACAATATTTTTTCTTCAACAAGATAAAAGTGTATGAAAAAGTTACCAGCGCATTCAGTTGCCGTAGCCTTTACAACAGCCTGAGATCGAAATACGACAACTTGGAATTGTACGATGTGCTGAATGCTGATGCGCTTGGCAAAATAGACAACAGCAGCGTAGCCAGCAGATAATGTCTTTTACTTACAACAATAATTAAACCGTTTAAATAATTTGTCCTGGCTATTTCCGAAACCTGCCGGGTTATGAAACCGGGTATGCGGTCTCCCTGAGGGTTTCACCGCAAAAGCAAAAAAATTTTTTGGAGCGAATTTTCCCGCCACCCTATCTTTGCACATGGCAAGAATAAATACACCCGCTCCAAAAGTAAACTCCACATCAAAATTTTTCGGCGAAGGATTAACATTCGATGACGTGTTGCTGCTTCCTGCTTTTTCACAAGTACTCCCGCGTGAAGTGGATATCAAAACAAAACTCACCAGGGCAATTTCGCTCAACACCCCCATGGTTTCCGCCGCTATGGATACTGTCACAGAGGCTTCTCTTGCAATGGCCATCGCAAGAGAAGGGGGAATTGGCATACTGCACAAAAACATGACCATTGAAAGCCAGGCAGAACAGGTCCGCAAAGTAAAGCGCAGCGAAAGCGGGCTAATCATTGATCCCATCACACTTCATGAAGAAGCTTCTATTGGTGATGCTTTGAGGCTGATGAAGGAAAATAAAATCGGGGGCATTCCTATTGTAAGCAATAACCAGAAACTTGTAGGCATACTCACTAACCGCGATTTGCGCTTTGAAGATGATAAAAAGAAAAAAGTGAAGGAGGTGATGACTAAAGACAACCTCATCACTGCGCCTGAAGGTACTGACCTTAAAAAAGCTGAAAAAATTTTACAGAAATATAAAATTGAAAAGCTTCCTGTCATCAATAAATCAGGCAGGCTGATTGGGTTGATAACCTATAGGGACATATTGCAATTATCAAGCTATCCCAACGCGGTAAAAGACAGCTTTGGAAGGTTATTGGTGGGCGCTGCGCTTGGCATAACAAGAGATATGCTCGACAGGGCCTCGGCGCTGCAGCAGATAGGCGTTGACGTGGTTTGCCTCGACAGTGCCCATGGCCACCATAAAGGAGTGATAGACGCTTTAAAAAATGTAAAAAAGAATTTTAAAGATTTACAGGTAATAGCAGGCAATATCGGCACTGCTGCCGGAGCTAAAGCACTTGCTGAAGCGGGGGCTGATGCAGTCAAAGTGGGCATTGGCCCCGGATCTATTTGCACAACCAGGATTGTTACAGGTGCAGGTGTTCCTCAAATCACCGCAGTGATGGAAGCTGCATCCGTTTTAAAAGAAAAGGGTATCCCCCTGATTGCGGATGGGGGCATCCGTTATACCGGCGATATGGTAAAAGCATTGGCGGCTGGCGCAAATGCGGTAATGATGGGCAGTGTGTTTGCAGGAGTTGAAGAAAGCCCTGGCGATACAATTATTTATGAAGGCAGAAAGTTCAAGCAATATAGAGGGATGGGCTCAATTGGGGCCATGGCCAAAGGCAGCAGCGACAGGTATTTCCAGGACGTTGAAGATAACATCAAAAAATTAGTGCCGGAAGGAATTGAAGGCCGGGTAGCATTCAAAGGCTATTTGAGCGAGGTCATTACCCAATATGTGGGCGGCCTTCGTGCGGGCATGGGATATTGTGGTGCAAAAAATATTGAAGCTTTGCAACATGCACAGTTTATTAAAGTAACCAGTGCCGGTATGCGGGAAAGCCATGCCCACGATGTGGAAATAACAAGAGAGGCCCCCAACTATAGCCGTTGAGGGCAATCCATAAAGCTTGCTGCATATTGCCAATGATAATCACCAGCGAAAAGCAGGACTTTTCACTGAATTTGTTTTCAATTTCTGCAGGAACAAATCAAGCCCCTTCCGTTTTGCATCATCGAGCACATAGCTGATGTGCTCAGTATAATATTTGCGAAGGCCAAATACCGGGTATGTTGTTTTTTGCACTACAGCATCGAAGCTTTCAACCCCTTTCTTGTTCGCTTTATCAAACTCGTCAACAAAATCCCCATCAAGCTTTTTATTGCTGATCCATGCAGCGAACACAAATGGCAGGCCGGTCAGTTCTTTCCATGCCTCGCCAAAATCATAAATATATTCCGATTTCATTCTTTGCTCCAGTGCCCTGTCGCCAATAACCAGCCCGGCAGTATTGCCGTTAATATGTTCACGGAAATCTTCTTTTGCGCCTTCCAACAAAGGGTCAACCTTCCAATATTCTTTTAATAAAATTTTAGCCAGTTGCACAGATGTCCTGCTTTGGTAATCAAGCAGCACTTTCTCTATTTTTTCAATCGCGACATCGCTGAAGAGGCAAACTGATGCAACCGGCCCATTGCTGCCAATGCAATAATTGGTGTTTATATAAAATGTTTCCAGTTCAGGGAGAATGACAACAGGCACAAGCCCTATATCAATCTCGTCATTTAACAACATAGTGGCTATACGGGAAGGATAGTCAATTTTTAGCTCGATCTTTTTAATAACCGGCGAATGCTCAATACCATACAGCAAAGGCTTTGTATTCAGATAGCTTACTGCGCCCACCCTTATTTTTCTGTCCAACTCGTTTGTTTTAATTTTGGCGCAAAGTTAAGTGCAGGAAAACGAAGTTCAACCTTTATTAAATAACTTATGGAATTAAATACACTCACAGCCATTTCTCCTATTGACGGGCGCTATCACCGGCAACTGCACTTCCTTGATGACTATTTTTCAGAATTTGCGCTTATCAAATACCGCCTGCTGGTTGAAGTAGAATACTTTTTTTTCCTGAGCGACAAAAAAATATTCCCCCTTCCTGCCGCAGCCCGAAAAAAAATCAAGTCCATAACAGAAAATTTTAACCTGGACGATGCTGCGGAAATAAAAAAAACAGAAAGCATTACCAACCATGATGTGAAAGCGGTTGAATATTTTTTAAAGAAAAAACTGGAAGAAGCCGGTGCCGGCAATATAAAAGAATGGGCCCATTTCGGGCTAACCTCTCAAGACATCAATAACACAGCCATTCCCCTGCTATGGAAACATGCAGTAGAAATAGAATACCTTCCTTCATTGCTTAACCTTAACCGTGAATTGAAATTGCTGGCTGATGAATGGTCTCATGTTCCTATGCTTGCCAGAACACATGGCCAGCCCGCATCCCCAACCATTCTCGGAAAAGAAATAATGGTATTTGTTGAAAGGATTGAAAACCAGGTTGACCTACTTATAACAGTTCCCTTCTCTGCAAAGTTCGGGGGAGCAACAGGCAACCTGAATGCCCATCAAACCGCATTCCCTAAAAAAGACTGGGTGAAGCTGGCAAATGAGTTTGTGGAAGGCTCTCTTGGGCTGCAACGACAACAGTACACCACACAAATTGAGCATTACGATAACCTGGCTGCTTTTTTTGATGTGATGAAAAGGATCAACAATATACTGATTGATTTTTGCCGCGATGCCTGGGCTTATGTTTCGATGGATTATTTCAAACAAAAAGTAAAAAAGGGAGAAGTGGGCTCGTCTGCCATGCCGCACAAAGTGAACCCCATCGACTTTGAAAATGCCGAAGGCAATCTTGGCATTGCCAACGCATTGTTCGAACATTTTTCGGCAAAACTTCCGGTGTCAAGGTTGCAGCGGGATTTGACAGATTCAACTGTGCTGCGCAACATCGGCGTCCCATTTGCGCATACCATCCTTGCGCTAAAGTCAATTGAAAAGGGGATCGGCAAATTGGTGCTCAATCAAACTAAAATCAATGAAGACCTCGAAAGCAACTGGGCCGTTGTTGCAGAAGCTATTCAGACAATACTGAGAAGAGAAAATTTTCCGGAACCGTATGAAGCATTGAAAGAACTGACCCGTGGCAATTCTTCCATTAACAAACAATCTATCCATTCTTTTATTGATGGGCTTAAGATTTCCTCATCGGTAAAAAAAGAGCTGAAAAAAATAACACCACAAAATTATACCGGGGTGGCATTAAAATTTTGATTGCATGCCTTTATCTCTATTCTCCACCAAAGCATCTTCTCTCTCTTGTCAAAATTCACGAACCCGTTTTTTTGCAGCACTTTGGCGGATGCCATATTGTTCTCATCAGTCTCGGCTAACATAAATTTAATTCCGGGGCGGCTTGCTGCCCAATTGATCATTCCGCCTACGGCCTCGGTCATAAACCCTTTCCGGCGATACCCAAAAAAAGTTCCATAGCCTATCTCCACTTCGCCTCTTTCATTTGGCGCCCCTTTAAAACCCAGTTCAGCCACCACGTTGCGCGAAGGTTTTTCTATTACCAGCCAGAAAGTCGAAAAAAAGTAATCGTCATTGGAAGCTTTTTTCATTTCAGGAATTAACATATACTCTGTGCGGGCCTTTATTTCATGAGGGATAATCCTATCGGTATGGGATATATGCAACTCTCTTTCCAGCTTTCTGTTATTATGGATATACAAACTAAGCTGGCGGCAATTCAATGGAACAATGCTTAGGCGGCCTGTTTCAACCATATATTTGAAATATGCAAACAAATTTAGCGCAACAAAATCGCCTGCCCCAAAGCCGCTCGCCACATTATTTATGTATCTCGCTCGTAAAATGAAACGCTATATCAGGGTTATTGTTCCTTTCTGTATTCAGGAACCACTCGCTTTGCGCCAGGTAAACCAGGTGCCCATCTTTATCGTTAGCTATATTGGCATGTTTGAACCGGATGAAATCTTCCAGTTTTTGAGGGTCATTGCTTGTTATCCAGCATGCTTTATAAAAAGGAAGGCTGTTGAACTGAACAGAAGCGCTGTATTCATGCAGCAAGCGATACTGGATCACTTCGAACTGAAGCTCTCCAACACAACCGATGATTTTCTTATTTCCCCCAAACTGCGTGAACAATTGGGCTACACCTTCGTCTGTCAATTGCAATAACCCCTTTTCGAGCTGCTTAGATTTCATCGGGTCTTTATTCACTACCTCTTTAAATATTTCGGGCGAGAACGAAGGAATGCCAGTGAAATAAAAATCTTCTCCTTCGGTCAATGTGTCGCCAATCTTAAAATTTCCCGTATCAAATAAACCGACCACATCCCCAGGATAAGCCTCTTCAATTACATCTTTATCACGGGCAAGGAAGGTGTAGGGGTTGCTGAACCTAACGTCCTTATCTAACCGAACATGATGAAAATATTTATTGCGTTCGAACCTCCCGCTGCACACGCGAAGGAACGCAATGCGGTCGCGGTGTTTGGGATCCAGGTTGGCATGGATCTTAAAAACAAAGCCGCTCAGCTTTTCTTCACCAGGACAAACTTCGCGCACTGAAGTTGGCCGGCATTGCGGGACCGGTGCAATTTTTATGAACGTGTCGAGCATTTCTTTCACTCCAAAATTATTAATGGCGCTGCCAAAAAAAACAGGTGCCACTTTGCCTGACAGGTAATCAGCCACATTCAATTTCCCGTGAACGCCATCCACCAGCTCCACATCTTCACGTAAGGCAGAGGCATCCTTTTCGCCTAATTTTTCATCGAGCAGTGAAATGCCCAGGTCATTGATCTGAACAGCATCCTCATCAGCCGCTTTGGTGTTTGCTGCAAAAAGGACAAGGCTTTTGTTGTCGAGGTTATATACGCCTTTAAAATCTTTGCCGCTATTGATTGGCCATGTCATGGGGTGAAGCTGTATGTTCAGCTCTTTTTCGATTTCCTCCAGCAAATCAAAACGGTTCTTGCCATCCCGGTCCATTTTATTAATGAACACGATTACCGGGGTGTCGCGCATGCGGCAAACTTCCATCAGCCTGCGCGTTTGCGCCTCTACCCCATTGACACTATCAATAACAAGAATTACGCTATCTACTGCAGTTAAAGTCCTATAAGTGTCTTCTGCAAAGTCTTTATGGCCCGGCGTGTCAAGGAGGTTGATGAGCGCATGTTTATATTCGAAGCTCATGACCGATGTGGCCACCGAAATGCCACGCTGCCTTTCGATCTCCATAAAATCGCTGGTAGCATGTTTTTTTATCTTATTGCTCTTAACTGCGCCGGCAGTCTGTATTGCTCCACCGAACAACAGGAACTTTTCGGTGAGCGTAGTTTTTCCTGCATCGGGGTGAGAAATAATCGCAAATGTCCTTCGCCTGTTTATTTCGCTGGTATACTTCATAATTTTTTCGAGCCGCAAAGTTAAGGCAAGTGAGGAAGACTTGCCTCAGAAAGGCAGGGAGTTTTTGGGCAGGGGGTTTAGCGTTTAAATAAATACTTCGCCAAAACTGCCCGTCGCTTTGGCATTTTCGATGGTTGAAAAAACCTGAGCTGCTCAAATGCTGAAGAGCTCAGTAAAACTGTAATTACAAAAACGTGGGCGACAAAGCTTGACAGGCATGTTCACAGGAAAAGGGAAAAAACATTCATACCATTCATGCTGCCACAATTAATTTTTCTTTTTCATTTGAAAGATTTGATTATTTTCAAGTACATGAATGCACACCATACTGCAGCGGAAGGAACATTGCGCTATCGCCGGGCTAAAAAATTGCGGCGCAGGAGGATTTTTTCTATCCGCGCCGTGAAAGATGCTGCATTGCTTACTGCAGGTGTTTTTTCAGCAGGCTTCGGGCTCGAAAGTTTTTTGTTGCCTAATAAATTTATCGATGGCGGCGTTACCGGCATTTCTTTGTTATTGTCAGAAATAACCAAAGGCTCTCTTTCCATATTTATCATCATAGTGAATTTACCTTTTGTATTCCTCGGGTTTAAGCAAATGGGCAAATGGTTTGCATTAAAAACTGTCCTGGCCATTTGCGGGCTGGCAGCTTGTATTACATTTATTCATTACCCTGTTATCACTTCTGACAAATTGCTGGTGTCTGTATTTGGTGGTTTTTTTCTTGGGGGAGGTATAGGGCTTGCTGTGCGCGGCGGCGCTGTACTTGATGGCACGGAAATCCTTGCAATTTATATCAGCAAAAAAACAAGCTTGTCAGTTGGCGACACCATCCTCATTTTTAATATCTTTATTTTTTCAGTAGCGGCTTATATTCTTTCCATTGAAACCGCATTGTATTCCATACTCATTTATTTTTCTGCTTCGCGCACGCTCGACTTTTTTATTGAAGGCATTGAAGAATATATTGGCGTGACCATTGTGTCTCCAAAATCGGAAGAGATCTATGATATGGTAACACAAAAACTCGGAAGAGGCATTACTGTTTATAATGGCAATAGGGGTTATGGCAAAAAAGGCCATGCACCTGAGATGAATATTCTTTTCACAGTTGTTACCAGGCTGGAAATTTCAAGCCTGCAGACTGAAATTGATGCAATTGACCCGCATGCATTTGTAATAACCCACAGCATCAAAGAAACAAGAGGCGGCATGATAAAGAAAAGGCCCCTGGCGCATTGATATTGGATTGCGTTTGTGCTCATCATCATAATAATAAATACTTGGGATATGTTCCCAGTTCAATACCGGATCTTTTTTGCAATATTTGATTGGCAGTTTTTCGTGTTGCAAACCTGCAAATCAGGAAAATCATAGTTAATTTTGCACATTCCCAACACTTTCAAATCAATGAAAGAAAAATTCGAACAATTAGCAGCAGCGATGGAAGGCGAATTTTATTATGATGACACCATCCGCACTTTGTACGCAACGGACGCTTCTGCATACAGGGAACTGCCACTGGCTGTTGCTGTACCGAAATCAATTGATGACATCAAAAAGCTGATCGCATTTGCCCATCAGCACAAGACCTCGCTCATCCCGCGCACTGCCGGTACATCGCTTGCCGGGCAGGTTGTAGGCAATGGCATTGTGACTGATGTATCAAAATATTTTACCAAAGTCCTTGAATTTAATAAGGAACAAAAATGGGTGCGTGTTCAACCAGGGGTCATCCGCGATGAACTGAACATGTTCCTGCAACCGCAAGGTTATTTGTTCGGGCCCGAAACATCAACGGCCAACCGGGCCATGATCGGGGGCATGGTAGGCAACAACTCCTGCGGCAGCAACTCGATCGTGTACAGGAGCACTAGGGAGCATTTGCTGGAAGTGAAAGCGATACTAAGCGATGGGAGCGATGCCGTTTTCAAGGCTTTGAACATTGATGAGTTCCACCAGAAATGCGAAGGCGAAACGCTTGAAGCAAGCATTTATAAAAATATCCGCAGCCTGTTGGGCAATTACGAGAACCAGGTTGAAATCAGGAAAGAATATCCAAAAAAATCTGTAGAAAGAAGGAATACGGGCTATGCCATTGACCTGCTCCTGGACACCGCCCCGTTCACTGCAGGCGAGCAAGATTTTAATTTCTGCAAATTGATCGCAGGCTCTGAAGGAACGCTTGCTTTCCTCACCGAAATCAAGCTCAATGTTATTCCCCTGCCGCCTAAAGAAACCGGCTTGCTTTGTGTGCATTTCCATTCTGTTGATGAATCTCTCCATGCTAACCTGATTGCGCTTAAATACCATCCCAGCGCAAGCGAGCTCATCGATCACTATATCCTCGAATGCACAAAAGGCAATATTGAACAAAGCAGGAACAGGTTTTTTGTCGAAGGAGACCCCGGCGCAATACTGGTGGTTGAATATATCAGGGAAAACCGTGCTGAAATAGAAGTCATCACCAAAAAGGTAGAAGCCGAAATGCGGGCAGCTGGCTTAGGTTATCATTTCCCTGTCCTGTATGGCGATGACACCAAAAAAATCTGGGCATTGCGCAAAGCCGGGTTGGGCCTGCTCGGCAATATGCCTGGCAACGACAAAGCCGTTCCTGTGATCGAAGACACGGCAGTAGATGTAAATGACCTTCCGCAATATATCCGAGAGTTCAACGAAATACTCAAAAAATATGGATTGCATGCTGTTCATTATGCCCATGCAGGTTCGGGCGAGATCCATTTGCGGCCGATATTGAATTTGAAAACCGAAGAAGGAAATAAATTATTCAGGAAAATTGCAGAAGAGGTTGCTGCGCTCGTAAAAAAATACAATGGCTCCTTAAGCGGCGAACATGGCGATGGGAGGCTGCGCGGAGAGTTCATCAGGCAGATGGTGGGGGAAAAAAACTATATGCTGCTAAAAGAAATAAAAAAAGCCTGGGACCCTGAAAACATTTTCAACCCCGGGAAAATTGTGGGCACACCGCCAATGAATACCATGCTCCGTTATGCGCCCGGGCAAAAAACTCCTGGATTTCCCACTATTTTCCGATTTTATAACCAGGATATTTTGCAACATGCCGAACAGTGCAACGGCTCAGGCGATTGCAGGAAAACACATTTTAGCGGCGGCACCATGTGCCCATCGTTCATGGCTACCCGAAATGAAAAAGATACTACAAGGGCCAGGGCAAATATCCTTCGTGAATTCCTTACCCGGTCTGGCAAGGCCAACCGCTATGACAACAAAGAAATTTATGAAGTAATGGACCTGTGCCTGAGCTGCAAGGGGTGCAAATCGGAATGCCCGTCAAATGTAGATGTAGCAAAGTTGAAAGCCGAATTCTTACAACATTATTATGATGCAAACGGGGTGCCTTTCCGATCAAAGCTGATCGCGAACTTCAGCAAATCGGCGAAAATGGGGGCAATGATGCCCGGCTTGTACAATTTCGCCATGAAGAATTCTGTAATAGGCAAGCTGATCAAAAAGTTTTCCGGTTTTGCTCCGGCACGCTCAATGCCCCTAATGTATAAAACCACTTTGAGGAAATGGTACAAGAAACATCACGCGGCTGATACCAGGCATCAACCAACAGGTTCCGCCCAGCGGGCAGTTTATCTTTTCTGCGATGAATTCACCAACTACAACGATACAGAAATTGGCATCAAGGCCATTTTATTATTGGAGAAATTAGGTTATGAAGCCATCATTCCTCAACACCATGAGAGCGCCAGGGCATGGTTATCAAAAGGGCTGATCAGGGATGCAAAAAAAATCATCAATAAAAACATTTCTTTGCTGTCGCCCATCATTAATGAACAAACCCCTTTAATAGGCATTGAGCCTTCCGCCATCCTCGCTTTTCGCGATGAATATATCGACCTTGCAGATGATGAAAATTTTGAAGCTGCAAAAAAATTATCCAAAAACGTTTTCACCATCGATGAGTTCATTGCCGCTGAAATCAACAAGGGCAATATCAGAAAGGAACAGTTCACCAAAGAAAAAAAGCTGGTACAACTTCATGGGCATTGCCAGCAAAAGGCTTTGTCTTCAATAGCTTCATCCATAAAAATATTATCGCTGCCCGAAAACTACTCGGTGTCAACCATTCCTTCAGGATGCTGTGGCATGGCCGGCTCATTTGGTTATGAGAAAGAGCATTATGACCTGTCAATGAAAATCGGGGAGCTTGTTCTTTTCCCTGCAGTTCGGCAGCAAAATGAGGATGTGATCATTGCTGCGCCAGGCACCAGTTGCAGGCACCAGATCAAAGACGGTACGAAAAAAATCGCAAAGCACCCGGTAGAAGTGTTGTATGAAGCATTGGCATTGTAAGCAAGGCGGAAGATGCAGGGCTGGCCGGAACGATAAACGGCAAATCAGGAAATATGCCTGTTCACATTAAATATGTTTTTTGCAAACGGCTTGTTAATCCTTCGGCCCTTTGATTTTTTGCCCTAACTTCAAAGGACTTAAAACCATTTTATTTGCCAAACATACCCGAACGTGTCAAGGCATTCAATAAAGAGCGTTTACCACAATTCACTGCGCTTAAATATAAAATGATGGCGCAAAGCGCCTTTCGGTTTTTCCGCGGCACCTGCCATTTGTTTTACGAAGACCTTGCCAAAGCAACCGGCTTTCCAGGCAGCCCCCCCGTGTGGGTATGCGGAGACCTTCACCTCGAAAATTTTGGCAGTTACAAAGGAGATAACCGCCTTGAATACTTTGACCTGAACGATTTTGACGAAGCAGCGCTCGCCCCGGCGCTATGGGAAGTGGCCAGAATGGCTGCAAGCATTTTAGTCGGTTTTGATGACCTGAACATCCCGGTTGCCGAAGCAAGAGATGCAGTTGCTTTTTTCCTGAAAAAATATTCGGGCGTTTTGGCTACCGGTAAACCACGTTATATTGAAACAGGAACAGCAAAAGGGATTGTAAAATCTTTTCTTGAAAAAGTTGCTTTACGAAAACAAAAAGAATTGCTGCGCCAGCGGGCAGTAGAAAAAAACGGGAAGATGGTGCTGCTCATTGACAATATTCATTTTTACAAACTTGAAAAAGACCTGAAGAATGAGCTGATCGCTTTTGTAGAAAGCTGCTTGCAATCGGACAAGAAATATAAAAACAGTTTAAAAATCCTTGATGCGGCTTTTCGCATTGCAGGAACAGGAAGTGTGGGCGTGAAACGCTATGCCTTTTTAGCCGAAAAATTGCAAACCCCCGGGAAATATATTTTAGCAGATATGAAACAGGCCATGCCCTCATCGCTACAACCGTTTTCATTAGTTCTCCAGCCCAACTGGCTAAGCCAAGCAGACCGTGTTGTTGCAGTTCAGCAAAGAATGCAGAATGTGTCGCCTGCGCTGCTTAGCAGCGTGAGGTTCAAGAATGATGATTTTGTGCTAAAAGAACTCCAGCCTGTTTCCGATAAGATCCACTTTGAGGCAATCAAAGACCGATTAAAAAATCTGCAAAGAGTCATTGAAGACATGGCCATGCTCACAGCTTCAGCCCAGTTGAGAAGCACGGGGAGGCAGGGAAGCACGACTGCAGATGACCTCATCCATTTTGGCGGGAACGGCGATTGGCAAAAGAAGGTGCTTGCTTATGCCGGGGATTATGCAGCACAGGTAAAAACCGATTATAGCGAATTTGCAAAAGCTTATCAGCAAAAATATTTCTCCTAACCATTTATCGCTACGGCAAAGCCACACTGTTGGGAACAGCCTGCATGCTTAAGTGTGGCAAAGCCGGCAAGGCCAAATAAAAAAAGTTATAACAGCTTTTGCTTTATGGATGATTTCTGTTACTAACTTACTGCCATCGATCTTAGAAGCAGTCTAAAAATAATTCCAGGAATTCCTTATAACGTCGGTTCAGCTTTACCAAAGCTCGTAATTGATAATACATCGGGGATCCCGTATGCGCTTTGGAAAAGATTAAGCCTGCCGGTTGTTCCAACAATCATTTTCAAACAGCTTCTTCCCTCCTAATAAAAAGTTGCTATCCAGCTTCTCTTGAACACTTCCTCCCGGTTTAGCTTATTAATGCCTTCTTTATCGGTCAGTTCCTGGCTTGCATCAATACTGTCTGCAATGCCGCACCATGGCTCAATGCAGATGAAGTCTGCGTTTTTTGCGGCCCATAAACCGAGATAGGGGAAGTCGCCAAAATCAAAATCAAGCCCATGCTTTGATTTGCCTGTTTTGAGAGAAACGATAGATGAAGCAAGGTTCTTCAGCACAACAGCATCGTCAGAGAAAAGCTGCCTGCTCAGGTGAAGGATATTGGTTTCCTGCAAGAGGAGAACAGGCTCGGTTGTTATCAGGCCTTCTTTTGAAATGGGCCAGCGCGGCTTGGTCTCTTCTTCATTGAATTCAAGATAATAATCATCATAAGCTGAGCCGGGAACAAGCGGCAGCCTGAAAGCAGGATGGCCACCTATTGAAAAAAACATTTCACGATCAGAAACATTTTTAACGTGATAGCTTACCCGAAGGCTATTCTGTTGAATCGAATAAATAATCCGAAGCTCAAATTCAAAAGGGAAATGCTGCAGCGTAGCCTCATTGCTTTTTAAAAGAAAAGATAGGGAATGGCTTTGCGGAGAAAGCGCTTCAAACTCCATATCCCGGGCAAAACCATGCCTGCTTAAGCTATAATGTTTGTTGTTGTAATAATAAATGCCCTCTTTCAGCGTGCCCACAATCGGGAAAAGTATGGGGGATTTCTTTCCCCAAAAAGCCGGGTCGCCGCCCCACATATATTCCAGCCCGGTTTGTTTATTAAAAATACTTTGCAGCTCAGCCCCTTTGGGGCTAATGCTGATTTTCAGGTCTTCATTTTCTATTGCAAACATGTTTAAGGTTTATTGCACAATATTAGGCATTTGAACAAATGGCTGTATACGTATAATTGCCTGATTTTGGATTATGCAGGGATTGTTGCCGAAGATGGCCTAATGCGAAACATCCAGGCCTGTAACAAAATTGATGAACTGCATCCATTATTTTCCTTTTAACTAAACTTATCGCCATTAGCGTAAATTGTGGGCCGTTATTGAGAATAGATTGACTAAATTAGCTCCATGTTCCGTTATTTCGAAATCATAGGCACCAGTTTCAGGATGGCCATGCAGGAGTTCCGTTCCAATAAGCTCCGCACTTTTCTTTCGCTGCTCGGCATCACCTTTGGCATTTTCTGCATCATCAGCGTGCTGTCAACCATCAGCAGCATGGAATATGCCATCCAGAACGACATCAAATCATTAGGGACAAGCTCAGTTTTCATAGACAAATGGGAATACCGCAACGATAATAATTATCCCTGGTGGAAATTTATCAAGCGCCCGGAGCCGAAATATGAGGAAATGAAATTGCTGAAACAGCATGTGCCGGTGCTCAAGAATGTTTCTTACAGCGCCAACATCTCAGATAAATTAGAATACGGCGATAATGTTCTTAAAGGAGTTACCTATTACGGCGTAACAGAAGATTATGCTGCTTCGCAAAATGTGGTGATCGGCGAAGGGCGTTATTTTCAGCAAAGCGAATTCGATCGTGCTGCCAATTCCATTGTTATTGGGTTCACCCTGGCCGAAAAGCTATTCAGCAAGCCCGAAAAAGCGCTGGGCAAAATAGTCAGGCTAAAAAACGATAAGGAAGCCATCGTCATCGGCGTAATAAAAAAACAAGGCCAGAGCATTGCCGACATGTGGAACTTCGACAACAGCATTATCCTGCCTTACAATTTCATGAAGCAAATTGTTTATTATAGAAGCGCCAACCCCATCATCATCGCACAAGGGAAGCCAAATGTAAGCATGGATGAACTGAAAGACGAGCTTACCGGCGCGATGCGCTCCATCCGCAAGCTGAGCCCCACCCAGGAAGACAATTATGCACTTAACGACATCGAATCTTTAAGTAAAGACATACATGCGCTGTTCGCTAATGTCAGTATTGGGGGATGGGCAATCAGCGTTCTGTCACTGATCGTTGGCATGTTTGGGGTAGCCAACATCATGTTTGTTACTGTTCGAGAGCGGACAAACCAGATCGGGTTGAAAAAAGCAATAGGCGCTAAGAGGGGGATCATCATGATGGAATTCCTTCTCGAATCCGCATTCCTCTGCATTATAGGGGGCCTCATTGGCCTGCTGGCTGTAGTGGCCCTTACACAAATTTTTTCGGCCATGTTCAGCTTCAAAGTGTTTATACCGGTCAGCACCATACTCATGGCAATCAGCATTTGTTTGTTTGTAGGCGTGGCAGCGGGCATTATCCCTGCATTCATTGCGGCCCGAATGGACCCGGTTGTGGCGATAAGAAGCAAGTGATCCCCGGCAATCCAAAACAGGCAGCAAAAAAACCTGCCCAAAAAAGACAGGTTTTTTTCAAGATTATCAATTCATCTTATTACTCTACCTGGAAGGCAACCATTTTGTCTCCCCACATCAGGGAAACTTTCCCATCTTTACTGATCTCGAATGTCATCCGCTCTGCAAATTTTGGGGATTTTCCTCCTTTTACATTTACCCTCAATGCGTCTTCAGCCTGAGAATAAACGGTTCCCCACTGGTTCCATTTTTTATTGAAGATGATCGTCCAGTCATCGCCATTGTTGATGGAATACAAACTGTATTTCCCGGCAGGCAATGGCTTGCCCTCAATTTTCACATCTTTATTTACTTCGAACACCGTAGCCTCATTGGCGCCTGTGCGCCAAACTTTGCCAGGCAATGGGTCCAGGTCCTTGCCAATGGTGCGGCCTTTAACACCCGGCTGGCTATAGTCAATAGCAATCATGGTGCCGCTGCTGGTAGCGCCTTCAGCTTTGGCAGGAGGGCTTGGGCGTTTTGTTTTATCAGCCTGGCCACAGGCAGTTACGGCAATCAAGGCAATCGGAAGAATGAATAAAAGCTTTTTCATAAACCTGATTTTATTTAAATGAAGAAATAATATGAGCAAAGTTATGGATTGTTTTCAGCGAAGCGCTTTAAACCTGACAAAGATTCATCCATAACTCCTCCAATTTGGCTATTGTAAAGAAGAACTGAAAATTTTTCCCAGGGATACCACCTGAAATGAAAATCGAAATACCATTGAACGGCCGTTTCCCCAGGCTGTATTTCTGCAATAACAAAAACAGCATTAAAATGTTTTCCCCGCAGTTGTGCCCAATCTGTTTTTATTGAATCCGGTTTGCTGTCAGTGATCTCAATGTTCAGCTGATCGGACTTCATCATAGCGCCTTTGCCATAAGATGGAGCAGAATAGGTTTTATTACTGAGCGATGAATGAGCAGTGAACCAGTTCCATTTATCCCATGCCTTCAGGTCGTTCAAGGCATCATGCACCTGTTGCCGCGGCGCTTTGATGTCAATGGCTTTGGCAATGCTGATGTGCGAGGGTATAAAAAATGAAATGCAGGTAAAAATGATAAATAATATAATAATGCTGATGATGACCAATCTTAACAAACGCATAAGCAGGTGCCTTTAATTAACAGCCAGTAATGTATCTTAAAATAATTGTTTACTCCCATTTGAAAACCTTTATGGCAAAACCATACACAACAATTCCCCATATTACCAGCGTGCCGATTTGTGGGCCGCAACTTGTTAAATGTGCGCCTTCAAAAGACACTTTGCGCATGGCATCGTTGAGCGCTGTTAATGGCAGTGCATTGATGAGCCATTGGATAGAATCAGGCAAAGCTGTTTTGGGGAAAAATGTGCCCGACAAAAAATACTGGGGGAACATAAAAAGATTAGCATAAATAGGGATCACATTCTGGTTTTTGGAAATGCTGCTGACAACATAACCAAATCCCATGAACACGAGCAGCCCCATAATGCTGAGGATCATCAGCTCAAGAAATGTAACGAGCCCGTCAGATAAAGTGAAATGGTAAAAGAACCTTCCGAAAACGATCAGCACAGTGGCCGTGGTGAGGTTGAAGAATATCCTGCCGATGCCATCTCCAAGCACAATGGCAGTTTTTCCGACCGGCGAAGCGAACATTCTTTTTAGCACCAATGTTTCGCGGAGCGAGAAAAACAAAAATGAAACGCCAAAAATCGCAGAGCCAATCAGCGAAAAGCCAAGCATGCCCGGCAAATAAAAATCAATGGAACGGTAAATGCGGCCGGGAACTTCTTCCTGCGAAACCGTTGCATAGCTATCGCGAGAAGGGTTTTGCTGGGAATTGATGGTGTTGATGATATCGCGCAGCACAGTATGAAGCACTGGCAGGTCTTTTTGTGAAGCCGATGTGGTTTTCAGGTGGATGTCGTAATGCGGCTTGCCCGATGGGCCTTCCATCGCTTTAATTTGCACAACGGAGGTGATCCTTCCTTTTTTCAGCCTGTCCTGTATATCGGCCTGAGAAGATTTGACAACATGAAAAACAGGCGAGGCTTCTATGGCATGATAAACAGCATTCACCGTATCAGTGCCGCTGTCAAACGCAACATCGAGGGAAATGCCGCCGCCGCCGCCAAGCGAACCGAATATCACAATTAAAACAACAGGAAAGAACAAACTAAAGAAAACGGCCTGAGGGCTCCGGAAAATAGCAATCATTGTTGCTTTCCCTATAGCCCACATTGCTTTGAACTGATTATACTGCTGTGACATAACTGTGCTGCTGATTGAGGTGCAAAAATAACACCTTGCGAAATCGAAATATCAAATCTTATTTTTAAATCCTAAATTTCATTGATGAAAGCACTTGCCGAAACTTGCGGGAAAAACGAACAGGATTGTTGCTTACCTATTGGCCTCATTGATGAATGGCATTAGAAAAATCGGGGGCCTAAATATTACACTGAACCAAGACAGGAATAAGCCGGGCGCCGATTGTTCTTCTATTCAATGGTAAATTCAAACGGCAGCCGGGCCTGTGTTGTGCCAACCATTTGTTTCATCCTGCTCACGGATTGATAAGCCCTGAACCCTTCTTCACCAATCTCTTCTTTTATAGCAGCCAGGCTCATGGTTTTTTTATAATGCCCCAAGATCAAATCAAGAAAATTTTTTGGTTCAGGATATTCGACAAGCCGATAGCCTGAACCGGATGTATTTCCTGCAGCCATCATCCGAGCAGCACAATCAATAGCATCCTGCAAGCCGCCAATACGGTCAACCAAGCCAAGCTGCTGTCCTTTTTCGCCAAGCCAAACCCTGCCCTGCCCAATGCTGTCGACATAAGCCATATCTTTTTTTCTTCCTTCCGCCACACGCGATTTGAAAGTGTAATAAATACTGTCCACTTCGTTT
Organism: Bacteroidota bacterium; assembly: GCA_018266455.1. GTDB lineage: Bacteria > Bacteroidota > Bacteroidia > Chitinophagales > Chitinophagaceae > Puia. The sequence goes on from JAFEAJ010000022.1 coordinate 124,568, forward strand.
TGAAAATATTTTTTCTGCATCTCTGTCAGCGGTTTTGTCACAGAAAGGACATCTGCATCAGGAGCTGTTTTCACCCTGTCGAAAGTGATCCCCAGTTTATCGTTAAAAAATTTCTGCATATTGGGCAAAATACTGAACACGCCTATTGAACCTGTAATGGTATTGGGCTCCGCAAAAATACTGTCGGCATTGCACGACATATAATAACCGCCTGAAGCAGCCATATCGCCATAACTGATGATGACAGGTTTGTCTTTCCTGGCAATAGTGATCTCTCGCCACATGTTTTCACTGGCCATTGAACTACCGCCACCTGAATTGATCCTGATAACAATTGCTTTCACATCCTGGTCAAGCCTCGCCTTACGGATATAACCGCGGTAAGTAGCCCCTCCAATCTGGCTGCTGCTCCCTTTCCCGTCCACAATGTCTCCTTCTGCATAGATCAGCGCAATTTTAGCTTTTCCTGTTTTCTTATAGCTCACCGCATTTTCATACTTGCCCATCGATACGAAATTGATCATATCATGTTTGTCAATGTTCAATTTTGATTTTATTTCATCTTTCACCTGGTCGTCATACCTCAGCCCGTCCACCAGCTTATACTGCAGTGCATCAGATGCAAATTTCACCAGGTGCTCATTCGCGCATTTTCTCAGCACTGCAGTGTCGAGGTTCCTTTCCCTGGCAGTACCAGCCAATAGGCGGTCATACAGTTGGTTCAGCATCTCAGTTAACTGGAGCCGGTTAGCGTCGGTCATTTTTTCTTCTCTCAATGGCTCAGTTGCGCTTTTAAATTTCCCTGCATAAAAAATCTGTGGTTCGATCTCCAGTTTATTCAAGGCTTCTTTTAAAAAAGTTTCTTCTATACCAAAGCCTTTCCAGTCCACGCCGCCCTGTGGGTTACAATAAATTTTATCTGCCACGTTGGCAACATAATATGCTTTTTGAGGAATAATGTCGCCGTATGCATAAATGAATTTCCCGCTTTTTTTGAAGTCAAGCAATGCAGAACGGATTTCTTCGCTGGTTGCGAACCCATTGCTGTTGGCGCCGCATTTAATATAAATGCCTTTTACGGCAGAATCAGATTTTGCATGGCTGAGCAGGCGTACGATGTCATAAAGCCCGGGAATATCATATTGGTTATCGCTGCCCAGGTCGGCCAAAAAATTATCTTGTTTTTGTTCATGGAACTGTTGGCTTAAATCGAGCACCAGCACAGCTTTTTTGCCCGTGTCAGATTTTTCTTGTGAGGTAAGGCCTGCAATCATCCCGGCTACAATGAAAAACACAACCAGGACAACTACTACAAATGCGAGCAAAGAAGCAAAGAACATCTTAAAGAAACTACTCATGAGCCTGTCTTTTTAAATAACGCCAAAAATAAAGATATTTGGCGGCCGGCAAACACACAATCCATGAATAAGGCTTATTTACTGATAGGAGGCAATGAAGGAAACAGGACAGGCTTTTTAGAACAGGCCTGCGGCTATATTGGCATTTTTATAGGTGAAATTTTACAGCAATCTTCCATATTCGAAACAGCAGCCTGGGGCAATGCCGCACAACCCGATTTCCTTAACCAGGCCCTGCTGGTACAAACACCGCTTTCTGCTGCACAGCTCATGAGCAATATCCTTTGCATAGAAAAAAAAATGGGCCGCACCCGAATCAAAAAATATGGGCCGAGGACAATCGATATAGATATTCTTTTTTATAATAAAGAAATCATCAGCCTCCCCGATTTAAAAATACCTCACCCGGAAATGACAAACAGAAAATTTGTGCTGGCCCCGATGAATGAAATAGCAGCCCATTTTGTTCACCCGGTACTGGGAAAAGACATCCGGGCTCTTTTGAGTGAATGCAAAGACGAACTGGAGGTGAAAAAAATATGAAAATATTTGTTGCATTTCTTATTTCTTTGCTTTTTAAAGTGGCAGGAACGGAACCTAAATGATAAGCAGGCATTAACCGGCTTATGATTTGCCACTTTAGACTTACCGCTTTTATGAACTATCATTTCATTACTATTGAAGGAAATATCGGGGCAGGAAAAACAACACTGGCCCATTTGCTGTCCAAACATTTTAATGCAAGACTGATCCTTGAACAATTTGCCGACAACCCTTTCCTTTCGAAATTTTATGAGAGCCCCCGGCAATTTGCATTTCCTCTCGAATTGTTTTTTATGGCTGAGCGCTATAAGCAATTAAAAGAACTGGTGCACACAAAAGATCTTTTCCAGAGCATAACCATCTCTGATTATCTTTTTACAAAATGCTTATTGTTTGCAAAAGTCAATTTGCCTGAAGAAGAATTCCGTTTATACCAAAAACTTTTTGACATTATTTACCAGCAATTGGCGCAGCCCGATATTGTGATCTACCTGCATGCCCCAGTAAGCAAATTGCAAAAAAATATAAAAAAAAGGAACCGGGTATATGAACAGAACATCCCCGATGCTTATCTTTTCGATATACAGGAAGCCTACACAAATTATATCAAGCAACATAATGTAAAAACAATTTATGTTGATGCAGGCAATGCTGATTTTCTTGGCAACCAGAATCATTTTCAGGTAATTGTTGACGCTTTGGAAAAAGATTACGAAACGGGCCAGCATTATTTTTCGCTGCCATAAAAAGCAGGTCTGCTGAAATGGCGGCAGGGTTGCTAAAAAAACCAAACCTTGTGCTAAGCACCTTCAAGATTAAACAATGACAGAGGCCCAGTTGACAAAAGACCCATTCGCGGCAGTCAGGATACATGAATTCCGGAACCTTATCACAGGAAGGTTTTTATTTATTATGGGGTTGCGGATGATGAGCACACTGGTAGGATGGTGGGTTTATAACTTAACCAATGCTGCCATTGCCATAGGGATTGTTGGCCTGTCAGAATTTATTCCTGCTGTTTCGTTTGCGCTTTATGCAGGGCACATCATCGATACGAGTGAAAAAAGAAAATTATTGCTGCGCGGCATTACATTGTATTTAACAGCAGCGCTTATCCTGCTTCTCCTTTCCACCCCATTCACTGCAACACATATCCAAAATCGCCAGATCGCAATCTGTATTTATGCGGTAATATTTTGCACTGGCATTGTACGCTCCTTCGCCGGCCCGGTATTTGGGGTAATGCTTGCACAGATTGTGCCCAGGAGTACCCTGCAAAACGCCACCACATGGAACCAGGGCGCATGGCTTTCAGCCTCGGTTAGCGGGCATGCCATAGGAGGATTTTTGATTGCGGGGTTAGGGAACACCGGGACTTTATTAACAATCGTTATACTTATTTCTATCGCATTGATTATCCTGTCCAGGCTAAAACCAAAACCTGCTTTGAATGAGCGGGGCGAAAAGAAAACCTGGGAAAGTGTTACAGAAGGATTGAGATTTGTTTTCAGGACAAAAGAGCTGCTGGGTGCCATTTCGCTCGATTTGTTTGCGGTGCTTTTCGGTGGCGCTGTTGCCATGGTACCAGTATATGCAAGAGATATTTTAAAAGTCGGGGCGCAGGGTTTTGGCTTTCTTAATGGAGCTTCCGACCTTGGCTCTATTATTATTATCATCACACTAACTTTCTTTCCTATCCGAAAAAACCAAGGAAGGAAATTACTTTTTGCTGTAGCGGGCTTTGGCGCCTGCATCATCATCTTTGGCCTTTCCAAAATATTCATGCTTTCCTTTCTGATACTGATGTTGAGCGGGGCCCTGGATGGCATCAGCGTAGTGACACGCGGTACGATCACGCAGCTAAAAACACCCGACAATATGCGAGGGCGCGTATTGAGCGTGAATTCCATCTTCATCAATTCCAGCAATGAACTGGGGCAATTTGAAAGCGGCGTTGCAGCCAGCATCATGGGCAATGTGCCTTCTGTCGTTTTTGGAGGATGCATGACACTGCTGGTAGTGGCCATCACCTGGTCCAAAGCGCCAAGCTTGAGAAAAATGGAATATTAAGAAAAGCCGATATTGAAAACACCGCATTCATAACCACTTTATATTATCCGTCTCCGGGTCTCGGGTTTTAATCGTAACTTTCATTACAAATTAACCGCACATGCAACGCCGGAACTTCCTTCGCAATTCTTCATTTGCGTTTGGCGCACTATCGCTCACCAGCAAAAATCTTTTCGCCAGCATTTTTCAGCAGGACCCTTGGAAAATGAAAATTATTCGAAATGATGTTGGCGTCTTCACCGAAAAAGGCGGCACTATCGGTTATCTTTTGTCTAAAAAAGGAATTGCTGTTATCGACGCGGAATTCCCTGACCAGGCAAGCCACCTGATCACCGAATTAAAAAAAATCAGCGACAAGCCTTTTGAACTGCTGATCAATACGCACCATCACTTCGATCATACCTCGGGCAATATTGCTTTCAAAGGCCTGGTGAAAAATGTGGCAGCACATGAAAACTCTCTTGCCAACCAGCGCAGGGTAGCCGAACAGCAAAAGAATGAAGACAAACAACTGTACCCTGATATTACCTATGTTGATTCGCAAACTTTCAAAGTAGGGAAAGAAAGACTAAAGACCTATTATTACGGAGCAGCACATACAAACGGAGACAGCATCATCCATTTGGAGAATGCCAATATAGCGCACATGGGCGATTTGGTTTTTAACAGAAAGTGGGCTTTCATTGACCGGAGCGCAGGAGCATCGATAAAAAGCTGGATCAGCGTTTTGGATAAAGCGCTTAAAACATTCGACAATGAAACTGTTTTTATTTTCGGCCATGCCTTCGACCCCGAAAAAGTTACCGGCAATAAAGAAGATTTGAAAGCCATGCAGGATTATCTCACAAAGCTGTTGGATTTTGTCGGAAAAGAAATCAAAGACGGAAAGCCAAAAGAAGAAGTGCTGAAAGAAAAAGCAATACCCGGGGTTACTAAATGGCAGGGAGAGGGCATTGAAAGGGGGCTCCAGGCAGCGTACGAGGAACTGACAACTCAGACTAATTGACCGAACAGGGTTTTGTTCAGTACAGGCAGTCAATGTTCTGACCGGCCACTCCTGCTGAGCCAAGCTAAAAAGTTGATAACATATTCTGCGGTTCAATTCTTAATACCAAGCTGTATATGCAGATGTACAATCAACCGAATGACAAAACACCGCTTTCAAAAACAATTTGCAAAGACAGGTATCGGCAGGCCTCAATAACTTAGGATGTTAAAAATCCCTTTCAGGACTAAAGTGCTGCAGTTCGTTTGCAACTGCTGTTAAGAAAGTAGCGCCGAGGCTTCCGTCAATAATGCGGTGGTCATACGACAACGACAGGTACATGATATGCCTGATGGCGATAGAATCGCCTTCAGAGGTTTCGATGACTACCGGGCGCTTTTTAATAGCGCCCACTGCAAGTATGGCAACCTGTGGCTGATTAATGATTGGCGTGCCCATCAGGCTCCCGAAGGTGCCCACATTGGTGAGCGTAAAGGTGCCTCCTTGCGTGTCTTCCGGCTTCAGCTTATTGTTGCGGGCATTATCTGCAAGGTTGTTTACCTGTTTGGCAAGCCCCACAAGATTAAACTGGTCTGCATTTTTAATAACCGGCACAATCAGGTTCCCACTGGGCAATGCTGTTGCCATGCCGATATTAATATCTTTTTTTACAATAATTCTTTCTCCTTCCACTGAACTGTTCAACAAGGGATACTTTTTTATGCAGCGCACAACCGCTTCAATAAACAGCGGAGTAAAAGTGATCTTCGTATTTTCCCTTTTCTCAAATTCTTTTTTTATTTTTTCGCGCCACTGCACCAGGTTGGTAACATCCGATTCTGTAAAGCTGGTAACATGCGCACTGGTGTGCTTGCTGCCCACCATGTGGTTGGCAATAAGTTTGCGCATGCGGTCCATTTCAATAATCTCTACATTTCCACTATAAGATATGGTTTTCGGTTGTTCAATAACAGGTGCCCGGGAAATAACTTTTATTTCTTCTGCCCTGCCAGACATGTCTTGCATTTCATATCCCGCATCCTGTTTTTTCCCCTTTGCTGAAACAAACTGTAAAATATCCTGCTTGGTAACACGGCCTTCATTGCCAGTACCAGGGATTTTTTCCAGTTCGCTCATGCTGATGCCTTCATTAGCAGCAATATTGAGCACAAGGGGTGAGTAAAAACGCGTACTGTTCACCGTTACCGGCGTGCCATTGTTGCTTTCGCCCATTTGTTTGGTTTCATGAGCTGGCGCTATAAGCACAGTATGTGGTTGGATATTTTCATTGCTATTGGTCCTGATCCTTGCTATTGCAGCGCCAACAGGCACCACTTCGTTCACCTTAAAAAGAATCTCTTCAATGATGCCGGCAGCGGTAGACGGCACTTCGGTGTCCACTTTATCAGTAGCTATTTCCAGCACCGTCTCATCTTCTTTCACAGCATCTCCAGGTTGCTTGTGCCATTTCAAAATGGTGGCTTCCATAATGCTTTCGCCCATTTTTGGCATCACCAGCTCAACAATCGCCATAGTATTTGATTTAGTTATTGAGTAAATTTCCTGAAGCCCTTATCTCATTTTTAATGCCGGCATTTGTTTTTCATGGCATCATCGTTGCGCCGCATTCCGTTCATCGGCGAACCATCATTCACCTTGAGACCGCAATGGAAGCCATCAAGAAAAACCTGTCAGCATCAAGAATCTCCTGCTTCCAACGCGACCAGGATCAAAGATAAAATATTTTACTGCAATGATTGCAGGCACGTTCAGCTTTCTATGATGGACTTTCTTGCCATATTCAGGGCATAGGTGGCTGTAAGCTCAATATTCCTTATCCTGTCAAAACGGAAATAAAATTTTTGAGCAATAATTTTCTTCTTGGTGCCAACTGCCATCCAAACAGTGCCAGCAGGCTTTTCTGGTGTTCCCCCATCCGGCCCCATAATTCCGGATGTGGCAATGATATAATCTGTATCCAGCAATTCCAGTGCCCCTTTGGCCATTTGGCAAACCGTTTCTTCGCTCACCGCGCCCACGGTTTCCAGTGTTTGGCTATTCACGTGCAGCACATTTTTTTTTGTTTCATTAGCATAGCTCACCACGCTTCCTTTATAATATGCCGAGGAACCCGGGACTGTGGTAATTAAATGTGCAATATAGCCGCCTGTACAGCTTTCGGCAGTTCCGATGGTTTTGTTTTTTGACAGCAGCAGTTTGCCGATTGCTTCCTGCATGGTTTTATCATCATCAATGACCATCCATTCAGCAACCAGGTGCTTAAGCACATCAAATCTATTATACAGCTCTTTTTCCAGCTCTTTTTTATTTTCACCGGAAGAGGTCAGGCGAAGCCGCAGCATTCCGTAGTTGGGCAAGTATGCAATCTTTATATGGCCAGGCAATGATGCTTCAAATTCTTTGATATGTTCAGCCAAAAACGATTCGCCGATCCCGGCAGTGAGCAAAGTTTTGTGCATGATAAACGGAAGCGTGAAATGTTTTAGCAACAAAGGAATTATATCATCGCTCATCATCCCTTTCATTTCATTAGGGACCCCTGGCATGGAAACGAATATCCTACCAGCTTTTTCAAACCACATGCCAGGCGCTGTCCCTCGCTTGTTCTGTATAACAGTGCAACAGTCAGGAACTTCCGCCTGTTGCAGGTTGCGTTCCAGCATCGGGCGCTTTAAAATATTCTCGAAAATATTTTTTACGTTGGCCAGCGCGGCTTCATCAACAATCATTTTACCCCCAAAATATTCGCATAATAATGGCTTGGTAATATCATCGGCGGTAGGGCCGAGCCCGCCGGTGATGAGGATAATATGCGCACTCCTGCTTTCTTCATCCAAAACCTTCCAGATGTCGTTCCAAATGTCGCCTACAGCTACCCTGTGGTTCACCCAAATACCAGCTTTAATTAACTCGCCCGCCATCCAGGCACTATTCGTGTCAACCACCTGCCCTATCAACAGCTCATCGCCAATGGTAATAATACTTGCTGTTATTTTTTCCATAATTAAAATAATGGACAAAGGTAAGTGCTGGGCCAATTGCAATGCAGCACAGTGCAATGCCTTGTTTTCGGCTCATTATATTTTTTGTAGAGCTTGTAAGAATCAAAGCCGTGCAGTATTTTAGCGCACCTAAATACCTATTATCGATGGAATGGATCAATATACTCAAATGCCCCATCACCGGGAAAGATTTAAAGGCATTGTCGCAAGAAGAAATTTCTTTCCTGAACCAAAAAATTGCAGATGGCAGGGTTTTCCAGGCCGATGGCAATCCTTTTACAGAAAATATCCTCCAGGGACTGGTTACTGTTGACGGCGCCTATATTTATCCCATCATCAATGACATCATCCTGCTGTTGCGCGACCTTGCTGTTGTTGATTCAAAAGAAAAAGTTATTCAAGATACCATCAGCGCCGATAAAAAACTGGTACAGGATTTTTATAACAAACGTGGCTGGCGCACTGATGAAGCAGGCAACTATGAAGATGCCGTGATTTTTGAAGACCTTCGGGACGTGTCGAAAGAATATGTAAAAAAATGCCACGATCGTGTTTGCCGCTTTCTGAACCCAACAGGAACTTACATGCTAGACGCGGCTTCCGGTGCGCTGCAGTACGATGATTATTTGCAATATTCGGCAAATTATAAATACCGGGTTTGTGTCGACCTGTCGTTCCAGGCCTTGAGCGAAGTGAAAAAGAAGCTGGGAAATAAGGCATTGTGTGTGTTGTGCGATATGACTAAAATGCCTTTTAAAGATGATGTGATGGATGGCTTTGTTTCACTGAACACCATTTACCATATTCCTAAAGATGAACAGGCAACAGCGATCAAAGAATTGTACCGCTTACTGGCAAAAAATGGGAAGGGCGTTGTTGTATATGAATGGTATAAGCATTCTGCCTGGATGAATTTCTGGCTGCTCCCTTTCCGTGGCATTCTTTTTATAAACAACCGCATTGCTGATGTGCTCAGGAAAATAAGCGGCTCAAAAAAGCAGCATAAAATGCTTTATTTTTATGCACACAATTACGAATATTTCAAAAGCAATCTTCCCCCTTTCAAGGTAAGGGCTTGGCGTTCTGTCAGCGTTCCGTTCATGAAAGGTTATATTCACTCCTGGCTTTTTGGAAAACAGGTCTTGAACTGGCTTTACAACAAAGAAGAAAAGGAGCCTGAAAAATGCGGGCTTAAAGGCGAATACCCTATGCTGGTGTTTGAGAAATAGTTTTGTTATTGAGTGCGCTATGAATTATATCCTGAAATTTCCGACGAAAGCATCTATTCTTTGTGTACATTATCACATTTTATCATTCAGCAGTTGGCGAGCCTATGCTAAAATTTTTTTAAAAGGGATCCTTTATAGGTTTCCTTTTTTCAATTCGCTCACTGCATAATCACAGGCCCGTGCAGTAAGGGCCATGTAAGTAAGCGAAGGGTTCTGGCATGCAGCAGATGTCATACAGCTCCCGTCAGTGATAAAAATATTTTTCACGTCGTGCATTTGGTTATAGGCATTCAGTACTGAAGTTTTTGCATCTTTGCCCATCCTGGCTGTTCCCATTTCATGAACGGCTGTCCCACCCGGCTGGTTATAATCGAAAGGGTGAATGTTTTTAAATCCCGAAGCATGCAACATTTCAGCGGCGCTTTCCTGCACATCTTTTTTCATCGCTTTCTCATTTTCGTGATATTGGAAATCTATTCTTACTAATGGCAGCCCCCAATTGTCTTTCCTGTTTTGGTCGAGCGTGACTTTATTTTCAAAGTAAGGCAGGGTTTCGCCCCATGCACCGAGCCACATTGTCCAGGGGCCTGGGCGCAAAATTTTACTTTTAAAATCAACCCCAAAACCTTCTACCTGGCTTTGTTGGGCCCACTCCATCCTGTTCCCGATTCCCTGGTACCCAAACCCCCGTATATAATCCTTCCTTTTTGTTTTCTCATCAATATTCCTGAACCTGGGAATGTAAATACCCGTTGGCCGCCTGCCAAAATAGTATTCATCTTCAAAACCCGGGTAATCACCGGTAGCGCCAACCCCAATAAAATGATCCATCAGGTTGTGGCCGATTTGCCCGCTCGAATTGCCAAGCCCCTGGGGAAACACCGGTGAAACAGAATTCAACAAAATAGCGGCCGTGGCTATAGTTGAAGCATTCAAAAAAATAATCCTTGAAAAGTATTCTGTAATTTTCTTCGTGTGGGCATCCATTACCCTTACCCCAGCAGCCCTGTTTTTTTGTTCATCGAAGATCACTTCCATTACTATAGAATCAGGAAGCAATGTCATATTCCCCGTTGCAGCCGCAGCAGGAAGTGTTGCTGCATTGCTGCAAAAATAACCGCCGAACGGGCAGCCCCTGTCGCAAAGGTTCCTTAATTGGCATGGCCCTCTGCCGTTCCATCCTTTAGTAAGGTTTGCAACACGGCCAATAGTAACGATCCTGTCATCAAAATGAGATTTTACTTGTGCCGAAAAATAATCTTCAATACATGTCATTTCCATAGGGGGCAAAAATTGGCCATCTGGCAAATGTGGCAAGCCTTCAGCCCTGCCGCTTATCCCCGCAAAATTCTCCACATAATCATACCAGGTTGCAATATCCCTGTACCGAATTGGCCAGTCCACTGCAATGCCATCTTTTGCATTGGCCTCAAAATCCAAATCGCTCAGGCGGTAGCATTGCCTTCCCCAGGTAAGCGAGCGCCCCCCAACCTGGTATCCCCTGATCCAGGCAAAGGGGTTTTCCTGGATATAAGGGTGCTCTTTATCGCTCACAAAAAAATGTTTGCTTGCTTCATTATATACTTTGCTTTGAACAGGATTTTCTTCCTGGTCTTTGATACTATTATGTAAGTGATGTGGAAATTGCCATGCGGGCATGAAAGCAGTGGTATAATCTTTTATATGTTCTACATTGCGGCCGCGCTCAAGCACTAAGGTCTTTAGTCCTTTTTGGCATAATTCTTTTGCGGCCCACCCGCCGCTTATCCCCGACCCTACCACTATTGCATCGAAATTGTGCTGCTGCGCTGGCGTGTTCTGGTTTCCTTGTTTCGGATCGCCCATGATTGTTTGTTTAACGAGTGGCCCATGATTTCTGGCCTGGTTGCAATGGCATGCAGCCTATGAATTTTCCCGGTATCAAAGAATAGTTCAGGCCTTTTGTAGCCCCTGCTTCGGAGGTGCAATAACCCAGGACTGTGAGGTTTTTTAAAGTTTCAAAAAAAGATTTGCCAAAAAAATTATTTTCAATTTTTCCCATTATCCCTCCGTACGATTTTCCCCGTTCTTCAAAATGTACCATTGTTTGATGTTTTTGACCCGGTTCGCATTTTTCAAATGATTTTCCGAAAGAAGAATGGCAATAGCGTTCCAGTTCCTTTAGCCCGTCAATAAATTTATTTTGAGCTTTTCTTTCAGTACAGTCTTTTATCATCACAATAATAAAGCTCCCCGCATCAGCATCTTTTGCGCCGGGAGCATCAGCCGTACCAGGAATGATGGCTTCAGCAAGTGCAGCAACCAAAACCTTGTGTTTTTCCAGGTAATCAAAGTCAGGGCCTTTTGTCCAGTCCCACCACTTGTAACCTGAATAACCAGTTATTGCCCCGCCAGTGATCATCAATATCCTCCCTATGGCTTTTCTGCGCTTCATGGTTCAAATTTAACTGCATAAAAATAACAAGAATGTGCGAATGTGAAAACTTGCCGATATGGAGATAAAGGAATAAAAAATACTCGATGGCTGCTATTGAACACCATTTTTATCTACAGCCAGGACGCTTTTTGCGCCAAGGTCCCGTGCAACACGCATTACTGCCACCACATCTTCTACAGGAACTGATTTGTCTGCATTGATCACCACGGCTGGCTGATCAGGTTCTTTGGCAAGAAATGGCTGCAGCCTGGCTTTCAATTCATCTAACGAAACTTTTGTTGTACCTACATAAAATTGTTTGTCCGCGTCAATAGAAACGACTACAGTTTGCTTTGACTTGGTATCGCTTTTGGATTTAGGCTGGGAAAGTTTTATCACATTGGGGTTAGCCAGTGTTGAAACAATCAAAAAGAACAAAAGCAAAATGAACAGGATATCGTTCAATGGGCCTGTATGCACTTCGCCTTCGTCTTTATGCCTTTTTCTTAAATTCATATTGATCAGCTTTTCAACTTACCCCCACTCATCTTGTGGGCTCCTGTAAAATATCAATAAATTCGGCGCTTGCCGCTTCCATTTTGTTGGTTGCTTTATCAATTTGTGAGTTTAGGTAACGGTAACCCACATACGCAATAATACCGATAATCAATCCTGATGCCGATGAAATCATTTTCACATAAATACCACCAGCAATATTGGAAATGCTGTACTCGCCAGTAGAAGCAATATTGTAAAACAGCTCGAACATGCCCACAATGGTGCCAAGAAAGCCAAATAAAGGCGCTATGTATCCAATTACGGAAAGGATAGATACGTTCCGTTCCATTTTGTACAGTTCAAGCTTGCCCACATTTTCCATGTTCCGTTCTATGGCATCAATTGGCTTTCCTATGCGCTGAATACCTTTGTCAATGATCCTGGCAATGGCATTATTGGTATTCTTCGCAAGGCTCCTGGCCGCAGTAACATTTCCAGATACGATATGGTCCCGGATAATGTTCATGAAATTATCATCAGACTTAGCTGCTTTGCTGATGGCCATTGCCCTTTCAAAAAAGAAAAAAATGGCGATCACCAATAATATGGCAAGCGGGACCATGAGCGGGCCGCCAAGAAATAATATATCCCATAAACTTTGTTTCTGCTGTCCTGTTGATAAAGCTAACCGGGCTAAGCTGTCTTTGATTTTTGCTGAATCCAGGATTACCTGAAGGAAATAAAGATGCATTCCTGAGTTGGGTTTTAAAAGTAAAAATAAAGATTATGGCTTATACTGCCTTACCCCTCCCCGTATTTTTTAACAAAATGCTAAAGTAGCACGAATCGTTATGCAATAATTTTCATGGCTAACACTTTTTGGCCCACAAAAAAGCCCTCCCGAGCCATCAGGAAGGCTTTATCTGTTAACCGTCTCCCTAATTATATTATCTTAATGCCAACGTACGCCTGGGCGCCATGGTTTTTCCAGGCATTGCTATTAGGCAAATCAGATATGTTGTTTAAACCTACAACATACCTTGCTCCTAATTTAATCCATGCCAGGTTCAATTGAACGCCGCCAACCATAGAAAAATCCCCTTTTTTGAAAGCATTCTTAGTGTTGTTGTAAAATGTCTGCGATTCATTAATCAATATGCCAAATTGCGGCCCTACCTGAAAGGTTATAATTTTTGAAGGAGAAATATTCAACAACAATGGAACCGTTAAATAATTCAAGCTGATATTTTTCCCGGGCCACAAACTATCATAAATCGCATTTGCATTGTCCGAAGTTCTTGTCTGGTACTCATTCCACATCACCTCAGGCTGAATGCCAACATGCTTGCTTAAATTAAGTATGGCAAAGCCACCAAGGTTATATCCAAATTGAAACTGGTTGTTCAAAGCCTGGCTGTAGGTGCCTCCCTGGTCCTGCACATTAAAGAAATTCACTCCTCCTTTTACCCCCAACTGAAATTTTTGAGCGCTGGCGCTTGCAATGGAAATAATCATTAATGCTATCGAAAAAATAATTGGCTTTTTCATGTTTGTTGTTTTTGTTCTTCTTTAAAATAAAAAAAATCTGTCGATAAAAGATGTGTGAAAGTTTTTAAAGATTTAATCCATGCAATTGTTTTTTTAGCTGTGACCGCTTTTAAAAAATTGAAATGCCAAAATTATTCCAGTTTATTTTCAACGCGCCATTAAACCGATTAATTGCATTAAATCTATTAATGATTCGTTAATAGCACCAAATAAAGAGTAAAACATTCGCAAGCTACATCCATAGCCTGCGCTGATTGACATAGATTGCCCTTTTCAAAAAAAACCATAAAACCCATTGACTGATCAAAAAGAAAATTGTTTAACACGGGGAGCAAAACACATCTCCGAAATGCAATTTTGCAGTGCAGGGCAAAACTGCAACTTGGGCTATCTGCTTTTTGACAGGTTTATCAATAAACCTACACCAGTTCGATCACTGTTATTTCTGGCAATATCCCTACCCTTCCCGGGTAGCCTATAAAGCCATACCCACGATTTACATATAATTTTTGTTTGCCCTGCTCATAGAGGCCTGCCCATTCTTTATAAATATATTCAACAGGGCTCCATTTAAAGCCGGGCACTTCAACCCCAAACTGCATGCCGTGAGTGTGGCCGGCAAGCGACAAATCAATATCAGGATATTTAGGCACCACTTCAAAATCCCAGTGGCTGGGGTCATGGCTCATTAAAATTTTAAAAGGGGCACTTTCTGCACCAGCATAAGCTTTGGCAAGGTTGCCATAAGTCTGAAAGCCCCTTCTGCCACTGATATTCTGCACCCCGATGAGGGCGATATGTTGGCCGCCTTTCTCGAGTTTTATGTTTTCGTCAAGCAACAACTTCCATCCCAGCTCGCCATGTATTTCTTTTACCCGCTGCAAATTCTTTGCTTTTTCTTCAGCTCTTTCACCTGTCGGGTGGGCTCCGTAGTAGTAATCGCCATAATCATGGTTGCCCAATGTAGAATATACGCCCATCGGCGCTTTCAGCCTGTTGAATACGTCCATATAATTCTTCACCTCTGCTGCAAGGTCGTTCACCAGGTCTCCTGTAAATAAAATAACATCTGCTTTCTCCTTTAAAATCATATCAACCCCTTTATTCACCGCATGTTTATTAGTGAAAGAACCTGAATGGATATCCGAAACCTGAACAATCTTCAAGCCTTTGAATGGTGCAGGCAGGTTGCTGAATGCCAGTTGTAAACGGTGCACCTGGTAATTGTATTTATTGGTGAAGCCATATACCAGTGAGGAAAACAGCCCGCCGCCGAGGCCCAGCCCAAGCCAGCTCATAAAAACCGAGCGTGTGATGCCTTCTCGATCCAGGCTGCTGCCAGCACCATCTTTAAAAAGCAATTTGCTGCCCCCCCATTGTGCCAACCTCCTGATATCATCTACCAGGAAAAAAACAGCAGCTAACAGTTTTGCGAAAAACAACCCAAGAATAATGACCAGCACATAATTCCTGATGGCATGGGGCCAGTTTTCAAAACCTGTAAGCGCGATAAGCACCAGTACGAGCACCGCAGCAACAGAAATGCCCCAATAACCGTAGTGGACTAGCATCTTCAATTTGTGGGAAGAATTTTGCGTAACCGTTTTCACTGCCTGAAAAACGTAAAAATCAAGCACCAGCATAAGGCCCAATATTGCCCATATAAAAACCGAATTTCTCATTGCCCTATTTTAGAATTCAATAAACTCATTTATTTGTTCATTAATAGCTTTCAGCGTAGCGGCATCAGTCAGTTCGCCATTAGCGCCCATTAATTTGTCCACTATGGAAATAGGCAGTTTATTGGGGTGAACGACTACTTTCATAAAATGCAAAATCGCGGTCAGGTGATCCATTCCGCGCAAATTGCCAGCCCTGCCTGTTGAAATGCCAGTCAGCAAAGCTTTTTTGCCCCACCAGGTCTTTCTCACATCAGAAATATCGAACATTGCTTTGAGCACTCCCGGAATGCTTCCATTGTATTCCGGTGAAACAAAAATAAATTTGTGAGAAGGAGCCAGCACCAGGCTTTCCATTTGTGAAAATGCAGGGTTTTTCTCTAACACATCCACTCCCTGCAAAGAGATCAACCCTGCATGAATTCCCTTATCCTTAAGCAATTGCTGATAATGTTGCGCTACTTTGATGGTATTGCTGTCGTTCCTGTTTGTTCCGGAGATGACGGTGTACATATTTCTGCATTGCTTAACGCCAATAAAACCCAAAAGTTCTCGCAATTTATAATGATAGCGTATTTTTGCCAACTATCCTTTTTGTTAATAAAATTGGGCAAAACTAAATTTTGCAGTTTTGCTGAATGGGAAGAATTTTAAAGCTGAAGGAGAAAGACCTAAAATAATCGAAAGGCAGCAAGCGCGTGAAAGGCAACATAATACTATTTCACGGGCTGTTTGATGGCTGTCCAATGAAAACAAAAAACTGAGGATTGAATATGTCAAGAATAATCGGGGTTGCAAACCAAAAAGGGGGTGTAGGCAAAACCACTTCCGCTATTAACCTGGCTGCAAGCCTTGCTGTGCTTGAGTTTAAAACACTTTTGGTGGATGCCGACCCGCAGGCAAACAGCACTACCGGCATTGGCTTCGATTTGCACAACATCACCCATAGCTTATATGACTGCATGGTAAGCTCAACGCCTGCCAGGGAGGTGATATTGAAATCAGATATACCCCATCTTGACTTACTGCCTTCGCATATTGACCTGGTTGGCGCCGAAATAGAAATGATCAACTACCCCAACAGGGAAAATGTGCTAAAAAATATTTTAGGGCCAATCAGGGACAATTACGATTTTATAGTAATCGATTGCTCGCCTTCGCTGGGATTGATAACGGTAAATGCGCTTGTAGCTGCCGATGCCGTGATCGTTCCCGTGCAAACCGAATTTTTTGCATTGGAGGGCCTCGGCAAACTGCTGAACACCATTAAGATCGTACAAAACAGGCTGAACCCACAGTTAGCCATTGAAGGAATTTTAATGACAATGTACGATGGCAGGCTGCGATTGTGCAACCAGGTGGTGAGCGAAGTAAGAAAACATTTTGATGAACTGGTCTTTAACACCATCATTCATCGAAATACCAAAATAAGCGAAGCCCCAAGCGTTGGCAAGCCTGTAATATTGTATGACGCCTACAGCAAAGGCGCGGCCAACTACCTCAACCTCGCCAAAGAAGTGTTACAGAAAAACAATATGACAAAATTAAAACAGGAAGAAAGGGTGTTTGAATAATGCAAAAGACTTAAGGCGCAAGTTTCTAACCGACCTAAACCCCTGGTCTCAAACCTTGACAAATGACGAATCCAAAACAAAATAAAGAAGCATTGGGCAAAGGCATACGTTCTTTGCTACAAAATATCAACAGCGATCTGGAAACCACTTCTGGCATTCTAAAAAACTCCACCATTGAATCTGCAACCGCTACCTCAAGAATTTCTTTGGGCCAAATTGAAACCAACCCCAAACAGCCGCGCCACGATTTTGATGAACAGTCGCTAAATGAACTGGCTGCTTCTATCAAAACGCATGACATCATACAGCCCATCACCGTAGCTAAGCTCCTGACAGGGAAATTCAGGCTTATATCGGGCGAAAGAAGATTTCGCGCCGCAAAAATTGCAGGGCTCAAAGATATACCTGCATACGTGCGCTCTGCCAATGACCAGGAACTGCTGGAACTTGCATTGCTTGAAAATTTGCAGCGCGAAGACTTGAACGCCATGGAAATTGCCCTGAGCTATAAACGGATGATGGAAGAACTGGCCCTCACACAGGAACAGGTAGCCGAGCGCATGGGCAAGGAAAGAAGCACCGTTGCCAATTATATCCGCTTATTGAAATTGCCCCCAGACATCCAGGTTGCCGTGCGCAGCAACAACCTCTCCATGGGCCACGCAAGGGCTTTGATCAATGTGGACAGGGTTGAAAAGCAATTGTATATTTTTAATGAAATAAAAAAGAAAGACCTTTCAGTAAGACAAACCGAAGAACTGGTCCGCCAATTGTACAAGCCAGGTGCGCCTGTTAAAAATTCTGCAAATCCTTCGCTGCCTCCCGCATTCAAAAAAATTGAAGATAATTTAGCATCTCATTTCAGCACTCGCGTAAAACTGAACCATACTAAAAAAAATAACGGCAGCATTGTTATTGAATATTATTCGATAGATGAGCTGAACAAGATACTTGATCAGCTTGGTGTTGTCGCCAATTAGGGTCTCGCATGAATAAAATGTACAAGTATCTTTTGGTTGCTTTTTCTTTAGCCCTGTTGCAACAGGCCAATGTGCAAGCTCAAAAAAAAGATACCTCTATTAACGCAAATGCCCAAACAAAAAAACTTGAACTGGGAGGCGATACCATCAATATAAAAAAAGATACACTTGCCAAGAAGAAGCACGACCCCAACAAAGCAACAGTCTATTCAGCCATTTTCCCCGGCCTTGGTCAGGTATACAACAAAAAATACTGGAAACTGCCCATTGTTTATGCAGCAGTAGGCATTCCTGTTTATACTTTTTTTTATAACAGGAGCTGGTACAATAAAACAAAATATGCCCTTGCCGTTGTTGCCAATGGAAGCTATAACAATCCGGACAGTCTGGGAAGGGTGGACCCCAAGTTGCTTTATTTTGTGCAGGTCCAAGATGCCACAGACCTGATCAAATACAGAGATGAATTCAGAAAAGATGAAGACTATTCTGTTCTTTTCTTCCTGCTTTTTTATGCGCTACAAATTGTGGATGCCACAGTAGATGCCCATCTCAAGGATTTTAATGTGAACAATGACCTCAGCTTCCACATTAAGCCCAATGCATATGCAGCTTCGGGCAACTTCGGCATTAGCCTGGTTTTCGACATTCACAAGCCAGGGCCAAAACCTTTGTTCAACATCTATAAGTAAAAGGAAACTTTTCTCTTATTTTAAATTTTTACTTTTGCCCTCTTAAAAAGCATTACATGAAAATTGCATTGATCGGTTACGGCAAAATGGGAAAGGCCATTGAAGAAATTGCTTTGCAGCGCAGGCATGAAGTTGTGCTGAAAATCGATATCGACAATGTTTCCGAATTCAACCAGCAAAACATGGCTAAGGCTGATGTTGCCATAGAGTTCAGCAACCCGCACAGCGCTTTTTCTAATGTGATGAAATGCCTGCAATTCAACATTCCGGTGGTATGTGGCTCAACGGGATGGCTTGATCATCTCGAAGAAGTAAAAATATCTTGCGCAACGAATAACGGCGCATTCTTATATTCCAGCAATTATAGTATTGGAGTGAATATTTTTTTTGCCTTGAACAAATATCTTGCTTCGCTAATGGCAGGCTACAGCGAATATGATGTGGGAATGACTGAAACCCATCATACCCAGAAAAAAGATGCGCCGAGTGGTACAGCCATTACACTGGCTGAACAAATCCTTGAAGAAATAAAAAGAAAAAAAAAATGGGTAAACCACATCAGTGATAACCCCGGAGAACTGGAGATCATTAGCGAACGGGTCGATCCTGCTCCCGGGACACACCAGGTAAAATACAGTTCGCCTGTTGATGATATTGAGATCACGCACATTGCGCACAACCGCATGGGCTTTGCCACTGGCGCGGTTATGGCAGCGGAATTTATTAAAGGGAAGCGCGGTATTTTCAGCATGAAAGATGTGCTGGGTTTCTGAAAACACTTTCAACCCGCATAATGACCAGCCTGGTATATAGTTGGTTGCACTTGTGCCACTAAATGGTGCTACCGAATTTTTTAAAATGTATCCGCCCGCTTTCGTGCAATTCATTAAAATTTGTGCCGAACCGAATCATCAACGTATATTTATTTAACCGCTTTTTGTTAATCGAAAGAAAAAAATAATTTGTAACCTAAAGACTGTTACTAATGCTTTCCAAAAAAACACAATACGCTTTTCAGGCATTGATGTACCTGGCGCAGAAAAAAGACAAAGAGCCGGTATTGATAGCTGAGATCTCGAAGAAGAAGAAAATACCTTTGAAGTTCCTTGAAAATATTTTGCTCGAGCTGAAAAAAGCAGGTATCCTAGAAAGCAAAAAAGGGAAAGGCGGAGGATATTACTTCGCAAAAGACCCGAAAAATGTGAAGCTTGCCACCGTGATGCGGTTGTTAGACGGGCCTA
Organism: Bacteroidota bacterium; assembly: GCA_018266455.1. Lineage (GTDB taxonomy): Bacteria > Bacteroidota > Bacteroidia > Chitinophagales > Chitinophagaceae > Puia. Next base: position 144,401 of record JAFEAJ010000022.1, read on the forward strand.
TTTCCCTCCTCCCCTGTGTCAGCCTTTATTTTTATGAAAAATGCAGCACTTGCGATGAAAAATCATGCGGCCTGCATGATACCATGATCCAGGTTAGGGATGCCAACCTGCGCATACTTGAGAAAAAGACCATTGCCGACATCGCGAAAAGATGAAGCCAGGCCTTCTGGGCCTGACCACATCCAGCATTATTAAACAGGGCTGATATTACAACCTGCATGCAAACACAGACCAACATGAAAAAAATCCTTTGCATCGGCGAGGCGCTGATTGACATGATCTGCACCGACAAAGGCAAATCGCTTGCCTCGGGGCAAAATTTCCTGAAAAAGCCCGGTGGTGCACCGACCAATGTGGCAGCCGCCATTGCTGCGCTAGGGGGCGAAGTGGAGCTTGCTGCCAAAGTAGGCAATGACCCTTTTGGCCAACAACTGATAGACGTAATGAGCGAATTTGGCGTGGGCACCCAATGGATGCTGATGGACAATGATCATTTTACCACTTTCGCATTTGTGTCGCTGATGCAAAACGGGGAAAGAGATTTTGTTTTCAATCGCGGGGCCGATGGGCAGTTGACAAAACTTGAAGTGGAAAATATTCCAATTGATAATTGCTCGATCATTCATTTCGGCTCAGCCACCGCCTTTTTACCAGGGCCATTACAAGCTGCTTATGAAACCCTTTTGCAAAAAGCACTGCAACAAAACATTTTCATCAGCTTCGATCCGAATTATCGTCACCTTCTTTTCAAGTACAATAAGCAATCGTTCATCGACCAGTCATGGAAATTTTTGCAAAGCTGCCATTTCTTCAAAGTAAGCGATGAAGAAGCCCTTCTTATTACAGGCAAAGCTACTTTGGAAGACGCGGTATCTTCATTGCTTGAGAAAACAAAATCCGTATTCGCAATCACGCTCGGCAAAGACGGAACATTGCTTGGAGCAAATAACACCACAACCATTATTGAAAGCATTCCTGTAAAACCCATTGACACTACCGGTGCTGGAGATGCATTCGTTGGCGCAGTATTATACCAACTGAACGCCATAGGCGATGTTCCAGGTATTCGGGGGCTGCCATTGGGGAAATGGAAACAAATTGTCTCAAACGCCAATAAAGCCGGGGCACGCACCTGTGAATACCTCGGGGCCATGGAAGCATTCAAGCATTTGAACAATGATATTTTTAAATGAACAAGTGAGCAGGTTTATATTTTTAGCCGTTCACAACACTGCGCTGTTTCTTTTAAATATATTTTTTATACCACTTGTGCCTACTTCGCAATAATGCAAGGCGAAAAAAATACTGCCATCAAGGTGGGTATATTAAGAAAGCAAAAAGCTGTTTAAAAATAATTTCAAGAATTTCATGTAACAACCGTTCAACTTTTCCAAAGCTAATACAGAATGTAAGAATTCATCAGCCATTTCAAGCTTTGGGGAAGGCTAATCGATGTTATGCGGAATCTCTAAAATGAATTTTAAACAGGCCCTCAGGAAATCTATAAAATCTCTACTCCAAGCCCCGGTTTATCATTTGGGAACATGTAACCGTCTTCAATAACAAATCCTCCGCTTACCGCATCCTCCGCAAGGTCAAGGCTGCCATCAAGGTCAAGGTATTTTGTGTGCGGGCAGGAAAAAGCAGCATGCAATGCAGCAGTAATGCTCACAATGCTTTCGTCATTGCAGCCCCAGAACAAGCTGATGTTTGCAGGCTTTGCAATTATTGCAATTTCGTGAGCGCCTGCAATGCCGCCACATTTCATTAGCTTGATATTAAAAATACCATAAAGATTTTGTTGCGAAAGTTTCAAAGCAGATGTTGCATTTTTCAGGGATTCATCGGCAGCAAGCTTTCTCCTCACATTTTCAGGAAATTCCTGCAAATTTTTATCGATATCGGGCTTTAACGGTTGCTCAACCAGCTCAATATTCTCATTTTTTGTTTTTTCCAAAAATAACTTTAACTGGCCCAGGTCGTAGCCTGTATTTGCATCAACACGGAGAATAAAACGGTCGCTGAATTTTTCTCTCAGTTTTATTATTCTTTCGGCATCAAGTGCTGCATCCAAACCAGTTTTTATCTTCAACACCTTAAATCCTTTTCTCTGATAATCGCAGGCTTCTTCAATCGTGCCTTTTACATCTTTGACACCGATTGTAACGGATGTCAGCATCTTTTGGTGGCACCTGCCATAAAACCCGACAACAGGAATACCGATAAACTTCCCGAAAGCATCGTGTAGTGCAATATCAATAGCAGCTTGTGTCCCGGGCAAATTTTCAAAATGATTTCTTGCAATATCGATCAGGTACAGGAATTCTCTTATGTCTTTCCCGATCAAATATTCGATAAACCCTGATTGTAAATTTTGAAATGCCTGATCAGGTGTCTCTCCCACTACCTCCGGCGCAGGATTGCCAGCTCCGATCCCTGTTATGCCGCTTTCAAGCACAACTTCAAAAAAAACATTTTCTACTTCCGTAATTGTTTCCCTTGCAATGGCATATGGTTTTTGCAGTGCAAGGTTTTTTTTATATGCTTTTAACGATTTTATTTTCATATTGCTTCTTTGAGGAAATCATTTCACGTATTATTGGCACTACCTTTCCACAGCCTTGGTGCAAAGGCAGCATCACCGGTAGCCCGAGCCTATGTTCATACTCCTTTTGAAAAGCGGCTCCCTCTTCATTTGCGCAATGTTCCGTGTTCAATGCAATTGCAATTACCTTCGACCCAAGCATCCTGATCAATTCAATTTCTGACTCCACTGAATGAATTTCGCCCCAGGCAGGATCATGTTCATAATATTTTCTTTTAGGGGCATGAACAAGAATGACAAATTTTGCATTTCCTGAGATCAACATCTCAGAGCCACATGGACCGGTGGGGTTGCGCAGTGCAGATTGTCCTTCGATCAGGATCACATCCGGATTGGTTTCTTTGTTGCAGGCGAGTATCGCATGTTCCAGTTCTCCAGATACGAAATCATTCAATGTAGAGTCAAAAATGAAACCATATTTGCCTCCCTGCAGCCATCCTGTCTGTCCGGTATAGATCATCTGCGCATTGATGCCAGCCTCCTTGCATTCGTTCATTACAAAACGTGCAGTTGTACGTTTGCCTAATGCACAATCCGTTCCAATCACTGCAATGACCGGGGTTTTCATTTTTAAAATATCTCCCGTCCAAAAATGGAGGTCTTTCCTCTTTTTCGGAATTCGTATATCTATCAGCGCAACTTTATTTTCCTCAGCAAGTTTTCTGATATCCGGTCTTTCAGTTAAATAATCGTGCAAGCCGTTTACGATAGAAAGCTTGTTGCCAATAGCAGATTTTACTTCTTCGATCAGGTTGCCTGGGAAAATACCGCCTGCTGTAGCAATGCCCACAACACAATATTGCGGCTGCAAATGCATAGCCTCCTCAATTTTTGAAACAACAGGAATGTTTCTTTTTTTGCCATCAACAACTTCTCCCGCATCCTTGCCTGCATTAGCGAAATCAACTACTGCAACAATTTCAAACCTCTTGCATTCTCTTATCAGGCCATGTGCTGTTTTCGCGTTTTCTGTAGCAAGAAGCCCGTTTGTAATAACAATCGCTTTGTCCATATCAAAAATCAGATGTTTTATTGGATAAAAATAAATTTAATTCGTTAGCTTTAAACAGGCAGGCAGCAATATTTATACAAGAACCCCACTGCATATTATGAGAAAGTTGTTTTTCCCCTTTTTGCTTATCCCCTTTTTTGGAACAGCGCAGCTTAATAAGAAAACCGGCCAGATCGATTCCGTTCTTAAGTATTTATATCAGCATCATTTTTTCAACGGATCGGTGCTCATTGGCGAAAAAGGAAAAGTATTATATAAGAAAGCGTTTGGGCAAACAAGCGCCGATGGCGCACAACAGCTCACCACTGCATCATCATTTAACCTGGCATCCGTTTCCAAACAATTTTTTGCCATGATGATCATGATATTAAAAGAAGAAGGCAAGTTAAATTATGATGACCCAGTGCAAAATTATTTACCATCATTTCCATACTATAACATCACGATAAGGAATTTATTGAACCACACTTCCGGCTTGCCGGAATATTTCGGAATAGCAGCGCGATGCACTAACTTATTAGATACTCTTACCAATGAATCCATGCTGGCATTACTTGCAGGAACCAAGCCACCGCTCGAGTTCCAGCCGGGAGAGAAATTTCAGTACTGCAACACAAACTACACAACCCTTGCATCTGTTATTGAAAAATCCTCCAAAATGAAATGCGAAGATTTTTTCCAGCAGAAAATAATGCAGCCGCTACACCTTAAAAACACATTTATCTATCACCTGGGAATGAACGCTTTTCCTTCATCGCGTGTATTCGGGTTTCACTATGAAAAAGGCAAAGCAACGAAAGATGACCTGATATGGCTGGATGGAATCATAGGAGACGGGAATATTTATGCTACAGTTGAAGACCTGTATATATGGGAGCAGGCGCTTTTTTCAAATAAATTAATAAAGAAAGCCACATTTGCAGAAGCGCTCATGCCCGGAAAATTAAATAACGGGACATCCACAAAATATGGGTTTGCATGGTTCATAGACAGCAGCGGCTATAAAATATCGCATACCGGGGGCTGGGCTGGTTTCAGGAACCTGGTTGTGGATTACATAAAAACAAACCAGGCATTGATTATACTGGACAATTCAGGGAATTCCTTTGCACGCAATATCTTGATGAATATTATTGAAAACAAACCCTATGCTCTTCCGCAAACAACACTTATTGCCAATGTAGAATTGATCGATGGCACAGGCGCTACTGCCAAAAAATCTGCTTTGAGAATTTTGAACGACAAGGTTTACGATATTGGCGATTTGGTTCCCTTCCCTGGTGAAACAGTTATTGACGGGCATGGGTGGGCATTAGCCCCCGGATTTATTGACAGCCACAGCCACCATGCCAGCAGCTTAGTGAACGAGCCCGATGGAGTTGCGGCAACTAACCAGGGAGTAACAACCATTGTTACAGGGCAAGATGGTTTTTCAGTGCCCCTTGATTCACTAAAGCAGCAAATAAAAAACCATCCCCCAGGCATTAATGTGGCTACTTATACCGGTCATGCCTTTTTGCGCGAACAGGTGATGGGAAAAAATTTATTTCGTGCTGCAGACCCTACAGAAATCAACGCAATGAAAAAAATATTAGCTGAAGAAATACAACATGGCTCGCTTGGCCTGTCAACAGGACTGGAGTACGAAGAAGGGTTTTACTCAACGACCAATGAAGTAATCGAACTTGCCAAAACTGCGTCAGCCAACGGCGGCAGGTACATTAGCCACATCAGGAGCGAAGACATTAACCTGGAAAGATCGATTGAAGAAATTATTTTGATCGGGAAAGAAGCGAAACTGCCTGTACAGATATCTCATATCAAAATTGCCATGCGAAGCAAATGGGGCAATGCTTCGGATATACTTGCCCGTTTGCAGGAAGCGAGAGGAGAAGGCGTTGACATCACCGCCGATTGTTATCCTTACACGATGTGGTCATCAACCCCAAGGGTATTGTTTCCAAAAAAAGACTTTAGCAATATAGAAAGTGCAAATTTTGCCACAAGCCAACTGATTGACCCATCTGCCTCGATCATGACCTATTTCCCTGCCAGGAAAAATGACGAAGGGAAATCTGTATCTGAAATAGCACGAATAAACAACGAAACAGAAGGGCAGGCATTGATAGAGATAATAAAAGACGCTTACCCTACATCGGGCAACAACGATGCAGAAGGGGCTGCCATTGTTGGGGCCTCCATGTCGGAGGATGATGTAGTTAATTTCATGAAATGGAATTATACCAACATTTGTTCTGACGGTAGCGATGGCGGGCACCCGAGAGGATTCGGAACTTTCACTCGTGTATTGGGGCGCTACGTTCGAGAGAAAAAGATCATGCCATTGGAAACTGCCGTATATAAAATGACCGGGCTGAGCGCAGAACACCTGGGCATTACAGACAGAGGGGTCATCAAGCCAGGGAATTATGCAGATCTTGTTCTTTTTGACCCTGCAACGGTTATTGACAACGCAACAATTAATAATGCCAAAGCCTTGTCAACAGGTATTGAAATGGTTTGGGTGAATGGGAAATTGGTATATGAACACGGCAAGGCAACACATGAACACCCGGGAAAACTGATCAGCAGGTAATTGCCTGGTTTGTTTCAGTATGCTTTGCCTTAGTTCCTTATATTAAATAAAAAAGCGGATTTGGTCATATATGGCTCAGGTTATTGTTTAATAAAATTTTCCCCACAAAGTTGTGCGGCACAGCGATGCTTAATCACAGCCCCCGATGTGATCAAAGCAAAAGGGGAAGTATCAAAAGTAGAATGAACGCTCTGGGAATTGCGTAGACAAAAGGTGTCTCCATCGCCTTACTGAATAAAAAGAGGCTGTCTCGGACTTTAGAGACAGCCCTTTTATTTTGAGAAAAAAGCGATCAATAATATTTTGGCACCAATTCCACTCTCCTGTTCATTGCCCTGCCCTTTGCCGTTTTATTGCTTGCAATGGGTTTCGTGTCGCCATAACCAGCTGATGAAAGCCTGCTGGCTTCTATCCCGCCTTTTGCATTAAGATATTCCATTACCGCTTTTGCACGGTTCTCGCTGAGTGCCTGGTTCTTTTCAGGCTTGCCCGTATTATCAGTATGGCCTTCAATATCCAATTTCAGGTTAGCGTCTTCTTTCAGGATTTTTGCCACCTCGTTCAGCGACTTAAATGATTTAGCCAACAATTTTGCGCTTCCTGTATTGAAAAAAATATTTTTTGCATCGTATGCTACTTTCTTAACAATTTCTTCCTTGATCAGGGGGCAGCCCTGGTTTTCTTTCACCCCGGCAACATTAGGGCATTTGTCTTCTTCGTCATTCACGCCATCGCCATCGGTGTCCGGGATCGGGCAGCCATTATATCGTGCAACTCCGGCTACATTGGGGCACTTGTCTATTTCATCATTCACGCCATCGCCATCGGTATCCGGGATCGGGCAGCCATTATATCGTGCAACTCCGGCTACATTGGGGCATTTGTCGTCTTTGTCGGGTATCCCGTCACCATCCGTATCGGGGCACCCTTTAAACTGGGGAAGGCCGGCTACATCGGGGCATGCATCAAGGCTGTCTACGATGCCATCGCCATCTCTGTCTTTCGGGGCTTCAACAACAGGCGGTGGCGGGGGGGCTATGGCTTTTGTTTTGGCTTTGTTGCCGCATAATAAGCAATCTGCCACTCCAACGCTGTAATAAAAATGACGGGTCACGTTTTCTGTTACAGGCATTCTATATTGCCAGTTGAAAAGCAAAAAGCCTGTTGAATAGAATTTGAACTGGAAGCCCACTCCCATGGGAATGAATGCGCCGTAATAACCGCCATATTTTGAAGCCCCGACTCCAATTTTAAAAAAAGGAGAAAAAAAGTGTTTATCGCTAAGCATCTTCCCTACTATTGAAGCATCCCCTTCCAGCAACAAAGCATTTGATGCGCCGAATGATGTGCCATCATTAGCAGGTGTGGGGTAGGTAGTAAAGTTGCCCGACAACGTACCGGCAAAATCAAAATGCCTGGACAGGCCTTGCAGGTATCCAATCCCAAAACCAGGATCCATGCCCTGGATGTCAGTAAACTTTTTATTATTGAGCGCATCTCTCAGGTCATGGTGCTGCAGGTATTGAGCGCCATTGAAATCATCGAGTGTGAAATGTATCGAGAGCGATGGTTTTTTGATGTAATTATCGTCCTGCGCAAAAGAGCAAATAGCCGGAAGAGCAAGAGCAACAATGCATAAAATCTTTTTCATACAAGCAAATTTAGTAAGGTTACAAAAGTAAACGCAAAGCAATAAATGGTAAAATTATTTATTGCTCCGCTATGCTTTCTGAGCCTGCCGGCTTGTGTTTGCCGAGCACATCTACCCTTACTCTCGCAAGTCCCCTCCCGGTATAGCCAAGTTGCCCGGCTGCGATCCTGCTGAGGTCGATGAGCCGTTTGTTGCGGAAATGCATACGGTCAGTTATTTTCACAATAACTGTTTTCTTATTGCGGAGGTTGGTTACTTTAACCCAGGTATTCAGTGGAACTGTGTTGCTTGCCGCAGTAAATTTTTTTTGACTGAATATCTCGCCATTTGCCGTTCTCCGCCCATGAAATTTGTCGGCATAAAAACTTGCAATACCATATTGTGTTTTGATATCTTTTTTAGGGCGCTTTACAGCAGTTTTTGCAGCCTGTTTATGTTTTTGCGAATAGCTGCTGCCAGCGAACATAGCGACGGTAAAAAAGGCGATAATGATCCGTTTGTTCATAGATATTGAAGAAATTGAATTAACAATGATCAGGCATGGGTCTGTACAACACTAATTTTAGCCGGGTTTCATTTTCCTTTGATCAATTCGATATCATTGGGGCCTATTCAAACTTTTTTATGGCTTATTGTTAATTAACGGTTTTGCCTGCGAAATATTTCTCGCGAAGAAATTTATCCTCTCCGTAAATATCATCATAAAATTTCACATGGCCGTTTTTGCCCTCGCAGGTATAATACCTGAAAAATACCGGCACTTTCTGAAAGCCGCTCACCACATGCTTTTCCTGCCTTTTGATCCATGCCCGAAGCGTATCGGGGTGATATTTTAATGTATCGTTCCTGATCAGGAAATCGGAAAGCTTTTGCCATTGCTGCACGCGAACGCAACCATGGCTTAGCGCACGGAATGCTTTACCGAACATGTACCTCACATTGGTGTCGTGCATATACACGCTGTATTTATTCCTGAAGTTGAATTTAATAACGCCGAGTGAATTGTTGTCGCCTTCCTGTTGCTTTAGCTGATAGGGGAAATACCTCTTGCTCAATCTTGCCCATTTGATTTTTACCGGGTCCACCACTTCATCTTTTTCATCAAACACAATCAGGTTTTGTTTTTTCAGGTAGTCAACATTCTTTTTGATCTGAGGCAGCATTTCTTTAAAAATTATGCTGTTCGGCACCGTCCATTGAGGATAAGTAATAAAGTTTGAAATCTCGCTGCTAAGCAGGGGTGTCCTCGTGTCTGGTTTCCCAACAATTACTCTTGATTGGAATACGACGGTATCGCTGTCTATAACCTTTAAATTGAAAGCAGGTAGATTAACCCATATATAAATCTTGGGCAGCGAGTCCGGCAATAGTTTATAACGGTCAAGAGTGATCGCAATCCTTTTGAATTTCTCAAGGTCTGTTTCATTCAATGCATCAACCACCTGTTCATCTACCTTACCACTGGGCTTAAGGTCTTTTGCTTTTTGGAATCTTTTTATTGCCGATTTCAGAACAGCAGTATCGGGCGCAGTTGAATCAGATCGCAGGTAATGCAGCTCAAACAATCTTTTTTGCAAAGAATCAAAAAAAACAACAGAATCCTTGTATGGATAATGGAGATAAGTAAAAGGAGCAAAGTCTGCGTGGGCCAGAAAATCCCTGGCGTAGCGCTTTAACGAATCATACCCCGGGTATTTAGGCTCAAGATTATTCAATACAGATGCGATACTGCCGGACTGCAGTACGTCCTGCAATGCCTGCATAAAAACAGAATCATGGAGAACGGTGTCCTTTCGTAGCGTAATGCTGTCATAAGGCAGGCGCCCGCGTTTAATGTCTTTGACCAGCCCAAAAAAAGCATCGGTCATCAGCACATCTGCCCTTGCCCATAACGCTACATTTTTTTGAGCTATGGTATCTTCATGCAAAATACGGCGGATGAAAGAAAAAGAATTATAATGGTAGTCCCCGGAAAACAATCCGTAATATTTACAACTGTCAATGAAAAAGAACAGCGAATCCGCTATCGGGCGCCATTTTGTTTTATTGCTCCAAACCCCATCATAATTTTTAACGCCGTAGTACGCGCTGTCGAGATGCAGACACCTCAGTTTAACAGAATCATTCAGGGCAAATTGGTTTTTTGATGCATATTCAATAATTGACTGTATATCTTCGCTGAGCCTTTCGGGCACTTTTTCTTTTTTGTCCACCACATCATTTTCAGGAGGTTTTTTATTTTCGCTACAAGAAAGAAAACAGGAAGAAACCGATACCACCAACAAAAAAATAATAATTCGCTTTCGATACTTCATGTAAAAGATTACGGTTTATTTGGGCAATACGAGCAACTTATAATCAGGCTAACTTTGATAATATGGGCTACAAGATAACACAACCATGCAATATTTCACTATCGGCTTTTATTATTTTTTGTGCTGTTTTTGCCAATGCGCAAAGCGGCAAATTGATGAAGCCCATACCTATTGTAAACACCATTTCAGGTTATAAGGAAACGATGAGGGCTGACATCAGCCAAAGGATGGCCAATCTCCGGCAATTTATCCCCAATATTGTGCTTGACCTTCGATATGGGACCAAAAATAATTTTGTGCATAAAATAATGTACGCTGAAAAACCCAAGTATACATTTATGCGACTGCCTGCAGTAAAGTTGTTGTTGGGAGCACAAAAAGAGCTGAACAAAAAAGGTTATGGCCTGAAAATTTTTGATGCATACAGGCCCTATTCCGTTACCAGGAAATTTTGGGAACTGGTTCATGACGAACGTTATGTTGCCGATCCCGCACTGGGAAGCGGGCATAACCGTGGCATTGCTGTTGACCTCACCATCATTGACCTGAAAACAAAAAAAGAACTGAAAATGCCAACAGGATTTGATAGCTTTTCAGATTCAGCCCACCATGATTTCAACAACTTGCCAGTGGAAACTTTACAAAACAGGGAATTGCTCAAAAGCATCATGATAAAGCATGGCTTTGTTCCGCTGAATACAGAATGGTGGCATTATAGCCTGCCAGGCGCTGAAAAATATGAAGTAATGGATTTAAGTTTCGAAGCATTGAAGCATCTATAGATTGGGGTTCCCGGGCATATTTTTGAGTACATTGCCCTAATTTTTGCAAAGTTTTGAATTTAGAAATAGTAATACGGGGCCTATTTCCTTCTCCTGAACCAGAACCACAGCGGCACGCCTGTAAGCATTAGCGCCATGCCTATCGCTGCTTCACGTGGCCTCGCAAAAATAGTATTGAAAAATAATACGGCGCTAAACAATACTACAACAGCAGGCACAACGGGATAACCCCAAACTTTATACGGCCTGGGCACATCCGGCATTTTCTTGCGCAGCACAAAAACGCCAAGCGCTGTGGCTCCATAATAAATGAACACTGCAAAAATGATCATATCAGTAAGCTGATCGAAAGTGCCCGACAACACCAGTATAGACGCCCATATACCCTGGTACCATAATGAAACACCTGGCACATGCGCTTTGTTTAACCTGGCCACAGGGCGAAAAAACAGCCCTTCTTTTGCCATGGCATAATACATGCGGCAGGATGATAAAATTGTTGCGTGCAATGCGCTGAGCGTGGTTACCGCAATAAGCCCGGAAATAAAAATCACGCCGTTGTTGCCCCAGAACTGGCGCACTGCTTCAACAGCAGCAATACTGTTTTGCGAATTATAAATTTTTTCGAGTTGGGGAATAGACAATAAAGAAAGATATGCTGTGTTCACCAGCAAGTAAACGATAATGATGATGAGCACGCCAATGATAATCCCAAGTGGGATATTTCTTTTTGCATTCTTTACTTCGCCACCAATATAGCCTACTGCGGCCCAGCCCTGGTAAGCCCAGAATGCAGCCAGCATCGATGTAAAAACAGCAGTAAGCGTAACAGGTCGAGATGAGCTCGTTTTCATTTCAAAAACATGGCGCACATCCGCATGGCTGCTGCCAAGCCCGAAAATGATGATGGTCAAAATACCAATAAAAACCAATACCAGGATACCTGCGCTCACCTCAGCGCTCGTGGCAATGCCAAGGCTGTTGATCCATGTAAACAATATGATCGCGACAATGGCAAGCAGCTTTATGTTAAACCCTGCGAACGGGTAAAACACACCGCCAATATTATAATTCTCCATTGAAGCAAACACTGGCGGCAGGTGAATAATGCTGCCCACCGACTGCGCAAAAATATAGGCAAGCGAAGAAATCGCAGCCGTTTCGATCACCGTAAAAATTGACCAGCCAAAAATGAAAGCAAAAAACCTGTTATAAATTTTTTGGTAATACACATATTCGCCACCGGTATCGGCCAGCAGCCCCGCTATCTCTGCATTGCTGAGCGCACCAAACAGGCTGATGATGCCGCCAAGCACCCAGCACACCAGCACCCAACCCGGCGAATGCAGTTCTGCAGCCATTGGGGCAATTTTTTTATACACTCCTGAACCAATGATATTGGCCACCGACACAACGATTACCATGCCCAGCCCCAGTGTGCGGCTCAACTGCCTTTGCTCCATGGAAATAAAAAGTAAAAATTAAAAAATCAAAGCTGAAAATTAAATATAGAAAACTATCCGTTAATAAAGCAAGAAGATTTACTGCCGATTTAAAAAACATCAGCCATTATTGTTTGACATGAAGCAATAGCGCAAATAAAAAAACAAAATATAATTCTCAACAGCTGTGTTGGATGCTCGTGTTCTTGGCATTGTTGAGACCCTATTCCGATCTTGTAGCACAAGTCTCTTCCCTCTATTCATCAAAACAACCTTTCCTGCGGCGGCTTAATGCCAAGCAACCTGATATAAATAGTCGTCTGGCCCCGGGTGTGCGCCTGGTGCTCAAAAGTCTTTAGCATAAGCCCAAGTTCAGTCACTTCATGCCCGAATATTTTTCTTTGTTCGCCCCAGTTATCAGGAGCTGAAGTTTTTACCGCATTGATGCAATAATCATAGCTCGCATCAACCAATTGCATCACTGAATCTTTATTCTGCACTGCCATATTGTGCTCAAGGTCTGATTGAATGTTGGCAGGAGGCTGCTGCCCAACAGCAGTGCCCATCAGGAAATAATTGGCCTGGGCAAGATGTATCATTTGCTGGGCAAAGCTCCTGATGCTGTCAACTGCCCTGAATGAAAATTTATCAGCAGGCATTGTATTCAGGTACTGGTCAGTGTAAGCTTTTGAACGTTCCCAATCTTCTATCATTTGCGCCTTCATGTCTTTCAGGCTATATCTCTGGGCATTTGCCTTGAAGAGCGGCAACAGCATCATAAGCAGGCTAAGTAGTGCCAATAAAGAAAATTTGCTTTTCATACAAAACGTTTTAGTTATTTAAGGTATGGAAAAGAGATGTATTTAAAAAGTATTTTCAAATGGCTGCGCTTCAGACCAGGAAGGCCTTTCCATCTTTCCATAAACAATAGGGCCGGAAAACAGCAATTTTAATAGCGTGGCTTCTACGTTTAAAAACTTCCGATACAATTGCTTTGCAAAATGAAGAAAGAGCTGAAACACAATTGGCTGTTTTTGCAATGCCAGGCAGCCGTTGCAAATGAACAAAATCACAATATAATGCCTCGCCAGGCTATCAACATGAGCTGCTTGCCTTATGTTATTATCAGCAGGCCGTTTTATAAATTGTCCGATACAAATTTCCGGCAATAGTCTTTTATTTGTTGCCGCACCTGCCTGAACTGTTGTTCAACTGCTTCATCTGTTCCCGTTGCTTTTGCAGGATCTCGGAAATTGTGATGGAACCTTATAGTAGCTAAGGGGAAAATAGGGCAACGTTCTTTCGCATGGTCACAAACGGTAATAACAAAATCAAAATCAATTTTACGATACTCATCAATGTGGTTTGACGTGTGGCTGGAAATGTCAATGCCATCCTCTTTCATGGTAGCAATGGCGTTAGGATTTACACCATGCATTTCTACTCCTGCACTGTAAATCCCGGCTTTATCGCCTCCAAAATATCGCAAATAGCCTTCGGCAATTTGGCTTCGGCAACTGTTTCCGGTACAAAGCACCAAGACTTTCTTAATGGCAGCAGCCTGTTCCACACCCGCAGGATTTGGGTTTTTCTGCATAAACGGTAACACTAAAAATTCCTGTATCGCCAGATTTGAAATTTTCAAGCTCCGCTTCATTCAGGTAATTTTTCAAAATATCATCCGGAATGTTGATTGGCTTTTCCTTTTGAATAGCAATGTTTGAAAAACCATTGGATCGGATGAGTTCTAAATAAATGTCTTTCTGAATGGCGCCCGCTACACAACCAGCATACATCTCGGCTTCGGTTCGTAAGGCTTTGGGAAGATTGCCGGTTAAAACAACATCAGAAATACTAAAGTGCCCGCCTTGCTTTAACACCCGAAAAATCTCCCTGAAAACTTTGTCTTTATTTGGAACAAGGTTTAAGACACAATTGCTCACAATTACGTCAGCCATATTTGCCGACACAGGAATATTTTCTATATCGCCCAGCCTGAACTCAACATTTACAAATCCTGCTTTTTGTGCATTGGCTTTTGCCTTTTTGATCATTTCGGGCGTAAAGTCAATGCCGATTACCCTGCCGTCATCGCCGGTTTCATTTCTGGCAACAAAGCAGTCGTTCCCCGCACCGCTGCCCAGATCAATGACCGTGTCCCCTTTTTTGATTTTTGCAAATTGTGTGGGCAAGCCGCAACCTAACCCTAAATCTGCATCAGGATGGTAGCCCTCCATCGTGCTGTAATCATCGCTCATAATGTTGTACACATCGGTTGAGCAACAGCCCGAGCCGCAACAAGATGACTGATTGGTTTCTTTATCCTGTAAAGCGATTTCACTATATTTCTGCTTTACCAATTCTTTGATGTGTTCCGTTGTTCCCATTTTTAAATTATTTAGATTAACAACAAGTGCTTTTCTTTTTAGTGAGCCTGGCTGAAATGTTGCCAAAATAGTTTTGCAGTTTTTCAATTGCCTTTTCGTCAATGCAATAACAAATAGCATTGCCCTCTACTTCCCCTTTGATAAGCCCTGCATTTTTTAGCTCTTTCAGATGTTGCGACACGGTGGGCTGCGCAAGGGGCAATTCGTTTACGATGTCGCCACAAATACAGGCGTCCACTTTTATTAAGTATTCAATAATGGCAACCCTTGCCGGATGCCCCAAAGCCTTTGCCAGGCCCGCGATAGCGTTTTGCTTGCCTGTAAAATGTTCAGTCTTTGTAGCTCCCATCTCAATTAATTTAATATTGCAATATTACGATAAAGATTTTACCAGCCAAATATTTTTCCCCGCTTTCCTGAAGCAGCCCTAAAAGCCAGGCTATTGCTTTAGCTTGCCCAAAGTTTACAGTAAGAATGAGAAGGCTTGTTGATGCACAACAATTAATGAGGAACAACGTAGCCCGGTAATTTATTCGAAATGCGATTAACGTGTTATCTTTATTCTTGTTTTTCTTCTTTAATTTGTTTTGACAAAATCATATTTCTGTTGTCATCCCTTATTGCAAATTCAAAATTGCTCGTATTGTATTTTTGTTCAATAGGCGATAGAAAAATCATGCTGAAGCTATCCCTATTAAACAATACAGTTGTTTGCTAATTTTAATTTAGCTTATTAAAAACCGGGGCAATAGAAACTGGTAGAATTTGACAAAAATAAACATCAGGCATGGCCAGGAAAACGATACTGCGCATATTTGTATTATTAAATGCCCTCCTTTTTTCTCCGCATTTTTCCGATGCCCAGGAAGTTAGTGTGCTGGCCTCAAACGGGAAATCAGTCGATGCGATTACCGTAAATGGGCATAAATACAGTTTATTGCAGCAAGTTCCATTTATATCTTATTCCGTTAACAAAAATAATTTCACGACCAACGCTCCTTCACCGGCAATAAATTTTTCTTTCAAAGATTCCTTTACTGCTGGTGGAGAAAAGATGTATGTGCTGAATTTCAAAAATGTTTCAAATGATACCATTGAATTGCATAATGTGTTTCCTTTCGATTCAGCGCACGCCACCGCATACATTACAGGCAAAGGCGATCATCCACTTTCAAGAACGCATTTATTTTTACCGGGAAAATTGCCGGTAAATGTAATTGTGCCCGATAATGCATGGGATTTGGGCTATACCTCCATGATGTTAGATAAAGAAAATGCTGTAGCTGCCCTCGTTCGCCGAAACAGGAAACCTATTGCCCTCGGTGCCCGCAGGCGTTTTGAAACGGTGCTCTACCCCGGTGGTATGGTAAGTTATCATTTTTATATCACAACATTCAGGGGCAATTGGCAAACCGGGCTTACCGATATTTTTCAATCCAAAATGTTGTACGATACCACCACGTTTGACAATGCTTTTTTTGAACGCGATGATTTAAAATGGTTCCGTCATACTTATGTATTGCACATCATGGACGCGTGGGACAAAAACTATTACGATATTGCCGACGGTAAATATCATTTAAAAGAATTTATAGAAAGCGGCAAGAAATTATTTGGTGGCGACGATGTGGTATGCGTGTGGCCCACCTGGCCCACATTGGGCCTGGACCAACGCAATCAGTTTAATTTATTTGAAGATTTGCCAGGTGGATTGCCTGCGATGAAAAAACAAGCAGAAATTAGCCGTACGTTAGGCACAAAATTCTTTATCTGTTATAATCCCTGGGACGAAGGCACCGATAAAGAAAATCATTATGATGGATTATCATATTTGATCAAAGGCACAACAGCCGATGGCGTGGTATTGGACACGAAAGCAGAAGCCGGCAAAGCGATACAAAATTCGGCTGACCGTGTTCGCAAAGGCGTGATCATGTACAGCGAAGGAATGGCAGTACCGAAAGACATGACAGGCATTGTTGCAGGAAGGGTGCACAATGCCTTGTATTATCCGCCCATGTTGAATTTGAACAAGCTGATAAAGCCTGAGTTTACAATATACCGGGTAACAGAAATAAACAAAGAAAAAATTCAGCGCGAATATGCTACTTCATTTTTCAATGGCTATGGAACAGAAATCAACATCATGAGCGCAGGCAAGCCCGATTGGGTAGACGGGCAATACCAATACTTAGGCCGTACTTCGCGCATTTTAAGAGAGAATAGCGAAAACTTTGTGCATAAAGGGTACACCCCATTAATACCCACAACTTGCGACAGTATTTGGGCGAACAAATGGGCATACCTGGATAAAACCATTTACACAGTTTATAGCATCATCCCACAAGGATATAAAGGCTATTTATTTGAAGTACAGCCGCAGCGGGGAAAGCATTTTGTTGACTTGTGGCACCATAAATTGCTACAGCCGTGCAACATCAATAATAAATGGCTGATAGGTGCAGAGGCAGATGGGTTTAATGTTTTTGATTTGGGCACCAATAATGAAGGCAATGTAGATTGCATTGCGCAACTGCCAGAAATATTGAGCGCTTCCATTGATGGCGATCAGATAAATATAACAACAACCCAAACCCAAGGTGAAATCAGGTTGTGGATGGGCCATCCTGACTATGCCAAAGAACCCATGAAATTAAAAGCTGTTAACCAAACATTGTCCATGCACAGAAATTTTGGAAGGTTCGAGGGCGATTTTATTGTGCAATATTTTGAAGGAAATGTTTTAAAAGATGAAACCATAGTAACCTTACCGGCTGGAAGACCGCGTAGGATTTCAATAGTGCAAAAAACAATCATTGCCAAATCTGCTCCTTTCAGGATGACCAAAGTGCCTGCCGGGAAATATACATTCAAATCAACCTGGGGCGATGAATTTATTCGTTATCCCGATCAGGATGAAGGCAAGACATTCATTATGCCTCCATTCTGGATGGACATTTACCCTGTAACCAATAGTGATTTTAAAAAATTTATGGATGTTTCGAATTACAAGCCTGCCGATGCCGCCAATTTTTTAAAGCATTGGAAAAATGGCAGAATCCCTGCCGGGCAGGAAAATTATCCTGTGGTATATGTTAGTTATGAAGATGCAAAAGCTTATGCCAAATGGGTTGGCAAGCGCTTGCCAACAGAAGCAGAATGGCAATATGCAGCACAAGCAGGCGATACTGCCAGAGAATGGCCCTGGGACCAAACTGTACCCGTGCACCGAAGAAATGAGTTCATCACAGAAACTTTGACCCTGACGCACCTGGAAGGCATTGACTCATCAGTTTGTAATTTAGGCGATGGCAAACCCAAACCGGTAGGCCACTACCCCAAAGGAGCAAACCCTTATGGGATACAAGACCTGGCAGGCTCGGTTTGGCAGCTTACTAATGATGAATATATGCAAAGCAGCCATCGATATATTATGCTGAAAGGCGGCTCGTATTTTAAACCTTCAGGCAGTTGGTGGTATGTGCAGGGAGGCCCGCGTGAATTGAATTTCCGTCAATATTTACTGCGGGTCAGCCAGGGTTTTGAGCGCAATGCCACAGTAGGTTTTCGCTGCGTGAAAGATGCCCAGTAATTTTTAGATGCGCATCTTTCCAAAGTTCAGGGTTTTAAAAAAAATGTTGCCCAGAAAACAGCCCACGCTATTCCGCCCAGGTCATCACATAACCGGGGTTCTCAATATTCGGCTACCACCCAATCTTTTTTTCAATAAATTCAATAAGGCTATTTGCCATTATTTCCTGCTCTGCTACATTCGGATGACCGGGTGTTTTTTTGAACTTAAAGAAATAAATGTCAGGCGCGGAGATATCCGTATGCTATTTAACAATAAAACCCGGTTGAGAAAATATATAACAAGCATTATAATTGGAATACCGATTTGGTTTGTGGTTGGGATACTAATCACCTTCTCTCCGGAATTTGGAAAAGAAATGGGCCTCACCCAACCTGCTGATGCTGGTAAAGCAGTTTTGTTCGGATTTGCTGGGCAGGTTGCAGGAAATGTCATCAGTGGATGGCTTAGCCAATATTTTCAAAGCAGGAAAAAGGTTATCTTCTTATTTATGATAATGTCTATTCTGTTTTTCCTTGTTTATTTGTTGGCCCCATTCAGCCATGCAATATGGCTTTACTTAATAATTGCCTGTCTTGGCTTTTGCAGCGGTTACTGGACGCTTTTCATTACCGTGGCAGCTGAGCTTTTTGGATCCAACCTTCGGGCAACTGTAGCTACTACAGTTCCCAATATTGTAAGGGGCTATCATTCCATTGACCTTCCTATTTATATTGACAAAAAATAATATCAGCACTTTTAGAACAATGGATGAAGAATGGCGAAAGGAAACGCACCGCCGGATGAAACAAATAGCAGAAACCCTTGCCCAAAGTATAGGAGGTTCTTGTGAATTCAACATAAACCGCGGTTGCCCTTTTTTAGTGAATGAAGAAAAATTTACGGAACAGGTAAGGTAGCATGCCTGTGAATATATCGGCCAGGAAAATGTGCTGGATGCTGACATTTGGATAGCGGCAGAAGATTTTGCTTATTATTCTCAAAATGCGGATTCATGTTTTTATTTGCCCGGCGTTGGTAACAGGGAAAAAGGAATTGAGTCTTCGCTACATAATCCAACTTTCAATATTGACGAAGATGCACTTTCGGTAAGCACGGGATTAATGGCTTACATAGCTGTTAAACAATTGGGAAATTGAAATAACATGTGTTTGAGAATACATTACACTGCCAGAAAATCAATGCACGGTGCCATTCTAAATAATCCTTTTTTTGTTTGTGCTTACCAGCCTTATTATTCTACTATCACAATCATTATATCCATTACATTCGTCATGGTGGGCCCGGTAAAGATATGCCCGCCGGCTTTTTGAAAAAAATGATAGGAGTCAAACTCCTGCAAGAATTTTTCAATATTTAAACCCATTCCGGAAGCTGCTGCATACGTTTCAGAATTGACAACCGCGCCGGCTGCATTGGTGGGGCCATCGCTTCCATCGGTACCGGCTGACAAAATAGCAATGCCCTTTTTATCTTTCAACATTAAAGCCGCATGCAAAGCAAGATGCTGATTCCTTCCCCCAAGTCCATTTCCATTTACTTTAATTGTTGTTTCACCGCCAAAAAGCAAACAAACAGGTTTTTTGCAATTATTGTCCTTTTGATACCTCTCTGCTATTTCAATTAAAAACTCAGCTGCTTTCACGGAATCACCTTCCAATTTATCGGAAAGAATGAATGAATTAATACCGAGTTCAGCACATTTATTTTTTGCAGCCTCTAACGCTATACTATTGCTACCGATAATAAGATTGTGTGTGTTCCTGAAATATTCTTCGCCAGCTTTCGAAGCGCCTGTATTCACCCCGCTGCTGTCGCTTAAAAATTTTATAATTGCCGGCGATGTTTCCTGAAGAATATTATGCTTCTTTAAAATGTTCATTGCATCTTCCCTTGTTGTTGGATTAGGCGCAGTAGGCCCCGAAGCAATCAAATCAATGGGATCTCCAATCACATCCGATAAGATGAGTGTGATCAAAGCAGCCGGATAAACTGCTTTGGCCAACTGCCCGCCTTTTATGTTTGACAATTGTTTTCTCACGGTATTTATTTCTTTAATATCCGCCCCACTTTTCAATAAGAGTTCGTTCAGTTTTTCAAGGTCTGACAATTTTATTTCGCCGGGGCAATCGGTTAATAATGCAGATCCGCCACCTGATAAAAGACAAATAACCATATCCTGCGCCGTTGCTTTGTTGGCTATGGCAAGTATTTTATTGGCGGCAATTACACTGTTTCCATCCGGAATGGGATGGCCCGCCTCAGTAACGGTAATATAGTTTAATTCGCAGGCGTGACCGTATTTCACTGCAACATGTCCGTCAGTTATATGATCTCCCAGTATGTTTTCCATCTCCTTTGCCATTAATGCACTGGCCTTGCCTGCGCCGATTATGTAAATACAATCAAACTCTCTCAATGAAAAATGAAGGTTGGCAATAGCAAGGGTTGAATCAGTAACAGACACATAGTCCCGTATCATTTTACCAGGCAAAACACTTTGAACAGCCGCATTGAAAATTTCTTCTAAAACCGCACAAGCATTCATCCTGGGATTTATTATTGTACTACAATACTTTTTTCAAAAAATGATTCCCGATAAAAGTCTATAAAACAAAAAAAGATACGACCCACACGCAAATAAAGACTGTTATTCCCATAATAATAGTTGCTGAGGAATAAACTCGGAGGGTTACATCAGCCTTTATATCCGCAAATTTTGTAATCACCCAAAAATAAGAATCGTTGGCATGTGAGATCATCATGGAACCGGCGCCCATTGCCAGCATGGTAAATATTTTGCCCCATTCGGAATCCAGCCCCAGCACCGGAAGCATTGGCGTAATAATTGAAGCCACCGTAATGATGGCTACCGTAGAAGATCCCTGAGCTGTTTTCATAATAAAAGCCATAAGAAACGGAATGGCAAGACCGAGTCCCGATCGGCTTAATATATTGCCCGTCTCTGATCCAATACCAGTTTCTTTTATTACCATTCCAAACATGCCCCCCGCAGCAGTTACAATAAGAATAGGCCCTGCCTTTTCAATAGCCTGTTCAAAAATGCTGTTTACACCTTTCATGCTTTTGTCCTTTATCAACAATATTGCGAGTAAAACACCGATGGACAAAGCAATGACCGGTTGCCCGCAGAAAATTATTCCTTTTATAAAAACAGAACTGGAATCAAACCCGGGAAGGCTGAACAATGAATTGGCGGTAATTAAAGTTAATGGAGCCGCAATGGGAAGGAATGATAAAAAAACAGGGGGAAGGTTATTGCCATCCGTCTGTTGAGCAAAATCCTTTTCATCAGCAGGCAGGTATCCTTTCTTTTTAGTTATCCATTTTACCCAATAGTAGGATACAATAAAACCAGGAATGGCAAACAAGGTTCCTATCACAATCAATACACCGATATTCGCTTTCATGATGCCTGCTGCCGCCAATGCTCCAGGATGAGGAGGAATTAAGCAGTGAACAGAATACAATGAGCAGGCTAAAACTATTGCAATAAATGGCATGGCTATTTTTGATTTGGCGCTGACCGATTTTGCTAACCCGCTCAGGATAATAAATCCTGAATCGCAAAATATAGGCATGCCGGTAATAAATCCCGTAAGGCCTAAAGCCGGAACGGCATTTTTTTGCCCTGTTTTCTTCAATAAAAACTTTGCAATACTTAAAGCCCCACCTGTCTTTTCAAGAATCACCGCAATGATGGCGCCCGTAATAATCAACAACCCGATGGAGCCCATGGTGGCGCCAAAACCATCTTTTATAATTTTTATTACTTCCTTACCGGGCAAAGTCACAACAGCAAGAAAAAGTGATGCAAGAAAAAGAGAGACAAATGCGTTTAGCTTAAATTTTGAGGTAAATATAACAACAATAGCAATGCTTGCGCCTACTGTTACAGTAGTAGTTAAAATGTCCATGGTTTGTTCAATTGTTTCTTCCCTTTTTAGTTCCCTGCATAAATAATCAAAGCAAGCCCCATGATAAAAAATATGAACATGGTTGTTAAATAAATGCCGGTTCCTTTTGGTGATTCCCTAAACTCTTTCCAGACAAACACCCCCCACAACGCTGCTATCAACGTGGCACCCTGCCCCAGCCCATAAGAAATAGCTGTGCCTGCTTTGCCTGCTGCAATAAGGTTAAAAGAATTTCCAATGCCCCATATCAGCCCGCCCAGTACGCCTTCCAGGTGCGTACTGAATTTTCCATTAAAAAAATCATGATAAGTTACCGGGATGTCTGTAAACGGTTTTTTCATTAAAAGAGTATTGAAAATAAAATTGCTGAAAAATATCCCAACAGAAAAAATAAACACGGCGGTATAAGGTGTCATTTTGCCTGCGGCAGGGGCAACAAAATTTTCAAGGTCCATGGATGCAGCAATAAACCTGTAAAAAAATGACATCAATATTCCTGCAATCAAAGAAATGACAATACCTTTTGCGGATGCTTTTTGCTTTTCGCTTTCCGACTTTTTGTACGCCATGGCATTAATGACAATGGCAACAGCAACCAACCCTACCCCGATAAAAAGATAGGCGGGGTCTCCTTTCTGTGAAGCTGCATAATTTATAATCACTCCAAGCACCAGCGCCAACCCAATAGCTATGGGGAATGCTACCGCAAGCCCAGCAATGGCAATAGCAGCAGAAAATAAAATATTGGCAGCATTAAAAATTACACCACCCGTGAAAGCGCTTAATAAATTTGCAGTATCTGCTTGTTGCAAATCTGCTATGAAAGGCCTGCCCCCTTCTCCAAAACTTCCAAGCGTTAAAGCGCTGATGAGAGAAAACAATAAAATGCCAATCACATAATCCCAGTATTGACAAATATGGTTCCTATATGCGGTAGAAAGCTCATTTTCGTAATTCTGGTGACAGGAAGCTCGTCTTTATTATTTGTAGCAGGGAATTGTGCTACCTGTTCCAGGTCAACAACAAGAGATGATGATTTTATTTTTTCGGGTATGGGGTCCTGTATGCCTTTATCGCCTTTGTTTGCCAATGGCGCCGAAACTTTATTAGCATATATAAAAGCAAGTAGGGCACCTACTTCATCATCTTTAAGTGCGGCAAAGGAAGGCATAACCGTTTTGAATGTTTTGCGTAATTCAATCGCTCTCTTATCGCCCGATGAAAACATCTGCTGCGGGTCTTTAATGAACCGATGCAGCCATTCTGCTGACGCCTCGCCGGTAACATGCCCCAGTGCTGGCCCGATTTCATCCTTACTGAATCCATGACAGGCAGAACAATTTTTTTCAAATAAAAACTTCCCTGTTGCTATTACGGTGCTGTCGTTAGAAAAAGCATTGTCTTCTTTAGAAGTACCGGAGTGGCAGGAACAAAAAAAACATAGAATTCCTATGAGGCAAACAGGAAAAAAACTTTTTTGTTGCAATGACATTTGTTTCATTTTGCCGGGTGCATTGAAATACCATTAACAGGCGCTTCTGAATAAATAATAATATCCCCTATAGTAAAATTCTGATCCGGGGCAGGGTTCAATATTTTCATTCTTACAACATGCTTGCCTTTTGACAGGTCGTAATTCCAGCAGATGTCGTATCGCCGTGCTTCACGGGCAGCAGGCAGCTTAGGTGATTCTATTAGCTTTCCATCAACATACAATTCAGTATTGTAAACAAATTTTGTTTTGATATTTTTCCAATCTACCGCATCTCCCTTAACAACAAAGCCGGTTCCTTCAAATTCAAAGCTGAACTCATCTTTGTTTGAAGACCATGTTGCATTCGTTTTCGCAACCGGGTACAGTCCTGTAAAACTTTTTTCAAATTTTACAGCCTGCGGTTGCTGTGTTTTAATGATTACACTGTCACCGGAAATTTTTCCCCCGTTCTTTTCAATATTCATCAGCGCATGCCTGTAGCCGGTTTCATATACTTTGTTAAGCGACATAGTGGTGTACTTGAAATCAATATCTTCAATTTCTTTTAGCCCCATTTTCCAATAAGCAGGGATATGATCATACCCGATCATGGCGCCAAGTACTCCGCCAGCCGTGGAAGGATTGCAATCGGCGTCTTGTCCGCAGCGAGTGGTTATCTCAAGTGTTTTTGTAAAATCTCCATTTCCATATAATAACCCTATTGTAACGTATGCTGCATTTACTTTGGCATCAATATCGAAAGGCGCAAATACGCCATCGGGGCACCCGATATCTTCTGCCCATTTTTTTTGCACCTGGAACCAGGTTTGCTTCCAGTCTGCCGGGTATTTCTTATGCCATGCTATCACATCGGCAATACATTGATAAAATTCGCTTTGCACAGGAATTGTTTTCAATGCTTCCGTTACAATAAAATTTATATTGTGGGATGTAAAAGCCAATGCGTACATGGCTCCAACATACACACCGCCATACCAGCCATCTCCATAATTCATAATGTGCCCGATCTTATCACTGATGGCCGAGGCAGTATTGGGCATAGCCGGGCTCATTAATCCCGCAAAATCACTTTCTATCTGATAGTCTATGCAATCGGCATGAGGGTTGTGCTTCCAATATCCGCTCATTGGAGGTTTGATACCATTTAATATGTTATACCTGGCTACCTGGTTGGCGTGCCACAATTCATAATCCGCCTGGGCAATGGCATGGGCAAAAGAATCTGCCGGTGCATCCAAACCATATTTTTCAAACACATCCACAAAAGTCAGGTCCATATAGAGGTCATCATAAAGGCCAGGGTCATTGAGCATGGTTTTTTTTAAATACCCATCATACCACACCAGGGGTTGGTAATCCCCGATAAACGTTCCCTGAAAACGAAATTCATAAGGGCCTCCAAACGTTACTCCAATTGTTTGCCCGGCCCAACCTCCCATTATTTTATCCTTCAACTGTTCTTTCGCCAGCAAAAATGTTTTTTGCTGAGCATGAATTTTTGCAATTGAAACCCAAAAGACGACAAGCAGAATAATTTTTTTCATGATACTCATTAGCATTAAAAAATGTATTTCAATTATATTATTTCATGGCGATAAGGTGACGAGTCCTGTGCTCCCAACCGGGTAACAGATAGAGCTGCTGCTTTACAGGAAAATCTTGTTGCTTCTTCTAATTCCATTCCCTCTGATAATGCCACAGCAAGCGCCCCGTTAAAAACATCTCCCGCAGCAGTGCTGTCCACTGCCTGAACTTCAGGGGCACTGACCAAGCCATTTTTTTCATCCCCGGAAAAAAATGCCCCCTTAGCGCCCATTGTTATTATCACCGTTCCCACTCCTTTGCGATGCAAAACTAAAGATGCCTGTTCTGCTGATTTCTTATCAGTTATTTTTATACCGGTCAGCATTTCCGCTTCTTTCTGATTGGGTGTAATGATAGAGATTTTTTTAAGCAGCTCATTAGATAATGTATTTGCCGGAGCAGGGTTTAATATGATGGTTTTATTTTTACTTGCCCCAAGGTTCACCACGTATGCAACTGTATCAATAGGTATTTCTAATTGTACCAGCATGATTGATGCTTTTTCAACTGCCTGTGTTGCTTTTTGAATATCCAAATGGCTCAGGTACTCATTGGCGCCTGGAGCTACAACTATGCAATTCTCACCCGACTCATTTACCGTTATCAGCGCCACTCCCGAATGATTAGTTGAATCGGCAATGATATGAGAAGTATCAATTGCTTCTTTCTTAAATAAATCAATTGCCTGCCTGCCAAAAAAATCGTCACCGGTTTTTGCAATGAAGGTAACATTGCCTCCCAGTCTTGCCGCAGCAACTGCCTGGTTAGCGCCTTTGCCGCCTGCATTCATAAAAAATTTGCCGCCAAGAATGGTTTCACCGGGGGCAGGCAACGCCGAAGTTTTTATTACCATGTCGGTATTGGAACTTCCTACTACAAGAATTTTTTTTCCCCTCATCAATGTTTTTCAAATGCAATAAATATAGCCAATAATGCAATGCGGTATTTGACCAGCCATACCAAAACACCAGGTTGGCCTAAATACTAGGTAGTGTATTAAAAGGAAACCTGGCGCGGCCTCTGCATAATTCATCAACCTGCCATTCTTCCAGCATCTTTATTCCGGACAGGTAGCCGTTCTCGCGAAAGAACCCAACCTGCTCATCGGTCAGTTTATATCGATCCCATTCTGCCTGGCTTTTAGGTGTTTTAAAAAAATCAGAGAGCAAATAATGGTAGCTTGACAGGTCTTTTACGCTATTCATAAATATTACTTTTATTGACTTGAGCGGATAAAACAACGAAGGCATTCTTCATGTAAATAAAATTCGTTGAAAAGAAAGCGTTGTTGAATGATGGCTGTTGGCTTTTTAAAATTATTTTAAGATTGTGTTTTAAAGATAAAGATCTTCCGGCACGAAAAAAAAGAGCTGCCTTAGTTTTGACAGCTCCCGGGGATAGACAATACATACTACATTATGTATATTGTTCACGCTCGCTAATTCTCCTTTAAGGCAAATAATCTTTTCAAAAATTCAATCCTTCTTACTATAGGCATTGTTCATGCGCTACCAGGTTTCCGGCGGGAGCATCCACTGTAGAGGATGGCTGAAAGGAAGGTTGGGCTTAACATCCCATCATACATGGGAAGTCAGTTTATCTCCTCCTTGCAATTTTGTTGCAGCAGCTGTTACATTTGCTTCCTTCAAGAGGTATTCAACCGGAGAATATGTCAGCCTCCTAGGCATAATACCACCGGTAAGTGTAGGCGCTGAACCAACCCAGTTAAGAGGATATCCTGTTCTCCTATACTCATACTCTGCCCATGCTTCATCTACCTGAAACATAATTGCCAGGTATTTCTGGTCAACAATCTGCTTTAATTGGGCCTCCGGATTACCGGTAATGTGCCGATGGGCAGGTAAACATAAACAACTAAGTGAAAGCCTTGGGGTAACAGGTATTACTATAAGAAATGACCTTGAACAATTAGAAAAGAAAAATATTTTGATCAGGGCAAGGGGCGGTGAAATAAAAATTACTCCCGCCCATTCAAACGAGGGTTACCCGCTTTCTGACAAACAGAAAAAAAATTCACTGAAAAAACAGCAATCTGGCGAAAGGGAATCGAGCTGATCAGGAATGACAATACAATTATCCTCGATTCGGGATCCACTACCCATCAGTTAGCCAAAAACTTGAAAGATTTCCAATATCTTACGATAATCACCAATGCTTTAAATATCGCAACGCTGCTGGCAGATTATAAAAACATCAATGTCATAGTGCCAGGAGAAATTTTAAAGAAAAATTCATTTTCATTAGTGGGATTCCCGCTGAAAAGGTTTTCAGGGACTATTTCTGCGATAAGCTATTTCTTGGCGTGGACGGCTTCCACCTTGATTTCGGCATTTCTACACCCAGTCCCGAAGAAGCACACCTGAACCAGATCATGATTGAAATCTCAAAAGAAGTAATCGTTTTGGCTGGTTCAAGCAAATTTGAAAGAAGTGGGTTTGCGTTCATTGCCCCCATCAATAAAATAAACACCGTAGTTACTGATAAGGGGATTACCCAGGAACAAAAAACAAAGCTTGAAGATATGGGAGTAAGGGTGTTAATTGCCTGATCTTTATCTGTCGAATTTAGAACTCCATACTTCAGTATAAGAAAATTTATTTCCTATTGCCTTAACGGATCAAAAGGTTTAAAGCTTGAATCCTTACGGGGTCCACCCGAAAATAAAATGGGGCTTTTAAAATTAGTTTTTAAAACCCCATTTATGATTTTGTTCCCTTAGCAAAAAAGGAGATAAGACATACAGCTTTCCCTATCCTGCAACCAATTCTTCTCTCAATCCTTCCGGTGTCGCCACCAACAATGTTCCCTGTACATATTTTTCCGCGTGCTGGCTCGCATCTAAACCTTCCTCCTCTTCTTTTGAAGTAACCCGCAGAGGAAGAACAGCGTTAACAAGCCTTAATATGCCATAAGAAACTCCAAAGCTATATGCCACCACAATGCCCAATGCCTTTAACTGGATGATAAAAAAAGAAAAATTTCCATAAAACCAACCATCATTACCACCGGCATTTACAGCTTTTGTGGCGAAAATACCTGTCATTACCATTCCTATCATACCACCAATCCCATGGCACGGAAAAACATCCAGCGCATCATCAAGTGCTGATTTTGCTTTAATATATACAGCAATATTTGAAATGACAGCAGCCACAACGCCAATAAAAATACTTTGGGGGATGGCTACAAAACCCGCTGCCGGAGTGATTGCAACGAGGCCTACCACAGCTCCGATACAGAATCCCATCACCGAAGGCTTTTTGCCTTTCATAACATCAAATGAAAGCCATGAAAGCCCCGCGGCGGCGGCGGCTGTGTTCGTAGTGGCAAATGCAGATACGGCAAGGCTGCTGGCAGCTCCGGCTGAGCCCGCATTAAAGCCGAACCAGCCAAACCATAACAGTCCTGTGCCAATCAAAACATAAGGCACGTTTGCAGGTGGAATTTCTTTTTGCTCGATATGTACTTTTCTGCGCTTTAGCACCATTGCCCCAGCAAGTGCAGCGCAGCCTGCAGAAATATGAACGACAGTGCCGCCTGCAAAATCCAACGCTCCCATTTTAGCCAGGAACCCATCGGGATGCCAGCTCCAGTGAGCAAGTGGCGCATAGACAAACAAACTAAACAATGCAACGAACAAGAGGAAAGAGGTGAACCGGATCCTTTCTGCCACCGCCCCCACAACCAGTCCGGGCGTAATGATCGCAAACATCAACTGAAAAAAAGCAAATAAAGTCAATGGTATGGTAGGCGCCCCTGGCCAGGGCTTTCCGGAATTGACACCTTTAAAGAACAAGTGCGTAAATGGGTTCCCGATCACCCCATGAATGCTCGCGCCAAAACAAAGGCTATAACCAACCACAACCCACAATACACTCACCACCCCTGCTGCGATCAGGCTTTTGATCATTGTAGAAATCACGTTTTTACGGTGCACCATACCTCCATAAAAAAAAGCCAAACCAGGGGTCATAATAAATACAAGAGCGGTAGCCACAATCATCCAGGCCACATCTGCACCATTATATTTCCCATCATCAAAATTTTGAAACGTGGGTATGAATACGGAAACAAGAGCTATGACCAATAGAATAAGAAAAGGGGCAGCAGTTTTGAAATTAATAGGCTTCATCATTTTGTTTATTAGATTAATAATTTTAATAATTTAATTAATTAACAAACAAATTACGCCAAAAAAAATAAACAAAATTTAAAAATATAACATATTATTAATTATAATTTGTTATTGTGAAATACAACCAACTGATAACCATGCACTTTCGATTATCATAAAGCCAGCTGCTTATAAACTGTTTCAATTTTCTATCACAATTTCCTTTATCGTGCAAAATTTAAGAAGAACGCTGCTTATGAGCCAAGAATGCAGGCGTATAAAAAGCAAAAAGGGTTTTCTTGTAAAAGGGGGCTTATCATCCTGCCTATTGTTGTTTTCCCATGCCACCGCCATCAACAGGCTTTTTGCAACATTTTGGGAGATTTTGGTAGGCATCCTTATCTGCAGCAACGTCATCAGCATCATATCCGCAATTTGCAATAGCGGTCTTAATATTTTCATAGTTTGTGCGGTCAACAAGATAGGTCACTTTCGTAGTTTTCTTTTTATAATCCACAACAACCTTTGTCACCCCATCTTCACGTTTCAAATAGTTTTCTATTTTTTCTTTGCACTGTTCGCATTGAACGGTCGGTGTTTTAATGGTAGCGATTTCATAAGCTCCCTTTTTTACCACCTGGGAAAATGAGGCTGTTGAAAGAAAAGTCGCAAAGGCTATCAAGAACTGTATTCTTTTCATGGTTCACATTTTAGCTTTTAAAATTACATAACTCCTTTCCAATTTGCAGGGTCTGTCCGCCAGTTTAACAAAACGGATTCCTGTTCCGCCGAAACAATTTTCTTTTCAATGGCCAGGCTGATCAATGCCTGGTAATTCGTCAGAGAATGGTACGGTACTTTTGAGCGCTCAAATGCTTTTTTGGCAACATCAAAATCATAATTAAAAATAGAAACCATACCGGCAACATCAAGACGAGCCGCTTTTAATACTTCTACTACCTGTAAACTGCTTTTGCCAGTTGATATCAGGTCTTCTACAACTACTACTTTTTGATGTGCTTGATAATAGCCTTCTATCTGGTTTCCCAACCCATGTTCTTTGGGCTTTGGGCGAACATAAATATAAGGAAGCTTAAGCTGATCGGCAACCATAGCGCCCCAGGCAATTCCAGCAGTAGCAACACCTGCCAACAGGCCAGTATCTGGAAATCTTTCAAAAATCAAGTTGCACATTTCTGATTTTATAAAATCGCGAATGAAAGGGAAAGAAAGCGCTTTCCTGTTATCGCAATAAATCGGGCTCTTCCATCCCGATGCCCATGTGAAAGGCTGCTCAGGGCTAAGCCTTATTGCAGTTGCCTGCAAAAGTTTTTCCGCTACTGCTTTTTCATTGGTCATTCTGCGAATTTAAGGAATATGAATGAAGCTAAAATACAAGAGCATGAAAGATATGGGAGTTGTTTTGGCATCGCATCTTTATTATCAAATCCGGTAACCGCTTAACTCGAAAGATAAACTCAACCTTGCTTTCACTTCATTATCAATTTAGCAGTGGATGCAAAAAAAGAGAGTCCCTAAAAAGCCTGATTTAAGGTACCCGTTACAGTTAATAAGATGAATTAGGCCTTATGCACGGCTTGAGAAACATAATACATACATAAAAATGTGGAAAAAAATATTTGTTAAGAAGAGGTGTTTTGAGATAACCGGCATTTTATTGGATTAAAAACACCCTGAGCGCAAACCACAAACGATGAAGATTTCATTTCAGAAACAGGTGCAATTTACAAAGTATATCAAAACCACTCTGGGCTTAAAAGAATTCAACTTCCTGAAGATAAAAGGCTTTGATGCGCCATCATATCATATTGATGTAAGCGATGAGCGGGGCAAGCGCCATGAATTTTTGATGGTCGGTGATGATAATGGATGGACAATGCAAGGCAAAGACCTTCCATTATGGGCAACAGGAGCTGAGCATGCCATCATCGATGCCATAAAAGAAGAGGAAAACTAATTTAAACAAACTTCCATTGTAATGGATAGGTAAGGTCTGGGCAATTCCCAATAAAAATTTGAAAAGCTTACCGACATCCCGCAACCCCTTTTCAGAATGGTGCTTCTAAAATACAAAATCCCTTTAATGCTCGCCAGTAATTTTATGTAATGCCTGTGCTAGCGTTATACTTTGCCGCATAGTGCTTCCTAAGTGCGCCTGTGCAATATTGATGCAAGCAAAGAATAAATCTTTCCATTTAAATAGCGCCTTTGGCTAACCATAATGCAAGCTTATTACTGACATTTTTGTATAAATGGTTGTTATGTTTTGAAATGTTTTTGTTGTTTGTGAAAATAAGAAATGGCCAGTTTTAATATCAATGTAAATTGCGCGGGATAGCAGTTCCCATCAAGGTTATTCACTTAAAGTAACGGCAATGCCACAAAATCCATGATGGTTCAATCGATTTAAGCAGCATGTTCAGTTCAACAGGTTTTCCAGCTTTTGCTTGTCAAGGATCGTAATGATGCCTTCCCTGATGTCGATGAGCTTTTCATCTTTGAAATCGCTCAACGTACGTATGAACGATTCCTTGGCAACCCCTGCAATATTTGCCAGGCTCTCCCGGTTAACCTCTATCGTTATTTTTTCCGATGTAAGATTACCATATTTATTAAACACCTGTACCAGCGCCTCAGCCACTCTTTTTCTCAGCGAGTGATAAGCCATGCCCAGCAATTGAGATTCCTTCTCGCTTACATTTCGTGCCAACATTTTTATAAACTTCCTGCTCATGGCATGGTTTTCATCCATCAGCATTTCAAAATCGTCTTTAGGTATAACGGCAAGCTCAGTATCTCCCATTGCTTCTGCAGTTTCTTTATAATTTGCGTTTTCAAGCAAAGCAACATGCCCTAAAAAATCCCCCTCCTTATATAATCCCATCACCAGGTCCTTTCCTTCTTCATTTGTTTTGTACGTTTTCACTTTGCCCTTTAACACATGGAACAAATAAACCGGGCGGTTTCCTTCAGCAAAAATCACTTGTTTTCTTTTGTATTTATTAATATTCCTGCCGCCTACAAATTCCTTTAGCTGCCTCTCAATATCTCGCTCACCGAAATGTTCCAGGCTGTTTTTTTGAGCGCTTTTGATTTCCTCTTTTACCAATGCTGCCTTTTTTAACCTGCTTTCCACGGCATTAAGCAGCTCAATGCTATCGAATGGTTTGGTAATATAATCATCGGCGCCCATTTCCATACCTTTTCTGAAATCTGTTTTATCCGACTTTGAAGTAAGAAAAATAAAAGGAATGCTTTGAACAGATTTATTTTTTTGCAGCATGTACAGCACGCCATAGCCATCAAGCACCGGCATCATAATATCGCAGATAATCAAGTCTGGCTTTTCACGCAAAGCAATTTCAACTCCTTCTTTGCCATTGGCTGCAGAAAATGTTTTGTAGTTGGCAAGGCTTAACATTTCAGTAATGTTGTCGCGTATCATGTCATTATCATCAATCACTAAAATTTTTTTCATACCCAATTTTTTCTCAGGTGCATTGCTTATTGCCCACAGAATTTTTTATGAATTTGATGCTTTTTTCTTATCATAATGCTGACAGGCATCAGGAAGGCAAATGAAAAAAGTCAACTACGGCACCTATACTTTAATTGCCACAGCTTTGTTGTCAATCATGATTTTTTTGGGGAATTGCAAGATAAATGTGGTGCCTTTATCCTGTTTGCTAATGAAATAAATTTGTCCGTCCAGCAGTTCCACATACCTTTTTACAATATTTAACCCAAGGCCGGTTCCTTGTATACCTGATACATTTGCAGCCCGGTAAAATTTGCTGAATATATTTTTTTGATCTGCTTCAGGAATGCCAATCCCATTATCTATAATCTTAATGGCAACATGGCTGTTCCCTGAATCAATATCAAAAATAATTTCTTTGTCGTCTCCTGAATATTTGACTGCATTTGAAAGCAGGTTAAGGAATATATTCCTCAATATTTTCTTATCCTGAACCATATTCTTCTCGCCATGATAAGACAATGTAATTTTCTGCCCTCTTTTTAACATGCTGCCCATCTCATCCACAATATCGTTTGCAAGCTCGTGCAGGTCAAAAGTTTCATTAACTGATTCCAGCTTGCCCTGCTCTAATTTTTCGATGGAAAGAAAATCGTTCAAAATATCAGTAAGGTTTTTTACAGAATCCTTAATGCGGCCAATGTGTTTCTTTCTTTTTTCTTCCTGGTCGGCTTTATTGTAAGATTCGACAAAATAAATGCTGGAAAGAATTACGCTTAGCGGAGTGCGGAATTCATGGGAAGCGGTGGACACAAACCTTGATTTGATCTCATTCAGTTCTTTTTCCCGTTCCAGCGAAACAATCAGCTCTTTCGTTCGCTCTTTTACCTTTTCTTCCAACTCCTGGTTTAATTTTTCCAGTGCATCCTTAGCCATTTTTTGATGGGTAATGACTTCGCTAAAAATGATTATGCCACCGATCTGATGGTCAACTGCATACCATGGGCACAGCTCCCATTTCAGCCATTCTGTTTTTCCGCCCGGCATTATAAATGAACCTTCATCAGTACAGATGGTTTCTCCTGACAAACATTGTTGTTGCAATGTTCGCCATCTTTCAGGAACATGCGGAAAAACATCATAATGGTTCATCCCGATAATATTTTGGGGGCCAAGATGATAATCCTTCATCCAGCGATTGCTGACAATGATATAATTCATATTCAAATCCAGCATGGCCACTGCTGCAGGTGTGTGTTCAATCAAAAGCTGTATCCGTTTCTCGGCAAAAAGCTGTTCCTCCTGTGCTTTCCTGCGTTCAGTAATGTCTGTAACAAAAGCCACCACCCGCATGTCATTGTCCCAATCGTATGAGCAAAGGTTGACCTCAACCGGGAAAATGCTCCCATCTTTTTTTCTTGCAAACACATCCTTGTCATGTGCCATTATTCTTGTAACGGGGTTCTCATAATAGTCGGCATGGTTTTGAATATGGGAGGCCCGGAGGTTTTCGGGAACGAGGACTTCCAGTAACTTTCCTTTAAGCTCGTATTTCTCATACCCGAAAAGTTTTTCCGCAAATGGGTTGATTATTTCTATTTCCCTGCCCCTGTTCACGATGACGATGGCAATGGTTGCATTTTCAAACAATGCCCGGAAGCCGGCTTCATTTTGTTGCGTTATGGATTTTAATTGCGCCATTGCTGAAAGATTGAGCGGGATTTATGATAACTATACAAGCTCATTTCGGGGTTGAACAATAGCCCTTTATTTCTCATTCGAAACAACCAGCTGGCGTAAACTCAGCAAGGTTATCGCTAAACAATTTTTACGATTTGATATCATAAGTGTTCATCACTTTGAACTGAAAATTTCCCGGTGGATCAGACACTATTCCATACATTATTATCCTTTTGCCGCCTGTAGGTTTATCAGTTGGGCCATCAGGCAAGTAAACCGGGAATTCCCTCACCAACTTGCCCTGGAGCAACATAAAATGGTCGTGCCCTTTATATCCTTCCTTCAATTTGCCATCCAGCATAACATCAGGCAGCATAATGGGCACATAACTTTTATTCTGGTCCGATGCAAAACCATATACCGTTCCAAATTCGGCATTCTTGCCACTGAAAATATAAACCACCAGGTCAGGAAATCCGTCATCATTCAGGTCGTCAATTTCTGTTTTGGATATCCTGCCTTTAACCATAAATTTCATTTCCCGGGCATCTTTATCGAAACCGACAGGCTTAATCGTCACTTCATTCTCTGCAGTGCTTTTGTTATTGCAGAATATTTTGTACCCTGCCTTGCCCAGTTTCAAGGTAGAATCAATCTTTTCAAACTGGCCTACACAATTGTTGCTCAACACCAGCAGTGTTGCAACGGCTATAAAAGACAATAGACTTTTCATACTATAAAATTAGAAGAATTGAATGGCATAACAGAACAGAATTTCCAGCGCCGTTAAGCCAACATCAGTTTTATTAGGAAACATGAATTTTTCTTGCTATATTAACTTCCCCAAATCAATAATGCGATGGCAAAAAGAGTATTTAATATTGCCATATATGTTACCATCACAGCTGCTTTTGCCGGGCTTTTGTATTGGCTTATGATGAATAACTAAAGCCTGCTCTCCAGTTAACAGGTAACAGAATTACTTGAGCAAAGACTAAACACGAAACTGTCTGTAACAGCTTTGCGGCATTATATTTTGCAGTTATAGGCTCTTGCCCCAAATTGGATTTATATAAACCGATCGTTAATTTGCCTAGGGAAAGCAGGTAATAAAAAATTATGACAACGGCTGCTATTTTCTCTTGTCTTTCACTCTGGCATAGCGGCCAGTTTTTGAGAAATGGTTTTATTTTCCCTGAACATGCGGAAGCCTTCTTTTAAAGTGAGATAAGCATGTCCTTTTTTATGGTTCATCCGGCTGATGCGCCATAACAACAGCCAATGCCTTACAATTTCTTTCCATGCAAAAAAAAGCGAATGTTTCGGATCGTAAATATGAGTGGGCTCCGATCCCGCTCCATTAACTTCGATCAGAGAAAAATTTTTCCCCTGCTTCAATTCATCCCAGGTATTAAACCTGATATCCAGCCTTCCAAAATAAAAGCCGTCAATCTGTTTGCAAACTGCATCGATGGTTTTTGTCAGCTCATCATCAATCAAACCTGAGTCATCAATAAACATAGCGCCACGGGCATGGTTGCCATAAGGGACCAACACTTTCTCTTCGCCCAAAGGCAAGACCTGCAATAGCCCGTCACCAAATATTTTTTTCAACACCGGCAATTGCAAAACGGCACGTTTGTTTTTTTGAATGAGATGATTTATGCTGCTGACGCCATCGCCTTTTACTTTCAGGAATTCTTTACGAACGATACCCGAAAGCCTCCCGTTATCTTCACCTGGGAAACGATAGTAAAAAACACCAACTTCGTTTTTATAAGGAACAAATTCCTGTACATGAAAATCAAGCGAAGCATTGCTGACATAAGACCGGACATCCTTCTCATCTGTCAAAACCTTTACCCCTCGCCCCCTGCCGCCCACATCAGGTTTGCCAATTAAAGGAAAGGACAAGCCATTCTTGTACAATTCCAACAAAACAATATCACCATTGCAGGGGAGGGAAAAGAAAATTGTTTTAGGATAAATGGCCGAAGGCATCAATGTCGCTATTTCTTTTTTAGATTCATTCAGGAAACCTCCATTCCTGATGGTAGGGTTAGAAGCCGCAAAAAAAAAGAAGGATTTTGCCCTTGCGCTCAATCCGAACCAAATTAGATATACTGGTGCGTACACTGTATTAAAGCTCCAATATTCCCAATGCAAAAGCCTGATAAAAAATGGGCAGTAAGCGAGGCGGCTCAACCGGTTCATTATTTGTTTACAATTGCTTTTCTGAATTTTAATTGCTGGTCGCTGTTCTGCCTGCTCCTGGTATCCTGATATTTCATCGTTGCCATTTCGTCTTTTATCTCAAGAGAAGTAATGCTTACTGTGAACACAAGATCATCCCGGTTCATTAGAAGATCATTATGCCCGCCCCCATCCCCGGTGAACTGATGAAAATGCAGGATGCTTTCCTGGTCCGGGCTGGGGTTTTTGCTGATCCACTCTTCGAACCATTTTCGCCGCCTATCAATTGCCGTTTCATCATACAAAGTAACAGAAGACCAGATATGGGGCTTATCCACAGGCATTTTTTTGTGGTATTTTTTTTTCCCATCCCATCTGCAGTCATAGAGCTGGCCATTGTCAAAAATTATTGCAGTGAAGGGTTCAATGTTATGCAGGCAAATAGCAAGAAAATGATGAAACGGGTTTTCATTGCCTATCAAATCAAGCAGCACTATGCCCCTGCTCTTTGCATAAGGAGGGGTAGGTTGATGCTTAACAAAACCTCCATTTAAAAAAACAACGGCGTTCCTGTTTTCATGTGCTGCAAACCATGTGCCGCCTGCATCAGGGTCGCGGGGAAACACCGCATTCCCTGTTTTAAGGGTGTAGGGCCTTGGCGCAATCGCAGGCAAACGCCAATGCTTTTCATCTCTGTTTGAAGTGATGATGATTTTATTGTTAACAGGAACAAAGCTTACTGTGCACATTGCTTGCGGTACTTGATGGTAGAAACAGCAACCCCAAACTCTTCGGGCAACGAAATTTTGCTCACTTCATTAATTCCGGTTCGTATCAGGGCCATGTGGTGTATAGCGTGCTCAAGATTATAAGCCACCTCTCTGTAATAATTTGTGGCAATTGACAATTGCCCGCTAACTGAATCATCATAACATGCTTCCAGGCTCAATTCCTTATTGGGCTTGTTCAGTTGACAAAAGATTTGACAAAGCATTTTTTCAGCTACTTTTTTGTCAGTTTCTATTAAAGCATCGCGTTTCCTTTTTTCGTAATTTACTATACCTCCTTCATATCCGCTTTCAAGGCATTGGAACAGTTCAATAATATGCCGCACATGCTGGCCAATGGTGTTCTTGAATAAAGAGGCACAGGGTTGCACATACTCCTGGTCCGACAGTTGCCGCAATGTTGCAGCAAGCTGGGCAAAAACATTATTTACTGCTTCCTGTAATTGCATGAGGAGCCATTGGGATAGATGAACTGATGATTATTTTTTTGCTACTACATTCAAAAAAATTGTCACGCTGTTAGCAATGGTGCTTGCCCCGCCAACATCAAAATCCCGCCTGTTTATCTTGAACTCGCCTTTAAAAAGGAACCCTCCGTCAACCGGAGCTGCAGTGAACGGAAATGAAATCTCTTTTTTTATGCCTTTTATATCAAGCGTACCGAACATAAATAAAGTGCCAGACCTGTTGGAAGCGGTGACTTTAGTAGATACGAAACTGATACGGGGGTGGTTTTTCACATCAAAATAACTGTTGTCCCTAAGATGGTCGTCGCGCATTCCATTATCTGTATTAACGGTGCTGGCATCAATGCTCACTTCAAATTTTGCCCCGGTATATTTTGCCGGGTCGAATTCAATAGTGCCTTGTAATCCTTTAAAAGAGCCTTCCACCTCAAACCCGAAATTTTTTACGCTGAACTTTACTGTCGAGCTTTCATCAACAGGAATATAGGTTTGTGCAGATATGAACTGTGCCTGGAATAAAATAGCTGCGCTTAACAGGTGTCTTTTCATGATAACATTTTAAAATTGGGCAAAACTACTTAGCCCCGGTTTAATAACATCACTGATTATTATGAATGGCGAAAAATTAAGCTTTCTTTAATGGGAGCAATTTCGACACCTGTTTCCGGTAAACAAAAACCAGGATTGCGCAACAAACAAAAACGATGACAGCATAGATGAACAATACCGCATCGCCATCGAATACGATGCCGATTTTTGTAAGATGGAAATACAAAGCGCCGGCCATCAGCCCAAGCCCTAATACTGCGCCATAACCGGTAGTGCGGGGATAAAGAATCAGTATAGAAGCCATCAGCTCAAAAACACCAGTGCTGATCCTGCCCCAGGGCTCCATCCCAATTTCGGTGAACAGCTTTACCGATTGCGGATCAGCCCTGAATTTAAAATATAGTGTCTGTAGCATTATAACTGCAGAGATTAAGCGAAGGGCCCATAATAAGATATTGTTCAATTTCATGGCTTTTTTGTTGTTATCAGTGAGTAATTTTTTTCCAGTTTGCATCGGCCCGGTGATGCAGGCCTTCCTCATCTTTATCCCAACTTTTGAGCGTGTTATTGAAAAAACGGTTGTAGAAGAGGAACAGTTTCCCATCAATAATTTTGAATGTTTCAGGATCCACTTCTACTTTCGAGCCATCTTTCCCCATCGCATAAGCGCACCAGCCTCCATATTGAGGTTCATATTTTTCAGGGTGTTTCCCGAACTCTTCTTTGTCTGCAACAGAAGAAAAGTAATAAGTAACCCCTTCAAAAGCAGCAGCCAGGTCCTTAGTCCCTTTTATGGCTTTGTTAAGGGCAAAATAAGCTACGGGGTCATATCCGTTTATGCCAACACCGCCAGATAAATTGAAATTTTTTTGCCGAAAAGCAGCATCTTGTGCGCAAGCACTAATTGAAGCGAATAATGCCGCGGCTAACATTAAATCT
Organism: Bacteroidota bacterium; assembly: GCA_018266455.1. Taxonomy (GTDB): domain Bacteria; phylum Bacteroidota; class Bacteroidia; order Chitinophagales; family Chitinophagaceae; genus Puia. The sequence goes on from JAFEAJ010000022.1 coordinate 184,050, forward strand.
TTCATGTAAAAAGTTTATGCCTCAAAATTAAACCCGCTCAACTGTAAGTATTGTCAGTTATGCGACAGCCGCCCGTTTTTGGAGTTCTTTAACATCCGGGAAACAAATCTGGTGACGGTTGTACCTGATGAGCTTTTCCGCCTCCAGTTCATTAAGGAAAGTAGTAACAGTCTGACGGCTCGATCCAATAAGGCTGGCAATATCCTCATGAGTAAGATAATTAGGGACACAAACCATAGCCTGCTTTCCATTGGCATTGTTTTGCTCTACAAGTTGCCACAAAAAATTCTCCAGTCTTTTTTTTACATCCTTATTCAGCAGGTTGATCAGGCGGTTTTGGATCTTGCGCAACTTAAAGCCCACCCATTTGCTGTATTTCAAGGCCATATCCGGCCTGTGCGTAAGCAGTTTTTCAAAATCTTCGACAGCAAAGGAGCAAAGGCTGATATTGTTCTTATACGCTTTGGCAAACTCGCCCTGCAGGTTGTCTCTCTCCAAGGTGAACTGCCCAAAAAAATCACCTGGCTGGATGATTTCTTTTACTCTTTCGTTCCCCTCCTCATCAATGAAGCCGATTTTAATATACCCTTGTTTAGCAAAATAGATTTTGTTGTGGTTGTATGCTTCAAAATAGATATACTGATCTTTTGGCACCTCTTTAAACCCGTCTTCAACCTTAAGCGCATGATATTCTTCATCGCTGAGGTTGCTCCACAGGTCGTAGTTCCTGATCAGGATCATTTTTTCCTCAATGCCCATTGCGTTTTTTAGTTTATAAAATTAAGAAAGGAGCTTATGTTATGGGAAATATATTTTTCGCCATTTGTAATAACATCATTAAGCTTCTATATGTTCAAGTTTCAACAGCAGGGAGGTGCAAGGTTTTTTTCCCACAAACAATGGCCTGCTTAAGGTAGCGGTTTTTTATATCGCATCTTCATATACGCTCATGTGCGCCTCAGGAAATCAAGCAAGCAAAAAACTCATTAGATTTACAAAAAATTCCATTATGAATGTGCCGACCATGGCCGAAATGTTTGCCAATGGCGAATCGCCCGAAGTGCTGTTCTGGGTGGGCTGCGCGGGAAGCTTTGACCAGCGTGCCCAGAAAATTACTAAAGCATTGTCCATGATACTTGAAAAAGCAGGCATTAAATATGCCATACTCGGCAAAGAAGAAATGTGCACCGGCGATCCTGCGCGAAGAGCCGGAAACGAATTCATGTTCCAGATGATGGCCTACCAGAATATCCAGTTGCTTAACAATTACCATATAAAAAAAATTGTTACCGCGTGCCCGCATTGTTTTAACATAATAAAGAACGAATACCCGGAACTGGGCGGCCATTACGAGGTTGTTCACCACACCGGTTTTTTGCAACACCTGATCGATACCGGGAAAATAAAACTTAAGGATGGCGGCATATTTAAAGGAAAAAGAATTACCTATCACGACAGTTGTTACCTTGGCCGGGCAAACAATATTTATGAAGCGCCCAGAAAAGTGCTGGAAGCGCTGGACACGGAATTAGTGGAAATGAAACGCTGCCGCAGCAAAGGTTTGTGCTGCGGTGCAGGCGGTGCGCAAATGTTCAAAGAAGAAGAAAAAGGAACAACAAGAATAAATTTTGAAAGGACAGGGGAAGCCATTGCGACCGGAGCTAACATTATTGCATCAGCATGCCCTTATTGCAATACCATGCTTACCGATGGGGTAAAAAATAAAGAAAAAGAAGAGGAAGTGGAAGTGATGGATGTGGCAGAGCTGATTGCTGCGTCGATTTGAATCATATCGGAAGACCAAACAGCAGGCCCTGTCATGCCGAATAACTTCAGCAGCAACAAGTCTTTTTACTGTAATTGCCTGTGCTGACAACGTTCAAAAAAGTTCCGGCTATTTGCCTTGTCAGCAGAAAATAAAACTATCTTAACTTCGCGACATGAACTTTAATTATAAAGAATTGCTGCCTGCGGGCTTTGCCGATAGTTCCCGCGTTTGGGTTTATCAAAGCAGCCGCCTTTTCTCTGTTGCGGAAGTATTGCAGATCGAAAGCCTGCTGAATGAGTTTGTGAGCGAATGGAAATCGCATGGCGAAGCAGTGAAGGGGTTTGGGACTATTTTCTTCGGCCAGTTTATTGTTTTAATGGCTGACGACAGCGAAAGCAGGATTTGCGGGCGCAGCACAGATGAATCAGCAAGAATGATACACCAAATTGAACAGCTTTTCAAAGCAAGTTTCTTTGACAGGCTTTCACTGGCTTTTGTTATCAAGGGTAAAGTGCAGCTTCTTCCCCTGGCCCAGTTTAGCCATGCTTTTGACAATAATTTTATTGATGAGCAGACCATTTATTTCAACAACGCGGTAAGCACAAAACAGGAACTGGAAAACAACTGGCTGGTGCCTGTTGGCAAAAGCTGGCTGGCAAAAAAAATTACTCCAGCTATCAAACAAATCTCTTAAATCTCAAAAAAGCTGATTAATATTGCGCCTATAAGCGGCAGTAGCTCAGTTGGTAGAGCATCAGCTTCCCAAGCTGAGGGTCGAGAGTTCGAGCCTCTTTTGCCGCTCAAAAGCTCATCAGCAACTGGTGAGCTTTTTTATTTCCTTTCATTGAACGGCTTTGAAAAGAACGCATCAACTTGTGTATTAAATTCATCTTTGTGCTCGGTTAAAGTGCCATGGCCCGAGTTGGGAACAATCCACAAATATGATTTCGGGATGTGTTGCGCAATAAGCACCGTATGCTCTACCCGTATCAGGTCATGATCGCCGCCAACGATTAATGCAGGGCATTGTATAGCGCCCAACTGCTGCAAAGAAATATTTGGTTGCAGCCAGTCGAGCAGGAACAATTTCCAGTCGTTTTTTTGTTCGGCAGTAAAATGTCCCGTATGAGTCGTATCAAACGTATTTTTATCGTCCCTCCAAACTGATGGCTTTATAGCCGTAGAGTCAGGCCAGATGTTAGCCCCCGACGAAACCAACTTTTTTACTTTGGCAGGGTGCCTCATTGCGAGCAACAAGGCATTAATGCCGCCATCGCTCCACCCAAGCACATATGCAGAATCAATATGAAGGGCATCGAGCAATGCCGCTTCATCATCAGCCATCATTTCAAAACTAAGCGAATCTCCAGGGTCAATTGTTTTTCCCTGCGACCGGCTGTCTAATACAATTACCCTATATTTTTTTGCAAAGAAAGGAATATTGCTTTCAAATGATTTAATCGAGCCCCCATTGCCATGGATCATTAACAGGGGCTTTCCTTTGCCATACACTTCATAATACATTTTAATGCCCCGTAGAGAAAGGTGATGCCCAGTGGCTTTATTGTTTCCATAATCCGTTTTTTCTTGCGCGCCTGATGAAAAAGAGGAAAAACAAAAAAACAACACCCCAAAAAATAATTTCATAACCGAATTTTATAAACTATTAAATAATAAACCATGCATTCTCAATCCATTTCAACCACTGCCTTTATTGCCCCGTTTCCCGGATCAAGCAAATTCTCAAATTTGTCTTTTACTTCATTAAATTTCATTCGGTTCGTGATATAATCACCAGGATTGATCAGCTTTTTTTCCATGCAATCCATTACATGCATAAAATCCTGCCTGGTTGCATTCCGGCTGCTCATCAGCGTTGCTTCCCGTTTATGAAATTCAGGATGGCTGAAACCTATCTCTTTTTTCTGCAAACCAACCAGCACATATTTACCGGCATGGGCCATATACCTGAAAGCATTGTTAATAGCACTCAGGTTGCCGGTTGCATCAAAAATAACATCGGGCATTGCGCCCTGAGTCACATCCCTCACATATTCTTCAACATCTACTGCTGTTGCATTAGCCAGGTGATCCATTTTTAATTTTTCTCTGCAAAATTTCAATCTCCTTTCATTCACGTCAGCCATAATCACCTGAGCGCCTGCAACACGGGCCATCTCTGCCGTTGCAAGGCCAATCGGTCCTGCGCCCATTACCAATGCAAATTCATTTCGGGCAATTTCTGCCCGGCGCACGGCATGCGCCCCTATAGAAAAAGGCTCAACCAGTGCCAGCTCATCTGCCGCCAGGCTGCCGCCATGCAATAAGTAACCCGAAGGCACCAGGAAATATTCGGACATGCCCCCATCAATATGCACCCCACAAACTTTCAGGCTTGCACAACAATTCGTTTTGCCTTTTTTACAAGCTGTGCATTGATCGCAATAAAAGTAAGGGAGGAAAGTTACCGGCTCCTTTTCAGCAAATCCCTCAGCATCGGTCTTTACAATTTCCGCAGCAAGCTCATGCCCCAGTATTCTTGGATAGTTAAAATAAGGTTGGCTCCCGTCAAATGCATGAAGATCGGTGCCGCATATACCAATGCGCGTTATTCTTAGCAATGTGAGCCCCTTCTTCCATTCAGGCATTTCATGCTCTTTGTATTCCATGCTTCCCGGCTTAATGCAAACCATAGATTTCATAAATTGATGATTAGAACATTAACTAAAGCGCCGCAGTATATAACCGCAATTAATTTACAGATACCCTCATATCAAAATTGCAAATTATTATAAACGGCAAATAACGTAAATTTTCAACGATTAGCTTTGCCACGCTAAACACCAACCGTATTTCATTAATGGCAAAGGCTACGCTAACCGTTGTTTTTATTTTTTTTACCTGCCTGGGCGCACATGCGCAATCTGGCAATAGCACCAATTTTCAGGAAGGCTACCAGTTGCATATCGCCAGGGCCAAAGGCCCGATAAAAGTGGATGGGGACCTCAACGATACGGCCTGGGCCTATGCACATAAAGCAGGTGATTTCTGGAAAAAGTATCCCAACAGCGATGGAAAAGCCTCCAGGAAAACAGAAGTGAAGGTACTTTTTGATGATGAGTTTCTTTATTTCGGGTTTACGAGCTATGACTCAGGCGATGTTATTATACAAAGCCTGAAAAGAGATACCGGGCACGATGGCAACGAAGGCATAGCCATTGTCATGGACCCGATGGACCAGAAGCAAAATGGTTTTTGGTTTGTAGTGAATGCTTACAACGCCCAATCAGACGACCAGTTGCATTATGGATCTGACATTACCTTAAGCTGGGACAATAAATGGTATTCGCAAACCCGGCGTTATGCAGACCGGTGGACAGCCGAGATCGCCATCCCTTTTAAAACGCTTCGTTATTCGACCGATAAAAAAATTTGGGGAATAAATTTTGTGCGCATTGACCAAAGAAATTTCGAATACTCTACCTGGACGCACATGCCCTCCAATTTCAGGTCGCACGACCTGGGCTATACCGGGGCGTTGGTTTGGGATGAACTGCCGCCTGCACCGGGAAAAAATATTGTGCTGTTGCCTTATGCCACCGGAGGGATGAACTCAGACAAAGAAAACGGGCAGCCTGCCAAAGCAAATTTCAATGCAGGCCTTGACGGCAAATTTGGGCTCACGCCGGCACTAAACCTTGATGTAACGGTTAACCCTGATTTTTCACAGGTAGAAGTGGACAAGCAGGTAACCAACCTAACTCGGTATAATATTTTTCTTCCTGAAAAAAGAGCGTTCTTTTTAGAGAATGCCGACCTGTTCGGGAGTTATGGCATTCCTGGTTTTATTTCTCCGTTTTATTCCAGGACCATCGGCCTTGATAAAAATGGCAACCGTATCCCGATCATTGGCGGGGCAAGGCTATCTGGCAATATTGCCAAATCAACAAGGGTTGGCGCCATGAGCATGCAGACCCAAAGCCAGGGCGATTATTATGCAGAAAATTTTACAGCTGTTTCGGTAAACCAAAATGTAATGAAGCGGTCCAGCATAAAAGGTTATTTCCTGAACAGGTCAAGCTTCGAGCCCGATTCTGTTAAGCAGTCCGACCCCTTGAGCAAATGGGGAAGGAATTCAGGAATTGAATTTGATTACAGCAATCTTCCGGGCACATGGACAGGTTATGCCACATTTCAGCAATCATATAAGCCGGGCATACATAGCGATAACCATTATGTGGAAGGCGGCGGCACCTTCAACAATAAAAACCTGAAGGTGATACTTGATGCCATGGACGTGGGCACCAATTATTACACAGATATGGGTTTCGTACAGCGCATCAACAACTATGATGCCGCCCGCGACACAACAATCAGGGCCGGGTTTAAAAACATTTTCAGCAATATCGCTTACACTTTTTACCCATCGAAGGGAAAAGTAGCACAGCACCAGGTCGAGTTGGAGAATGCCCTATTTGTGAACCCTGATTTTTCCTTCAATGAAAGAGAGCATACGTTGCTTTACAACATGACCTTAAACAACAGCTCCAACATTTCATTTGATGGTTTTGCTGATGAAGTAAGCCTGTTGTACCCCATCTCCTTTACCAGTGCAACGCCATTGCCCAAGGCGCATTACAGCTATGCCAATTTTAGCATCGGGTATTTTTCTGACATGCGCAAAACCTTTAGTTATAATTTTAAAGCGGGCGGCGGCGGTTTTTATAATGGCTCATTGCAAACCTATATTGCGGGCATCAACTGGCGGGGCCAGCCGCATATCAATATTTCCATCCAGGCAGAATATGATAAAATCAGTTTCCCCGATCCTTATGGATCCACCGAGATTTTCCTTATCTCTCCAAAAATCGAAATCAATTTCAGCACAAAAATGTTCTGGACAACTTTCCTGCAATACAATACCCAACAAAACAATTACAACATCAACAGTCGCTTTCAATACCGGTATAAACCAATGAGCGATCTTTTTTTGGTATATACCGACAATTATTTCACCACACCCACATTAAAAAATAAAAACCGGGCAATTGTATTTAAATTGAATTATTGGCTCAACTTATGATCCTGGTTGTTCAGAAATTATCAACATCAGGAGCCTGGAGGTTTGCAGCAGTTCTTGTTGCTTTAACCCCATTCCCCTAATTTCGCATTTTAATGCAACTAAGCACTAAACACCTTCTTGGCATTAAAGGCCTGTCAACCGCCGACATCCAGCTTATCTTAGATACTGCTATCCAATTTAAAGAAGTGCTCCAGCGGCCCATCAAAAAAGTACCTACACTACGAGACGTTACCATCGTGAACTTATTTTACGAAAACTCCACCCGAACCAGGATATCATTTGAGCTGGCAGAAAAAAGATTATCGGCCGACACGATTAATTTTACTGCATCAGGTTCTTCTGTTTCAAAAGGAGAGTCACTGCTCGATACGGTGAACAATATCCTTTCCATGAAAGTAGACATGGTGGTAATGCGGCACAGCGCCAGCGGCGCGCCACATTTCCTGGCAAAGCACATCCCTGCCGCCATTGTTAATGCGGGCGATGGCATTAACGAGCATCCGACACAGGCATTGCTTGATGCTTTTTCCATTCGGGAAAAACTGGGCGCACTATCCGGAAAAAAAATTGCCATTATTGGCGACATCATGCATTCCCGCGTGGCCCTGAGCAATATTTATTTGCTGAAAAAAATGGGCGCTGAAATAATGGTGGCCGGCCCACCGACACTGATACCGGTTTATATAAAAGAAGCATTCGATATCCAGGTAGAATACAATCTGAAAAAAGCCCTTGAATGGTGCGATGTGGCCAATGTGCTCCGCATCCAGTTAGAAAGGCAAAACCAGGTGTTATTTTCATCATTAAGGGAATACAGCTTGGTATATGGGGTGAACAAAAACCTGCTCGATAGCCTGGACAAAGAAATCATTATTATGCACCCAGGGCCAATAAACCGGGGCGTGGAGCTCAGCAGCGACGCGGCTGACAGCAAACAATCAATTATCCTGCAACAGGTAGAAAATGGCGTGGCCATACGAATGGCTGTCTTATATTTGTTAGCCGGAACAAAGGCAGGCCAGAATTAATATACCTGAATGAAGGCTTATAGGAAATTGAACCAATAAGATAGCAATCGACATTTAGTTAGCCGATGGCTGTTGTGTTATTTTGATCGCATTTATTGGCTGCATGCAATAATTTGAGGCAAATCGAAATATAGGCCTGTTTAAAAATGATTTTTGAACCACTAATCAGTTTCAACTTTTCCAAAGCTGCAGCAAAATGTAAAAAAAATCATCAATGATTTCAATCTTTGGAAAATCGAAATCGATGAAATACGAAATCACTGAAATCAATTTTAAACAGGCTTCAAACCCGGCAATCATATAAATTAATAAAACCCCGTTCAGGAAATATGAGAATCGGTTTATTCCCAGGCACATTCGATCCCATCACCATCGGGCACCTCGATATTATCGACCGCTCCCAGCGGTTGTTCGACAAGCTTTTTATTGGTATTGGCCGCAATGCCGGCAAAACGTCCATGTTTTCCGAAGAACAGCGGCTGGCATGGATCAAAGAAATTTATAAGGACAACCCAAAAATAGACGCCATTGTATACGAAGGGCTAACTGTGGAATGCTGCAAAGAAGTGGGCGCTACTTTTATTTTGCGCGGTATCCGATATGTGAACGATTTCGAATATGAAAAAGCCATTGCCGATATGAACCGCAGCCTGAACAATACCATTGAAACCATTTTTCTAACCTGCCTTCCCCAATATACCTCTGTCGCCTCTACCTTGGTGCGCGATGTGCTGCGCAATGGGGGCAATGCCGAGCAGTTCCTTCCAGAAACAGTTGCCCGCTCGCTCAAAAACAAAAAATAAATATGCCCATCTGGTTCAATAAATCAATAACAATAGAAGGTTTGAGGAGCATCAGCTTAGGGACGATGGCAGATTATATTGGTATTGAGCTGACCGAGATAGGCGAAGATTATATCAAAGGCCGCATGCCCGTTGACCATCGCACCCGGCAACCTTATGGGCTATTGCACGGCGGCGCTTCGGTTGCACTGGCCGAAACATTGGGCAGCATAGCATCTGCATACATAATCGATCAGTCAAAATATTTTTGCGTAGGGCTGGAGATCAATGCCAATCATATTCGCGGCGCAAAACAAGGATACGTATATGGCACGGCAACCCCGCTGCATATCGGCAATTCAACGCACGTCTGGGAAATCAAAATTCATGATGAAAACGAAAAGCTGGTATGTGCAAGCAGGCTTACTGTGGCTATTTTGAAAAAGAGCGAACCTTGAACCGCTTTGGTTTATTCCAATAAATATACTGGCTGACCTTAATACCTGTTTTTAAAATCGTGGCCATCAAATAAAATCAAAACGGCCCATGCCCGGGAATGTATTGGCCGATAACATCTTTAACAGAAGGGAACGTGTTTTTCATTAGCTCAATGATTTGCGCCTTTGCAGCCCATTTCACTTCATGGATATCTTCTACAGCTTGGGGAATCAATGTTTGCCTGCCTTCAACTTTCATTTCATACCAATGGCTTTCTTTTAAAATATGTTTGCCATCCTCGTAGTAAGTGTGGTAGGTTGCCATTATAGGCCTGATCAGTGAAATATTTTCCAGGCCGGTCTCCTCCCCTACTTCTCGGGCAGCGCACTGCTCCAGCGTCTCGCCTTCATCTAATTTGCCTTTGGGCAAATCCCATTTGCCTCTGCGAAAAATAAATAGCATTTCTTTCTTTGCATTAAAAACCAAACCTCCGGCAGCTTTTATAACAGTGAACTTTTTCCAGAAGGCCTTTTTCAGCTCATTAAAATCATTATGCAAAAAGATTCCTGCATGAACTTTCTCCTGCTGCATTTCATGGATCATGGCATTAACAGCAGGAGGAGAAAATTCATCTATTAAAACAGCATCATCGTGATGCGCATATTTACTGATTTCGTCATCCAATTTATCGCACAAAAAAAGTGGCTTGTCGTTGAAGTAAACTTTAAGGCGCATCAAAGCACAGGGTTTTAAGTTTTAAGTCTAAGGTAAATGGTAAACGGTGCAGGAACAAATTTTATAACGGCCCGCTTGGCAAAACCGTTTGACAGGAAAAATAGGCGGGCGATGCAACCCTACAAATAAAGATGCAATGATGAAGCAACAGGAACCGAAAGCGGCCCTGAACTACAGCAACAGTTGTTTAAGTATCTTTGTCGAATTAAATTGATATTACCATTATGAACAAACATGAAGTGTATATTATTTCAGCAATAAGAACACCTGTTGGGAGCTTTGGCGGCGCATTAAAAGATTTTTCTGCAACACAATTAGGCGCAATTGCAATTAAAGGGGCAGTTGAAAAAGCAGGCATTCGCCCCGTTGATGTCCAGGATGTGCTCATGGGCTGTGTGCTGCAGGCCAACTTGGGCCAGGCGCCTGCGCGCCAGGCTGCTAAGTTCGCCGGTTTGCCCAATGAAGCAGCATGCACCACGGTGAATAAAGTTTGTGCGAGCGGCATGAAAGCCATTGCACAGGCAGCACAGAGCATATTATTAGGAGATGCTGATATTGTTGTTGCCGGTGGCATGGAAAGCATGAGCAATGTGCCATACTATTCCCCTAAACTGCGGTGGGGCAATAAATATGGCGATGTGACGCTGGTAGACGGCCTTGCCAAAGATGGGTTGACTGATGTGTACGATGGGAAAGCAATGGGCAATGCCGCCGAGCTATGCGCAAAAGAATGTGGCATCACACGAAAAAACCAGGATGATTTTGCGATAGAAAGCTACAAACGTTCGCAAGCTGCATGGGCCGAAGGAAAATTCAGTGATGAAATTGTTCCAGTGGCGGTACCACAAAAAAAAGGAGAGCCTGTTTTGTTTGCAAAAGATGAAGAGCCCTTTAATGTGAAATTTGAAAAAATACCTGAGCTGAAACCCGCTTTTATAAAAGAGGGCACAGTTACCGCTGCTAACGCGAGCACCATGAACGACGGGGCCGCTGCACTGGTGCTGATGAGCAAAGAAAAAGCAGGCGAATTGAAATTAAAACCCATCGCAAAAATAATTTCTTATGCAGATGCAGAACAGGCACCGGAATGGTTTACCACCACACCATCTCTTGCCCTGCCAAAAGCCATCGCAAAAGCCGGGTTGAAAATAAGCGATATTGATTATTGGGAACTTAATGAAGCTTTTGCCGTAGTGGGAATTGAAAACACCCGGCGGATGAAATTAGACCCGGCCAGGGTAAATGTAAATGGCGGCGCAGTTTCCATTGGCCATCCCCTGGGCTGCAGCGGCGCAAGGATCATAGTAACATTGATACATATCCTGAAACAAAAAAACGCAAAGTACGGCGCAGCAGGAATTTGCAATGGCGGTGGCGGAGCAAGCGCAATGGTTATTGAAAATTGCTTGCCCCAGGCTTGACCTCAATACGTTGCCGTTGATACAGGCAATAAAATTAAGCCTGGCAGAAGTATTGTGCAACACCGCTACTGGAGTCATTTTACAAAAAAATATTTTTGTTTTATTAGCCGCCAGAACAATTGGGGATAGCCATATTATGAATTATATTGCCAGTACATAACTGACTTAAATGAAACATTTATTCCTTACCATTATCATAGCTTGCCTGTTTTGCTATGCGAATGCACAGGTGAATTTTACTTCTTCAAACCTCCCGGTTATAGTAATCAATACAAACGGGCAGCAAATTGCAGATGAGCCCAAGATAACTGCCGATATGGGCATCATTAATAATGGAGAAGGCATGCGCAACAACATCACCGATAGCTTTAATGAATACAATGGAAAAATCGGCATTGAGGTGCGGGGGCAGTCATCACAAATGTTCCCTATGAAATCTTACAGTATCGAATTGAGAGATGACAATGGAGCAAGCATAAACAAATCTTTGTTTGGCCTGCCAGGCGAAAGCGACTGGGTAATGTACGCGCCGTATACCGACAAAACATTGATGCGCAATTTTCTTGCCTATACCATGTCGAACAACCTGGGCCATTGGGCTGCACATTGCCGCTTTGCCGAAGTTGTGTTGAACGGGAATTATATAGGCATATACCTGTTTATGGAAAAAATAAAAAGAGGCAGCGGGCGCGTGAACATAAAAAAGATAAGCGATAAGGACAATAATGGTGATGCAGTTACAGGAGGTTATATTTTCAGTATTGATAAACAGGCAGATGGCTGGTTCTCCAACTATCCTGCTGCCAACAGCAACAAAGCATACCCGCAGTTTTCCTATGTTTACCCAAAACTGAAGAATATAACACCAGCACAAAAAAATTATATCGAAAGCTTTGTAGATAGCTTTGAAAATGCGCTGCACGGGAACGATTTCCAGGACAGCAATGCAGGCTTTAGAAAATATGCGGATGAGAATTCTTTTATTGATTACTTTATAGTGAACGAAGTGAGCAGGAATGTTGATGGGTACAGGCTAAGCACTTATCTGTACAAAGACCGGAACAGCATCAATAGCAAAATTTATGCAGGCCCCGTGTGGGATTATGACCTGGCGTTCCGGAATGCCAATTATTGCGATGGCAGCTTAACTATGGGCTGGGCATACCAGTTCAATACGGTTTGCCCGGGAGATTACTGGCAAGTTCCCTTTTGGTGGAACAGGTTCATGGAAGACACTGTTTTTAAATCAAACTTATTTTGCCGATGGAAACAGGCAAGACAGGATGTTTTGAGCCTTACTTACATCAATCAGTTAATCGATTCTATAAGCGGGCTTTTATCAGAAGCACAGGCAAGGCATTTTGCACAATGGCCCATACTTGGGTCTTATATTTGGCCGAACGCAAGCCCCATACCTACAACCTACGATGGCGAGATCAGTGCTTTAAAAACATGGCTCGCAGCAAGAATAGGATGGCTTGACCTGAATATGATAGAAACAGGAAAGTGTATGACCGTTCTGCCTTCATTTACAGGATCAATGGAGCTTTTAACTGCAAATCCTTTTCGCGACATTAACCTGGCTGCGCTGTACAGCACAATGCCCCAAACCATTTACATAATAATGGTAGATGTTTCGGGCAGGACAATTGCCAATACAAGTTTGCAAGCCGTACGAGGGAGAAACAGTTTGCCTCCTGGCGGAAAGTTCAATAACGTGGCCCGTGGCACCTACTTCATCAAACTGATGAACAATGCAGGAGAAAGGAAAGTATATAAGTTGGTGCGTGAATGACCATCTCCTTTTTATAAAGATTGCCTCCCACTTCCTGAAAATATTTTTGTAGAACAGGAATGAAAGAAATTTCAATACACAGAAAACCTTTCGTGGAGCGTGAAAATTGATTTATGAATAATTCAAAAGGATTGCCCATAACTGTGCGTCTTGCAAAAAAGAACGAAGCTGGCTTAATTGCAGACATCAGCCGCCGCACTTTTTTTGACACGTTTGCAGCTCACAACAGCGAAGAAAACATGAACAAGTTCATGAGCCAACAATTTAGCAGAGAGATGCTGATGGCTGAAGTGGGGCGCCCTGAAAATATTTTTTTGTTGGCTTCATTAAACGGCGAAACTGTTGGTTATGCAAAAATGAGCGAAAGCAAAAAGCCTCCCGGATTAGCCAATGACAGCGCAATCGAAATTATAAGGATTTATGCCGAACAACAATCCATTGGAAGAGGTGTAGGGAAAGCGCTAATGGAAAAGTGTATTGAAATGGCTAAAGAGAAAAACAAAAAAACAATCTGGCTTGGGGTGTGGGAGCACAACACAACGGCTATCCTGTTCTATACAAAATTCGGGTTTACTAAATTCGGCACACATATTTTTATGCTGGGCGATGATGCGCAAACAGATTTTTTGATGATGAAAGGTTTATAGCCTGCCATCATATTCAATCCCAGGGGCCATTTCATTCTGCCAGCTTAATCCCGTTTTCCGTAAAGCTTATTCTGCGTTGTTTATACAAACTTCCTGTTGCCATTTTAAAAGTTTTTTTGCTCATGCCAAAAAAGGAATAGATGTCTTCCGGCAAAGATTTGTCGTGGTAGGGAAGATAACCATTGTTCTCGTGCAGCAGCCTTAGTATCTTGTCGGTCTCCTCTTCTACCCTGCCGTAACCGGGCCTACCGGCTGCCACATCAATTTTATTATCCGGCAATACTTGTTTGATAAATCCTTTGAACCTATCGCCAACCTGTATATTCCTGTACACCTCATTAAAATGCAGCACACCGGTATGCTGGTTATTGATGATCATCAAATAACCAATATCAGTTCTCCGGTACACAATAAGGTCAACAATTTCTTTTTCTTTTACAGCCAGGGTTTCATTACTCAGGAATGCATCTATTTTTTCCGTGGCCGCGAGCCTTCCTGTTTGCTCATCGAGGTAAATTTTTACTAAGTAATCGCCATTGGGCACCATCCTGCCCAGTTGTTGCGACTTTGGCACAAACAAGTCTTTCATCAGGCCCATGTCAAGAAACGCGCCTTGTGGTGTAGCGCTAACTGCCCGCAGTTTCACAATATCGCCAAGTATCCCTTTTGGTTGTTGCGTAGTAGCAATCATCCTGCCTTCACTGTCGTGATATAAAAATACATCCAGCACATCGCCCGCCTTTGCTCCTTTCGGCACAAACCTTTTGGGCAAAAGAATACCATCTTTCCCGTCATCAAGGTATAAGCCAACAGCCGTTTGCCTTATTGCTTTGAGTTTATTGTACGTACCGATCCTTGTCATATATACCAAGTTAGGGCATAAAGATATTATTGAAGCCATCAACCAAAAAAAACATCAATAATTTCAGGATACCAATACCGCAAGAGAAGAAATGCTTAGCCCCAGCTGCATTATACACGTTAGCAAAGCACTGAAATTGATAAACAATGATCCCAGGTCAAATCGTTGCGTGCAGCGCACCAGCTACCATGCTGCTGAAACGATTGACTTGGCAGCAATAAACCCGCTTGTCCAGGCATGTTGAAAATTAAAGCCGCCTGTTATGCCATCCACATCCATCACCTCCCCGGCAAAAAATAAATTGGGAACGACTTTGCTTTGCATGGTATTGGCATCGATCTCCGACAGTTCAATGCCTCCGGCAGTTACAAACTCTTCTTTAAAAACAGTTTTGCCCTTTACTTCAACATGCTGGCCCAATAAATTTTGAATGAGCATGTTTTGCGGTTTTGCAGGCAAATCTGCCCAGCGCATATTTTCAGTTATACCTGACTGTTGCAAGAAATACTGCCATAACCTTTGTGGCAACCCGAATTGATTTTTTTTTATGATTTTTTGTGGGCCATGCTGGTTTCTTAATTCACGGAATTCTTCCTTCATTGTATGTTCGTTATAACCAGGGAGCCAGTTCAAGGTAATCCCGAATTCATAATTCCTGGAAGCGAGCTCTTTTGCTCCCCAAGCTGATGATCGCAATACAGCCGGGCCGCTCAGGCCCCAATGCGTGATCAGTACCGGCCCCCGCCCCGATGTTTTTGATCCGACTATTTTTATATGCACATCCTGAACAGAGACGCCCATTAATTTGGTAACAGGATTGTTCGGCAAGTTGAAAGTGAACAAAGAAGGGGCAGGTTCTATAATATGATGCCCTAATTTTATCATCCATCCAAACATGGAAGGTTTTGGATAACCGCCTGTAGCGATGCAAAGAAAATCGGAAGCCAGGAGCCGAGAGCCGGAAATTGCGACATGAAAAATATTGCCCGATTTTTCAACTTTATGAACTTCGCAATTTAGCAATAGCTCAACTCCATATTTATTTGCTTCGCTAAAAAAGCCATCAACAATCGTTTGTGAAGAATCTGTTACCGGGAACATTCTGCCGTCTTCTTCTGTCTTCAGCATTACGCCTCTTTCCTTAAACCATTCTATTGTATCAATAGCAGAAAACTGGTGAAATGTTTTTTTTACAAAATGCTGGCCGCGAGGATAGCTTTTGGCCATTTCATCAATATCAGCACAGGCATGGGTTACATTGCAACGCCCGCCGCCGCTCACTTTAACTTTACTTAATGGCTTTGAAGATTTTTCAAGAACAATTACTTTCAGGCCACGGCCCATTCTTGCTGCATTCACTGCACAAAAGAAGCCAGCCGCCCCGCCGCCGATCACGATTAATGTTTTTGGCATATTTATTACCGGGTGAGGTTATTGGCATGAAAATGTTTTTCAAGCCCCGACAGTTGCCTGATGGGCCAAAAACAAATTGGGGTTTTCTTTTTCAGCGGCTTCAATAATGCTGTAATCTGAAAGTATGTCGGGCTTGTTTTTCTGAACATGCACATCATGCTCAAAATGTACAGAAATTTTATGGTCTTTAGTACGAACTGTCCATCCGTCTTCATCAGTATACACGTCTTTGCTGCCAAGATTGATCATCGGCTCAATGGCAAGGACCAGTCCTTCTTTCATTTTTTTACCACTGCCCCGTTTGCCATAATTCGGCACCTGTGGGTCTTCATGAAGGCTTCTTCCTAGGCCATGCCCAACCAGCTCCCTCACTACACCATAGCCATATTTTTTTTCAGTGTGTTCCTGGATGGCGTAAGAAATATCGCCAACATAATTGCCTGCAATGGCTTTTTCAATGCCCTTATATAAAGATTCTTTTGTAACGCAAACCAGCCGGGCAGCTTCATCGCTAATTTCCCCCAACACAAATGTGTAAGCGTGATCGCCATGATAACCATTCTTCACAACACCAATATCAATAGAAACCACATCTCCTTCTCTTAATTCATTTTTATTAGGGAAGCCATGCACTACCACATCGTTGACTGAAATACAGGAGTTAAATGGATAACCATTATAATTCAGGAAAGATGGGATGCCGCCATGATCTTTTATAAAATCACCAATAAATGTATCGAGCGAGGCAGAAGTTATCCCTGGCTTCAGGATATTTGCGACTTCGGCGAGGGTTTTGCTTACGAGCAAAGCACTTTGCCGCATCAGTTCAACCTCCGCCAGTGTT
The DNA here is from genome assembly GCA_018266455.1 of Bacteroidota bacterium. GTDB lineage: Bacteria > Bacteroidota > Bacteroidia > Chitinophagales > Chitinophagaceae > Puia. The sequence goes on from JAFEAJ010000022.1 coordinate 200,866, forward strand.
TTATAATAAATCATTTTGTGAGCAGTGAATGTTTTTCGTCAGAAACTTTATACTGTTATGTTTTATTGTGTTGCTGCGCCAGTAAGCATAACACCAGAGGCGCAATAGCAGCAACACTGTTCAGCACAACTGCCCTCCTTTTCAAATCATCAGCCACAGCCTTCAAGCTTAATCAACTCTGCTTGCTGTTTGTTATTACAAATAAGCCTGCCAGGGGTTCACCTAACAGGCTCATAAAAAATATTGAAGCAGCTTTTTTAGATCACCGCGCCGGAAATGGTCGAAGACTGGCGGCCCTGGATCCTTCCGCTCTTCATAAGGCCATCATACTGGCGCATGAGCAACTGGGTTTCTACCTGCTGCAGTGTGTCGAGGATAACGCCCACCATAATCAGCAATGATGTGCCACCAAAGAATGATGCGAAAGACTGGGTCACGCCAAGGCGCTGTGCAAAGCCCGGGAGTATGCCGATAATGCCCAGCAAAATTGCCCCGGGGAAAGTAATCTTATCCATCACAGAACCGATATAATCTGCCGTAGGCTGGCCTGGCTTAACGCCCGGAATAAAGCCATTGCTGCGCTTAAGGTCTTCAGAAATCTGTTTCGGGTTAAAAATTAAAGCAGTATAGAGGAAGGTAAAAAGCACCACGATCACTCCATAAATAATCATGTGCAGGTAGTCTTTGGGATCTGAAAATATTCTTGATATCCCTTCTTTGTTCTCAAAACTGGTATAAGAAATCAATGTGGGCAGGAACATGATTGCCTGGGCAAAAATGATTGGCATCACCCCTGCGCTGTTCACTTTCAAAGGCAAAAACTGCCTTGCTCCACCAAACTGTTTATTGCCGATAATTTGTTTGGCATAGTTTACCGGCACTTTGCGCACGCCCTGGATCAGCTCAATAAGGCCCATGTTTATTAAAACAAAAATAGCGACCTCAATTACGAAAATCAATATGCCTCCGCTACCGATTGCCAGCTTAGCGGTGAGCTCCTGCCTGAAAGCGCTTGGGAGCCTGGCCAAAATCCCGATCATAATAATCAGTGATGTGCCATTGCCTAATCCTTTATCTGTAATTTTTTCGCCCAGCCACATTACAAACAAGGTGCCTGCTGTGAGCACGATAGGCGTGGTGATCCATAAATAAGCTGAGAAAGAGTCGATCACTGCATCTTTTGCCATCGTTCTCAGGTAAGTAACATACGCATAAGCCTGAACGAAGGTAACAATCACTGTTAGGTACCTTGTCCACTGGTTGATTTTCTTTCTGCCGCTTTCTCCTTCTTTTTGTACTTTCTGCATTTGGGGAACAAGGATTGTCATCAATTGCATGAAAATAGAAGCAGATATATAAGGCATAATGCCAAGCGCCACGATAGAGGCCTGCAGAAAAGCGCCACCGGAAAAGGCGTCAATCAGCCCAAGCGCACCGCTTTTTGCTCCAGATAAGCTGCTGAGCTTGTGCGGGTCAATGCCGGGCAGGGTAATGTACGTGCAAACCCTGAAAATAAACACCAAAAGCAAAGTAGTGAGTATCTTACTTTTCAAGTCTTCGATGGCCCAGATATTCTTTAATGTTTGGATCAGCTTCTTCACAAATGTTGCAATTTTTTTATTTGGGAACCAAAATCAAAAAGGCGCATTTTATGCGCCTCGCAAGTTACACAAAATTATTTTAGAATTTCTACTGTGCCCCCGGCTTCTTCAATAGCTGTTTTTGCATTTGCGCTTACCGCATTTACTTTGAAAGCGATTTTGCTTTTTAATTCGCCATTACCAAGAATTTTAACTATGGAAGTTTGGCTGATGAGGCCATTGATGTATAAGTTTTCCGGAGAAAATTCTTTGATGTTGTATTTTTCAACAAGATGGTCCACCTGGCCAAGATTGAAAATACTGTATTCTATCCTGCGGGTGTTTTTGAAGCCACGTTTTGGCAGCCTTCTCTGGATTGGCATCTGGCCGCCTTCATGCGCCATTTTATTTTTAAACCCTGACCGGCTCTGGTGGCCCTTATTGCCTTTTGTAGACGTTCCGCCTTTGCCCGAAGCTTCACCGCGGCCTAACCTTTTTTCTTTGTGGGTAGCGCCTTTTGCAGGCCTGATACTGTGCAATTTCATTTTGTTTGATTTTGACTTAACGGGGAATCTCCCCTCGCTTATAAATTTAATGACCTGGTAATTTGATAAATGAAACTTGATGAGCCAATAATCAAATTATCTATTTTACCAAAATACCTATTTAATTTCTTCAACCTTTACCAAATGCTCAACGGTGCGCACCATGCCCAGCACTTGCGGGGTGGCCTCCACTTCTTTTGTAGCATGCATTTTTTTTAAGCCCAAAGCTTTTAAAGTGAGCTTTTGGCGCTCAGGCCTGTCTATTCCACTTTTGATCTGAGTGATCCTGATTTTTTTCATTGCATTATGATTATTATTCCGAAAGCCGCCAACTGAAAATTATTGGCTGCCGACTAAATCTTATCCATTAAAAACCTTCTTTAAGGACAAATGGCGCGTTTTTGCCACACTAACCGGTTCCCTCAACAAAGCCAATGCTTTAAAAGTGGCTTTTACCACATTATGGGGGTTTGCTGAACCAAGTGATTTTGCAAGGACATCTGTTACGCCAGCACTCTCCAACACGGCGCGCATGCTGCCCCCCGCGATCACACCGGTACCATGGGCGGCAGGTTTGATCAGCACTTTGGCAGCCCCTTCTTTTGCAAGCTGATCATGAGGAATGGTGCCATGAAAGATAGGAACTTTGATCAGGTTCTTTTTTGCATCTTCAATCCCCTTGGTAATGGCTTCCTGTACTTCTTTAGCCTTCCCTAAGCCATGGCCCACCACGCCACTTTCATTGCCAACAACCACCAATGCTGAAAAACTAAATGCACGCCCGCCTTTTGTAGTTTTCACTACCCGGTTAATAGCAACCACCTTTTCTTTCAGCTCGAGGTCGCCTGCTTTTACTTTGCTTAAATTTACTTTTGACATTGTATGCTTTGAAAATTTTTCGATTATGATGTTAGAATTTCAATCCTCCCTCACGGGCTCCGTCGGCAACAGCTTTCACCCGGCCATGATAAAGATTGCCGCCACGGTCAAAAGTGCACTCTTTAATGCCAAGGTCGTTTGCTTTACGGGCTATTGCAGCCCCAACCAATTTGCTTTTCTCGCTCTTAGTACCTTTTTGAGCAGAAATGGCTTTATCGCGTGAAGAAGCTGCCGCCAAAGTCTTCCCTTCATTATCATCTATCAACTGCACGTATATATCGCTGTTGCTCCTGAACACCGATAATCTTGGCCTGCCGGAAGACCCAACCACCTTTTTACGGATGCGGTATTGGATCTTTTGCTTCTTAATAACTTTCTTGTCCATGGTTTTTATTTTGCAATCCTGATACTGCCAGGATCTTTTGATTTGAAGATTCGTTAATAGTGCAATATTTCCATTTAGCTATTGCGCTATTTTCGCATTATTAAATTATTTGCCGGCAGCCTTACCAGCTTTCTTGCGTACCACTTCGCCAACATAGCGAACACCTTTCCCTTTGTAAGGCTCGGGCTTGCGCAGGCCCCTGATTTTAGCTGCAACCTGCCCTATCAGTTGTTTATCGATACCCTCCAGTGAAATTTTAGGATTTTCCCCCTTTTCCTGGGCGGTGGCCACTTTTAATTCTTTTGGGACTTCAAAAACAATGTTGTGAGAATAACCCAATGAAAGGTCAAGAAGGTTGCCCTGGTTAGACGCCTTAAAACCAACTCCAATCAATTCCAATTGCCTTTTATAACCTTCCGTAACGCCTTTCACCATATTAGCAACAAGTGCACGGTATAACCCATGCAAAGCACGGTGGCGGATCTGGTCTGTTGGGCGGCTAAATTCAATATGGCCATCCTTTACTTCTGCTTTGATGTCGCGGTCGAGCGATTGCTTCAATTCGCCCTTCGGCCCCTTTACAGTGATCATGTTATCAGCACTAACAGTGATGGTTACCCCAGATATTGCTTTTACCGGCATTCTTCCTATACGAGACATAATAATTTGTTGTTTATTGTTTATTGTTTTTGTTCCGACCGATCAGCTATTATAGGAGAAAGCTTAATGTATCAAGAACAATGATCCAAAAATTTTCCAATCCTGTAAGCACATGTTCATGCTATTAATATACAAAGCACAGCACTTCGCCACCAACATTTTGCGCCTTTGCTTCTTTGTCTGTCATCACTCCTTTCGATGTAGAAATTATTGCGATGCCCAAGCCATTTTTGACACGTGTGAATTCCGTAGGGCTTGCATATTGGCGAAGCCCGGGCCTGCTGATCCTTTCCAGCGATTTGATCGCAGGCGCTTTGGTTTGGGGATCGTATTTCAATGCAATTTTGATGACGCCCTGTTTGCTGTCGTCCTCAAATTTGTATTTAAGAATATATCCTTTGTCGTATAAAATCTCAGTTATACGTTTTTTCAGATTAGAAGCAGGTATCTCAACAATACGGTGATTGGCCATTTGCGCATTGCGCACTCTTGTCAAAAAATCTGCAATTGGATCTGTTACCATTTTTATTACTTTGAATAATTTTAAAAAAAATCATTTGTTGCCGGCTGCTTACCAGCTCGCTTTTCTTACACCAGGTATCTTTCCCTGCAATGCCATATCGCGAAAGACCAGCCTCGATACGCCGAAATACCTCAGGTAACCTTTTGGCCTGCCGGTTAACTGGCAACGGTTTTTCAAACGCACTGGCGATGCATTTTTAGGCAGCTTATCCAGCGCTTTATAATCACCTGAAGCTTTTAAAGCAGCACGTTTTCCAGCATATTTTGCCACCAATGCTTCTCTCTTTTTCTGCCTGGCTGTTACTGACAGTTTAGCCATGTTGAATTGTTATTTTTAAAATTTAGAATCAGTTTTTCTTTGCTGCATCCCGGAAAGGCATGCCCATCTCTTTCAATAGTTCGTATGCTTCTTCATTTGTACCGGCTGAGGTAACGAAAGTAATATCCATGCCCGTTATCTTTGCTACCTTATCAATATCAATTTCAGGGAAAATAATTTGTTCAGTAATCCCTAATGTATAATTGCCACGCCCATCGAAGGATTTCTCATTCACTCCTTTAAAGTCGCGGACACGGGGCAATGCGGTGGATACCAACCTGTCGAGGAACTCATACATTTTTTCGCCACGCAAGGTTACTCTTGCGCCTATAGGGATATTTTTCCTCAGCTTAAAGTTAGAGATGTCTTTTTTTGACATCGTTGCCACAGCTTTCTGGCCGGTGATCAATGATAGCTCATCCACCGCGACATCCACCAGCTTCTTATCGCTGACAGAGCCGTTTACACCCCGGTTCAGGCAAATTTTTTGCAGCTTTGGCGCTTGCATAACGGTAGAATACCCGAATTTTTTTACCAGCGCAGGCGCAACTTCTTTTTTGTATTTTTCCGCTAACCTCGGAATATATTTTGCAGTGCTCATTATTTAATGACCCCCTCTGATTTTTTTGATAAGCGAACTAATTTACCGTTTTCTCTGATGCGTTTAATTTTTGTAGCCTCACCCGCTTTCGCATCCCACAACATCACATTCGAAATGTGAATGGAAGCTTCTTTCTTCACTATCCCGCCCCTGGTGTTTTGTGCAGATGGCTTGGTGTGCTTGGTTACAATATTCACGCCTTCCACTAAAACTTTCCCTTTATCAGGAAAAACTTCGAGTACTTTACGAGGCTTCTTCACGTCTTTATCATCGCCGGCAACCACCACCACACTGTCGCCCTTTTTAATATTAAACTTTGGTTTAAATCTGTTGCTCATAATTTTTATGCTTAATGCGAAACACAATTTTTTAATTTTGCTTCGAACGGGCCGCATTAATCGATCCGCTTTCAGCGCAATAGTTAAAGTACCTCTGGTGCCAATGAAATGATCTTCATATAACCTTTATCACGAAGCTCCCTGGCAACAGGCCCGAAAATACGTGTGCCCCTGGGCTCTTCAGCCTGGTTAAGCAGCACCACTGCATTATCATCGAACCTGATATAAGAACCATCTTTGCGGCGCAATTTGTTTTTTGTGCGAACGATAACCGCTTTTGTAACCGTGCCTTTTTTTATTCCGCCTGCGGGCAATGCGTCCTTTACGCTAACTACGATCTTATCGCCAATCTTAGCATAATCCTGACCGCTATTGCCAAGCACGCGAATGCACAGCACTTCTTTTGCGCCGCTGTTATCAGCTACATTTAACCTGGTTTCCTGCTGAATCATTTTGTTCTTCTTTTAGCTTTTAGCTTTAAGGTTTTAGCCTAAAGCTTCAATTAAATTTGACCTCGAAAAGTTAGCTAATAGACAATTTTGCTACTTCGCTTTTTCAACTACCTCAACTAACCTCCAGCGCTTGGTTTTACTGAGCGGGCGGCTTTCCATGATCTTCACGATATCGCCAATACCACATTCATTCTTTTCATCGTGTGCATGGAACTTTGTTGTCTTTTTCACAAACTTCCCATAAATAGGGTGCTTAACTTTTCTTTCAACAGCAACAGTTATGGTTTTGTCCATCTTGTTGCTTTGCACCACACCCGTTCTTGTTTTCCGCAAATTTCTTTCAGCCATTGTTATAATTTGATAATTTGATGACCTGATGATGTGGCAATTACTTTTTCAATTTTACTTAGCACATTATCAAATCTGTTCATTAGCTCATTAATCTTTTTTCTTTTTCCCCAATTCTGTTTTCAGCCTGGCAATGTCTTTCCTCAAAGAACGGATGCTCATTGGGTTTTCCAATGGAGAAATCGCATGCGCGAACTCCAGTTTTTTCAGCCTCTGCTCATCTTCCTGGATGCGGGACCTGAGGTCTGCATCGTTTAAATCTTTAATGCTCCTTACAAAATCAATTCTCTTAGACATTATAGTATCTTTTAAAAATTCCTTCTATTTGGTTGCCACAACTGGTTCCACATCTCTGCGCACAACAAATTTTGTTTTGATTGGCAACTTTTGCGCAGCAAGCAACAATGCTTCTTTTGCTACTTTTTCTGTTACGCCATCGGCTTCAAACAAAATCCTTCCCGGCTCAACCACAGCAGCCCAATATTCGGGGTTGCCTTTACCCTTTCCCATTCTCACTTCAAGTGGTTTTTTAGTGATGGGCTTGTCGGGGAATATCCTTATCCAGACATTGCCTTCGCGTTTCATGTGGCGGGTTACCGCCTGGCGCGCAGCTTCAAGCTGGCGGTTAGTAAGCCATATTGCCTCAAGCGCCTTCAGGCCATAGGAGCCGAAAGCTATCGAGCTCCCTCTTTTTGCCACCTCGCGTATCCTGCCTTTTTGCGCCTTCCTGTGTTTTGATCTTTTCGGTTGTAACATCTTATCTTAATTTGATAATTCGATAACTTTTTAATTAGCTGAGCCAGAGACCACCAATTATCTCATTAAAGTTAATTTCTTCTTTCCCTTCTTTCACCTCCTCCCCCTCTTCTTTCACCCCTTCCGCCCTCTCTTCTTTCACCTCTTCCACCATCTCGTCTTTCACCTCGATTGTGGTGATGGTCGTCTCTTCTTCCGCCCTCTCTTCTTTCGCTGTTTTGCCCAGCCTCTTTGCCACCAATAAAATTCGGGTTCAAATCCCTTTTCGCCAATACTTCCCCTTTACAAATCCAGACTTTCACTCCAATTTTCCCGTACACTGTTTGGGCAAACACGCTTGCATAATCAATATCCATGCGAAGGGTGTGCAACGGTGTTCTTCCCTGTTTGATTTCTTCGGAACGCGCAATTTCATTGCCACCCAAGCGGCCGCTTACTTTTACTTTAATCCCTTCCGCTCCCATGCGCAATGAAGATGCAATGGCCATTTTAATTGCCCGTTTGTAGTTGATGCGGTTTTCAATCTGCCTGGCAATAGTGTCTGCAACAATGTTTGCATCCAGTTCAGGTCGGCGGATTTCAAGAATGTTTATCTGCACATCATCCTTTCCGGTCAGCTTTTTCAACTCTTCTTTAATACGATCCACTTCACCTCCGCCTTTACCGATAATGATGCCGGGTTTGGAAGTATGGATGGTCACGATCAGTTTATTAAGCGTGCGCTCAATAACAATTTTTGCAATGCCGCCTTTGTTGATGCGTGCATTGAGGTAGGTCCGGATCTGATTGTCCTCAATAAGCTTGGATGCGTAATCTTTTTTGCTTCCAAACCAGTTAGACTCCCAGCCTCGGATAATCCCCAGCCTTGCACCAATAGGATTTGTTTTTTGACCCATAGTATGCTTTAAAATGTTTTATTAATTTTTTGTTTCGGCAATTGCTTTTGAATCAACAATTATAGTAACATGGTTGCTGCGCTTGCGGACGCGGTAGCCGCGCCCTTGTGGCGCCGGGCGCATGCGCTTGAGCACCCTTCCGCCATCAACAAAAATTGTCTTCACTATTAGGCTTGCATCTGCAGCGCTTTGCTCGCCATTTTTTTGTTCCCAATTTTTTACGGCGCTCCATAGCAATTTGTGCAAGGGAGTGGAAGAATGTTGCGGGTGGTGTTCCAGCAATGCCAATGCTTTTTCTACATTCATACCACGGATCTCATCGGCCAGCAAGCGCATCTTGCGCGGCGATGTCGGGTAATTTCTCAATTTAGCTACTGCTTCCATTTTATTAAGTTTCTAGTTCATGCTTCAATAGCCCATAGCCGAAACTTGCGGCACAGGGCTTTTTTCCTGAACTGTTTAAGCTATTTTTTTACTTGAATGCCCTTTGAACTGTCTTGTCGGTGCAAATTCCCCAAGTTTATGGCCCACCATAAATTCAGTTACATAAACCGGGATAAATTTGTTTCCATTATGCACTGCCAATGTGTGGCCCACAAAATCCGGAGTAATGGTTGAACGGCGGCTCCAGGTTTTGATAACACCTTTCTTAGCCTTGCCTTCATTAATGTCCAATACCTTTTTTTCGAGGTTTACATCAACATAAGGGCCTTTTTTAATTGAACGAGCCATGTTTAATTTATAATTTGATGATTCGATAATGTGATGATGAAATCAGATTATCAGTTCAGGTTCTATTGTGATAATTTTTTTCCGTTCTTTCTCTGGATAATGAACTTATCAGTTCCTTTTCCTTTTGTTCTTGTCTTCAGGCCCCTCGAGTACTGGCCGTTCCTTGAACGGGGCTGGCCGCCTGAGGCTTTGCCTTCGCCACCGCCCATCGGGTGGTCAACCGGGTTCATGGCAACACCGCGGTTTCTTGGGCGAATGCCTTTCCATCGGTTGCGCCCGGCTTTGCCCATGCTCTGCAGGTTGTGGTCACTATTTGAAACCACTCCAACAGTTGCATAGCAGTTGATGAGCACTTTTCTCAGCTCGCCCGAAGGCATTTTCAGTACAGCATATTTTTCTTCTTTGTTAGTCAGTTGAGCAGAAGTGCCTGCGCTACGGACCAATTTTCCGCCCTGGCCAGGCTGCATTTCTATATTGTGCACGTTCGTACCGAGCGGCATAAATTTCATCTGCAATGCATTGCCTAATTCAGGTGCGATATCATCACCAGACATGACAGTAGCGGCCACCTGCAGGCCCTGGGGAGCGATGATATATCTTTTTTCCCCATCAGCATAGTTCAGCAGCGCGATGAATGCGCTGCGGTTAGGATCATATTCTATAGAAACAACAGTAGCCGGAATATTTTTTTTATTTCTTTTGAAATCGACAACGCGGTACATTTTTTTGTGGCCACCGCCAATATATCGCATCGCCCTTCTTCCCTGGGCATTCCTTCCACCAGTTGCTTTTACTTTTTCAACCAGTGTTTTTTCAGGGCTGTCGGTGGTAACTTCAACATATGCATTGCCAATCCTCCAACGGGTGCCTGCTGTGATCGGTTTATATTTTTTCAGTGCCATAATCTATTTCAACTTTAGCGGCAGTTGATGCCATTCCATTTTTATTAGATGTTAGAATACAAATCAATGGTTTCGCCTTCAGCCAATGTTACCAAAGCTTTTTTGTAAGATGGCTTGCGGCCTTCTACCACACCTGCTTTGGTGAAGCGAGATTTATGTTTTGCCGGAACGATCACTGTGTTCACATCCACAATAGATACTCCATAAAACCCTTCAACCGCTTTCTTGATTTCCAGTTTGTTTGCCTTTTTATTCACTTTAAAAGCATACCTTCTCAGTTTTTCCTGTTGGGCATTTGCCTTTTCGCTTACTATCGGTTTTATCAAAACTTCTGAAAGTTTCATTATAATATTAAGTTTGAAGTTTTCGGTTTAACTATTCTTCCCCAACGTGGTTTTCAGAAAAAACTTTTGCAGCGCTTTCTGAAAGCACCAGCACATCCGCATTCACAATGTCATAGGTGTTCATGTCTGCCAGCAATGTGCTGTTCGCTTTAGCCACATTCCGCAGGCTCAGGTACACATTGTCGTTATATTCAGGGAAAACAAACAAGGTTTTCTTATCAGCAACATCAAGGCTTTTTAAAATGCCGGCAAATGCTTTTGTTTTAGGCTGGTCCATTTTAATATCTTCCACCACAACCAGCGCATTGTTCTTTGCTTTATGAGAAAGAGAAGACATTTTAGCCAGGTCTTTTACTTTTCGGTTCAATTTGAAATCATAGCTGCGCGGCTTAGGCCCGAAAATAGTGCCGCCACCTTTATACAAGGGGTTGCGGATATTCCCTTTGCGCGAACCGCCCGTGCCTTTTTGCTTGTGCAGTTTTTTTGATGAGCCTTTTACTTCCAGGCGGGTTTTCACTTTGTGCGTTCCCTGGCGCTGGGCAGCGAGGTATTGCTTTACTGCAAGGTAAACTACATGCTCGTTCGGCTCAATGCCAAAAATTTCTTCAGGCAATTCAACCGTCCTGCCGGTTTTTTTTCCTTTTATGTTTAAAACTTCTGCTTGCATTTTCTTTTATTTAAAAACCTATAAGGTTGCTAAAACCTTATAGGCCCATTTATTATTTCTGTATGTACACAATTGATCCGTTATGGCCCGGAACAGAGCCGCTGATCAAAATATAATTTTTGTCGGGGAAAATTTTTACCACTTTCAGGCTTTTGACTTTCACCCTGTCTGCGCCCATCCTTCCTGCCATGCGAACGCCCTTCATAACACGCGATGCATCGGACGAGTTACCGAGGGAGCCCGGGGCACGCTGGCGGTCGTGCTGGCCATGCGATTGCTGGCCAACGCCGCTGAAGCCATGGCGCTTAACCACGCCCTGGAAGCCTTTGCCCTTCGAAGTGCCCACTACATTCACTTTGTCGCCTTCAGCGAAAATGTCAACAGTAACAGACTCGCCTAAGTTTTTGGTTATAGAGAAGTCACGGAATTCTTTTACGATTTTTTTGGGGGATGTGTTTGATTTGGCAAAGTGGTTCTTTTCGGGGGAGATGGTATGCTTTTCTTTTTTGTCGCCAAATGCCAGTTGAAGAGCGCTGTAGCCGTCTGTATCTTTTGTTTTTACCTGGGTAACCACACAGGGGCCAGCTTCAATGATGGTGCAGGCTGTTTGCCTGCCATCAGGGCTGAAGATGCTTGTCATCCCAATTTTCTTGCCGATAATACCTTTCATTTTTTTCTGTTTGCGCCGTAGGTATAAGGACAAACGCTGAACGCTTGATGCAAAAAGCTCAACGCGCCTGGCGTTCAGCATGCTGCTTTGGGCGTTTAACATGCATTTTCAATCCCTCGTTTGCCGCTGACCTTTTCCTTTTTGCAGGTTATGCAGGAAGTACCAGCAGTAAACAAACCCGGAACGGCTTGTTCATATGTACCTTTCTTTACAGAAAGAGTTTTATAATGTTAAATCCAGCGCTGCTTTATTTGTGAAACCTTCACAAGGTTAGCAGATAGATTATTTAAAGAACTTAAGATCCTTATTCGTCAGGCTTTGATCTCAACATCAACACCACTTGGCAAATCCAGTTTTGAAAGCGCGTCTACCGTTCTTGAAGAAGAAGTGTAGATGTCGAGCAAACGCTTGTGCGTGTGCAACTGGAACTGCTCACGGGCTTTTTTGTTCACGTGCGGCGAGCGCAAAACAGTGAACACTTTCTTTTTAGTAGGTAAAGGGATGGGCCCCGTAACTACTGCACCGGTGCTGCGCACGGTTTTTACGATCTTTTCGGCAGATTTATCTACCAGGTTGTGATCGTAAGACTGTAATTTGATCCTAATACGTTGAGACATGGCCAAAACCCATTTTTGGAATGGGAGTGCAAAGGTATGGGCAATAAACTAAACAGACAAAGAATTGCCGGAGTTTTTTTAAGGATTTTCATAACCCGCAACAATTATATGCGCCAGATCTTACAGCCAGGGTGCAGGACCAACCGCTGGAGCATGCTAACTTCTATTAGGCGAGACTCTTTTTTTTAGCAAATCCAGCACCTGCTTACAAAGGCATCCTGTGCTTGTAGCCTACAACAAACTTGGTGAAATATTAAAGTGCTCCCCAAAAGATTTCTTGCCTGAAAAACCATTATAGTGATTTACAGTTTTTTTCTTTCTCTGCAGAGCCTTGGCGAACGCACAAAGCCACGAAATGACATTCAGCGGAAGAAGAAAGGTTCAGCAGCGCAAAACAGGTGTCGCGCCAGCGCTGCATGGTCATGGTGCTGCTGTCCTGAACGGTGATAGTGCCGGGCTGTGAGTGTGCAAAATAGATTTGGCACACGAGCAAAATGATGAAGGTGATCTTTTTTCTCATAATTGATGAAGTTTTATGTGTGAATGTTTAATTGGAGCATACCTTTTGATACTGAATGCCCATCTTCAAATCAAAGCGCCCGTCTGTAATAATGATTGAATCTCTGTATTGGTTATTATTGCCGCTTAAAACATAAAGAGTGAGGCTAAAGGTGCCGGAAAAAATGTTGTTCACTGTATCAAGCTTCGTCACCTGAAAAACATTATTGCCAAGGTTGATATATTTGCGATAAAACGAAGAGCTACCAATCGGACTACATTTAATATCAAGCGAATCAGCAATATTGCCAGTGCCATATATATATACCTGATTGTCTGAAGGCAATATTGAAAATAGAGCTGCCTGGATTGAAATACTCCCCAGCCTGCAAGGCAAATTGAACTGGCAATGCGCTGTTTGTATTTACTGGCATAACCCAATATCTCAATTCGGTGCTGCCAAGGCTTGTATGGTCGCAAGGCCAGTAAGGCACCCAAACTTTGCCGTTCACCTTGCAGCCAAAAGTGTTTGCTCCGGTTTGTGTAATGGGGGGCAGTTGCGGCTCTGCAACAGATTTTTTGCAGCTGCAGCCGTCAACAAGAGAAAGCAGGCTGATGGCGAGGATAAAAAAGGTGGTGCATTTCATGGCAATGGTTTTGTTGATTAAAGTTACATTGCTTTTTAACTCAAAATATACCCTGTCAGTGGCATGGTTTTTTTCACAACTGGGCCTTCGCTTAAAACATTGTGTGTTGGGCTGATAGTGTTATGTTAAGCATGTAATGGCGTATTTTTTTGTGCATCTCGCACTTGAAACGTCTTTTTGCTTTTGCCTTTTTACTTTTAACTTAACACTATATCGTGTTAATAGGAAGGATTCAATTACGCGGGGTCGGCTGCGCCAGGCCCCGCTGGGAAGAAGAAATAAGAAAGTAGAAATAATAAACAAGGAATTAGAAAGTAGCCGCTCCGCTTTCTAATTCCTTGTTCCAAATTTTTTATTTTTAATTTCCTATCTGCCACCCGGCGGGCAATGTTCCTTCAGGTAATTTGTGTACAGGGTTCTTAAATGTTCTGTAGTGCCCGGCCCTTCATTAATGCTATGGGTGCGGTTGGGGTAAGCCATAAACCGGAACTGCCTGTTGTATTTTATCAATTCATTCAGCAGCATTTCAGCATTATTATAATGCACGTTGTCGTCGCCGGTGCCATGTATGTATAATAAATTGCCCCGGAGGTTTTTTGCATAAGTGATGGGCGAGCCATTAACAAAATCTTCTTTGTTCTCTTCAGGCAGTCCCATATAACGTTCCTGGTAAATATTATCATAGGTAAGCTCGTTGCCTACTGCGGCAATGGCAATGCCTGTTTTATAAATTTCAGGGTGCTGGAACATCAGGTTCAATGTGGCAGAGCCGCCACCGCTCCATCCCCATACTGCCACCCGCGAAGTATCGATAAACGGCATCTTGAGGATTTCTTTTGCTGCTGCAGCCTGGTCGCTGATGTTCAACAAGCCAATTTTCCGGTAAATACATTTCCTCCATTCCCTTCCTTTTGGCGCAGGGGTGCCGCGGTTGTCAACGGAAACATAGAGGTAACCATCATCGGTCATGTTACCGATGTACTCTCTGTTATTAGCAATGCCATAAACATCTCTCACATTTTGGCCTGCAGGTTCAGTGTAAACATAAAATACTATCGGGTATTTTTTTGAGGGGTCGAAATGGGTTGGCTTGGCCATCCACGCATCCATTTCTATACCTGCTGTTGTGGTTATTTTGAAGAAGCTCAGGTTCGATTTGGATGAATCTGCAGCATCTGCTGCCTGTTGCACTTTATTCCCATCTAATGCTGACTGATCGGGAAGGGAAACCCATTCCGAAACCGGGGGCGTGTAATGATTGGAAAAACTATGCCATGCAATTTTTGCGTTTGTTGAAATGATATAATCATGTGTGCCGATCTGGTTCAGCGGAGATAATAATTCAGCCTTGCCTTTGCCATTTAATTTTGTACGGTATAAATATTTTTGGGTTGCATTGCCTGGGGAAGCGATAAAATAAACATACCCTCCTTTTTCATCTATGCACTTTATATCCATCACATCATAATTGCCCTGTGTGATCAATGTTTCTTTTTTTCCATCACTGCTCATTTTGTATAAATGAAGCCAGCCGTCTTTTTCGCTTGCCCACAAAAAATTTTTCCCATTATCAAGCCAGTCCCAACCACCCATTCTGTAATCAGCATAATAGCGGCCTTCTATGTCAATCCATGCAGGATCTTTTTCGGTATAAATAATTTTTGAAGAGCCGTTATCGATATGGCAAAGCATCAAATTGCTTTGGTTTTGCTTTCTGTTCAGGTGCTGAATGATCAGCTCTTCATTGTTTGCGGCCCACTCCATTCTTGGAACATAGGTGCCCCAAATTTTATCATCGGGAACGTCCATCCACTTTATTTGGGCAGAAGAAACATCGACCACGCCTATTTTATAAGGCGATGGCTTTTCTCCGGCAACAGGATATTCAACAGGTATCACTCTGGAATAAACCGAATCCGTTGTGTTCAGCATATCATAATCTCTCGTGTTGCTGGCATCAATTTGCCAGTAAGCAATTTTTTTACTGTCGGGGCTCCATCGGAAGCCATCGCGGCAATCAAATTCTTCTTCATACGCCCAGTCAAAAGTCCCGTTGATCAGTTTGCGCGTGCCATCGAAAGTGAGCTGTTTGAGTTGGTGAGAAGCCAGGTCTTCAACATACAAATTATGTTCGCTTACGTAAGCGCATTGGGCCCCATCAGGCGAAAATTTTGCGAACATTAACGATGAGACAGGTAATGATTTCCCCAACTGCTGAAGAGAATTATTTTGAAAATCATATATCCAATAATCTCCCCTGGTGTCATAACGCCACACTTTTTTTGTGTTGGTGTAGATCAAAACCTTTTTCCAGTCAGCAGAAAAAGAAAATCTGCGGATATACAGAGGCATTGTTTGACCCGAAGGGGTCAATTTATTTTTTGACAGAATAACGGCTTCCTGGCCTCCCGGAACGGCGATCTCCATAATCTCGCCCTGTTTTACGGTATAATAAGAATTGCCGTCCCTGCTCCAATTCAATTTGCTTCCATATTGGGCGCAAATAATAGCAGGCAGTATCAAAAAAAATAAAAAAAGAAAAAAAGATCCTGGTCGGTATTGCATGTGTGTTATTTTTTACGGAAATTAAATCATTCAATGGAGACATACCAGACTAAAGTAAAATTGCCCTTAATATTTTTTGCAGCATATAATTCATTCGCAAATGAAATAAAGGACTAATATTTTCTTGCCCTTCGCCAGTGGCCAGGCATCCAGGCCCATCCTTTGTGAGAATGGACCCAACGGCCGGGGACCCAAACCCATCCCGGGTGTGGTGGCAACACCCATCGGCTCCCCGCACTTTCATAATGGCCGCCTTTTGCATTCCAGTCCTCTTCTATCCAAACGTATGCCGGGCTTGGTTTTGAAGGGCGAACAGCTTTTGGCGCTACAGGTTTAACAGCAACATATACCTGTGCCGAAACTGTAAGTGAAAAAACCATCGCCATTGCTGATAAAATACCTATACTGTTCAGGGGCCTATTCATAACTGATTCATTATATTTTTA
>JAFEAJ010000023.1 GCA_018266455.1 Bacteroidota bacterium
TCTTCAATTTGCTCATACCAGGTATTTTTGATTTCTTTTGAGCTTTTCAACTGGGTAATCCAGTTGGTATTGGAGGTAGCTCCAAAAATATCTACAGCAATGCACGAAGGGTTGATAAGCTGAAAGCTATGGTAAGGAAGGTGCTGCTTAAGATGAACAGTAACATAATCAAATGCAGAGTCGCCGAATACTTTTATGCTGCCGCTCAGGTCGGGGTTATTCGTAACGGGCTTACGGAGCGCTTTATACAAAAGGATTGTGTTCTCTTTTGCTATGTAACCTGAATGGTATTTTGAGAGCTGCACTTTATAATCAGTCTTGAAACTGTCAACCACTTTCAAAATGATATTTGAATCAATATACCCCATTTTCGCTCCCCCCAGGCGATCTTCGCCTATACCATATTTAATAAATGGAAGTTCGCCCGTGCTTTTTGCGAGCAAGATGCTGTCCTGAGAAAAAGAGGAAAAGCACAGTACAAAAAAAATAAAACCCAAAGCAGTTGAGCGCATCAATAACATTTTTTATAAAGATAGCTTGGTTTAATAACTCGGAACAGGAATAAGTCTTCTTAAAGCATAAAATGTTTCATACAAAAGGCTTAAAGAAGGCCACGTGCACAATAGGTATTTTTAACAGGATACCTTTTGCGCTCACCGAGTATTTAAGCAAGACCAACACTTTGAGAGCCCTTAAAACATTGGCCTCATGTTATAATGGGTATTTGTTTTCGGTTATTAATTTATTTGCAATCCTCCTTTTTGCATCCTTGTTATTAAAAGGATCCGTTTTTGTAAACCGCTTTAATCCAAGCAACATCATCCTTTGCTCATCGCCTTCTGCAAATGCATTGATCGCATCTTTACCAAATTTATTAATATAATCGGCTGCATCATATAAATAGGCCCTTACAATATCTAATTCATGGGCACATGCCGCCTCTCCACGTTGACTAACCAGTTTCATGGAACGCAGCAAAGCGCATTCTGAATTAAATGTTTCTATTGCCATATCAGCAATATGCATCAATATTTCCTGTTCGCTTTCAATCTTCATCATCAGCTTTTGAACAGCTGCTCCTGCAACCATCAGAATTGCTTTTTTGAAATTGCTGATGAGTTTTCTTTCTTTTGCGAACGGCGCACCATCGCCACTGCCAAAATCAGGAATGCTCATCAGCTCTTTTTGAACAGCCATCGCCGGGCCCATTAAATCCAGCTTCCCTTTCATGGCGCGCTTCAATACCATGTCAACGGTCAGCAGCCTATTGATTTCATTTGTGCCCTCATAAATCCTGTTGATCCTTGAATCGCGGTAGGCTTTTGAAATAATGTACTCATCACTGAACCCGTTCCCGCCATGAATTTGCACTCCTTCGTCTACTACAAAATCCAGCACTTCGCTGCCAAAAACTTTCAACATGGCACATTCAATGGCATATTCTTCTGCTGCGCCCAGCAATGCTTCATTAAACGGCTTGCCGGTATTCTTCAATTCAGTTTCCATATCGTCAATCCATTTTGCTGTTCTGTACAATGCGCTTTCGCCCACCCAAATCTTAATTGCCATTTCAGCAATTTTATTTTTAATAGCCCCAAAATTTGAAATGGGCGTTTTGAACTGCTCGCGTGTTACTGCATACTGAATGGAAGTTGATGCCGCACGTTTTGCCCCGCCTAATGCAGCAGCACATAATTTCAACCTGCCGATATTCAAAATATTGAAAGCGATAATATGTCCTTTGCCGATTTGTCCAAGCAAATTTCCGGCAGGCACTTTGCAATCCTGGAAATACAATTGAACGGTCGATGACCCTTTAATGCCCATTTTATGTTCTTCCTGTCCCTGGGTGAACCCTTCAAATCCCCTTTCGACAATAAAAGCAGAAAATTTATCTCCGTCAATTTTTGCGAACACCGTGTACACATCAGCAAAACCTCCATTGGTAATCCAGCATTTCTGGCCGTTCAAGACATAATATTTTCCGTCATTAGAAAGCTTTGCGGTTGTTTTTGCGCCAAGCGCATCACTGCCGCTGTTAGGCTCCGTTAACCCATAAGCGCCTTTCCATTCACCACTCGCCAACTTAGGGATATATTTTTGTTTTTGTTCTGCAGTACCGAAATATAAAATAGGCAGGCTGCCAATGCCCGTGTGTGCAGCAATGGCCACGGAAAAAGAAAAGCCGCCGCCCAATCCTTCATTAACCAATGTAGAAGTAATAAAATCTTTTCCCAGTCCGCCATATTCTTCAGGTATAGAAGTGCCAAGCAAACCCTGTTCGCCTGCTTTTGCAAGCAGGGACGGCATTAACCCGGGTTCCAGTTTGTCGATGCGGTCAATAATGGGCAGCACATCCGCATCTAAAAACGAAGCGCACATATCTTTCACCATTTGTTGTTCTTCATTGAAATCTTCAGCAATAAATGCATCGAAAGGAGCGCTTTCTTTGATCAGCCATTCCCCGCCTTTCAGCAGGTTTTTATTTTCTGTGGCAGTGTTCATAAAAATAAATTATCGTTTTATAAATTTATTTCAGGTTGTCATACACTTTTTGCAATACCAGTTTACAGAGGTTGATCTGGTCTGCAGGAACTCCTTCCAGCGCATCGTTCAATGTTTGTTCGGCCAAACCCATTGTCTGTTCCTGTAGTTTCTGGCCTTGCCTTGTAAGACAGATTTTATTGATCCTCCTGTCGCTTTCCGAAGCCACTCTTTTTACCAACTGTAACTTTTCGAGGTTATCTACCAGCCTGGTAATGCTTGGCTTGTCGCGAAAAGTGGCGCTGCACAATTCCTGCTGGCTTTTGCCATCTTCTTTCCACAAATGATAAAGCACGCTCCATTGTTCAATCGTCAAGTTCAGGCTCGCTATATTAAATTTTTTTTGCAGCCTCCTGGCTATTGCTGTCGATGCCTTGCCTGTGATAAAACTGTATAGCTCCCCTTTTTTGAAATGGTTGTTTGGCATATAGTTAGTTAAACAACTATCCAAACCTACCGAATATTTTTATAACCTGCAATGGTTTTAGCATAATTTTTTAACAGCGGCGATTCTGTGTATCCTAAAAAAAAGGAAGCGAAGAGAAGCAGCGATGAGGCACCACAAGATCAATGCACAAAAGCAAAGGATTTAATATCTTGAGGTATAAAAGACAATGAGGCGTTATTAATCAATGATTGTCTATATAATCCAAGATTGTTGCAGATTTAGTATCCTTCGTTGTTTTGCGTGAAAAATATGCAATCGTTCGAGCTTTTATATAAATCATCTGTCATCCGTTACGGCAAAGCCGGGCATGGCAAGAAATTATTGCTTTGCTTCCATGGGTACGCTCAATCATCGCAATCCTTTTCCATTCTTGAAAAAAAAGCAGGAAATGACTTTATCATCATTGCCATTGATTTTCCTTTTCACGGCAAAACAGTTTGGAACGAAGGGCTGGATTTTACAGCAAGCAATCTTGTAGAAATTATTTTCGAGATTATCAAAATACATGCTGTCTCTGATAGTAAATTATGCCTGATGGGATTTAGTATGGGAGGGCGTGTTTGCCTGAGCCTGTTAGAGCAAATACCTGATAAAATTGAAAAAATGGTTTTGATCGCTCCGGATGGCTTAAAGGAAAGTTTCTGGTATTGGCTGGCTGCCCATAATAAAACAGGAAATAAATTTTTCAGGCAAATCATGCAAAAGCCTGATTTTTTGGTCAGTTTGTCCAAAGCGGCAAAAAGGATGAAGCTGGTTAATCAAAGTGTTTTTAAATTTATTTCTTATTATATTCACGATAAGCAGGTAAGGGAAGACCTGTACAACCGCTGGACTACCATGCACCATTTCAGGCCGGATATTAAACACATACAAAAAATCATCAGCAATAAAAAAATTCCTGTGCGCCTGCTTTATGGAGAATTTGACCGGGTCATACGCTATGAACGTGCCCAAAAATTTATAAAAAAAATAAAAGCCTATTGCAATCTGAAAATCGCGGCATGTGGCCACCTCTTGCTGACCGATGAAAATGCGGGAACAATTATGTCAATGCTCAGGGATTAGCTGCTATATTTACAGATGCTCATTTTTATTGCCATAGCTGTTTTTTTGTTTGCAGCCTATGCCATTCTTATGGAATATTACCGAAAAGGCTGGGATGCTATTCCTGTTTTTAAGATGAATAGCCCGTCAGCCGAAAAGGCTATCATTAAAATTTCTGTAATCGTTGCAGTAAGAAATGAAGAAGGAAATATTTTGCATTTGCTTGAGTCTCTCGCCAGACAAAGCTATCCAAAAGAGCTGTACCAGGTAATTGTTCTGGATGACTGTTCAAACGATAGAACATGGGAGCTAATGCATCTTTTTTCTTATGAGAACTTCAATGCCAAATTTATTCAACTGTCCGATTATGCCGAAAAATTGAAATCTGCTTCTTTTAAAAAATTCGCTATCGAGACCGGGATCTCCCAGTCAACAGGAGATTTGATCATAACTACTGATGCAGATTGCAGCCACCATAAAGATTGGCTGATGGCCATAGCTGCATTTTATCAGCAAACAAACGCAAAATTTATAGCCGCTCCTGTTAAAATGGATACTGATGGTTCTTTATTATCTGCATTTCAAACACTTGATTTTATTGCACTGCAGGGAATAACCGGCGGTTCTGTCTTTAAAAAACTTCATTCCATGTGCAATGGCGCAAACCTGGCTTATGAAAAAAAAGCGTATTATGCAGTGAATGGGTTCAAGGGCATTGACAATATCCCTTCAGGTGATGATATGCTTTTGATGTACAAAATTTATAAAAAATATCCTGAAGGTATTTTTTTCCTGAAGAACAAAACTGCAATTGTCAGCACAAAACCTGAAGCAACACTTAAAAATTTTATCAATCAGCGTGTGCGCTGGGCAAGCAAAGCAGATAAATATGATGACAAAAGGGTTTTTTGGGCATTGCTCCTGGTATATATCTTTAATCTTTTGTTCCCTGTTTTATTGATTGCTTCCTTTTGGAGCGCAGCCTATTTTGGGGCGCTCATCATTTTATTATTGCTAAAAACATTTATCGAATACCAGTTTGTGAAAACTGTAGCCGCATTTTTTGAGCAGGAAAATTTGATGCGTTTTTTCCCGCTGTTGCAGCCATTGCACATTATCTATACTATAGTAGTCGGCTGGCTTGGCAAGTTCGGGAGCTATCAATGGAAAGGGAGAAAAATAGGATGATGCCGCGTATTCTTTTAATTTAACTGCAGGGACCCTAAAGAAATTTCCTTAAACTCACGCCTAACACCTTCCCTCATTCTTTATACACCTGCACGTTTCTTACAAAACTTTCTTCCAGTGAGATAAAGGTTTCCGTTCTTTCTATGCCTTTTATTTTTTGCAGTTCATCATGCAGTACAAAGCGCAGCTGGTTGATGTCCTTACAAATGATTTCAGCGAACATGCTGTAATTGCCAGTAGTATAATTCAGGCGCACAATTTCAGGTATCCGTTTCAGTTCTTTGGCTACACTATCATACAGGGAGCTCTTTTCGAGATAAATACCGATAAAAGCAATTACATCGTAACCCAATTGCTTGAGGTCAACGCTTAATCGTGTACCTTTAACAATATGCAGCTCCTGCAATTTTTTGATGCGCACATGAATAGTCCCTCCGGACACAAACAATTTTTTACCAAGGTCTGCATAAGAGATTTCAGCATCCTCCATCATTTCATGAATGATTTGCAAATCCAATTTGTCGAGATTAAATTTTGCTCCCATTTGACAGTTGATTATTAAACACAATCTACAATTATTATCAAATATTTATAATATTTCTAAATATTCAAAAAAAATATTGAAAAAAATACAATGAATATGGTTTTTTGTTTAATATTGCAGTACAAAGTTCATTGAAACAACACTGTGGAGTGATGAAATTTTGGCAGACATGCCCTCTTGTCTCGGGGGTGGGGATTACGGGATAAATATAGTGTAATGCCGGTTCCGCCCAAAGCGGCGCCGACTGGGGTTGACCACCACTACATTGCGCTACGGCTAACCGCCCCGTGGAGGTTCGAATCCTCCCTCTACAGCATTTAGCTTCTCATGTGTGTCGTTTTCTTTTTGCCTGCCTCTTCGTTCCTGAAGGGGCATTTTTTTTGCGCTATATATCCCAAATAAAAACCCCAAAAATACAAAAGGCCTCAGTTTTCCAACCCGGCATTATTTATTTTCGCTCCCATGGCACAGAAAAAATTAATGCGGTTCGAAGCAATCAAATCATTCCTGAATGTCCTGCAATATCCGGAAGGAATGGCGGGCAGGTGGAACACTTTTTTAAAAAACAATAACCCCGTTTATCTCGAGCTTGGCTGCGGCAAAGGGGAATACACGGTAGCACTTGCCAAAATGTTCCCCCGCAAAAACTTTATCGGAGTAGACCTGAAAGGCAACCGCATTTATATTGGCGCTAAAAAATGCCTGGAAGAAAATATCAGCAATGCAGCTTTTCTCCGTATTCAAATTGATAAGATCCACAATTATTTCTCGAAAGATGAAGTGAAAGAAATCTGGATCACCTTTCCCGATCCGCAATTAAGAAAATCGAAAGCAAAAAAAAGGCTGACGCACCCCAAATTTCTTCGCTTATATCAACAGATACTTTCGGAAAGAGGATTGATACATTTGAAAACAGATTCACCGGATTTATATGCATTCACTTTACTTGTAATTGATATGTACGGGTTGGTATTACACGAAAGCATTGATAACGTTTATGAACAGCCTGACATAAAAGAAGAGCTGAAAATACAAACTTATTATGAAAGCCTTGACATAGCTCATAGCAGGCGCATTCATTATATCTGTTTCTCATTGCCATCAGCGCCTTTGCCGGAGCTGGATGATGTCTTGCAACAAAGAATCAAAGAAAATGAAACAGCAGTTGATTGAAGGCAAAGATTATTATTATAACGAAGATGGATATATTGTGCTCACTGAAAAATATCATCTCGAGCGAGGATATTGTTGCGGCAATGGATGCAAACATTGCCCTTATGATTATGAAAATTCTCCTGAACCAAAACGAAAAGAGTTATGTCAAAAAAAGAAAAGCTAAGTTCAATCAGGCCATCTGGCAAAAAAGATGAAAATTTTTTTGAATTGGTTTTCCAGGTAACGCGACAAATACCAAAAGGAAGAGTGACCTCTTATGGAGCTATAGCTGCATGTCTTGGCACAAAGCTTTCTGCAAGAATGGTAGGCTGGGCAATGAACAGCGCCGGCAATGCAAAGCCAAAAGTGCCTGCGCATCGGGTCGTTAATAGAAAAGGGATGCTAACGGGCAGGCATCATTTTTCGCCGCCGGAAAAGATGCAACAGTTATTGGAAAAAGAAGGAGTAAAAATTAAAAACCATCAGGTATTTGATTTTGAAAAAATTTTTTGGGACCCGATGGAAAAAATCTCCTGGTAATATTGTTCATAAATTTTTTTTGTTTACAAGTATAATTTTGATTCCAAATCGCCTTCATGATACTGGTATCATTTCCAAAATACTGCAAGCCGACAGATAAAGCCAGATAAAAAGTAGCTTCTAATTATTTTAAAACATGAGCGTTAAACCAACATATACCCCATCCTTTCTTGCATAAGGGTTATTCAAATAATTCAATCTTCTGTAATATTCAATGCTCATGATATGAAATATGTTTTCGATACCTACCCCTGCTTCCATAAAAGGTGTTTTGCCAACAAGGTTGAAGTTTGAACTTTTGTTATAAGCAATATTCGAATCAGTCATATCTCCCCAATAAGAATTAAACGAAAGCCTTTCTCTCCAGCCCAGTTTGCGCAACAGCGGGATTTTATCAAACAAAGCCCCACCGAAGTATAGCCTTGTACGCAAGTTCACATACCTGTCTGCCGCAAATTCGTAGGGAGACATTGTATTGAACTGGTATTTGCCCGCAACATAGTATTCATTCCCCGGCGGAATGTTCAATAGCAAATAAGGTAAGGTCCCAAATATTTTCCCCCCTTCAATTTTATAATAAAACATTATTTTGGGCGGCAGCCTAAGCCGCTGCTCCATTCCAAGATTCACTTTGTGATATTCAAATTGCGCATTAGCCAGCTCAAACCCATAAGTATAGCCTACAAAAAATATGGGCGAAAATGTGCCGAGCCTGATGTTATCATAATTAAGAATAGTAGTTCGTTCATTATGCGCATAACGGATGCCAATGGACGCTTCTGCAATTGGTAATTTTTTAAAGAAAACACTATCGTATGTATTCTCTATGTTCGGGTTGATGGGCAGGTACTTAAAATCAAAAACGGGATTTAATTCCTTATAGCTGATTGATCCCATTGCCGAAAAGTTTGGCGACAGGTATTGCTCATGCTTAAACAAGATCTGCTTGATATAGATACGGCTAAAGGGAACATTTTTCCTAAAAAGCGAATGGACGATATTGTCCTTATCAAGTTCATCGTATTGGTCAATAATAAAAAAATCATAATCGCTGCCATAAGAGATGGATGTTTTAGTCCACCTGGCTTCATTCCAAATATATTTGATCCCCAGCATCCCCTTCAGTTTTCGATCTTTGGTTCCATAAGCGCCGTACCCGAAAAGGTTCACCTTCTTGCTGATGCCTGGCATAGTCCAGAAGCCAGTCCTGAAGCGCCATTCTTCAATAGGGTTGTGGCTAACAAATGCAGAGTAAGGGCCAATGCGGATATACTTATTGAAATCCCAATATCCGGTACCGGCAAATGCAATCAATTTTACATCTCTTTGAAAGCGGTCGTTCGCCTTTAAAGAATCTACCATTCGGTAAATGTTTTTCTCATGCAGTGTTAAAAAATCTGGCCGGTTTTGCACCCAGAACGACTCGGGCTTGTCCCAATTTGTTGTTTGTTCTTTTTTAATAAGGCTGGACAAGACAACAGAAGGGTCTTCAGTGTTCAACTGGATCTTATCTGTTACAGTTGTGTTTTTAATAATAAACTTCAGGCTGTTTTTATTTTCGGGCACCGGGATACCCAATAATTCAAGGCCGCTTTCAAATATTACTTCGCTCGAAAACTTGTAAGGCATGTATACCTGTTGGTCGCTGGCAGAATCAAATACCTGTTTATAATCCTGGCTGTATTTAATATCGCTGATAAAATTGAGGTTGGCGGTTTTTGCAAGGTGCATGCTCACCGTTTCTACCGCCAGTGTTTTCCGGTTGATCCATAGAGTGCCGCTGAATGCCTTTTCATATTCGCGCAGAGGTGCGAATCGGATCTGCTGTATGGTATCGCCATTCTCTGAAAGCATCGTAGTGCCTTCAAAATATTTGTAATAAGAAAATGCATTAGCGTTCAAGGGGCTTACGTAAGTTTGGCTGAATAGGGGAAGCCAGTCATCATAAACATTAAAGAAAAAATAGAACTTGTCCAATCTGCTAAGCAGGCCATCCGTTTTTAAACCAAGGTTTTTTTTAGCAATAATATTTTCTTTTTCAATATTGGGAGACATAGAATGGTAGACATTGGCAAGATATTCTGCAAAATAAATGGGGAGCTCCTTGTCGCTTTTTGCATTACTGTCAAGGCCTGAGTAGGTTTTCAGCATCAGGTTTTTTAAGCCGGCGCCTTTTGCTTTTGCATAGTCAACCTGGTCAATATCCAGTTCGTTGCGGGTATAGCGTTTGTAACTATAGCTGCGGAAACGCGATGGGTTGTTATTGGCTTTATTCGCAATTACCTTTTCCATAAACCTTTTGCCTGGCTTTTTAGCAGCGCCAATCACAACTTCCTGCATGGTATTTGCCTCATGCTTCATTTGTATGACAATGCCAGGAATGCTTCCATTTTGTAAAGCAACGAGGTAACGCTCAAAGCCAACTGAGGTAACTTCCAAACTGTCGTACCAGCCTGTTATGTGCAAACGGAACGAACCGTCTGTTTTTGATAATGTGCTGTATGGAGAACCTATTAAATGAACTGTAGCGTAGGGTATTGGCCTGTTAGTCGCATTTTCTATAACCTTCCCTTTTATTATAAACTCATTTTGCGAAACTGCACCGGTGGAGCGCAATGTGATAAGCAATATGAGCAAGTATTTTCTTATCATTATTTTTATTGTATGCTCTGTTATGCAAACAAGAAAACCTAATACACTCCAGGTTACTGCTCTTCCTAAAATTGTATAACATCAAAAAGAAAGGAATACCGTTTGGCATTACAACCGGTAGAAAATAAACCTAATCACATCACGCTTCATTTATGCAGGGTAATTGTGGGCATTTTAGTTTCCTGCCCTGGAATAACTTTTACATTGGTAATGGTCGTATCCCGGTAAGGAGCGCTTGCTATGTACATTACAGAGTAGCTTGCCGGGCTCAATCCTCTTATTTTGTATTTGCCATCGCCTTCAGGTATTGCGTAGGAAGTATCTGTGGCATTGAAAACTTTTACCAGGGCATGCGCATCTGCAGGCTTTACGAGCCCGTCAATTTTCCCGGCATACTTATCATAGTAGCTCTTTAAATGTGGTTTCAGGCAATACGCTGAATTTTTATTACGAATGGACTTGGCCACATCAAAATCTATCCGTATAGCAGACTTCCCGCTTGCCAATGCTTCTATACTGGTACTTTTTGTACCTGCATATAAGTAATTGTTGTTATCACAAACTGTTAATGGGAAAGAATGGGTGGCATCTGTCCATATTGAATTATTTGCTCCTAATGTTATCCTGACCTTTGTTATTTTACCCGTTCCCACATTGCCATTTGCAATAAGTGCTTCTGCGCCGTTTCGCAGCTTTAATAAATCGTACATGTTTGGTGTAATGCTTAATGTATCCCATCTGCCATACTTATCATGGCGTATATGATCATTATACCTGTCAAGGTCGTCTTTGTAGTAATCATCTGGGTGACGCACAGGCCCAGTATCAACTTTTACTTCCACACAGCGGATGTCAATCAATACTTTTAACAGATTAGGTATCGGGCCATCATTGAGATACACAGCCACATTTTGTTTGCTTTCAGGGGCTATTCCCGGAGATGATTGTTTCTTACAGGCAGTTACCCCAAAGGTTATGAATGCAGCAGCAACAATTGCAATTTTAGTCTTTTTGTTTTTCATTATCGCAAATTTTATCTGAAGAATAGAACATTTCTTATCGGTTTAATAATATAGACAACAACTTTTGCAATTATGGTTGGGGTATCAACAAGTAAGCAAGAAAAAGAAAAAACCGGCTGCAATTGGCAACCGGTAAAATAAACCAAACCTGTACTTGAACATTATTGATGTAGGGTAATCATAGGCAGTTTTGTATCCTGCCCAGCTGCTACCTGCACATTATTAATAGTAGTATCCTTATAAGGAGCCGTTGCTTTAAACTGCACTGAATAGCTTGCCGGCTTCAGTCCTTTTACTTTATATTCGCCGTCTTCTTCAGGTATTGCATAAGCAGTATCTGTTGTGTTAAATACTTTTACCAGGGGAAATGCTTTAACAGGTTGCACTACTCCTTCAATTTTTCCCGTTGTACCATCACTATAGCTTTTTAATTTAGGCTCAAAGCAATAAACGCCATTTTCAAGATCAATTGATTTTGCCACATCAAAATCTATCCTTAACCTGAGCTTCCCTCCAGGCAATGTATCAATGCTGTTGCTTTTTATTTTTACATATACGTATGGCTCATTATCGCATAATACCAATGGGAAGGAATGGGCGCTGTCTGTCCATACTGTGTTATTAGTGCCAAGCGTTATCCTGACCTTTGTTATTTTACCTTCACTTGCATAAGAATTTGCAATTAGGGTATCTGCCCCGTTTCTCAGTTTTAATAAATCATAGGTCCTGGGCGTAATGCTCAAAGTGTCCCATTTTCCGTACTCGTCCTCGTGTTCATGGTCGTTATCTCCATCATGGTCATCATTGTAATAATCGTCGTCATGATGCACATTGCCGGTATCTATTTTTACTTCTATATAACGAATATCAACGAGCACTTTAAAAAGGTTGGGCACAGGATCATCATTAAGATATATGGCCACGCTTTGTTTGCCGGCAGGCATAGTGGTGCTGGCAGACGCTTCTTTTTTACAAGACAATGATGTCGCTACTGTCGCCACCGCAATAATCATCATTGCAATTTTAATTTCTTTAGTTTTCATTTTATAAATTTTAATTGAAGAATATCCCATTTCTCTTCAGGCAAATAATACAGACAACAGGTGTTTTAATAATGGTTGGGTCATCGCAACTATAATGAGCTTAAATAGTTTTTGAAAAAAAACATAACAAACCAATAAGCCAGGCCCTTCTATTCAGGTTTTCTACAGTCTTGGTAAATAAGTTTATTTTTTATCAGCTCCCGTCCAAAATCAGCAGCCTATATGTCTTTATCAGTAACAAACCTTTACTTGGCCGACAAACACCAGCTAATAATAAATGGCTGCCTCGCAGGTGATCGGGCTGCGCAGGCAGAGCTATATAGTACCTATTGCCGCAAAATGATGGGCGTGTGCATGTGGTATGCCAAAAATCGGGAAGAAGCGGAAGAAATTTTACAGGACGGGTTTGTAAGGGTTTTTAAGTACCTGCGCACTTTTAAAGGCGAAGGATCCTTTGAAGGCTGGATGCGCAAAACAATGGTGAGCGCAGCGCTTAGCAAGTACAGGAATAAGTCAACTCATTTGCGCCCGGTTGCCGAATTCAATACAGACAATTACAACATTTATGAAGAACCATCTTTTATTTATCAGTACGATGAAAAAGAGCTGGTAAAACTGATACAAACATTAAGCCCGGCCTATCGGATCGTTTTTAACCTGTATGTATTTGAAGGCATGAAACACCGGGAAATTGCGGCAGCACTTAATATTTCAGAAAGCACCTCAAAAAGCAACCTGGCAGATGCCCGAAAAATTTTACAGGCTGCTCTCACAAAAAAAAAGGCGATAAATTAATATAAAGCCTATGGGCAAAAATTTACATGACATTGAAGACGCCTTAAACAAGGCTTATCATTCATTCGAGGAGCAGCCGTCTGCAAATGTTTGGAACCAATTGAATGCAACGCTCGATAATGAAGATGCGGATAAATACCGGCACCGGTTTATTGGCTGGAAAAGAGTAGCGGTAGTTCTTCTGTTCCTGTTCTTATGTATGGCTATTTATGAAACAAGAACAATCGTCATAAAAGAGAAAAGCGCCAGAGTAGGAAAACAAAAAGAAATCCCAGATTCAGCCTTCGTCACAAACACCCAAGGGCATAATCTTGAAAAAATAAATCAAACGGACATTCAGAAAGGCAAGACGAATAATGAAAATAGCAGCACTGCCCGAGCAAGCGAATCAACGATGTCAATAAAGCCAACACAGCAAAAAAGCATAGACCATAGCCATACTTTGAGCAAGGTTAATACAATTATCCTACGGAAAAAAATAATGGCCGGCAATATAATAGCTCGAAAGCAAAAATTAAAGCAAGAAGCAGAACATATAATGAAACAAGAAGCCATAAAAGATAACAGTAGAATGGTGGGAAAAAACTTTGAAAAAGGCGGTGCAACGCTGCATGGAAAAAGCAATGAAGTAGCCGATGCAAAAGCTGATCGGAGCAGGCGCCAAAGGTTGCTTCGCCATCCTTCTTCAGCGGTATTTCTTGAAATTGCAAAAATAAACATCGCACAACCGTGTGATATACTGCCGGTTTTAAAAACACCAATCATTCATGAAATGAATGCTATTGCTTTTTTTCAAAACCTTAAAACCAAAAAAACAACAACACCATTCAAACCTTATTGGTCGGTTACTGCATTTGCCAGCAACGATTGGGCGCAATACAGGCTCAACAATGATATAGAAGACGATCTCGGGAATCAGCGAGACGAAGATGAAAAAGAAGAAATAAAACAGCACGAGAAACACGAAGGTTCTTTTTCTGCAGGCATATCCGCAACATGGCAGTTCAGCAGGCATCTCGGGTTAAAAGCAGGACTAAGCTTCTCTAATATTGAAATTGCTATTTCTCCCCAGGAGATGTACGCGGCAAAGAATACCAACGGAAGCTTTGCATATAAATATGTTCTCTCTTCAGGCTATGCCTTTGTGAGCCCCGGTTTTGGCTTGCCACCAGCTATTGGCGACAGTATAAAATCAACAGAAGGAGAGCATCACGTGCAAATGATCGGCATCCCCTTGCTAATTGCATATAGGCTCGACAAAAAGAAGTTATCCGTGTCTCCTGCTGTGGGCCTGTCTGCCACCCTGATTACAAGCGCTAAAGTAAAAACAGAAGTCACCGATGCCCTTAACCGAGAGGCTGTTACTATTGATGGCCTCGATGGCATGCATAATTTTTATGCAGGCCTGGTTGCAAATGTCAGTATCCAGTACAATTTTAACAGTAAATGGTCATTCAGCCTATTGCCGGGGTTTACATACGCGCTTACCTCTATTACCAAAAACAATGTGGTAAAAACATTTCCATACAGTTTTAACCTGGGCGGCGGAATAACACATAGATTTTAAAGATGCCATTATTAAATATTTAAACCTAATTAAGAAGTTGCTTAAAAATGGTTTCAGGAATTCAATATACCAGCAGTTCAACTTTTCCAAAGTTTGTAATTGATAATAAATTCGGTGATCCTGTATGAGCTTTGGAAAAGATAGAACCGGCTGATAGTTCCAATAACCAATTTTAGACAGCTTCTTAACCAATAATGACTAACTAATGAAAAAGTATTTACGGATGATGTTTACTACAGAATTTAATACGGCTGAAGCCATTGCCCAAATAAAAGAGAAAAACGAAGATCATAAACGTCATAGTGTTCCTGCGATTATAATGCAGGCTTTTGACAAACAGTACGCGGGGATAACTCATCAGCCATTTTCAATCGTGCAACGTTTTGCTTTAAACGCCAGTCATTAACCGTTTAAAACAGGCGATTTTGCTAACCTAAATTTGCTAAGTGCTATGACACCTGTTAGCGCAGTAATTATTACGCTCAACGAGGAGCGCGTGCTTGCTATGTCTTTATCCAAATTGTATTGGTGCGATGAAATTATTGTTGTGGATAGCGGAAGCACAGACAATACAATAAAAATTTGCAAACAGTTTCATTGTAAAATTTATCAAAGAAAATTTGACAATTATGCAAAGCAGAAAAAGTTTGCAGTTTCGCTTGCCGGGAACAGTTGGGTGCTGCTCATAGATGCGGATGAAGTACTCAGCGATAAGCTTGTTGAGGAGATCAAAACAGAAATGCAAAACCCGTGTTATTCAGGTTATGCGCTACCCATAAGCCTCATTTTTATGGACAAAGAGTTCAGGCATGGAAAAGAGCACAACCGACTTTTTTTGAGGCTGTTCCAAAAACAGAATGGAAGATTAACCAATGCAATTGTGCATGAAGGGATAGAAATAATAGGGCTTACTTCTAAATTCAATAACCCCATTCATCATTATAGCTATGGAGGCCTTGCCCATTACTTTGAAAAATTCAACAGTTATACTTCAAAAGGGGCAAAGCAATCTTTCCTACAGGGGAAACAACGTTCACGTTTCCAGGCAATCGCTGCCATTCCCTTAAATTTTTTAAAATACTATTTTCTCGAAAAAAATTTTTTGAACGGTTACCAGGGCTTTGCCTGGTCTGTGCTAAGTGCTTTTTACCATTTTGTAAAATACCTTAAGCTACAGGAGCTGCATGCTTACAAAAAAGAGCTGGATGAATTGGGAATACCTTCAAATTATATTTTTGAGGCGGGCTTCAATATAAAAAAGGTGCGGCACGAACTACAGAGTTAAATGATAAACATTATTTATGAAGCTGCCCATTTTAATGTACCATAAAATAACATCAACCTGCCAGCAAGATAACCTTAGTGTCAGCCTACAGCACTTGGAGAAGCAGTTTCAATATCTTAAAAAATACCATTTCACCACCATAACATTCAAAGAGCTTATTGAGCATGTTTGTAACAATCACCCCCTCCCGCATCGTCCCATCATGTTGACTTTCGATGATGGGTACAAAGACAATTTCGAATTGATGTATCCACTTCTGAAAAAATATTTTTTAAAAGCAAATATCTTTTTAGTGGCACAATTCATTGATGAATGCAGCAATGGTTCGCAAAGGCAGTACCTGAACCTTGATGAAATCAATCAAATGGATGGCGGAATGGTTGAATTCGGGTTTCACAGTTTCAGTCATAAAAGCTATTCAGATCTGTCGCTAAACGAAATTGATCAAGACCTTTTTAATATGCGTATAAAATTTGAACAACTTAACATCAATATCCAGCCTTGTTTTGCTTATCCTTACGGCGCCTTTTTCAGAAAAGCCAAGCCCATGCAAAAGTGGCTGGAACATGTTTTGAAAAAGCATGGCATACAACTGGCTTTCCGTATCGGGAACCGGATCAATCCCCTGCCTCTTAAAAGCCGCCTTCTTATCGAGCGGATCGACGTCAGGGGAAGAGATCAGTTGTGGAAGTTCAGGTTAATGTGCCGGTTAGGAAGAAAGTGGCTGCCTTTTTAAGAGGTTGGCAAGTCCAACCTTAACGCGTGAATTACGCGCATTACATCAATTTTTACTTATTCTATGAGGCAACCACATGATTGCATTACCGTTTATGTTGAACTCTTTAGAGCTTAAAAATTTGTTTCAGAAATATGTCAAGCAAAACAGGTTGCCTTGCCCAATCATAGCTATATGCTAACCAACAATAAATTTTTGAAAGCCTTCCTTTATTTCCTTGCAGGATTTATTTCTGCTTTTTTCTTTTGGGAGGTTTTAAGATTGTGCTGATTTTCAAATTTCAAAAGCACGATGACCTTGCATGGATAAATACGCCTGAAATCAGGCTGCCAGCCATCTCGGCAGTTTGAAAAAATTTTGTACTGGCAATAAACAGTGCCTCTTTCTCCTTATGCAAAACAGGTTTGCATTATGAACGGCAATAATAATGGAGCAGCGCCATCAATAATACTTGCTTATCATCAAATACACCACAACACCCGATACAGCCACATAAAACCAAACCGGCCAGGTTATTTTTGCAAGCTTTCGGTGCTTATCGAACCTTTCCTGAAATGCTCTTTGCAAAGTGAATAGCACCAGGGGCACAATCACGCCTGATAAAATAATATGTGAAGTAAGAATAAAATAATACGCATATCGCAAGGGCCCTGCGTGCTGTTTTTCAGTGTCGCTTAAAACGCCATCGTGATTAATGTCGCCAAATTTTATTGAAGGGTTAGAAGCATGATAGATCACATAAGAAATCAAAAAGATTGCGCTTAGCACAACTGCAACCAGGTTCGCCGTTTTATGTGCTTTTATTTGTTTATTCTTAATAAAATATAAACTCGCCAAAAGCAAAATTGCTGTTGTTGAATTCAAGATTGCATGAAATAGCGGTAACGCATGTGTGCTGAAGCCAAGGTCAATTTTCGCATGCGGCGCCAGGAGCATCAGGGCAACTGCTGCAGGTATAGCAATAGAAACAATAACAATAGGTATTGTTAGGTTTTTCTCTTTCATCATAACAATTCAGCTTTAATCCAATCAAATTTAAAAAACAGAAAAAGCGCAACCTGAAAACTTGTGGCTATTTTTCACTCTGGGTATTTTTTGTTTGGCCTGCTCAAAAAATAAATAACGACAACAATAGCAATGATGGCGAACACGAGAATAGGGGCCACGGGTATCATCTGGGCAAATACTGATTTGCTGTTCTTGTCCTTTTCCAGCATAATAAAAACAATATCCTTTGCAAGCTTAGCGAGCGATGTGCTATCAAGTCCATCATAGTACCCGCGCACAACATGATCTTTGTCCAGCAGCACCATTTTTTGGGTATGTATAAAGGTCGAGTCTGCCGTAGCGCTGTCGGCAATCCCCATTTTCAGTTCATTAAGCGCAAAATCATAAATTTTCTTTTTATCACCGGTAAGCATCCACCAAATATCAGGATCTGCCCCAAACTTATCTGCGTATCTTTTTAATGCTGCAGCAGTATCTCTTGCCGGGTCCACAGTAAAGGAAACGAAATGCACAAACGGAGCGGCTGTTATATTCGCCTTGCCCTTCTGCTTAATCGCATCCTGCAATTGTTTCATGTTATGCGTAAGGGCAGGGCATATATTCGGGCAGTGTGTAAAGAAAAAATCTGCTACGATCACTTTCCCCATCAAAGAATCAAGCGAAACGCTTTTCCCAAGCTGATTTGTGAGCGAGATATTATCAACTTTGTGCCAAATGGTATCGGTTACCTGTTTGCCATCTTGCATCTTTACTTCTACAGAATCATAAAAAAAACGGCCCGGCATATCAATAGCGCCTTCGCTGGCTGATCTTAAAACCAAAAAACTTATTAAGGGGATGAGTGCCGCAAGGGCAACTGCTAATAATGCTTTCGTGCTCACTGTTCTTTATTTGAATTGTTAATTTCGGCTGCTGCCTGCTCTTTAACAAGCAAAGGCAGATCATTGTTCTAAAACCCGGCAAGCAAGGGCAAACCTTTGGTTTATAAAAAAACCATCCACAGGCCGGGATGGTTTAGTAAAATTAGTTCATCAAAAAATCTTTATTCCATACCAGGCTTTTTGGCAGCCGGCGTTTTGCTTTGCTCAAGGTGATGAGAATCGTACCTGTTGCGCAGGTCCCTATATGAATTCCCATCCCACAAAAAAGCAATCACAAACCAAATGAACAACAATGACGGGAACACAAGGGTCATCACCATAGCTTTTAATTCATGTTTAAGGTGCATAAACTCGGCAATAATGAAAAAAGCTTTCGCTAACGTCCCCACAATAAACAACCCGTTCAAAAAATGCTTCGGTAAAAAATGAGTCTCATAATAAATGATTGCCAAAGCCAGTTCAATAACCGTGATGATAAGCAGCACCCAAAAAGTCCTCCAGATTAATTTTGTCGAAAAACTGGGCTCAGCATGGCCGGCCGCATCAATTTGAACTTCGCTCATAATATTATTTTGATTGTTCTTTTAAAATTACAACAAATAAAAGCAGGTGAATACAAACACCCAAACCAAATCAACAAAGTGCCAGTATAAACCGGCCTTTTCGATCATCAGGTAGTGGCCCCTTCTTTCAAATGTGCCTTTCCAGGTCATGATCAGCATAATAATATTTATAATGACCCCTGAGAACACGTGGAAACCATGGAAGCCTGTGATCGTAAAAAAGAAATTGGTGAAATTGGTTGACGATTGTGTGCCATCAATATTCATGAACGGGTTCCTTCCCCACCACGCGCCTTCTGCATAAAGGTGGGTCCATTCCCAAGCCTGGCAGCTTAAAAAGGCAAGCCCACCCAAAATCGTCCATACCATCCACTTCATCACTCCTTTTCTATCATTATTGTGGCCTGCTGCAACGGCGAGTACCATGGTAACTGAGCTCATGATCAATATAAATGTCATCAGGCTCACAAAAGCGAGGGGAACGCGCATTTCGCCAACAATCGGGAATGTCTTGAAAACGTGGTTCGGATCAGGCCACGAATTGCTCGCAAAACGGATGCTGCCGTAAGAAATAAGAAATGCGCCAAAGGTAAACGCATCGCTCATTAAAAAGAACCACATCATCAATTTCCCATATTCCACATTGTATGGGCTTTTACCGCCGCCCCATAACTTTTGTCCTGCTTGTACTGCCTGAGACATAATTTAATTTTATAGGTTCACAAATGTATTCAACTAAACCGAAAATCAGTGTATCACCAAAAAGAATATGAACAAATAAACCCATAGCGCATCTACAAAATGCCAATAGGTGCTGGCTACTTCAATAGGCACGCTGTTATAGCTCCTGCTGGTTTTGCGAAGGGATTTAAGGAACATTACCAACATCGTGATAACCCCTCCAAAAACATGCAGCACATGAAGGCCTGCTATAGCATATAAAAATTGAGCCGCTCCAGCGCCGCTAAATGTTAAGCCCGTCTTCCATATTTGTTGAAAGCCTAATATCTGCAATATGATAAAAACCATACCAAGAACAGCAGTCAGCAAAATCAGGTTTTTGTAACTCTTTATGTGCCTGTCCTTAAAAGCTTTCAGGGCCATCTGCACCGCCAGGCTGCTGGCCAGCATCGCAGTTGTGGATAACCAGAACATCCGCGGTATCTCGAAGCTTATCCATCCTGGTTGCTGGCGTTTCACAATATAAGCGCTTGTAAGCCCTGCAAACATCATGGTAATGCTGCCAATAGCAATCCACATGGTGAATTTATGCGGGTGTATTTTTTGTCTTTGCTCGCTCACGTTTTCTTTAACTTCAATTGATGGTAACATTATTTTCTACTTCTTATATTTTTACTTTATCAATCAATAATGCAAGCAGCGCTATGGGCAAATAAATATAACTGCTGAACATTACGCGCCTGGCTGCCTGCAAAGTCATTTCGTTATATAGCCTTACACATTGCCAAACCATGAAAACATTTGCTATGAACACGATGGCAAGGCTAATGATACCGCTCACATTCAAAAAGTAGGGAAGAACACCTACCGGCAATAGCAACAAAGAATATATAATTGACTGGATTGCCGAATATTTTGTCGGGCCTTGAACTGACGGGAGCAATTTAAACCCCGCAGCAGTATAGTCTTTATGCGCGATCCACGCTATTGCCCAAAAATGCGGGAACTGCCAAAAAAATTGGATAGCGAACAAAGCCCAGCCCCCACCGCTCAAATTATCATTTCCTGCCGCCCATCCTATCAGGCAAGGCAAGGCTCCAGGTACAGCGCCTACAAGCACCGAAATTGAATTGACCTTTTTCAGCGGTGTATAAATAAATGCGTACAGGAACAAACTGAATGCAGACAGTGCGGCTGTTAAAAAATTAAAGTGCCAGAGCATCAAAGTGCCGGCAACACCGGCAATTACAGCAAATGCCCAACCTTCATTAACAGTCATTTTGCCGCTGGCTATTGGCCTTTTTGCTGTCCGCTTCATTAATGCATCCGTATCCTTTTCAACAATCTGGTTGATTGCATTTGCACTTCCGGTAACAAGCATTCCTCCAACAAAAAAAAGAACTATCGATGCCCAGTTGTACTCAGTAACTTTTGGCGCCAGCAAATACGAGATCACTGCAGAAAAAACAACCATAAAGCTCAGGTTGAACTTTATCAGCGCTTTGTAATCCTGAAGCTTGCTGATAGCCTTGAAAGAACTTGACTGCTTCACAGTTTCCTGCTGCATCAAAAAATGATTTTAATTGCGACAGACGAACTGGACAAGTTTATCCGTCCTTTATTTAAATCCAAACATCCAAGCCTGAAAGCCATCAGGCACATCAATATCTTCTGGTCTTTCTGATTTATAAACACCATTAATGTCCGCTGCTCTCATTGCTGCCGACCGGCTCTGCCTGAGAAATGAATTCCCTCCCATCTTTGCCGTAATCATAAGCCCAACGGTGAACTTCCGGGATTTCTGAAACCCAGTTGCCATGCCCAGGCCTGATAGGCGTTGTCCACTCCAGCGTAGTTGCGCCCCATGGATTTTGTGTAGTAACTCTTCTCCCTTTAAAAATAGAGTAGAAAAAGTTGAACACGAACATCAACTGCACAGCGAACACAACGATAGCAACTGTAGATATAAACCTGTTCAGGTCCTCAAATTGCCTAAAAGATACCCAGTTGGAATAATCCATATAACGGCGTGGCATACCTGCCAAACCTTCATAATGCATAGGCCAGAATATGAGATAAGCCCCAATCATGGTTACCCAAAAATGGATATACCCCATGGTGTTGTTCATATACCTTCCATACATTTTCGGGAACCAGTGATAAACGCCCGCAAACATTCCGAAGAAAGCAGCAACGCCCATTACCAGGTGGAAGTGAGCAATGTTGAAATAGGTATCATGAAGGTGGATATCAAGTGTTGAATTGCCCAGGAAAATACCGGTCAAGCCGCCGGAAATAAACATACTTACAAAACCAATTGAGAAAAGCATTCCTGGGGTGAATCGCAAATTCCCTTTCCATAGTGTGGTTAGCCAATTAAATACTTTTATGGCCGATGGAACAGCTATTAATAATGTTAAAAGCGTGAATACTGACCCCAGAAACGGGTTCATGCCGGTTACGAACATGTGGTGGGCCCAAACAAGAAGCGACAGGATGCATATTGCGAACAATGACCCCACCATTGCCCGGTAACCGAAAATGGGCTTGCGCGAATTAACAGCCATCACTTCAGAAACAAGCCCCATTGTAGGGAGTATTATAATATACACTTCAGGATGACCGAGGAACCAAAACAAATGCTGGAACAAGATAGCGCTCCCTCCTTCATTGGGCAGGGCTTTTTGTGTTGAAGCGATAAATATATCTGACAAATAAAAACTTGTCCCTGCATGCCTGTCAAACAATAAGAGTATTAGCCCTGATAATAAAACAGGGAAAGAAAGAACACCTAAAATGGCAGTGAATAAGAGCGCCCAAATAGTAAGCGGCATCCTGACCATGCTCATCCCTTTTGTCCGCATGTTCAGGATCGTGGTAATGTAATTCAGCCCGCCCAACAATGATGATACCACGAAAAATACCATGGCAACTATCCAGAAGTCCATGCCCGCCTTAGATCCGTCCGTAGCATCTCCCAATGCGCTTAGGGGCGGATATACGGTCCACCCGCCACTGGCAGGGCCTGCTGTTAGGAACAGTGAGCTTATCATTATTATGCTTGCTGTGAAAAAGGCCCAATACGAAAGCATGTTTAAGAACGGGGCGGCCATGTCTCGTGCGCCTATTTGCAAGGGCACTAAAAAGTTGGCAAAGGTGCCGCTCAGCCCGCCTGTCAAAACAAAAAATACCATTATCGTACCGTGCATGGTCACCAGCGCGTAATAGAAGTCTGGGCTAATTTTTCCGCCCGGCGCCCATTTTCCGAAAATATCTTCAAGGATGGGGAAAGTAGTGTCCGGGTAACCCAGTTGCAAACGAAAAATTACGGACATTAGCCCCCCTATTATTGCCCAAATCATACCAGTGATAAGAAACTGTTTGGATATCATCTTATGATCCTGGCTGAAAATGTATTTGGTAATAAATGTTTCTTTGTGATGATGGGCGCCATGCTCATCGAGGTGCACATCATGTGAGGTAACCACATCTGAATGCCCGTGCAAAATTGTGTCGCTGCTCATGAGAAAAAATTTTATTTGTAACCTTTATATTTTGCTCTTTAAGTATTCAATTCGTTTTTAAAGATGTTTTGGACAAAGCATCTTTATCAGCCACTGCTGCTACTGTTTTTGTCGTGTCCTTGGAAGGCATTGTTTCTGTGTTCGGGAAAACAAGGGCATAATTCGACTTTTGTTTTGCTTTCCACAAAATAAAATCAACTGGCGTCACTACTTTTATAATGCCCCTCATGGTATAATGCCCGCGTCCACACATCTGGTCGCAGGAAATTTCATATTCAAAATCAGGGTTGTTCGTTTTCTTCTTCATTTCTTCTGTGGTATAAAGGGGAGTGAACCACATGGTTGTTGGGGTGCCCGGAACAGCATCCATCTTCATGCGGAACGCTGCAAGGCCAACATCATGGATCACATCCCTTGAATTGATAATGAGCTTGATTGGCCGATTAACAACAGCATACATTTCATTGTTAACAACAATATCATCGTGTGTTGCGGGGTCATCCCAAATCAGGCCAAGAGAGTTGTTCTTGCCATCATCAATATTCTTGTAGAATTTCTTCCCGAACACATCATCTTTTCCAGGGTAACGGAATATCCAGCTAAATTGTTTTCCTGTCACCTCAACCTGGAGTGCCTCTTTTGGCGCCTCCCCGGTGATTTGGTACCAATAAAACAAGCCAAACCCAACAAGTATAGACAAAGTAATTACCGGCACTGCTGTCCAAACCACTTCCAGCCTGTTATCATGCGGGAAATAATAAGCCTTTCTCTTTTCAGAATACTGATATCTATAAGCAAACCAGAACAGCAATATCTGGGTAAGAAAAAACACAATTCCTGTTATTGCAAGAGTGACATAAAGCAATTTATCCATAGCCTGGCCATGCTGCGATGCTGCTTCACCAAGCATTTTTCCCTTTAACAGCTCATTGCACCAATACACACCAATCAGCCCTGCTACAAGAAAGGCAATCATCAAAAAACCGTTAACGCGGTTTTGTTGTTCGAAAGCTTTTTTTTCACCTTTCAATACCGAAACGTATTCACTGGCTTTGGCAATCTGAAAAGTAATCAGAAAGCCAAGCAACAAAATC
Source organism: Bacteroidota bacterium (assembly GCA_018266455.1). Lineage (GTDB taxonomy): Bacteria > Bacteroidota > Bacteroidia > Chitinophagales > Chitinophagaceae > Puia. The sequence goes on from JAFEAJ010000023.1 coordinate 24,315, forward strand.
ATTATGATAAAAAAGTTTGACATGATTCTTTATAAAAATTTTTAGCCGTGGTTGAATGTTTTTCTTCTTTATTATTCCCTGTTTTAAGTATAATGGATAATGCTCTCTTTCAGGAAAGGATGGTTTTTGGGGATCAGCGGGTATTTGCCCAACACCCTTGCTGTGTTCCACATGATCAGGCCTACAAAACCGGCAGCAATGCCAAAATCAAAAAGGTTCATTGGGACATGGTCCTTCATGGTGCTCCCGAATACCATCTGGTAAAAATCAATCCAATGCCCGAACAGCAAAGCTACAGACATAAACGTTACGGTCGCATAATTCCGTTTTGAAGGACGGCTCATATATATCAATATAGGAGCAAGAAAATTGATGGTAAGGTTAAGATAGAACAGCCCCTCGTATGCTCCTTCAAACCTTGTTTTGAAATAAATTGTTTCTTCTGAAATGTTCCCATACCATATCAACATAAATTGAGCGAACCATACGTAAGTCCAGAAAATAGAAAATGCAAACTGGTATTTTCCAAGATCGTGCAGGTGCTCGTCATTGGTGTATTCCAGGTATCCCAGGTTTTTGAGATAAATAACAAACAAAGTGATCAAAGCAATCCCGGCAACAAAGCTGCTTGCAAATGTGTACCAGCTGTACATGGTAGAAAACCAATGCGCATTAAGGCTCATTAACCAAAGCCATGGAGTTACTGACGCTACGGTTAATGTAAACCAGACAATATAGACAGCAGACCATATTGTGCTCTTAAAAATATATTTCTTCCCTTCTTCAATCGTTATCGGTGCATTATCAATTTCGCGAGAGATGCCGCGGAGTTTTATCCCGAAGATTGTCCATAAACCAATAGTGAGCACCGACCACGCAATAAAAAAAGTAGGGCTCAGAAAACTGCTTTTCCCCTTGAGCACTTCATCGTTCTTCACTATATCTCTGTCGAGCCATTCATAAATATTTGATTTGTGCCCAAAAACAAGTGCCAGCAAAATAACAAATGTGATTGCGCCAATAGGTATCACTGAAGCAGAAATGGCTTCGGTAACCCTGCGGAAAGAGATTTGCCAGCCGCCCCATGCGAGTGAGCTTGCGGCAAAAAAGAACATGGCCGCATTTACCACCAGCAGAAAATAAACACCGTTGTGCAATAAAGCAGACCAGAAATGGGTGCCATGATCAACATTCCCATACAAAATATAACCCACTATCAAGGACAATGCCCCTACACCCATCAATGCATATGACCAGGTTTTAAATCGCGATGGGGTTTCAAAATTTTCTCTGATTGACATTCTTCAAGATTTTGTATTCGTGTGATGTGCTTAATTCTTGTTTATTTTTTTGTTGTTGAATCTGCCACATTGCTGGTTCCGCCCTTTGCTTCAGCCTGTTTTGATTTTATGTAGTAAATCACCATCCAGCGCTGGCGGGTGTCTAACTGAGATGCATAACTGCCCATTTTATTCTTTCCATAAGTTATGGAATAGAACATTTGCCCTGCAGGCATTGCTTCATATTTGGCATCGCCCACTAATGTTGCCGGTTTAGCGGCAAAAGGGCCGTCCCCGCCTTTGTATAATGGGCCATTGCCATCTAATTTGGTGCCATGGCAAATAGCACAGTTCACCAGGAACAGCCGATCCGCTTCTGCCATGTTTGCAGAATCAAGGTTTGTGATCGGATTTATAATTTGTTTAGAAGCCACGTAATTGGCAGTATCGCCTTCTTTATCGATTGCCAGGGGAAAGGGGAACATCTCTCCTCTTTTAATTGTTCCGGCAACAGGAAGATTGCTGAAAAAGATATCATGCCTTTTCAGAGAATCTTTTTCTTCCGTTGTAACGGAATAGCTTTCATACGCCCTGCTGTAGGCCATGTCTGGCATATAGGCTCTTCCCGGGCTTCTTCTTACATCACTGCAACTGATAATAGTTATCGTTGCAATTAAAATGAATGATATGAGGGGTATTTTTTTCATCTCTGATAATATCTGTTTCGTTTATGCTAAAGAAGCTTTTTTCTTTTCAAATGGTTTTCTGTCTTTATCGTAGGTGCCCAGCCACCAACCTGTTTCTGCCTCCTGGACATTGACCTCTATTGCTCCTGTGCCGCCAAGAAAGGAAGACATATCCGCTTCGTTATTTTTTGGCGTGCATTCCAGGACCATTACAAATAAATCGTCCGTTGCCCTTGGGTGGAAATGATGTTTTTTTACGAAAGGAGCTACCTGGCATAAGTAGCAAAAAGTAAGGGTCATACCCACTGCCGAGAAAAGAACAGTGAGCTCAAACATAATAGGTATCCAGGCGGGCAAAGAAAAATGTGGCTTGCCGCCGAAGTTGAGCGGCCAATCGCTTGTAAAAATCCAGCCAATACCGCACAATGCGGTCAAAGTCCCGGTAATGCCATAAATAAAGCCTGCTGTATGCAAACTGGTGTCGCGAAGCCCCAGGGCTTTATCTAAACCATGGATAGGCATCGGGGTGTACACATCATGAATTTTATACCCTGAAGAGCGTACTTTTTTTATTGCTGAAAAAAGCACCTGTTCATCAGTAAAACACCCGACTACAAATTTTTTTATACTCATATTTCCAAGCTTTGCGCTTTTTGTTTTTAAAGTTTTGTATCAGTTACTGCACGGCCGGTTTAATGCGCATGCAACATTTCATGGGCAAATTCCTCTGCCGGCTCTTGTTCTGCAATAGTCATCTTCTCTTTGTAATTATCTCCAGATTTTTTCAGGATGTGCTTGATCTCGAACACCGCGATTACCGGGAAAAATTTTGAGAAAAGGAAATAGCAGGTAAAAAATAAACCAAAAGTGCCTAAATAAAATCCGAGCTCCCAAACGCTGGGCGAATAATAAGTGCTCCAGCTGCTCGGCAAATAATCCCTGTAAATAGATGTGACGATAATAACAAACCGTTCGAACCACATCCCGATATTCACAATCACAGACATGAAAAGGGTAACTGTAAGATTTCTCCTTAATTTCCTGAACCAGAAAATTTGAGGGGAGAGCACGTTACAGCCCATCATCATATAATAGCTCCACCCTAATGGCGAGTGAAGGTTTACGCGGTTCTGCATAAATGCCCACAGCTCAAACTTATTTTGGCTGTACCACGCAACAAATAATTCAGTAAGGTACGCACACCCCACTATTGAGCCGGTCAATACTATTATTTTGTTCATCACATCAATATGCTCAAGAGTGATATATTCTTCAAGGTGCAATACTTTCCTGGTAATCACCAATAAGCTTTGTACCATGGCAAACCCCGAAAAGATAGCGCCTGCAACAAAGTAGGGAGGGAATATTGTGGTGTGCCAGCCTGGTATTACTGATGTGGCGAAGTCGAAAGATACGATGGTGTGCACCGACAATACAAGCGGGGTAGCCAAACCTGCTAACACAAGAGCCAATGCCTCGTGCCTTTGCCAGTGCTTGGCTGAACCGCTCCAGCCAAATGAAGTGAGGCCATAAAAAAACTTTCTCCATTTCAACTTTGCGCGATCGCGAACCGATGCCAGATCTGGCAGCAGGCCCGAATACCAGAACAAGAGGGACACCGTAAAATAGGTTGATACCGCGAACACATCCCAAAGCAGCGCCGAATTGAAGTTTGGCCAAAGCGGCCCCCTGGTGTTGGGATAAGGAAATACAAAGAAAAACATCCACACACGGCCCATGTGCCACAGCGGGAATTGAGCCGCGCAGATAACCGCAAAGATGGTCATTGCCTCAGCGGCACGGTTAACGCCAGTCCTCCACCCTTGCCTGAACAACAATAAAATGGCTGAAATCAAGGTGCCGGCATGGCCAATACCGATCCACCAAACGAAATTGGTGATATCCCAACCCCAACCAATTGTTTTATTTAAGTTCCATTGGCCGATACCATATGCCACTTCACGATAAACGGAAACCACGCCAAAACATAATAGCCCGATGGAAATAATAAACCCGACCCACCACAATTTGCTCGGGTTTGTTTCAATTGGCCGAATAATATCTTCAGTTACCTGATGATAATCCTTATTCCCGTCAACTAATGGGGCTCTGACTTGTGATTCGTACTTTAATAATGCCATAATTCGATTGGCTTTTAGCCTTTAAAAAAAATTAAGAGTGATTGTCTGCTTTTTCCTCTTTTTTATCTTCTGCTAACCCTGCTATGATTTCTGTATTCCTGATTTTTGCCAGGTAATTTACATTAGGCAGCACATGCAGTTCTTCCAGCGCATAAAAAACGCGCTGGTGGTGTTCTTCCCTGGTCTTTGCTATAAGGCTTTCTCCATCGCCCACATTACCGAACACAATGGCTTTGGTGGGGCAGGCCTGCTGGCATGCCGTCTGTACGTCAACCATGTCTTTTAACGGACGATTTTCTTTTTTCGCTTTGAGCTTGCCGTCTTGCAGGCGCTGAACACAAAATGAGCATTTTTCCATCACCCCTCTTGACCTGACAACAACATCGGGGTTCAATACCATCCGGGTCAGGTCATCATTCATCATCAATACAGCATCACCTAACTTGCCAACTCCGGAAAACACCTGGTCATTAGGGTAGCTGCTGCCTCCAAGATAATCGGCCCAGTTAAACCGGCGCACTTTGTATGGACAGTTATTTGCACAATATTTGGTGCCGATACAACGATTGTAAATCATTTGGTTTAGCCCTTCGCTGCTATGGTTTGTTGCCGATACCGGGCAAACATTCTCACAAGGCGCATTATCGCAATGCTGGCAAAGCATTGGCTGGAAAACAGTTTGAATGCTGTGCGCATCATAAGGATCCCCGCTGAAGTAACGGTCAATCCTGAGCCAGTGCATATCCTTATAACGGAGCACTTCTCCTTTACCAACTACAGGAACATTATTTTCTGCATGGCATGCTACGATACAGGCCGCACAACCAATGCACGAGTTCATGTCAATCGACATTCCCCATTTAATGCCAGGCTTATCATAAGGTGCATAAAGTGAGCCTTCTGCCGAATAATTCTGCAATCCACCATAAGGCTTTAGCTCTTTATCCCTTTCTTCTAAAATTTCTTCCGGGGATTTTTTAAAATCGGCAATAGTCATTTCTTTCACTACTTCAGTACGGCCTTCATAGCTGTCGTGTGTTTGGATTTGCGCAACTTTAAATGTCTCGCCTGTTTTTTCAGCAGTTACATCAGGTGCATAAAGCTCTATGGTTGTTCCGTTGAAGAATGCAAAAGGGAATAAATTTTTGCCCACGCCAACCGCTGCTCTTCCAATGTAGGCAGCGGTATTTTTCTCATCAGCGCTTTGTCTTCCATACCCAAGCGCAATACCAATCACTGCATCATGAGTGCCTGGGATAATAAGGATAGGCAAAGAGACTTCTTTATTTCCAGATTTTACCTTCACTACTTCTTTTTCGGGGTTCACTTCATATTTATCAGCCTGCGCCTGGCTTTTGATGTCGATCCCCCATGTGTCTTTTGCAAATTTTGGAGAAACCATTACATAATTGTCCCAGTCAGCCCTCGTGATCGGATCAGGCAATTCAAGGAGCCATGGATTGTTTGAATGATTGCCTACGCCAGCAGCTACAGTTTTATAAAGAACCAGTTCAAGCGCTCCGCCTTTTTTGATGCTGCCTATTGCTGATGCCGCATCGGCGAGTTTTGCATTGTTATATGTTGCCGAAGCGGGTGCAGGAGCAGCGGGTTCGGAAACCCCGTCCTGCAATATTTTCTCGTAGGCCTCCGGGCTGCCTGCTTTTTTTATCCAGTATTGCCTTACATAATCTTCATGAGCAGTTGGGCTGCCGCTCCATTTCAACAATGAATCTTCAAACGGCCTTGTTTTGAACAAAGGCATGATGGTTGGTTGAAGCAGGCTGAAATATCCTGCTTTCGGTTCTGTATCGCCCCATCTTTCAAGATAATGGGGAGATGGTATAACATATTTGCAAAGCTCGCTTGTTTCGTCCAGCCTCTCATTGAAGGAAATAGTTGTTTTTACTTTTTTAAGCGCCGTTTTGAATTTATCTGCATCGCAATAATTGTATCCAGGGTTGGCGTCATAAATCAGTAATGCCCCTACTTTGCCAGCGCTCATGTCTTCAATCAATGATGCAAAATCGCTGTCGATGCCTTGCCTGGTCTGATTGGGCGCAGACCAGTCTATTGTTGTTCCGTTAGCCCCGATGGCTTCGTTGATCGCGTTCACAACAATCTGAATGTTCGCGTTATTGCTGCCGCTTATCACTAATGCTTTCCCTTTGTTCGCTAATAGGTCCTGAGCTGCCTTTTTGATGCCGCTTCTCAATTTTCCGTCAAGTGTAGGAGCCGTAACAGATCCGCCGAGCTCAGCCAACAGGGCTAATGCAACAGCGCCTGCTTCTGAAGGGCGATGAACAAATCTTTCATCAGCATTGCTCCCTGTTAAAGACAGGATGCTCTCAAAATGATAATGCTTGCTGATCTCAGGGTTTTTTTCATCAATTTTTCTTCCCTGCGCATATTGATAGGCAAATTCAACAGGTGAGAGCCATGTGCCGAGAAAATCAGCATCGAGGCCCACGATTACTTTTGCGTCATTGAACTTATAAGAAGGAATCGCTCTTTTACCATAAGTAGCTTCATTGGCAAGCAGCATGCCGCTATGGGAGTCAGCATCGTACTGAACATGTTTGCTGCCGGGGAATTTTGCAAGGAATGAAGCAATAATTTCTTTGGTTGTTGGCGATGTGATGCTTGTCGTTAACAATACTACTGGTGCTCCTGCTAATGCAGCCAGCTCATCCCCTGCCATTTTGTCGAACGCATCAAAGGTGCTCACTTCCTTTGGGCCATTGCCTGTCATTTGCACCGGGTAGCGCAAACGTGCTGTATCATATAAATCCAGCACGGAAGCCTGAACTTTGGCAGACGTGCCGCCCCTTGTTATAGAAGACAGGTCATTGCCCTCAATTTTGATTGGCCTTCCGTCCCTGACTTTTGCCACTATGGAAACCACATCGCCGCCGGTAACATAAGTGGTAGCATAATAATTCGCAACGCCTGGTGTAATGTCTTCAGGCTTATTTACATAAGGAACTACTTTTCTTACGGGCACTTCGCAACTCGCTGCAAGCGCAGCGGCAGCGGTACTAAACCCGATGTATTTCAAGAAATCTCTGCGAGGGTGTTTTGCATCGAGCAGCCCTTTGTCATCAATCCCATCCACAGAAAGCTCTTCTTTGAACTCGTTTTCTGAAGACTGCTTAAAAGCTTCGCTGTTATTTCGCTCACCGAAACTTTGCCAATATTTTTTATCGCTCATTTATAATACTATTTGAAAAATTTGACGTTTTAAACTTGAAAAAGCCATGATTTTAGCAGTATGTTTTTCAAGTTGCATTAATCAATAATGACATTTCTGGCATTCCGTTCCACCAATCTTTTCAACAGTAATGCTATCCCCGGGTTTCAGCTCTTTATGGAACTTCTCGTATATGCTGTAAAATTTATTGCCATTATTTCCTGTTGAATCAGGGAAATTAACTTTTGTAGTGCGGTGGCAGTTGATGCACCAGCCCATGCTTAGGTCAGCAAATTGTTTTACTTCATTCATCTGCTGGATTGGCCCATGGCAGGTTTGGCATTGCACTTTCCCGGCACGCACATGTTGGGCATGGCTGAAGAAAACATGATCGGGCAGGTTATGTATTTTGATCCATTCAACCGGCTTGCCCGGCTTGGTGTACTTTAGCGACTGGGGATCCCATCCGGTGTAACTATATAATTTTTGAATTTCCTGGGTGCCGTCCACTTCAGCACCGTCTTCTCGGTATAATTTGTCCTTTCCGGTATATTCGCTGATCTGCATGTGGCAGTTCATACAAATATTTAGTGAGGGCACAGAAGCCTGTTTGCTTTCCCAGGCGCCGCCATGACAATACAGGCAGCTTATCTGGTTAATGCCAGCATGTACTTTATGCGAATAAAAAATTGGCTGCTCAGGCTGGTAATCCTTTGTCCTTTGCAAACCAATAGCGGCCTGCACCAGAAAATAGCCGCCAATAACAAACAATATCAAAATCACAAAAGTGATATAAGCCTTATTTCGATAGAATGGGATCGGTTCAGCAGCAGGAATCCCTTCTTTATCGTCAGAGAGTTTTTTGAGGTTGCTGTTTACCTGCAGCAAAGTGAGCATGATCACCGCAAGGATAATGGTCAGGATGCCATACAATAAACTGTTATCGCTTTCAGGGGCAGTAGCTGTTGCTCCGCCGGCAGTTGGGGCTGAGGTAGGCGGTTGGAAAGAATCAGCATACTTAAGGATCGCGTCAATATCTGCATCGCTCAGGTTTGGAAAAGTGTTCATCGGGGTTTTGTTGTACTGGCTGTACAAGTCATTAAAGTACTTGTTGCCCGATGACAATACTGCCGTATTGTTATGGATCCATTCATGCAGCAATTTCTTATCTGGTACCCTTTCAGATGCCCCTTTCAGTGCGGGGCCTATGACCACTTTAATTGGATTGTGGCAGGAAGCGCAATTGGTCTGGAACAACTGCTTGCCATCTTGCGCCGATAACCTGTTACTAAGAGCAATGAAAGCAAAAAAGAAAAAACTGAAAAATGTTCGTTTTGCAATTAGTTTGTAGTGCATATTTACAATCTGCGGTTGAATGCGGAAAAATTTCCTTAGCCGCGCACAAAAATAAGTGATGATTTCAACAAAATATCAACATGTTTAAAAAAATTTTTCGCCCGCCAGTCATGGCTTTCAACGAATTGACAAAAGAACCGGATATTTTGCGTCATCGTTTTGTAATCAAATTCGGGCTGGGCAAACGTTTCGTTATGTTCCAGATTTTCTGTTCTATTTTATTTTGTTTTTTTGTTGAAATAATATCTTGCAGCCAGTAAAAAATATATTTAAAAATGCCAAATGAGGGCCACTTGTTAACGCACATCGCCATTTTTGCTTCGGGCGCAGGCACTAATGCCCAGAAAATAATTGAACATTTTAAAAATTGTTCAACCGTTAAAATGGCATTGATCGTTTGCAACAGGCCCGATGCCGGGGTATTAAAGATTGCAGAACAGTTCCGTATCCCGGCATTGATCATTGACAAGGAAAGGTTTTTCAGGGGCAACGCTTACCTTCCGGAACTGAAAGAAAAAAAAATTGATTTTATCGTGCTGGCGGGTTTTTTGTGGAAGTTGCCGCCCTTGTTAATAAAAGAGTATCCTGATAAAATCATAAATATCCACCCCGCTTTGCTACCAAAATATGGTGGCAAGGGAATGTATGGCAGCAGGGTGCACGAAGCGGTTATTGCTGCAAAGGAGAAAGAAAGCGGGATTACCATACATTATGTCGACGACCTGTACGATCATGGGAAAATTATTTTCCAGGCCAAATGTGCTGTCGAAGAAAATGAAACAGCTGGAACGCTGGCACAAAAGATACATAAGCTAGAGCATGAAAACTTTCCGGGAGTGATTGAACAGTGCGTACAAAATATAGTTAAAAGATGATGCCTAAAATTACTAATTGCCTTTTTGGTAGTAATATCATGCCATAATTCATTGCCTTTGCGCTTTTCTGTATTCAATATTTTACTGCTTGTTTTTTTGTCCTGCTCATTGCTGGCCACACACCAGGCAAATGCACAAATACTCGTCAAAGGCACAGTATATAACATGACCCGCACCAAACCGCTCGAAGCAGTAAGCGTAATGTCTACTTCAGGATTTGGCGCCATCACAGATTCCAATGGCAATTATTCTATTTCTGTTGGGGAAAAAGACTCCATTTCCTTTTCTTATTTAGGTCGGCAAACCGTAAAATATGCAGTCAGCTCCATACTCACTTATCGCGATTTTGATGTGGCGCTCCATGTTGAGCCTACTGAGCTAAGACAGGTAAGGGTGGCGCCAAGAGATTATCACATGGACTCGCTACAGAACAGGAAGGATTATGCAAAATACTTTGACTACAAAAAACCGGGTTTCAAACTGACCGAACCTTCAGGCGGCGCCGGGGTAGGCATCGATCTTGACGAGCTCATTAACATGTTCCGATTTGCCCGCAACAGGCGCATGCTGGCTTTCCAGAAAAGGTTGTTGCAGGAAGAACAGGACAATTTCATTGACCACCGTTTTTCCAAATACCTTGTCAAAAAAATTTCACATATAACCGGAACAGAACTCGATACTTTTATGATCGTGTTCAGGCCATCGTACAATTTTACCAAGACAGCCACCGATTATGATTTTGATGAATACATCAAACTTGCTGCAAGAGAATTCCGTTTGCACAAGAACAAATATGTAGGCGATATGAAAAAAGAAAAGCTCCCCTTTTGACAAAAGTAAAATGTTTCCCGGCATCGCTTTTTGCTTCAATTTATTTAATTTACTTCATCATTCCTCCTAATAACAAATTTTCAATTATGAAAAAACTGCTGCTTGTTTTATTGGCAATAGCAAACGCGATCCCCTTTTCGTACTCGCAAAACACAAAACCTGTTTTGTCAGCACAGCTTCAAACAGAAGCCAGCGGCCTGTCCGCAGACAGGCTGAAGCGTATTGACAACACCGTTCAGGAATACATTAACAACAAATGGCTCAACGGTGCTGTGGCCATTATTTACAGGAACGGGAAACTTGCGTATTATAAAGGTTTTGGCTATGACGATGTTGACAAGAAAACGGTGATGCGAAAAGATGCGATTTTCAGGATTGCATCGCAAACTAAAGCGCTCACCAGCACAGCCATCATGATTTTATACGAGCAGGGGAAATTGCTGATTGACGACGCGGTGAGCAAATACATCCCGGAATTTCATAACCAGCATGTGCTTGATAAATTCAATGAAAAAGATACCACCTACACCACAGTACCGGCAAACCGGGATATTACCATCCGCGATTTGCTCACGCACACTTCCGGCATTGGTTATGCAGGCATCGGCACTCCGGATATGATCGCCATTTATGCAAAAAACAAAATTCCTACCGGGCTTGGCAACATCGATGCTTCTCTTTTAGACAGGATGAAAGCCCTTGGCAAATTGCCACTGCAATTCCAGCCTGGCGAAAAATGGATGTATGGGCTGAACACCGACCTGCTGGGCTGTTTGGTGGAAATCATCAGCGGCACCAACCTTGAAAATTTTATCAGGAAAAACATTTGCGAGCCCATGGGCATGAACGATACCTGGTTCAACCTCCCAAAGAATGACGCTAACCGCCTAACCACAGTTTATACCGAAGACACTTCCGGCCACATTATCAAATGGGCAAAGGATCATTTTGATGTTGACCCGGACTACCCTTTAATAACTAAACATTACTTCTCGGGAGGCGCAGGCCTCTCTTCAACTGCGTATGATTACGCAATCTTTTTGCAGATGTTTTTAAATGGCGGCATTTACAATGGCCATCGCATTCTTTCAAAAAGAAGCGTGGAGATGATGACCAGCGGCCAGCTCAGTTTTATGTTTAACGGGGTGGATAACTTTGGACTTGGTTTTGAAATAGTGACACCCCAGGGCGCCGCTAAAGGCCCATGGGAACTGGGAAGTTTTTCCTGGGGCGGCTTTTTTGGCACCAGCTATTGGGCAGACCCAAAAGAAAATTTGGTTTGCCTTTTCATGACCCAGCAATCGCCGAACAGCCATGGCGATATCTCAGAAAAATTTAAAGCGCTGGTGTACCAGGCAATTAACGAATAACAAATAATTATGGACCAGCTTACACTTGGCATTGGCACCAGGCTCCAGCACTCGCAATATGGGCCGGGGGTAGTAGTAGGAGTGAGGTACGCTGCTTATCTCATTTCATTCATTAACCACGGTATTAAAGAAATCGACAAAACAGACAATCGCCTCGACGAGATTATTCCCGAAAATGTGTCAGCGGAAATAGAAACAAGTTCTGAAATAGAAAAATCTTTATTAAAGATTCTTCGGTTATGGGGCAACATTAGCGAAGTGGTTCCTCTCGGAGAACGCTGGCAAAAAGGAACGATGCTGTTGCAGCCTTTCGATAAAACCCAAAAACCAAAAGAAATCCCGATTGAAGTTTTTTTTCATAAAATCGTGATGCTCCGCGACAGGCTCCGTGTGATGGAGCAGCAGGTCAATGCGCATAAATTATTGAGCGATGAAGACAAAGTGGGCCTGCAGCAATACATCACGCGCATCTATGGTTCTCTTACCACATTCAACGTTCTTTTCAAGAATAAAGAACAGTGGTTTGTCGGTGATAAAGGTTCTGAACTATGATTTATCTGATTTGACTATTTAATATGATTTTTCATTTAAAATTCACAATCCAATGCATAGACTTATTGTAACCGCAGTTTTTATCCAATTAGCTTTATTTGCTGTTCCCACTAAAATCATTTTTTCTCAGCCCTATAAAACCATTCATGAAAAAGCAATTGTTGCCGACACGCACAACGATGTGCTTTCGAGCATTACCATGAACGGGCTGAACATTGAAAATGATTTGACCGGCAAGGCACAATCGGACCTTGCCCGCTTTAAACGTGGCGGAGTAGATGTGCAGGTTTTTTCTATTTTTTGTGACGACCGCTACGGCAAAGGTTCTGCATTCAAATATGCGAATGCTGAGATTGATTCTTTATACGCAATTGCAAAACGCAATCCTTCTAAAATAGAAATAGTGGCAACGCCTGCGCAATTGGATCGTGCATTAAAAGCGCACAAACTTGCAGCAATGTTGGGCGTTGAAGGCGGGCACATGATTGAAGATAATTTAGATTACTTAGATAGTTTGTACAAACGCGGCGTTCGGTATATGACATTAACATGGAACAACAGCACATCGTGGGCAACATCAGCAACTGATGAAACAAGCCACGCATTCACTGTTTCGCCTTATGGATTAACCAATTTTGGAAAAGAAGTGGTAAGAAGAATGAATGAGTTGGGAATGATGGTTGATATTTCTCATGTTGGTGAAAAAACTTTTTGGGATGCGATTAATACAACAACCAAACCTGTTATCGCTTCTCACAGCTCTGTATATGCGATTTGTCCTGTTCCCAGGAATTTAAAAGATGACCAGATAAAAGCAGTTGCCAAAAACGGCGGCGTGATTGACGTAAACTTTTTCTCCGGCTTTATCGATAGCAATTATTTTAAAAAAAGGAATATTTTCTTTAATAAGCACAAAGCGGAATATGATTCCCTGAATGTGCTGAACAAGCCGGAGTATGAAGTGAGTGAATACATGGCAAAAAAATACCCGGAGGAATTGGTAGCTATTCGCCCGCCGCTTTCCTTACTGATTGACCATATTGATTATATAGTGAAATTGGTTGGCGTGGATTATGTGGGCTTGGGATCCGACTTTGACGGAATTGATTCCGCTCCTTTGGGGTTGGATGGCGTGCAGGATTTTCCTAAAATAACACAGGCACTATTAAAGCGCGGATATTCTGTTAAAGACATTGACAAAATTTTGGGCGGGAATTTTTTACGTGTGTTTAAAGCAAACAGCAAGTAGCAAACCCTTATTAATAAATCATACATCCGCCATCATAATTCACCAATCAAATGGAAATCCATCACCACCCCGACCTGCATCACAAGCCAAAAAAATTCAAAGAATATTTTTTGCTATAATCACAAGTTTTAAAAACCTTATTACCTTATTTCAAACCATAAGAAATGAAAATTGAGTACAATAATTTATACACGCACTTTGTATTTTCTAGCCTGCACAGGTTACCTGTTATAGTAGAAAAACACAGGCAAAGGATTGAAAAATACATTACCGGAATAACTTGTACAGAAGTGCAACACACCAACGTTATATGCCAAATAAATCGCTGTACCGTTTAATAGAATTATTCCGGTTGAAAAATATAGGAAAGCATCTCCAAAAAATCATCGCACTCTGCTTTGGCGATAGCGCCAATCTTTTTTTTCAATCTTACTTTATCAAAACATTTTAATTGGTCAACTGCTATCTGCCCGCCCTTTTCGTCGAAGTTAGTATCAATCCTGGTCGGGTAATCTCTAATGGCGCTTGTAAGGGGGGCCACAATTACGGTAGCATACAAGTCATTAATAATGTTATTTGAAACCACTACAGCCGGCCGCGACTTTTTTATTTCAGACCCCACAGCAGGGTCAAACTGCACAAGCCACACCTCAAATTGTTTAATACTTTTTACCATGTCCATTCTTTTTCTTCGCGTGCGCTTATCCTGTTTGCCCAAACATTTTTCTCCGGCTTCTGGCCTTTTTTAACGGCGGCTTTAATCTGCTTCCTCCAGGTGCTCAGGTCTCGGTTCAGTGGCCTTCTTCCCACAGCGGCAGATATCATTATCGTATTATTCTTCGCTTCAATAATAATGTCAGAAGTATCATTAATTCCTACCTGGCTTAATAACTTTTTGTTTAAAATTACTCCCAGTGAATTGCCCACCCTTTTTAAATTGGTTTGCATTAAAAATGTTTTAACAAAAATAAAAAATGTAATAACAATATCAAAATTTTTATGAAATTATAAGAAGGGGTTTTTGTTTAACTTGCTTGCAATTCGAAAAATAAAACACAATGGAAGTACATCATCACCCAGACCTGCATCACAAACCAAAGGTTTCAAAGAATACTTTTTGCAATAACACATAATATTAATCCCGTATAAATTCGTAGAACTATTGTTGAGGCCGCAAGTAAAACCTGCCGCATATTTATAAAATGAAAAATAAAGCAAAGCGTATATTCAACAAGCGCATTTTCTGGGATGTTGATTTTGACAAAATTGATTATGATGCCAAAGCCAATTTTGTTATTGAACGGGTTTTTGAACGCGGTGATGTTGATGATATTCGCAACTGTCGCCGCTATTATGGCGATGAAAAAATTTCAGAGGCATTATTACACGCAAAATTCTTACCGGAAACAAGAATGTATCTCGCCAGTACAGTCATTAACCGTCCGTTAAAAGATTTCAGATATTACACACTCAGACAGTTGAACCCCGGGCTTTTTCCGTACTGAACCAATTGATGAAAATTCCTGCATTAAAGGATTTTTCATTGGTAGGAGGCACGGCGTTTTCTCTTCTTTACAGGCATCGTAAATCAGTTGATTTGGATTTGTTTTCCAACAAACCATTCACCAACGAGTCAATCATTTCTTCTTTACAAAAAAATTCAGCGACAAATTTATTAAAGAACAAAAGCCTTCTACTTTTGGCGTTTTTGGATTTATTGATGATGCAAAAACAGATATTATCCGTCACCCTCATCCATTGATTGGCCCGATACAAACCATTGATAATATCAGAATATTTTCAGTCGAAGATATTATTGCCATGAAAGTGCAGGCAATTTTGGGCCGCGGCAAAAAGAAAGATTTCTGGGATATTGCCGATGCGGAGGAAAGCGAGGAGCCGATAAGCCTCAAAAAGCAAGCATGGGAAACAGTGAAAGCCTTTATCAGCAAAAAAGTAAATGAGTATTTAAAATAAATTTTATGCAAGCACATTACCGCCCGCGCCAGCAAAAAAAGAGTTCAAAAAAAACTTTTAATAACCGTTCCGCCATCAGCGATCACAAAACTATTGTTAACCATAAGTGAATGGCTTTATTTATTTTCTGTTTACATCTGTTCCTGAATATTTTGCCAATATTTACTTTTTCCATAACAGGTTTTTTTAATCGCCACACTATCCCATTGAGCTTTGCATTGCCAAAAAAAATCGGGAGGTATTTTACGCTCCTTCTATGCTTCCTTCCTTTCTGCAAATTGTTTTCACAAACATACCGCACTATAAATACAAATTACCCTGACAGCAATTTTTTTCATTTTAGAAATCAAAAAGACCTGATTGACGTGGGGCTTCGAATGGTTGGTAGAGGCCCAGGGGCCAGGGTTGACAGCAACAGCGGAAAACCAACCGGGCGATTACATATTTCCGGGGCCCCGTCACCATCATATTCTCTGGCCACAAGCTTTGCTTTAAATGTTACGGGAAATATAGCATTTTATGCAGGCGGGTATAACAACACAAATATTTCCTCAATTTTGATTGCCCCGCTATATACTATAAAAAAACAATTTGCACTGCCGGTGCAATTTTCAATTTGGATAGAGAACAACCAATTTAACATTGTTGGCGACTGGCGCTTCCTTACTTACCCCGAAGACACCTACGGGCTTGGCGGGCTTACCACGGATGGCAATGCTGTTCCTTTAAATTACAATTATGTGCGCCTGTACACCTTCCTGAACAAAACCATCATAAAAAATTTTTATGCCGGTATTGGGTATGAGTTCGATAACCACTGGAACATTCAGCAGGTGGGCATCGCCAGCACAGTTAAAACTGATTTCGACAAATACGGTTTCAGCAGCAGCTCCGTTTCTTCAGGCCCCGCTGCAGATGTTTTGTTCGACAGCAGAAAAAATTCCATTAACCCCATAGCTGGCGAAGCCTACGCCAACATCGTCTTCAGGCAAAACCTAAAAGCTATTGGCAGCGATGGAAATTGGGAGTCGTTATTGATCGATATAAGAAAATATTTGCGGCTGAACGGGCACACCCATAATGTGCTGGCAATATGGAGCTACAACTGGCTAACATTAAATGGAAAGCCTCCTTATATGGATTTGCCGAGCACAAGCTGGGACACTTATGGCAACACCGGCCGTGGCTATATTCAAAGCCGTTTTAGGAGCGGGAACATGATTGACCTTGAAGCAGAATATCGGTTTGGTATTTTATCAAACGGGTTGATTGGTGGGGTGGTATTTGGAAATCTTCAGTCTTACTCAGAATACCCATCTAATAAATTTGAAGCGATTGAGCCGGGTTATGGAGCAGGCATCAGGATCAAATTCAATAAATTTTCAAAAACGAATATTTGCCTGGATTATGCTTTCGGGCTTCACGGCTCAAATGGTTTGTTCGTAAATTTGGGAGAAGTATTTTAAATATTTCTCACAGAGGCGCAGAGAAAACAATTTTGCACTAAACCTCCGCGTGTCCTGCGTGAGTGCTATCTCTCAAAAGCCGGCACCAGCCAGCTTTCTTTGATTTCTTCTTTTAATTTTTCAACCACATCATCCAGGCCTTCGTACCAATCCAAATGCGGGCTCCATTTGTTGCAACCGCCTGCATGTATCACGCACTGGGTTTTTTCCCAAACTTTTCCGCAATGCGGGCAACGGGCGCCGGTTGAAAACGTATCCCACATGGTGCCGCAGGTGCATTGCCAATAAGGTTGCCCGTCGGGTTCCCATTGGCACTTCGGGCATCGAATGTGAATATTATCCATAACAGCAATTTACTAGTATCGCAATAACTTTTTTATACAATCATCCAGCCTTGCATTAGCCAGGAAATTTTTTTCAAGCTCAATATTAAATGGGATGGGCGTATCAAGCGAAGCACATCGCGTGACCGGCGCATCTAATAATTCAAAACAATGCTCATTGATCCATGCAGAAATTTCCCCGCCAATTCCTCCAATCAATGTGTCTTCGTGCAAGACCAAAATTTTACCAGTCCTTGAAACGGTTTCTTTGATTGCGTGATAATCTAGCGGCAGCAATGTCCTCAAATCAAGAATGCCAATCGAAATATTTTTGTTTTCTGCTGCATATTTCATTGCCCAGTGAACGCCAGCGCCATAAGTGATGATGGAAATGTCTTCGCCTTCTTTTGCTACTCTTGCTTTGCCAATTTCCGTTTCATAATATTCCATCGGAACCTGCCCGCTGATGCTGCGATATAAAGCTTTATGCTCAAAGTACATTACCGGGTTGGGATCATTAATGGCAGCGATCAACAAGCCTTTTGCATCTTCAGGGGTGGAAGGATAGACTACTTTTAATCCCGGCGTGTGCGCAAACCAGGCTTCATTGCTTTGTGAATGAAATGGCCCCGCGCCAACACCGGCGCCTGTTGGCATCCTGATCACCACATCTGTATTTTGCCCCCAGCGATAATGAATTTTTGCAAGGTTATTAATGATCTGGTTAAAGCCGACTGTTACAAAATCCGCAAACTGCATTTCCATCATGCTCTTGAAACCTTCAAGCGATAAGCCCAATGCAGAGCCCACAATAGCGCTCTCGCAAAGTGGCGTATTGCGCACCCTTTCTTTTCCAAAATCATTTACAAAACCTTCTGTTATTTTAAAGGCGCCGCCATATTCCGCAATGTCCTGCCCCATCAAAACCAGGTTATCATGCAGCTGCATGGATTGGTGCAAACCTTCTTTGATGGCATCGATGAAGCGGATGTCGTTGTTTGTGGTTCGTTGGCTGATGACCGTTTTGCGTTCTGCATTTTGCTTTCCGCGTTTAGCATACACATCCTCTAACTCTTCTTTTGAATCCGGAACAATGGTATTGCCTGCAAACCCTTCTTTCAATTCTTCTTCAATATTTTGTTTGATTTGCCCGCGTATTTCATTAACCGAATTTTCGCTGAGCACATTTTCGTGGATAAGGAACTGTTCATAATTCTTTACCGGGTCTTTCTTCTCCCATACTTCAAACAATTCTTTGGGTACATATTTTGTTCCGCTGGCTTCTTCATGCCCGCGCATGCGGAATGTCATACATTCAACCAAATATGGCTTTTGGTTGTTGATGCAGTATTCCCGAACGCCTTTAATTGTATCAAGCACTGTGAGGATGTTGTTGCCATCAATCTGCACGCCTTCCATCCCATACCCTTTGGCTTTATCGGCCAGGCTTTCGCAGCGGAATTGCTCGTTCACGGGTGTGCTTAACCCGTAGCCATTATTTTCTATAATAAATATTACCGGCAGGCCCCACACCGCAGCCACATTTAATGCTTCATGAAAATCGCCTTCGCTTGTTCCGCCATCGCCTGTAAATGCCAGGGAGACTTTATTCTCTTTTTTTAATTTGTATGCAAGCGCCACCCCGTCTGCAATGGCAAGCTGAGGGCCGAGGTGAGAGATCATGCCGCAGATATGATGTGCTTTCGATCCGAAATGAAAGCTTCTTTCGCGCCCTTTGCTGTACCCGTCTTTGCTTCCCTGCCATTGCCTGAACAATTTGCTCAATGGCATTTTTCGTGAAGTGAAAACGCCGAGGTTGCGGTGCAGGGGCATGACCCATTCATCTTGCTGCAATGCCAATGTTGCGCCAACAGCAATGGCCTCCTGCCCAATGCCGCTGAACCATTTGCTGATTTTTCCCTGGCGCAGCAGCAGCAACATCTTCTCCTCGATCAGGCGGGGGAGCAAAATGCTTTTGTATATATCAATAAGCTCTTCGTTGGATAAATCTTTGCGGTCGAAATTCATGGTACAAAATAAGGAGGATTTTTTTGTAAAATCATTATTTAGTAGCCAGTGATCAAAAGTTCTTTTCACTTCACTGTTTGAAACAACGTTACCCTTAAACTTTTCCAAAGCTGCTCCTATATATTGGAATGCAGCAGCAATTTTTTAGCTTTGGAAAAGTTTGGCCGTACTGCTATAACACAACAGCGTTAAAAATGGAATGTCATACTTGCTAAAATATATCTTTCTACAAGCTTAAAATTACTTTCGCGTATGCCAGTAGGGAAAACCGTTTTTTGATAAGAGAATTTATTATTTAAAATATTATGAAGTGTGAGTGAGAAAGCAACCTTTGAGCTGACCTGATAACTAAAATATGAATCCAACGTGCTGAAGCTATTTTTGGGAAGTAATTTACGAGAATGACAAAACAATCCCTTCTGCTGATCTGCTATAAAAATATCCGAAGCTTTTAGCATAAGCCCGGAGGGGCTGTTTGGTTATGTGGGGAACAACAATGTTCATTTTGAAAACGGCAGCGCCGACCAGGGCAATGGCTTTGCTTATGCCAACAACTACTACACCGTTCCCAAAGAACAGTTCAATGCGCTTTTAGAGAGCCAAAAGAAGCTTTCTTCTTTAGTTGCAAAAATAGTAGATAAACTGGGTTAACATCTCCCCCGTTTTAATTAGGATGGCTTTCGTTGCGCCTGGCTTCGTTTTTGTAAAGCAGGGAGGTTAAAGCAGACAGCAACAGGCTGAACAAAAGCGCCCACCAAAACCCATCTACCCTGAAGCCCTCAATAAATTCCGATGCCAGCATAATAATGCCCGCATTGATCACAAAAAGGAACAACCCGAAAGTAACCAGGGTAATTGGTAGCGTGAGGATGATGAGCAGGGGCTTAAGAAAAGCATTCAACAAAGCAAGCACCAATGCCAGCAATAGCGCCGTGGTAAATTCATTAATGTGGATGCCTTTTAATACGTACGACAGGCCAAACGCCACAATAGCAGTGATGATGATGCGCAAAACAAAATTCATATCTGTAAATTCCTGAAAAGGTAACATGTTTCCGCGGCATTACACCACCACCAGCTCATAAAAATCTTCGGGGCGCAGGTATTTGTTGGCAAGCTCGCGCAGTTCTTCGGCGGTAATGGTTTTGATAATGTGGATGCCGTTATAAAAATAGTTTTTATCAAGGTCGTTCAGAATAATATTTTTCCATCTCCCGGCAACATGAAAAGGCCCGTCCAGGTCTCCCAGTACGGAGCCAATCATAAAATTCCTCGCGGTTTGCAATTCTTCTTCATTGATCGGTTCTTCCCGCAACAATTTCATTTCTTTGTGCACTTCATCAATCGTTGCCTGGCAAACATCTTTCCCGGCCTCGGTGCTGATGATCCAAGCGCTCTCCTGTATGTGGTTCATCAGGTAGCTGTAGATACCATAAGTGAAACCTTTGTCTTCTCTGACATTGGCCATCAGCCTTGATCCGAAATAGCCGCCAAAAATATTATTGAGCATGCCTGCTTTCTGAAAATCGGGGTGGTGCCGGTTGGGGAAATTTCGGGCAATACGCACTGAGCCCTGCACGCCATTCACATCGTTGGTGATGTTGTATTTTTTTTGTTTGGCATGGATAGCAGGGTGCTGTTTGTTCTTAAAATCATTGTCCCATACATGAAGCGCAAGAGCGCCAAAATATTTCTCTAACTGCTCAATGATGTTCTTGGGCAATTTGCCTGCAACAAAAATAACGCACTTGCCATTTCGATAATATTGCTGATAGAAATTTTTGATTTCATCTTGCTGCAGGGATGCGTAATCTTCCAGGGAGCTGTATTTGCCATAAGGATGTTTTTCTCCGAATAAATACGAGTCAATTAATCTTCCTGCAACAAAATCGCTCTTTTTGAGGCTTACCTGCAGGCGCTGCTGTGAATTCTTTTTAAAAATATCCAGTTCTTCTTCCGGGAAAACCGAATCAGTGATCAGTTCTGCAATAACAGGCAACAACTGATCAGCGTGTTTGCTGAGGCAGTGCAAGGCAATCTCTGCTGTTTCATTCTGGCAGCTACGGCTCAATGAAGACCCATAATATTCAAAATGCTCGTTGACCTGGAAAGCAGTTTTTGCAGAAGTGCCGTTTTTAAGCAAATGATTAACGGTTGCCGCCACAAGGTTTTTTTCCTCGAACCAATTGCCGGCAGCAAACACAAAATTCACCATTAAAGTATCCAGCTCACCGATATTCAATGCATAAACTTCAATGCCATTCTTCAACACATATTTTTCGTAAGGCGGTAATTCAAGATGAAAATCAACTGCATTTTTTATCTGCGGTGCTATTTTTCTGTTCATTGTAAATTTGTCTCAAAAATTATTTGCCTTCACACATTATTATACAGCCGGCAAAGCTTTGCTCCTGTCATCTGTTTGTGTAGCTAACAAACAATTTTGGAAGATGAAAGCATGTTGCCTAATTAATTGTTACTGTAGTAATAAATTGTATTAGAATTGTTTTTATCGAAAATTTTTTTGCTTTCTGCTAAGATATCTTCGGCTGTTACAGACTGGTACTTTTCCAGTTCTGTATTCATCATATCTGCATCTCCAAGAAGCTCATAAATGGCCAGGCTTGCCGCACGGTTCATCAGGCTCATATCTTCAAACACAATGGCGGCCTCGGTTTTGTTTTTCACTTTGGCAAGTTCTTTTTCCTCCACCTCTCCGATGGTCATTTTTTTAATTTCTTCTTCAACAGCATCATCTGCTTCCTTCATATCAACACCTTTTATCAGCCTGCCTTCGATAACCAATAAACCCGGGTCTACCGAGCCTGTCTGGTAACATTCAATATGGCTGAAGAATCTTTTTTCTTTTACCAATGATTGAAAAAGCCTCGAAGAATTCCCGCCGCCTAAAATTTCTGTGATCAGCTCAGCAAAATAGTACCCGTATTCTTTCCTGGGGGCGATATGGTATGCCTTGTACAGAGCATCCAGGGGAACATCTGCTTTTACGTCCAATGTCCTTGCCTGGGTTTGTTCAGGTTCCTGCGGCAATTGCCTTTCATATTTTTTCCCGGCAGGGATGTTGCCGAACCATTTTTCAGCAAGCTGCTTTACCTGCGCCGTTTTCACATTTCCTGCAACAACAAGAATGGCATTCATCGGGCAATAATGTTTAAAAAAGAAATTCTTTACATCTCTCAACTTTGCATGTTCAATATGGCTGAGCTCTTTGCCGATAGTCATCCATTTATAAGGGTGCTTTTTGTAAGCCAGCTCCCGCATTTTAAACCATACATCGCCATAAGGCTTGTTGATATAATGTTCCTTGAATTCTTCACAAACCACCTTGCGCTGAACTTCTAAGCTTTTTTTACTGAAAGCAAGAGAAAGCATCCTGTCGCTTTCCAGCCAAAACGCTGTTTCAATATTTTCAGCGGGCAATTGCATGTAATAGTTGGTAAAGTCATTTGTGGTGAACGCATTGTTCTCCCCCCCTGCAACCTGCAGGGGCGTTTCAAATTCACCAATGTTCACGGAGCCGCCAAACATCAGGTGCTCGAACAAATGAGCAAATCCGGTTTGCCTGGGGTTTTCATCTTTTGCTCCCACATCATAAATAATATTCAGCACGGCCATTGGCGTTGAGCTGTCTTCATGAACAATGACCCGCAAGCCATTATCGAGTTGAAATTTTTTAAATTCTACCATAACCTTTTCCTGATAAAGAAATGCAAATTTAAGGAGAGAATTTATTTGCAGGGCAACCCTTTAATTGATGGTTTCCACTTTAAGTTTTAGTACAAGCAGGTCATTGTCTCGCCTTATAACGACGGATACCTTTTTGCCAACATTTTGCAGCAGGTTTTTATATGCCTGAATGTTTTTTGTAAAATTGTTTTCAACACCAATAATAATATCGCCCGTTTTAAACCCTGCAAGGTCGGCTGGGGATCCTTTAATAATGTCGGAAGCGCGTATTTCTCCGTCAACCCAATAGATATTAAGCCCGGTGTAAGAATAATCGAACAGGTCCCGGAAATGAGAATTGGGCATCAGATAGATTTCTCTTCTTCCATAATTGAGGATCACATTAAACCGCCTCAAAAGATCGTTCCCGATAAGCCCTGCGAGCGAGGGGTATGAAGTGATGTTGTACTCATCATCAAAAATATAAGAAGGCACGTTGTGAAACTTATAAGGGCCTAACCTGAAGTCCCTAACCGTTGTCTGTTTCATGATTGTTTTACCTCCAAGCCCCTGGGCCAATGTCTCGACAGGCTTTCTTTTCTTGTTCCTTAAAAGAGCGCTGTCTGATACAAAATCGCTTGATAACAATAAGCACAATCCTGCTCCGGTATCGAAATAAAAACGCGCAGAAACCGTATTGTTATCCCTTACCCTGGCAGTTTCTACAGGAAGGTTTACTATATACGGGCGGGTAAGGAACCCTCCTTTAGGATATTTGAACGAGCCCCTTGAATAAACATAAATTTTATTGCTGTCGTAATCCAGGGTCACAATATACCTGCTTAAAAAGCTATAGCCAATAATCCCGTCAATATCTTCTCCATAAACACTGGTCAAAATACCATAATCATTTACATGAAAATTAAGACTGTCAACTTCCAGCGAAGGGAGGCGCAGGGATTCGTTGTATACAAAGCTCACGTTCCGGATACCTGCAATGCCCCTGATGGTCTTGTCAGAAGGCACAGGCACAATCCGAAGTTTTTCACAGGTAAGCGAATCTAATGAAATGCCGCCGCTGCCGGTGTCGAAAATGAAGTTGAGCGAATCCTTGTAATTGCCCAGGGTACATTTGACCAAAACAATGCCGCCATTTAACAACCGGAAAGGCAGAACGCTCAGCAAACGGGCGGGAGGAGGAACAAACTCTTCCTGCCCATTCGCTACACTGCGCGAGAACAACATTACTGAAAAAAAAAGAATTGCAGTTAAAATGGGTTGAGCCAGGAATAATGTGCGCCATTGAGCTTTAGGCTTCGCGGTAATCGCATTTAGCATAATAATAAATTAGGGACATTTAGCCAATAGCCTCATTTCATATTTAAATTTATCACAAAGTTTATATCTAAAGCAAACCGTTTATACAAAATGTTGCATTAAGCAAGTGGAACATTAAATTTGCTGTTTATTAAATCAATCTTAATTGGGCACAAGCGAATTATATAAAAAAGCGTTAGGGCTTGAATGCTTAACTGCCGATGAAGGCGTGTTCCTGTTTGAACATGCGCCGCTTGCTGAATTGATGTTCATTGCAGATGAGCTTCGCAAACTGCAAGTCCCTCATGGCAAAGTTACCTGGCAGATAGACAGGAATGTGAATACGACCAATGTGTGTGTCGCCAATTGCAAGTTCTGTAATTTTTACAGAGTGCCTGGCCATTCAGAAGCATACATAACGGATATTGATACCTATAAGAGAAAAATTGAGGAAACCTTCCGATGGGGAGGAGATCAATTGTTGCTGCAGGGCGGGCACCACCCAAAACTGGGGTTAAGCTTTTATACCAGCCTTTTCAGGCAATTAAAAGAACTATACCCAAAATTAAAGTTGCACGCACTCGGGCCACCGGAAGTAGCCCACGTATGCAAACTGGAAAAAATGAGCCATTATGATGTGCTGGCAGCGCTAAAAAATGCCGGCATGGATTCCCTACCCGGTGCAGGAGCAGAGATTTTGGTTGACCGGGTGCGCCGCCTTATCAGCAAAGGAAAATGCGGGGCACAGGAATGGCTCGACATTATGCATGAAGCCCATAAACTGAACATTACCACATCCGCTACTATGATGTTTGGCCATGTGGAAACCGTTGAGGAGAGGTTTGAGCATTTGGTAAGAATAAGAGAAGTGCAGGCTAAAAAGCCTGAGACCGCCAAAGGTTTTTTGGCTTTTATTCCCTGGACATTCCAGGACGTAGACACTTTACTTGCTAAAATCCGCGGCGTCCACAACCTGACCACTCCTGATGAATATATCCGCATGATCGCCATGAGTCGCATTATGTTGCCCAACATAAAAAATATCCAGGCTTCCTGGCTGACAGTAGGAAAACAAACTGCGCAGCTTTGCCTGCACGCAGGCGCTAATGACTTTGGCAGCATTATGCTTGAAGAAAATGTGGTGAGCGCTGCCGGTGCGCCTCACCGCTTCACTGCAAAAGGGATCCAGCAAGCTATCCTTGAAGCTGGTTTTGAACCGCAATTGCGCAACCAGCAATATGAGCAAAGAGAAATGCCCGAAGCCATTGAAGAACAGGTGATCAACTATTAACCACAAGCGCTGGGTATTTCACATGGCTGTATAGGGTTGGCCTCATTTTTCTTTATTAATGAATCGCCAGCCTCCTTTCTTCCTGTTCTGCATAATATTGGCGCAAAACGGGCAATTTTCTTTATTTTTTCCCGTTTAGAAATTTAAATATCAAGTTTAACGGTAGAGTATCCGGAAATCCTCTGAAAGACAATGAAAAGCCCTTTCCGAAAGCTTATAAGAATATCCGTAGTGCTATTTGCCTTAGTGCTGCTGTTCAACTTTTTTGGCTATTACCTCACGCATGTAAAATCTGCAGAAGACCAGGAAATAACCGAAGCAAAAAGTATTGCAAGCAGGCAACAGGCGCTTAGCCAGGTAATTGCCAAGAACTGTGTCCTCATTTTAAGCCAAACTGAAGATGCCAGGCAATTTGAAACAGCCAAGGATAGCCTTCAAAAAGCCTTGGTGTTTTTTAAACAGCAACAGGAATTCCTCAAAAAACAAATCAATGCCCAGCAATTGCCCCTGCCGCAGCCTGTTTTCCAGATAAGGCTGTTGTTGTCAACTGCCCAGCCTTATTATCAAAACCTCGTTGCCGTAGCCGATGAAATATCACAGGCTGATTCTTCATTAATCAGCATCAATAAGAAATTATACCTCCGCCAGATTTTGCACGATGAGGACAGGTATTATCCGATAATGAAGGATATAACTGCCCAATATGGGATTGTGGCCAGCGAAAAACGCACTGAATCGTCCACCATTGATGCAAGTAAATTTCTTTCGCTCGTTATTGCGCTTATTTGTCTTATCATATTGGTGCTTGAGCCGGCATTTAAGAAAGGCGAGAGGAACTATGCCGAATTACAGAAAGCAAAAAACGAATTGCTCCAGGAAAAAAAATATCTCAGCTCAATACTTCAATCTCAAACGAACTATGTTATAAGGATCAACAGGGTAGGCAATTTCACTTATGCCAACCCTTCATTTTTAAAAACCTTTAACCACACCAAAGAAGAGCTGAGCCATAAATTTTTTTATGAAACCATTTTCCCGAAAGATATGGTACGCTGCCAGCAAGTGGCCGATGAATGCTGGAAAAACCCCGGCAAGGTCGCACGCCTGCTCATCAAGAAACCAGTAGGCAGTTCACGAGAGTTCTTATGGACCGAATGGGAGTTTCTTGCATTGACCGATGACCGTGGGAGAGTTAAAGAAATTCAGGCGATAGGCCTTAACGTTACCGACAAAGTAGAAGCACAAGAAGTAAAAGAAGAAGCAATTCAAACTTTGTCCTATGCAATGACCTACGCAAAAATGGGTTCATGGAAATTTGATTTTGGGGCAAAAGAGCTTGAGCTCAGCAAAGAATTAAAAGCTTTGCTTGGGCTTGAACATAACGGCGCCAGTGCCATAAGCCTGGATAATTTTACAGAAACCTGCGTTGTTCCTGAAGACCAGCTTGCCGTGAAAGAAGAATTTATGAACGTGGCAAACAATAGAGAGCAACAGGATTTTGAGGTTTCTTTCTCTTTCAGGATAGTCACCAATCAGGGATTGGTGCGCGACCTGTCTTTAAAAGGAATAGTGATAGACAAACAAAGCAGTTTTGGCGTTGCCCAGGATATTACCGCTCAAAAAGAATCTGAAAATGCACTACTGAACAGTGAACAGAAGTTCCGTCTGCTGGCTGAAAATTCCGGCGATATCATCAGTGTTCATGCAGCAGATGGCACGATGTGGTATTTGTCGCCATCTGTAAAAACAATTCTTGGATATGAGGTGGAAGAACTTTTAGGAAAATCCATTTACCAGTTCATACATCCGGACGATGTACACAAATTTTTCCCTTCGAAGGAAACAATACTGTCTTTAGCAGGTACCGAAAGCATCATAATAAGATACAGGATATTGCGCAGAGACGGCGCCTACATCTGGCATGAAACCATTGTAAAACCGATTATAGACGATAATGAAGTAATTAAACTTATTTGTACCTCAAGAAATATAACAGAACAGAAAGCC
Organism: Bacteroidota bacterium; assembly: GCA_018266455.1. Taxonomy (GTDB): domain Bacteria; phylum Bacteroidota; class Bacteroidia; order Chitinophagales; family Chitinophagaceae; genus Puia. The sequence continues at coordinate 51,938 of JAFEAJ010000023.1, forward strand.
ATACAGGAGAACCTGAAAAAGAAAGACCAGTTGCTGCAAGCTGTTGCTGATTCTACCCACATCTTTTTGACCAACTCAGACCTTAATCAGGCCATTAATGAGTCTTTACAGGTGTTGGGCCGCAAAGCTGCAGTTAGCCGGGTATACCTGTTCCGCAACCATTTTGATGAAAAAACAAGAGACTGGTTTACCTCTGAAACCCACGAGTGGACTGAGGATGCCGCAGACCTCAGGATACATACTGATGCAATAAAAAATATCCCCTTTAAAGAGATAAAGAAAATCATTGAGCCGTTGAAGGCACGCCAGTCTTTTATCAGCTATAAGAACACCGAAAAAGATCCTCAGCTTATGGCTATTTATGAAAAAACCAAACTGCTTTCTTCCGTAGCTGTTGGTATATTCATCAAAAATGAATTCTGGGGCTTTGTTGGCTTTGATGAATCCAGAAAAGAAAGAGAATGGTCTGAAGCCGAATTCTCAATATTGAAATCATACGCATCTTCTTTATCTGCAGCTATCGAGCGCAAGGAAATTGAACTTGAACTAATAAAAGCCAAAGAGGTTGCAGAATTGGCCAGCCAGGCAAAAAGTGAATTCATGGCCAATATGAGCCATGAGCTGCGCACGCCAATGAACGGCATTATTGGGTTTACCGACCTGGTGCTCACTACCGAATTGCAAAAAGCGCAGCGGGACTATTTGATTAATGTAAAAAAATCTGCGCACGGCTTACTGGACATCATCAACGATATCCTCGATTTTTCAAAAATTGAGGCAGGCAAGCTTGAAATTGAAAATACACTTTTCAAGCTCGACGAACTGGTTGAAGAGACCATTGACCTGCTGACTGTGAAAGCTTATGAGAAAAAGCTTGAAACTTTATTCAGGGTAAGCCCAACAATCCCTTCGCAATTTTATGGCGATCCGGTTCGCATAAGGCAGGTTATCGTAAACCTTCTCGGCAATGCCATAAAATTTACCAGCGAAGGAGAAATTTTTGTAAGTATCGAGAATAGCGGCGATGCTTATTTCGAAAACGGCAAAAAGTTTATGAATGTATCTATTAAAGTAGCAGATACGGGCATAGGCATTTCGAATGACAAGATGCAGAAAATCTTTGAAAGCTTTACACAGGCAGATACTTCAACAACGCGCAAATATGGAGGCACAGGCCTGGGCCTTACCATATCGAAGAGCCTGGCTGAGATGATGGGCGGCCAGCTAACTGTTGAAAGCACTCTTGGAAAGGGAAGTGCGTTTTCATTGCGATTAAAATTGGAGGTAGCTAATGAGCAACCAGAAATATCAGCACCGGAAAAACCACTGCTCAGAAAAGTGTTGATTGTTGATGATAACGCCAGCAACTGTTGCCTGATGCAGGAAATGTTTGCGCTCATGGATATTGGCTGTGAAACTTCCTCTAACGAAATTGACACCATTTTTAAAATCACTGAAGCAGAAAGGCGCAACGAGCCTTTTGATCTTGTTATCGCAGATCATTACCTGCAACATACTGATGGCATCAGCCTGATTAAGAAAATCAAAAGCCTTTCTTCGAACAACAAAAAAATGTTTGTGCTGATGCTCTCCTCTCTTGAAAAAAACATGTACCAGCTTGAGGCAGATAAAGCAGGCATCAATAAATTCCTTTCAAAACCGGTAAAGCAGCATGAACTGAACAGCACTCTGCTATCCCTATTTGAAAAACCATTGTTGAATGATTCGCTTCATCCTTCTTTGCCTGTTGTTGAAAAAATATCGCAGGCAGTTAGCATAATGGTGGTAGACGATGAGCCCATAAACATGTTGTTGATAACAGAGGTGATGAAGAGGATGGGGTTTGACGTAATCCAGATGACCAATGGAAAAGAAGCATTAGAAGCGTTGCCGCATTACGACCCGGTTCTTATTTTTATGGATGTTAACATGCCCGAAATGGACGGCTACACAACAACCAGGCTTATCCGAAACCTGCCTGAACCACATTGCAATATTCCGGTTATTGCATTGACCGCAGATGCAATGAAAGGTGATAAAGAGAAATGCATTGAATCGGGAATGAATGATTATATCTCAAAACCGTTCAAGCTTGAAGACATCGAAGCAGTGCTTAAAAACCACATGTTGTTGATTTAACCCCCCGATGCAATCACCTGGTCGCTATCTTTAATAGCCTGGTCATATACGCTCAGCGATAGTTTCCATTCCGTAACCAGATATTGCAGCGAAAGGTTAATTTTTACTGCTTTCATTTCGCCAACTGCCGGTATCAACTCAAAGATTACTGTTGTGAATTTTTTGTCTTCCGTCGGAGATTCATATTGCCCGTTCAAAATATAGGGCTTGTTGCCATTCAACTTGATAATGCTGTTTTTTATCTGGTTGAATATTTCCCTGAATTTGTTTTTGGCCGTATTGAAATCCTCTGTTTTCAACAAAGTACATCCCCAGCTATAGACATCATTTTTTGAAGAGCTGTAATGTGTAACAATACACGAAGAAGACCCGGGAACATGAACTTTTGACTGGTATTCGGTGGTTTGTGGGTTTTGAATGATAACATCGCCTTTAATGTCCTTAAACCTGTTTGGATAATCCTGTATTACCTTCTCAAGGGTAGCGCTTGTGCTGTTGGAAAAAGCGCCCTGTGCAAGCGAACCCGCAGAAAAAGAAAGAAATGCTAAAGAAGTGGCAATTTTTCGCATAGGCAATCAACAATATTACTATAAATAGCGCTCTATTGCAATAGAAAAATTACGGCTGTGAAATTAACCGTTTATTAGGATAATAATATAAAAGAGCTTTCGTTACAAACAATAATACCCAAAACCTATATCAATGGCAAATATCAACATGCAATCGAACAGCAAAATATCTGATTCCTGCAGAAATAGCATAAAAACCACTTCTATTCCTTTTTTCTTGAAAAGCCTACTATCAGTAATCGTTATGGGAAAGTCGCCGGCCGACAGTATAGGTTATTACCGGATAAAAAAAACGAATAAATAATTTAAAAGCTAAAGCACTTACTTCTGAAACCACAAATGTTTGTGCTTTGCCCCGCATTTTGCGGGGCTTTATTACATTGAAATATCTATTCACCATCCTCTTCCACCACCATCGCCTCTCATTCCCCCACGCCTGAAGTTGTTGAACATGCCCGGCACCCTGTTTTGTTGCGACGCGGGGAACTTGTTCAAGTTCCATGTGAAGGTAAGCATGCCATAACGTGAGAGTGTATTCGTCCTGCTTGCCGAATAACCGGAAGAGGAAACGGTTTTATTAACATAGGTGTTCGAATTCAACACATCGAATACTGATAATCTTATTTCGCCATTCTTTTTCTTGAATAAAGACTTAGCAATAGCGGGGCTCAGCAATGGTATGCTGGCATTATATGCTGGCGTGTGGTTGTCAGTATAAGTGTAATTAAAATTGGCTGCAACCAGCCAGCCGTTATTGGTATAAGCTGTAAATTCTGCAATAAATATCTGAGAAAAATAATTCAGGTTCTGTGTTGGGTTGAGTGAATTTCGCGCTATGTTATAAGTTGGGTTATAGCTGAAATTCATGTCAAAATTCTTTTTGATATTCGTTGTCCATGAAACGGTTTCAGACAGGGTTGTGTTTCTGGTAAATGCATGTTGATATGCATAAGGCAAATCTGCAGGCCTTGTGGTATCAACTAAATTCTGGCTTTGTGCATAGTTTACATTCGTAATGAAATTAAGGTTGGATTTTGGTTTCTTCAATGCAAAGCCATAATTAAAATAACCCGAGACATTATACGTACCATTCAAATTCACATACGTGCTCGACTGGCCGCCTTTAGCATTGTAAGTAATGGAATTTTGAATATCATTAACCGTGGTGCTGGCATTAATGGTTGCGAACAAAACATTTTGTGTGCCCGGATCAAATGAAGAATATAACATTCTTACACTGTGGGTGAATTGTGGTTTTAGGTTAGGATTGCCCGTTAAAAAATTTACGTCATCTGAAGTTGTGGTAAGAGGCTGAAGTTGTGATGCGGATGGCGTGCCAGTCCTGCCCTGGTAGAAAAAACGAAGGCGCTGTGTTTTTGAAAATGAATATTGAAAAATAACCGAAGGGGTTACATTTACATAGTTATGAGATACAGTAATGTCTTTAGTGGTATTGTTGCTGATAAAATCCATGAATTGTATGCCGGAACCAATATTCAGGTTGAACTTGCTATTTTGAATGCGATAAGTTAAAGTGAGCCGATGAGAATTTGAAGTGAACTTATAGGAGTTGCTGAATAAGCTGTCGAACGAGGTAAAATCATGAGAAGAATCTGAGAAATCGTATGTATTATTAATTGTCCTGCTTCCATTATAAGTGTAGTTATAACTTATTTGAAGCACCTGGTTCTTTGCTATAGGTTCTGTATAAGAAAGTGTTGGGCTGATGTTATAAGAATGAAGCGAATCATTGTAATGCTGGTTGATTAACTGGATTGAATCAGGCGTTCCAAAATTCTTAAAATAATTGTTGTTGGAATAATAATACCCATCGCCATCATTTACGTTCACATTTCCGGTTACATCTAATGAAAGGGTTCTGTATTGCTTTGCAAACTTATGCCTGAAAGTAAAGTTGGAACCATTCACATTAAAACCACTGTTTACACTTGATGTATGTCCGTTGAGCGTGTTTTCAAGATTATCATTTTGGTTAACTGTTGTTGAGCTGGAAGAACCGTTTGGCCTTGTCGTCTGAAAAGTAATGTTCGGCCGAAAAATAAAAGAATTATTGCTGTCAATCTTTTGTTCCAGGTTGAAATAAATGCGCTGGTTAGTGGTTCGCTGCAATGCATTAGAGTTGGAATTAACAGTGTCTGGGTTTGCCCCCAACCTCACTTGCTGGCTTTCTGTATTCAGAGATACATGCTGAAAATTATAAAAATAGCTTCCGGTCACCTCAGTGTTGGACGACCATGTATCATGATAACTTCCGCCGCCAGCCCAAACGGTAGTAACACCTGGGCTGCTTTGGTTGGTTGCCGCGGCCGGCCCGCCGCCCCCACGCCTACCGCCCGAGCTGCCTAAAATATCCTGAATGGTGAAATTTTGTTTGTTGATGTCGTTTCCCTGGCCTAATAAAGACAATTGCTGATCGCCATCAAAATGGTGCATATTAATACTTGCATCATAATCTTCATCTGTGCCCAAGCCGGCTATGGTTCTGCCAAAATATCCTTTGTTCTTATCTTTTTTTGTGGTGATGTTGATCGTTTTAACTCTATTGCCGTCATCAAAACCGGTGAATTTGCTTTGGTCATCAAGGTCGTCAAACACCTGAATTTTATCAATAATGTCGGGAGGCAGATTGCGCGTTGCCAGTTTTGGGTCATCACTAAAAAAACGCTTGCCGTTTACCAAAACCCTTTTAACAGTTTCGCCCTGGGCAGTAATATTACCACTCGCATCAACCTGAATTCCCGGGAATTTTTTTAATAAGTCTTCTGCAATTGCATTTGGCTTAACGGCGTACATGCTTGCATTGTATTCAACCGTATCTCCTTTTACTTTCATCGGCGGTGCTTCAACAATCACTTCCGCCATTTCCTGCGTTTTTCTTTGCAGGTTCAGGTTTGCAAAATCAATGTTCAGGTTTATGGTATCAACAGTAAATTTTTTTACAATGGGCTGATAACCCTCGAAGCTGATGACTAAGGTATAATCGCCCGTTTTCAATTTCCTCACTAAAAAAACGCCTTGCTTGTTGGTTACTACAAACTGTGCTCCCTGAGGATTATTAACGGGAGTTACTGATACGCTGGCCTGGCTAAGGTCCTGCTGTTTGCCGGTAGAATCCACAATCTTCCCTTTTACTGATCCGTATATTATGGCCTGCGAAAATGAGTCATTAAAAATAAGCGTCAGTAAGGAGGCTAATAAAATAGTGCACCGGTTCATAATAATGGTTGATTCTTTAACAAAATAAATTGAATGCTATAATTCTAAGGGGATATCCGACAGCCCTCCTGTTTCAGCAAAACACCCTTATTAATTAAAACATTCAAGGCGTTCTGTAAAATAACTATAAAAGGCCACAGGCGAAAAGAGAATATATTAATGGTGAACCGTATGTTTTCTTAGGTGAATAATATAGAAGCTGCCCCGAAAGTAAAATTTTACACAAAAATTCTGCGAAGGCAAAAAAGCAAAAATTGATTTTTTACGAATTGCTTCGTTCATTATCTACTTTGCGCAAGATGCTGTGGCGTTTGAACCTTAATTCTTGGCTTAACTGAACAGATATTCCACATCCTGGCGGGTAAGCGCTTTAACAAAGCCTTCGTCATCAGTAATAAGGTCTTTTGCCAGTATGCGTTTCTTTTCCTGGAGCTGGATAATTTTATCTTCAATGGTATCTTTGCAAATCATGCGATAAGCAAAAATATTTTTGGTTTGCCCGATGCGATGCGTGCGGTCAATTGCCTGCTGTTCCACTGCAGGGTTCCACCAGGGATCAACTATATATACGTAATCAGCAGCAGTAAGATTCAAGCCTACACCTCCTGCTTTTAAAGAAATCAGGAATACCCGGCATTCCTGGTCGTTTTGAAAATTTTGAATGGCACGCTCTCTTTCCTGGGCCGAAGTACTGCCATCAAAATATTCAAACTTAATACCAAGTTCTTTCAGCTTGTGCCGGATGAGTGCCAACATTCCCAGGAACTGTGAAAATATCAGCGCCTTATGTTCACCGATATTTTCAGTTAATTCCCTGGCAAGCTCTTCCAGTTTTATGGAATGGTTTGGATATTTGTCTGTTTCGTTCAAAATTGCCGGTGAATCACAAATCTGGCGAAGCTTCATCAGTCCTTGCAAGATGGTGAGCTGCGACTTTTGAATGCCTTGCACTTCAATAGTCCCAAGGATCTTATCTCGGTAATCATTCCTGTAAGCATCATAAACCTTGCGCTGTTCCTCTTCCATTTCACAGAACAAAATGGTTTCTGTTTTTTCAGGCAGGTCTTTTGCCACCTGTTCCTTTGTTCGCCTCAAAATAAATGGATATAACAATTTCCGGAGATGTTCTTTCCTGTCCTGCTCCCCAAACTTATCGATCGGCACGGCAAATTCCTGACGGAAAAATTCAATACTGCCCAGCATGCCTGGGTTCAGGAAATTCATTTGTGCAAAAATATCGAATGTATTATTCTGCAAAGGGGTGCCGCTCATGCACAACCTGTGCTTTGCATGAAGCAGGCATGCTGCCCTTGTTACTTTGCTCGCGGGATTTTTTATGGCCTGCGACTCATCAAGTACAGCATAGTCAAAAGGTATATCCACCATTAATTTGATGTCGCTCCTCAATGTTCCGTATGTTGTGATGATGATGTCATATTCGTTCAGCAACTGGTTGTTCCTTGCCCTTTCTCCTCCATGATGTATATGGTAAGATAGCGCTGGAGTAAATTTCCTGATCTCATTTTCCCAGTTAAACATTAATGTGGTTGGGCAAACCACTATTGCCCTTAAGCTGCCATGTGCCTGTTTGTAATAATGCAAGAAAGAAAGCGCCTCTACTGTTTTCCCCAAGCCCATGTCATCGGCTAAAATTCCCCCCCAGCCAACCTCGTGCAGATAGTTCAACCAGTGAAACCCATGTACCTGGTAAGGCCTTAATATATGCATTAAATGTCCTGGCGGATCTACTTCTTTAATGCGGTTGAATTCCCTGAGCTGCTCGTATTTTTCTTCCAGTTTTATTACAAGCTCTTCTTCGTTGCGGTTCTCATAGAGTTCATCAATTACGCTCATGTGGTATTTGGACAAGCGCAACTGGTTGCTTTTTCCTTCGCCAACCCTGAAAAGGAGCGAGTATTTTTTTATCCAGTCTTCCGGCAATACGCCTAATGTGCCGTCATTCAAAGGCACAAACTGCTGGCGGTTAGCCAGCGCTTTTTTAACATCTGCAATGGTTACCTTCTGCTCCCCGAAAACAATGTCAACTTTTGCATCAAACCAGTCGGTGCTGCTGCTGATGTGAATCTTTGTTTGTGGTTTTGCCGTATTAAAGCGGAAATTCTTTAAAGCCTCATAGCCATACACAGGCACTTTCATTTCCTGCATCGCATCAACAAACAAAAAGAACCAGTTGTTTTTGAGGACATCGCTTCCTTTTAAAGCCAGGTTATGCGAGCCATCAGGCTGAATGAACTGTGAATGGAGCCCTTTCAGTTTACTGATGAATTCAAGTTCCGATACCCTGTTCCTTTTTACGACCATTACTTTGTCATTCTCAGGAACAACCAGTTCCTCCTTCCCGCCAGGTTCGGTTTCAAAGCCTTTGTACACAAACAAGGGTTGAAAAACAAGATAATCTCCTTTTTCCTGCAACAGTAATTTCTTTTCAGGTTCACCGTCCTTTACATCCTTTATCAACCCGGCATCAAATTCAACATGATATTCTTCTGTAAGCGGCAGCACAAATTCTTTCAATTGTTTCGGCCAATCCGTTTTTTCAACCTGCATTTTACTTTTACCTGCAAATTTTTCGACCAGCATGATATCATGTGGTTTATCCCACATATACAAATTGTGGTTATAAAAAAATAATGTTGCTGAATTGCACTCATTATCATTGATATCAATAGCCTGTCCATAAATTTTTGTGAAACAGGCAATTTCTATGTTCTCTTTTTGTCGTGTTACTTTAAAAAAAGGCTGGATCGCCGCTTGGCTAATGCCTATTGGCTGAAGGTGTTCAGTTCTAAATGCCTTGTGACCGTTAAGAAAAAAAATAAAAGGGCTACCCCCTTCTTCAATGAACAACTTGTGCAGTTTTGGGTGAAGGTACTCTGCTATCAGCGCTCTTGTTTCTTCGGGAAGCCCTTCCTCTTCCTGATGAATTATATTTTCCCAAATTCCGCTAAAGGGAGAATTTCGGTTAAGGTACCTCGTTATTTCCGGGCCCTGCACCTTGCGCAATGAAGCAATAAGGTGTTTGTCATTCTCTGCAAAAGATTCGACATCAACAAATTTTGTAAGGTCAATTTTTTCAACTTTGCTAACAAAAGAGGTTTGTTCGTCATTCGTTTCTCCAACCACAACATCTAGTGCAAAACCTGGGTAACTATTATTGTTGAAATTAAAAACAATGCCCAGCCTTTTGCCCGGCCCCTTTCTTTTTTCTTCAATCGCCTCCTCTACCTTATGCACTGTTTCTGCTACAGCCGGTTTTGGCTTCACAGAAACATTCTGCACTATCCGTTTGATAGAAGTATCGAGCAGCCTCAGAAATGGCTTTCCATCTTTATAAGCAAATTCAAATTTATTGGTCAGGTCGTCATTCAATGAATACCCATAAGCTTCAAGCAATTTATTCTTTTCTTTGTCCCAGTTCCGTATGCTGTCAAAATAATACGGCCCGTGTGCATGCAACAGTTGAAGGAACACAATCACTTTGGAAAGGCAAAGGGGGTGTGCATCATCTTCGTAGTCACTACTGGTGTCAAAATTCCGTTCTTCATTTTTCCTAAGAATGGCCTTGTATGCCTTCCCATTGATCTCTACCGAGGCCCTGACTATTTCATCCTTTGCATATTCTATTTCGGCTTTCTGTTTTTGGAGGTATTTTTCTGCATCTGTAAAGGTTTGGGCAGAACAAAGCAGCCTAAGCGTTTTTAGGTCAATAAATTTCATCTTTACCACCGTATGCTGCTGGTCATAATAAATTTCTTCTGCCTTCAGCAAGTTCCTGTCCAATAGTTCCTGCAACTGGAAAAGCGCAGCCGCTTCGTGCCTGCAAATATCGCCAAGATTATACGGGCAGCTACACCTGACCGAGAGCGTTTTTGGGTCTTTAAATTTTGAGATGTGTACTTTATAATAAGTTGAATAGCTGTCATCCCTTACACGGAAAGCTACAGATTCGAAAAGTTCATCATATTCTATCAGTTCAACATACCCTATAGCATGAATTTTTTTCCCTCTCCGGATTACTTCATCGGTTCCATTGGTGTAAACAAATTTGATCAGGTTCGGTAGCGCCATGCAAATTCTCAGGTTTAACGAACAGCATGCATGTAATTTCTGGTTTTGCTAACTGCTCTGGTTAGTAAAAAGGACAATCTGCAAAAGTAAAGGAAAATAAATGAGCTAATAAAAGAATTTGGAACTTATTCGTGCTGTAATACCATTTGATGTTGCTTAATAATGAGGCGGCCTTTGCCTTACAATATCCCACAAAAGCAAAAGCCTGCAACCGAAACTTTTTTACCTTTGCCGAAAACCAGATTATTCATGACCCGTTTTTCATTGCTTGCTTTATCTGCACTGCTGTTGTTTCATTTTTCAGCATTTTCACAAAAATTTAAAAAGGCCGATAAATTGATTATCGCTAATCTTGAAAAAAATATTCGATACCTGGCAGATGATAAACTGGAAGGCCGTAGGGCTGGCACCGCAGGCGAAAAGCTGGCTAGCGATTATATCATCGCTCAATTTCAGAGCGCAGGCCTGGATAAGATAGAAGAAGGTTCCTGGCTACAGCCCTTTGCAATATATGATGGGAAACAAGTTGATAGCACAACCCGTTTTATTATCAACGGGAAAGAGTTGGCCCTTAACAAGGATTTTTTCCCGTTGCCTTTCAGCGCAACAAAAAATGTTTCAGGAACACTTGCCATAGCTCTGCAGGAAAGTGGCGCCCCGTGGTTTGTTGACCTGAAGGACTTGCTGGAAGAAAATCATGACAACCCCCATTTCGACCTGGATGAAGCACTGCATGCTAAAGTAAAAGCATGCGCTAAAGATGGTGCTGTTGCTGTAGTTTTTTATAATGATTCAAAATTTAATGATGGCATTTCTTTTAACAGTAAAGACAAGTCTGATGTGGAAGCCATTCCGGTATTGTACGCCACTTCCGATGCCAGGAAAAAATATTTTAAGGATGAGTCCGTCTCTATAGATGTAATAATTGATGTAAGCATCAGCGAAAAAAAACGGGTTGGGCATAATGTGCTCGGATTTATCAATAATGGCGCCGACAAAACAATCATTCTCGGGGCGCACTATGACCACCTTGGTTATGGCGAAGACGGAAACTCGTTATACCGGGGCACTGACAAGCAAATTCATAACGGCGCCGATGATAATGCCAGTGGCACTGCTGCTTTGATGGCTCTTGCTGCCCTTTTAAAGAAATCCAAGCTCAAAAGCAATAATTATCTTTTTATCGCTTTTTCCGGAGAAGAACTTGGTTTGTTTGGCTCGAAATATTTTGTAGAACACCCGGCTGTTGACCTGAAAAAAGTAAATTATATGATCAATATGGATATGGTGGGGCGCCTCAATGACAGTTCGCATGTGCTCACCATTGGCGGTTATGGCACATCGCCCGAATGGGGTGAATTATTCAGTGCCAACAACAGCAAAAAAAATTATTTGAAATTCAATTATGACAGCAGCGGCACAGGCCCAAGCGATCATACCTCTTTTTACAGAAAGGATATTCCCGTGCTCTTTTTCTTTACCGGGCTTCATAAAGATTATCATCGCCCCAGCGATGATTATGATAAAATTAATTATGCAGGCGAACTATATGTAGTGAAATATATTTACCAGCTTATTGACGAGCTGAACAATAAAGGAAAACTTGTATTCAGCAAAACAAGGGAAACGCAAACCACCACCTCTGCAAGGTTCAGCGTTACACTTGGCATTATGCCCGACTATACATTTTCCGGCATTGGCGTTCGTGTTGATGGGGTGACCGATGGAAAGCCTGCCCAAAAAGCCGGTTTAAAAGCTGGTGACGTGATTATCCAGTTGGGCGATCATAATGTGAGCTCCCTGGAAAATTATATGCAAGCGTTGTCAAAATTCAAAAAGGGAGATGCAACTTTCGTAAAATACAAACGTGGCAATGATGTAGCTGAAGCACCTGTGCAATTTTAAACGGCAACATTAATAACAAATTCTCTATATCATGAAATTAAAGCTCGATGTAGAAGAAATCACAGCCGGCTTTTTTGAAGATGCGCGTTTATTGGGCATAGTAGTCCCATTAAAAGATTATCAGTTTTGTTGGAACATTAACAACAAGCTTCTTTTTCATTTCCGCAACAACAGTGATATAGAAATACAGCTCACTAAAAAAAAACGAACTTATTTTTTTTGTGTTTATCAATATGACGAGCCCAATAGCTCATTAAGCCATTACTTGTACAAAAACCATTTTGATGGGGAATATTTACTGCCCGAATTCAAGCACCTTGATTATTTGTGGCTGTTGAAAGGCGATGTGGTCAGTAATGATATGATTCATATTCTTATCAACTCAATCAAGACATTAAATGCTGTTCAACTGGTAACTGAGCTAAACAATGAAAAAATAAAGAACAAAAGCAATCTTCTCTTCTAAAAATTTTTTATGTGGCAGCAACAAAATAATTCGCTTTACAAAAAGTTTGAGTTCAAAAACTTTTCTGAAGCATTTGCTTTTATGGCCCGCGTGGCTATTGAAGCAGAAAAAATGGATCATCACCCTTTATGGACAAATGTTTATAATCGTGTCGAAATATGGCTTTCGACGCACAGCGCAGGAGATGTAGTTACAGATAAAGACATAAAGCTGGCTGAAAAAATCGACAAGCTGACTGAAGAATAAACAACGATTAGAATAGGTATCCTGTTCATTAAAGCTGCATCAGCCATTCATGCTTGCAAGAAACTCTTCATTGCTTTTAGTACCGCGCATGCGCTTCAGCAATTCGTTCATTGCTTCTTCCGTGTTCATATCATTCAGGAAAACGCGAAGCAGGTTCATTCTTTGCAGCACATCTCTTTCCAATAACAAATCATCACGGCGGGTTGAAGAAGCAACCAAGTCAATAGCCGGGAAAATGCGCCTGTTGGATAAGCGCCTGTCGAGCTGCAATTCCATATTGCCGGTTCCTTTAAATTCTTCAAAGATAACTTCATCCATTTTGCTGCCTGTGTCAATCAATGCGGTGGCAAGAATAGTTAATGAACCTCCATTCTCAATCTTTCTCGCAGCGCCAAAAAATTGCTTTGGTTTCTGCATCGCATTCGCTTCCACGCCGCCTGACAACACTTTTCCGGAAGCAGGAGCAACCGTATTATGCGCACGTGCAAGGCGGGTAATTGAGTCTAATAATATCACCACATCATGACCACATTCAACGAGGCGTTTTGCTTTTTGCAAGGCAATGGTTGAAACTTTCACATGCTTTTCAGCGGGCTCATCAAAAGTAGAAGCAATCACTTCTGCTTTCACGCTGCGCTCCATATCGGTAACTTCTTCAGGTCTCTCATCCACCAGCACAATCATCAGGTAACATTCAGGATGATTGGCAGCGATTGCATTTGCCACTGCTTTCAGCAAAACTGTTTTACCGGTTTTCGGCTGTGCGACAATCAATCCACGCTGTCCTTTACCAATGGGGGTGAAAAGATCCATAATCCGGGTCGAATAATCGCTGGGCGCGGTGAAAAGATTTAATTTTTCAAAAGGGAACAGGGGAGTAAGATAATCGAAAGGCACCCTGTCGCGCACCTCGTCTGGCCCCTTGCTATTGATGTTCTCCACTTTCAGGAGCGCAAAATATTTCTCTCCTTCTTTCGGCGGGCGAACAGAACCACAAACCGTATCGCCTGTTTTTAAGCCGAACAATTTGATCTGTGAGGGGGAAACATAAATATCGTCGGGTGAAGACAAGTAGTTGTAATCGCTGCTGCGCAGGAAACCATAGCCATCGGGCATCATTTCGAGCACTCCCTCAGCTTGTATCACGCCATCAAATTCAATATTAAAAGCTTCGTTGCGCCGCTGAGGATATGATTTGTTAGGGTGGCCTTCATTGGATTGGCCAGGTTCTGCTTCCGGAATAGTGCCAATTTCTTCTGTTGCCATATCGTTATCCCCCTCATCAGGAACGCTTTTCAGCAATTGCTCGGCAATAGCCGAGCTATTATCATGTTCCTGACCATGCTCATCAACACCAGCTTCTTCTCTCTTCTTAGGCTGCTTCTTCAATACCGGCTTATCTTCTTTTCTTCTTGTTTCTTTTTTGAGCTCCTGGGCTTTTGCAGTATTGTCCCCGCTTTCTACAAATGCTTCTTCGCTTGTGTTAGCGGTGGTCGTTTTCACAATGCGCTTTCTTTTGAGCTTATCTTTACCCGCATCGCCCTTGGGCTCATTTGAAGTAAGCGCCTGCTTATCCAATATTTTATAAACAAGTTCCTGCTTATCTAATTTTTTTGCGTTAGGGATTTTAAGTTGCTCGGCAATATCGAGCAATTCGGGAACGAGCATGTCGTTCAGTTGTAGGATATCATACATAATTAATAAAATACTTGAGGGTTAAACACTGAGCTCAATCCAGCTGCTAATATTGAAAAGGTTTTGAAAAAATGAATTTTGATTACTGGCGTATGGAATGGGTAAAACTGATTGTCTGTGAGCTTTGGATAAGAACTTCAGCTTAATTCCGCCACAATGTTAGTATATAAAACGCAGAAAGTAAAAAATTATTTTTGCAACATGTAAATAGCACTCCTTAGTCTGGCATATTTTGCATTTTAGGCTAAAATACCTTCCTTTCATTCTAGTTTTTATCTTTGCGCCCTCTAACCTCTTTATATGTTCAATAAAAGATCAAGAATTAAGGACCTCCTCGCTAATGGGCATCAAAATGAAGAAGCCGTGGTTATGGGCTGGGTGCGCACCTTCCGCAATAACCAGTTTATTGCGCTCAATGACGGCAGCACAAACAATAACCTGCAGGTTGTTGTAGAGCTTGGGGCGCACGATGATTTTTTTCTGAAAAGGATAACAACAGGATCTTCTTTAAAAGTATCGGGCACACTGGTTGCCTCTCCGGGCAAAGGCCAAAAGGTTGAGCTTAAAGCCAAATCTATTGAAATTTTAGGCGATTGTGATGCTGAGGCATACCCGCTTCAACCAAAAAAACACAGCCTCGAATTTTTAAGGGAAATTGCCCATTTGCGATTTCGCACCAGTACATTTAGCTCTGTGTTCCGCGTGCGCCATGCACTGGCTTTTGCTATCCACAAATTTTTTAATGAGAAAGGGTTTGTTTACCTACACACGCCTATTATTACTGCTTCTGACGCAGAAGGCGCTGGTGAAACATTCAGAGTGACCACGCTTCCGTTTGACAATACACCACGCAACGATGATGGTTCTGTTAATTTTAAAGATGATTTTTTTGGGCGCCCAACCAACCTCACGGTGAGCGGGCAACTGGAAGGTGAGCTCGCTGCCTTGGCGCTTAGCGATATCTATACCTTTGGCCCTACTTTCCGTGCAGAAAATTCAAACACGGCCAGGCACCTCGCTGAGTTCTGGATGATCGAACCGGAAATGGCTTTCTATGACCTGGAAGACAATATGGTGCTGGCAGAAGAATTCATCAGGTATATCATCCGCTATGCTATGGAAAACAACAAAGAGGACCTTGCATTTTTAGCACAGCGACTGGAGGAGGAAGAAAAGCAGAAGCCACAGGCAGAAAGAAGCGAGATGGGCTTATTGGAGAAGCTCGAATTTGTTATTAATAGCCCTTTCGAAAGAGTCACTTATACTGAAGCGATAGATATTTTGATGGCTTCGCCTGCATATAAAAAGAAAAAATTCAAGTACGAGGTGAAATGGGGCATTGATATGCAGAGCGAACATGAGCGCTATCTCGTTGAAAAGCATTTCAGGA
The DNA here is from genome assembly GCA_018266455.1 of Bacteroidota bacterium. GTDB lineage: Bacteria > Bacteroidota > Bacteroidia > Chitinophagales > Chitinophagaceae > Puia. The sequence continues at coordinate 67,674 of JAFEAJ010000023.1, forward strand.
AACCGGTGATCGTTACGGATTACCCCAAAGACATCAAGGCGTTTTATATGCGCCAGAATGATGATGGCAAAACTGTTGCTGCCATGGACATACTGGCACCAGGCATTGGTGAAATTGTGGGTGGCTCACAAAGAGAAGAGCGGTTGCACAAACTGGAAGAAAGAATGAAAGACATGCATATCCCAATCAAGGAAATGTGGTGGTACCTCGACACACGCCGTTTTGGCACAGTGCCGCATGCCGGCTTTGGCCTTGGCTTTGAAAGGATGGTGCAATTTGTAACGGGCATGACCAATATCCGCGACGTGATTGCTTTTCCCAGGACCCCCAAGAATGCTGAGTTTTAAGTGCTGATGAAGAAAGATTGAAAGTATCGACTCAAAAAAATCATTTTTTCATGATAATGTAATCCCAGCTGGCACAAACCTCCATTTGTACATTTTTTATTGCTGTACCTTCACAAATCAAATAGTCAAAATGAAATTCAGGAATTTTAAAATGGTTGATTTTGTTGTGTATGGGCGTGGCAGCTTTGATCAGCTGGATGAGATTTTAGCTCCACACAGGAAAGCAGGCATTCCTATGATATTTTTAGTCGACCATTTTTTTGAAAAAAAAGCATTAGCAAGCCGCGTGCCATTGCGAGGCAAAGATAAAATCATTTTCGCTGACGTGGCTTTCGAACCGAAAACAGTTTATGTAGATAAAATTGCGGCAGAACTAAAAAATGAGTTTGGCCAGGTGTGCGGTATTATCGGGATTGGCGGCGGTTCTGCTATGGATTTAGCCAAAGCGGTTTCTTTAATGATGACCAACCCTGGCTCTTCGGCCGATTACCAGGGATGGGACCTTGTAAAACATGCCGGCGTTTATAAAGCAGGCATCCCAACATTAAGCGGCACCGGCGCTGAGGTTTCCAGGACAACTGTGCTTACCGGCCCTGCAAAAAAATTGGGGATGAACTCCGATTTCACCCCCTTCAACCAAATTTTGCTCGACCCTGAGCTAACGGCCAACGCCCCTGTGAACCAGCGTTTTTATACCGGCATGGATTGTTATATCCATTGCATCGAAAGCCTGCGGGGAACTTACCTGAACGAGTTCAGCAAATCATATGGAGAAAAAGCCTTACAGCTTTGCCAGAAAGTTTTTTTGCAGAAGCGCGAATGGGATGATGAAAGCGATGATGCATTAATGATGGCTTCGTATGCAGGGGGCATGAGCATTGCCTATTCACAGGTTGGTGTGGCACATGCTGTAAGTTACGGATTAAGTTATTTGCTTGGGACAAAGCATGGTGTTGGCAATTGCATCGTTTTTGATAAACTAGAAGAATATTATCCTGACGGTGTTCATGAATTTAAAAAAATGGTAGAAAAAAATAAAGTAGATATCCCACAACACATTACTAAGGGATTGAGCGATGAACAATTTGACACCATGATCAATGTTTCGTTGGGCATGAAACCTTTATGGGAAAACGCATTAGGGAAAGATTGGGAAAAACGGATGACAAGGGAGAAACTGAGAAAGCTTTTTGAAAGATTATGATTTCAAAAAATCTCATCTTATATTTTCCCAGCATTGAAATTTGTAATTAATAAAATAAAACGAAGCTTGCTTTTTTGCTGCCACAATCTTGACCCTTTTTCAAATTCCTTCATTTTCCGTTTTTAATCTCTGATTTTTCGCCTTTATTTTGTTCAATAATTTTGAAACTTCCCTTTTTGCTTAATCCTTTCAATCATTCAGCATGAACCTGAACGATGTTAAAAACCTGCTCCAGCATAATAAGATTACGGAATTTGTAAAGCTGAAAAAATTATCTCCGAAAGATATTGTTGAGTTCACTAACCGCAACACAAAATGGGCGGTAAAATTATTTCAGCATCTTGACCCGACACAGGCTGCTAAAGCATTCAAATTTTTAAGGAAAAAGAAACAGGAAGTGATCATCAGGTCCCTGCCTGAGGAAAAAGCTGCAGAGCTGTTGAACAATTTAAAGCCCGATGACCGCACAGCCTTCCTTTCATTACTACCAGGCAATGCAGTGAAAGAATTGCTGAAGATCTTAAGCCCTGAAACCAGGGAAGAGACTTTGGAACTATTGGGTTATCCCGAAGGATCGGTAGGGAGGCTAATGACGCCTGATTATGTCTCAGTCAATAAAAAAGACAGCGTGCAGCAAGTGCTTGACCTTATCAAACAACGGGGCCGGGCAACCGAAACTTTGAATTTTCTTTTTGTAACTGATGAGCAGGGCATATTGATAGATGACATCAACATCAAAGATTTTTTGATAGTAGAACCAAATATGCTGGTAGAACAGATAATGGATTACCAGTTCATCTCTATCAATGTTAATCATCCCCAAAAAGAAGCGATCACGGTATTTCGCCACAACAGTCGTTATGCGCTTCCGGTAACAGATGATAATGGTGTGCTGTTGGGTATTGTTACCCTTGATGACGTGCTGCGGTTAGCTGAAAAAGAAGGCACACGCGAAATTCAAAAAATTGGCGGGTCAGAAGCATTGGATGAACCTTATACTACCATTTCATTCACAAACTTAATAAAAAAGCGTGCCGGCTGGCTCATCATATTGTTTTTAGGAGAAATGCTCACTGCTACAGCCATGGGCCATTTTGAAGGGGAAATCAGCAAAGCGGTGGTACTTGCATTGTTTATCCCGCTCATTATTTCAAGTGGGGGTAATTCCGGTTCGCAGGCATCATCAATTATCATACGCGCCATGGCAGTTGGCGAAATTAGTTTTCGGGACTGGTGGCGCGTGATGCGCAAAGAAATATCATCAGGTTTTGTGCTTGGGCTTATTCTCGGCGCTGTTGGCTTTTTGAGAATTAGCATTTGGCAGGAGCTTCATTGGTATAATTATGGCGAACATTGGCTGCTTGTTGCCTGCACTGTTTTTTTTGCCCTGATTGGAGTTGTGCTTTGGGGAACTATTTCCGGTTCAATGCTGCCATTGATTTTAAAAAAACTGGGCGCGGACCCGGCAGCTTCTTCTGCGCCGTTTGTTGCCACTTTGGTAGACGTGACCGGATTGATAATTTACTTTTCAGTGGCTTATATTGTAATGAGGGGAAAACTGCTTTGAGTTGCAGCCCGAAGAAAAAACTTTACAGGCTGTTGCCCTTGATTTAGTGGCTATTACTGTTCCTTCCCTCAACGATAAAAGGTGTTCTTACCTTTTTGTACGCTGGTTTGCCATTACTTCTTTTTGAAAACAGGCACGGTACTGCAAGGCTCGCCATACATAATGCTTTTGGCAACAGGTCTTAATTTTTTTGTTATTTCAATATATGCAGATTCGCCAATCGGCAAATCGCCACAGCCTTTTATAACCACACGCGTATCAGCATATTCATTTTCATTAATCGCTTGAATATTTTTTAAAAAAGCCTGTTCAGTGGCTTTTTGCTCATCGCCCATTATTATTTCGGTGGCAACTGGCTGCAAATAGGTAGCTGCCAGCATATATGCCCACATGGGTATTACAGCATCTGCAGAACAGGTAACCGCGACTATTTTATCCTGGTACAACGACCAATCTGTTTTCAGCAAAGCCTCACGAAAATCTTTTTCT
>JAFEAJ010000024.1 GCA_018266455.1 Bacteroidota bacterium
AACTATTTTTCAGTATTATACCTGAAATGATAAAAAGTTGATGTTGCTGAGATTTGAAAGGGCGCTATTTCATTAATTCATAGATGGAAAGCAATTTCCTGGCAGAAGATTCCCAGGTAAACTCGGATGCCCTTAGTTTTCCCTTTTGTTTATAATTTTCTCTCAATTTATTATCTGACAGCATGCTGATAATGCCTTGCGTAATTTCTTCTGCTTTATAAGGGTCAATCAGCAGTGCGGCGCCGGCGGCTATTTCCGGCATAGAAGAAGTGTTGGATGTGATGACAGGAGCGCCGCAGCCCATGGCTTCTAAAATAGGAAGGCCAAAACTTTCGCGCAAAGAAGGGTACAGGAAAACAGATGCGGCGTTATACATCAATGGCATTTCTGTTGGTGATATATAACCCGGGAAGATGAACTGTTTCGCATATTTTGAGAGGCCTTCCTGAGAAAGCAATTGATCAACCAGGGCCTTTTCATAGTCAAGAACCACAAGCGGAAGGGCATCTTTTATCTGTTCGCAATAACCGGCAAATGCCCGGATTACATTCGGAGTATTTTTTTTGGGGGCAGTGTTGCCCAGGAACAGCAGGAAGTTTTCGGGAAGATTATGTTTTTTTCTGAAACTGTTTACTTCTTCACCTGAAAAATTACTGTTGAACCGTTTGTTCACAGCATTATGGACTACTCTTATTTTTTCTTCTGGCAATTTTAATTTTTCCAGGATAGTTTGCCTCTCAAAATCAGAAACCGTGATAATGATTTTGCTTTTTTTTGCAACCCGTGGGACAACGAAACGGCGATAAAGGTTACCGAAATTTTGATAGGCAGTTCCCTTAAAATCCACTTTTTCAAGATAGATGATGTCATGAAGCGTCAGCAACAAAGGAACAGGCGGCTTTATTGGCGCAGTATTGCATGTGCAATGAAGGAAATCCGGCTTATTCTTTCTAACAGCTTTGGGTAGCCGAAATTGCTCCCAATCGGCATAAGTATAGGAACTAAAGGTATCAATTTTAAAATTTGGCTGTTCGGTTATGCATTGTTTGTCGGCATCATCTTTAGCAAAAAGGATATATTCATTTTTATTATCAAGCTGCTGGATTTGCCTGATCAGTTCCAGCGCTACCACTTCCATTCCGTGCTTTTTCGCCCTGAAGATGCGCTGCGCTTCAATTCCTATCTTCATTTTTCCTGATTTTAAATTGGGCAAGTTTAATCATTATGGCTCAGGTATGCAAACATTCGAAGAAATGATCCTGGTATTTGTATAAATTACAAGATCAATTTTATTTTTATGAAGCGTATGCTCACCGCATTTGCCTGCTCCTTTATTATCATGAAAGGGTATCCCCAAGCTGTAATTTCTTTGTATGATGGCAACCTCCCTAACTCCAGGCCATCTCCTGATGACGAATACCCCACCTATGAAGGAGAAAACAAAATACTTATTGTGCACCATGTTTCACGGCCATCGCTAACCGTATTTCCAGCCGATAAGAAAAAAGCCAATGGGACTGCTGTTATTATTTGCCCCGGCGGCGGGTATTCTATTCTGGCTGCAAGCCATGAAGGGTATGACGTGGCAAAAAAACTCAACGAGTGGGGGATCGCAGCATTTGTGTTGAAATACAGGATACCTGATGATAAGACGATGGTGAACAAAGAAATTGGGCCCTTACAGGATGCGCAACGGGCGATACAAATGGTTCGGGAAAATGCAAAGGAATGGGGCATTGATCCGGGGAAAATTGGGATCATGGGTTTTTCGGCAGGCGGCCACCTTGCTTCAACGGCGGGAACACATTTCACGTCACCAGTAATTGACAACAAGAAAAATACCAGCCTTCGGCCGGATTTTATGATCCTGGTTTATCCAGTCATCAGTTTTACAGATAGCATAGGCCATATCGGATCGAGAGATAACCTGCTCGGGAAAAACCCGTCGCCGGAAAAAATAAAAGAATATTCAAATGAGCTGCAGGTAAACGCAGGCACGCCCCCTGCTTTTTTAGTGCATGCAGGAGATGATGACGTAGTGAAAGTGCAGAACAGTATTTACTTTTATGAGGCGGAGCAAAGAAACAAACTGCCGGCAGCATTGCATATTTACCCGCATGGCGGCCATGGCTTTGGCATGAACAACCCAACTACAAAAGACCAATGGATGGAAAGGTTGAGGAATTGGTTGCCTGCACTTGGGTTTTGAATGGTTTTCGAGATCCAATGTAAAGAAGGTGTTGCAATTTTGAAACAGGGCGCCTGTTTCGTTAATGGGTTGATGAATGGCTTTGCTGGAGCACAAGAGCGTAGCATGGCGCTGATTGAAAGGCCCTGAACTTTTTTTAAGAAACCCTAACTTCATCAAACTATAACGAAATTATTACTCTTATTACTGTTTTTCTTTGACCTTAAAAAACATTTAGGATGAAACAGAAATTTTTCATTAGCCTGCTTTTTCTTTTCCAGCTGTGTTTTGCAAATGCACAAAACGATACGGTAAGTTATTATATAAAGAAAACCTATATGGTCCCAATGCGGGATGGGACAAAACTTTTTACAGTGGTTATGTTGCCGGCCAATTACCCTCATGCAGTTCCGATATTGATTCAAAGAACCCCTTATGGCGCAGACATCTCTTTGAAAGAAGACTCGGCAATAAGCGTTGATCTGTTGCCGGCTTATTATCGGAGCATGGCAAGAGAAGGATATATCTTTGTAAGGCAGGACATGCGGGGGAAGTTCAAAAGCGAAGGCACATTTGAAATGAACAGGCCTCTTTATCATTTGCTCAACCCTTCAAAAACAGATGAAAGCACTGATGCGTCAGATGCTGTTTCCTGGTTAATAAAAAATCTTCCTTACAACAATGGCAAGGCAGGCATTTTTGGGATTTCTTACCTGGGATATACAGCCCTTGATGCCATCAGCGATCCCAATCCTGCACTGAAAGCCAGTTCGCCACAGGCTTCTCCCTGCGATATGTTTTTGGGCGATGACTTTCATCACAATGGCGCTTTCCGCCTCAGTTATGGTTTTGAATACAGTTATATGGTAGAAAATGCAAAAGAAGCCAACAGCGATTTCCCTTTTCCGCAGTTTGATCTGTTTAACTGGTACCTTAATCTTGGGCCGCTTAAAAACGTGAATGAAAAATTTTACAAAAACCGGCTCCCGGCATGGAATGATTTTGTGAACCACCCCAATTATGACGGCTTTTGGAAAAGACAGTCTATGTTGAACCAAATAGCCTATCCGGCAATTCCTGTGATGCATGTTGGAGGATATTACGACCAGGAAGACCTGAACGGGCCTCAGATCATGTATGAACATCTTGAAAAAAAAGACAGTTCCAATCGCAATTTTATTGTACTGGGGCCCTGGTTTCATGGTGAATGGGCATGGCCAAATGGAGACAGTCTTGGCAAAATCAATTTCGAGAGCAATACCTCTGCATATTTTCAGGAGCTGCAAAAAAAATGGTTCGATCATTGGCTGAAAGGAAAGGATGAAGGCTGGTTTCCCGAAGCCACTTGTTTTCAAACAGGCAGCAATCAATGGAAGACCTATCATGCCTGGCCGCCAAAAGAAGCAGAAGCAAAAAAATTGTATGTGCATTCAAACGGCACATGCAGTTTTGAGAAACCCACGTTAACAGCAGGTGATGTAAGCTATGTGAGCGATCCTGCCAAACCGGTTCCTTATCGCGAATTGCCGATTGAAGCCACTTATGGAAAAGGCAGCCAGTGGAGGTCATGGCAGGTACAGGACCAGCGATTTGTAAGTACGAGGCCGGATGTGATCAGCTTTACCGCTGATGGCTTGCGCGAAAACCTGGTTGTTACCGGTAACGTAAAAGCACACCTTCTCGTAAGCACTACCGGCACGGATGCTGATTTTGTGGTAAAACTGATCGATGTGTATCCCGATTTTGATACCGTGAACTTATCTATGAGCGGCTATCAGTTCCCAGTAACAATGGAAGTTTTTAGAGGCAGGTTCAGAAAAAGTTTTAAAAAGCCAATCCCGTTTGTACCAGGCAAGCCGGAAGAAATAGTCATTGACCTCCACCAGGTCAACCATGCTTTTTTAAAAGGGCACAAAATAATGATCCAGATCCAAAGCAGTTGGTTCCCGGTCATTGACAGGAACCCGCAGAAATTTATCCCAAATATTTTTGAAGCCAAGCAAAGCGATTTTATCAAAGCGGCAGAAACGGTTTACTGTAATAAAAACCTGTCCACTTATCTCGAATTGCCGGTTATGAAGGACTGAAACATGACGCAGGCCCTACGGGCATTGATTCAGTACAGAGCTCGGGCGGGGCATACTTCGACAGTCAGCTACTGCTGCTGTATGGTTGCTACAATGAGGCAATGTTCCTGGCAAATGCTGATGACGCCGCGATGCCTGTTTCTTCCACATGCGCTTCTTCTCAGACAATTTTAAAAGTTTGGGCGCATTTCAAGTTGTCGTTTTCTTTTAATCTTTTTTCTCCGCAGAGTCCAGTCAACACGCAAGGCTCTGGGTTGAGACTCTGAGAAAGGGAAAGGCTATTACAAAATGAAAGAATTTGTCAGCTATTTAATCTTTTAAAAAATTTAATTGCTATCTTACATTATCTTATAATAACCCCTTGTGCGATTAAGCTGCCAGGGCATGTTTTAAATGATTAATAGGTTTTTGTTGTTGGTAGTTAATCCATTGCAGCATGCTTACTGCTGCAATCTTACTGATCAGCCTGGTTTTTAATCCACTCAAAGACTTTGCATAATTTCTTTTCAGCATCATTTGATCACATATCACATAATTGAGAAAATAATGTTTCGATTCTTTTTCTTGACTTTCTGAAAACCGGATGCCAGCCCTTTTGTTCTTTTTGATTGCTCCTGCAAGGCGTTTCTAATTGCACATTGCAATGATGAAACAAATCAGTTTGTATCTGTTTTGATAAATATCCTTTATCGCCAATCAAGACAGCATTTTTCATAGGGCTGTTGGCAACTTCGTTTAAATAATAGACATCATGTACACTGGCTTTGGTCAAATCCATGCTGTAAAAAACACCCTTCACCGATGTCACTAAGTGAAGCTTATATCCATAATAATAGCTTTTGGTTACTGCTGAGAAACCCTTGTCCGGGGCGGGTTCAAAGAAATCTTTTCCAAACTTGCATCGCTTCTCCCTGGCGATTTTACAAACAGGGACCGGAATAGAATCAATCAGAAAAATATTCTCCCCCACATTGAGCTTTTCTGATAGATGGCGAGCTGCTTCCTGAATGTATAGCTGTAAGCGCCGTCGTCGCTTATTGAAGTTGCTGCGATCAATTAACTCCGGAAATTCCCTGCAATAATCTTTCTTCAACTTGCTCCACAAATAATTCTCAGAATCAATTCCCAGGGACTCCGCACACATTGACAGGGCAATAATGCTACAATCATTCATCTTGGGCAGCCGTGGATAAAACTGGAGGTTGCCTTCGCTATTCAATTTATCTGACAAAGAACTTTTGACGATTTTATAAATTTTGTCGAAATTTGTCTTGAAGTTGTGCATTGAAAAAATTTAAGCACTTTTTCTAAGCAAATACTGTACTGTATTGGCTTTTATGCATAGCCTCTTTTTTCACTATTCACATTCTTTCAATCGCACAACGGGTTATATTTCTATGTTTGTTTACGGAGGCAATACAAATGTTCCCGGAGGATGGGTTCAAGCATGGGCTATATTGTCTGGTGTGCATCTTGACATGTTTATTGATTACCATATTGACAATCCTGCGACTGCTTCCCAAGCTTTTTCATCTGATTGGATCAAAGGAACTTTTTATCATGAATTGAGTCACGCGAGTCAATACGTTCAGGCAGGAAGCTCGTGGTATAATAATTTTGTGAATGCTGAACTGGATGAGCAATATAAATATCCCTCCGGTCAATACAATCCTTATGGCACGGGGGGAAGCAGCAATTCCCCAATAATAGCTCTTGGAGAAGCATGGGCATACCACATGGGATTTTATCTGGCCAATCAAAAATATAATGTTGAAAATAGTTTAAAAGGAGATGCTGAGGCATTTGTGCAGCCTGCGCTCAGTGATTATAGCAACATTGGCAATGATGGGTTTTCATTAGAAAATTTTACGCCTGCATTGCCTAACGATGGTTTTAAATGGATACCTAAAGGGCTGATGCTTGATTTGATGGATAATACATTAGAGCCCACAAGGACTAAAGTTAATGACCTAGTATCAGGTTATACTATTCAGCAAATATTTGCTGCATTGCAATCAGATGTTTCGACTATTGCTCAATTTAAAGCAAGACTGTTGCAGCAAAATCCAAATAATCCGACGAATAATCAAATAAACAATTTGTTTGCATCTTATGGGTACTAATATAAAGAATATACAGGTTTTGGCTACGCTCTTTTTGTTTGCAATTTACGGTTGCAATAGCTGTAAATCTCTTTGCGTAAGTGGGAAAACCGAATATTTTTTTAATGCAGGAACTGCAAATTTTTATCCAGATAAAGACAGTATCAAAGTTGGGGACACTCTATGGTTCACCTCAATTATTCCTAAAAGAATGCGACCAATTCAGAATAGCCAACCAGTTGGTGACAGCATTGATTTCAGTGGAGCATCAGATATGACAACAGATTTAGCCTTAACCTCACCATTAGGTATAGGCTCACAAACAGGTGCTGTTGACTCGTTTTTCATTGTGCCAATAAAAGGGAATCTTCAACCAAACTCGCTTATACCACATTCTGCAAAAAATGTCCATTTTATAGAGGAAAACAATGATTATTTTCTTTCTCTTTTCTTAGTCGCCCAAAAAAAGGGAATTTATTTTGCTGATATTGCCGATATTTTTCAAGCTAAAAAAAATTGTGAGGTTGCGTCTATTGGTATTCACATAATAGATGCCGATAAACATTTGCATTATTTACAAGATATTTATTATGGGGGCAGGCCCATTGCTCCAATAGACAGCAATTCGTATTGTTTCAAAGTATATTAAACCAATTGCGATATAGGAGTTTTCCTGTAGTACAGTTCATCTAAAAGATATTCAGGAATTTTTATGAAATTTTTATTTATCATTTTATCCATATTTATCTTTAAAATTTCAAGTGCAGCTTCCAATGCACAACAAAAATATTTCGACACAACAATAATCCGCTCCTCCAGAGATTATAAATTAAATGAAGATGATTTTTTGAAGACTTATGGGAACGACGACTCCTCCAAAGCATTGATAAAATATTTCTTCTACAAACGAAGCGCCAGCAAAAAAATGATTTATATCCCGTTAATTGTTGATGCTGCAATAACACCTTTAGTTTTTGTTTTCGCAAATACCAAAAAAGATAATCCTACCGTACGGGATGATTACCCGGGGCTGCTTTTAATCTTTCTTGCATTTTTTGCAACAACTGCAACCATAGCACTTGCTATAAACGGTTCTGTCAGGTTGTTAATTTTTTCAAAGAAAAAACTACTTCACCATCTTGATAATTATATTGCCGGGAAACCAATTCCCAAACGTATTACAAAAACTAAGATATTCGTTGCCTTTCTTCATGGCGCGAAAACAATTAAACGGCATCCTTTCACCAGACAGTAAAATGGCATCCTGAGATTCCGCCTCCACACTCGCCATCGCCCTACCTGGCGAAAGTACCAGGGCAGGCAATGAGAGAAGGGTATTTGCGCCATTGAATAAGCCGTTTTTTATTTACAAATCACAAAGACACAAGTACGCCAACACATGTGGTAAAGCTGCATACTTGCACCAGTAAGGTAATAATAGTAAGGGGTTGATTGCCGCTGGAGCCAGAGATTCCGCCCTTGTCAACCTAAAAGCGCACATTTCAGCGCATATAGTACAGCGGTTATGATTATCTTTGCGCCCTCGGAAATTTTGTTCACCAGGCAAGTGTCCTTAAAATTTCAACATTATGGCAGCATTGCACAACCGGGTTTCACAAAAGGAGCTCAAAGAAAGATTATACCAGGAAACAGGGCCTCGCACCACGATCTCGTTTTACCAGTATTTTTTTATTGAAGACCCGCAAAAATTCCGCGATGAGCTGTACAGGTCACTGCATGCACTGAATGTGTTCGGGCGGGTTTATGTGGCAGGCGAAGGCATCAATGCGCAGATAAGCGTTCCAGGGAGCAATTTTGAGTTGCTTAAAAATTGCCTGTATGCCATCAGGCCGCTCAATAACCTTCGGCTGAACATAGCTGTTGAAGACGATGGCAAATCATTTTGGGTGCTGAAAATAAAAGTGCGCGAAAAAATTGTCGCAGATGGCATTACCGACCCTTTGTTCGATATGAGCAGGAAAGGGAAATACGTTGATGCCGTACAATTCAATACACTGACCGAAGACCCCGCGACCGTTGTGGTGGATATGCGCAACCATTACGAGTATGAAGTAGGGCATTTCAGAAATGCGATCGAAGTGCCATCGGATACTTTTCGCGAACAGTTGCCCATGAGCGCCGACATGCTTAATAGCCAGAAAGACAAAAATATTATTATGTATTGCACCGGCGGCATCCGTTGCGAAAAAGCCAGCGCTTACCTGTTGCATAAGGGATTCAAGAATGTTTTTCACCTGGAAGGTGGGATCATCAATTATGCCAAACAGGCAAAAGAAAAAAAACTGGAAAACAAATTCATAGGGAAAAATTTTGTTTTCGATGACAGGCTGGGAGAGCGGGTTACGGAAGATGTTATTGCCAAATGCCACCAGTGCGGAAAGCCTGCCGATACCCACACGAACTGCAAAAATGATGCTTGCCATTTGTTGTTCATTCAATGCGATGAATGTGCCAGGGAGTTCAGCGGGTGCTGCAGTGCAGCATGCAAAGAAATATATGAAATGCCTGAAGGCGAACAAAAACAGCTGCGCAAAGGAAAGATGAATGACATAATGATATTTAATAAATCGAGGCACAGGCTAAGGCCGAGCCTCGGGGACAGGTTGAAAGATGTTTGAGGGTTATTGGCGGGCCGCGCTTTGCCGAATAGGGTTTCTGCAGCACAAGCGAGCGTGGCAACGATGCCCAATCAGGAGGTTATGCCCGTTACACAAAATAAAAAAATCCTAAGTATTATTTCTGAACCAAAAAATTGACCATGAAAAAACTCTTAACAGCAGCCGCATTATCCATTGCATCAGGTTGTACGCACAATGCCATTACCGGCCGGAGCCAGTTGATACTTTATCCCGAATCTGAAATACAGACCATGGCAGCAGGGCAATATAAAGAATTCCTCACCAGCAATAAAGTGGTTACCGTTGCATCAAACAAACATGATGTGGACATGGTCCGCCGGGTGGGCGAAAGAATTTCGACTGCTATTACCGCATATTATAACCAGCAGGGCCTTGGAAAAGAGCTCGATGGCTACCATTGGGAATATAACCTGGTCGATTCGAAAGAAGTAAATGCATGGTGCATGCCCGGGGGGAAGATTGTGGTGTACACCGGGCTGTTGCCCATTACGCAAAGCGAGACCGCACTGGCCATTGTGTTAGGCCATGAAATTACACATGCGCTTGCGCGCCATGGCAATGAAAGGTTAAGCCAGGGAATGGTGCAGCAATTGGGCGGTGTTGCTTTGTCGGTAGCCGTTGCCAATAAACCAGCGGAAACCCAGGCGCTTTTTTTGGATGCGTATGGCATTGGCAGCAATGTGGGCGTGCTGCTGCCTTTTTCGCGCCAGCAGGAATTAGAAGCTGACAGGCTGGGCTTGAGGTTCGCGGCTATGGCAGGATATGACCCGAGAGAAGCTATCCCTTTCTGGCAAAGGATGAAAGCAGCTTCGGGAAACAATCATCCCCCACTGATATTAAGCACACACCCGTTGGATGACACGCGCATTGCGAAATTGCAGGAAGCCATGCCGGATGCGCTGAAATATTATAGCCCCGGGAAATAAAAAACCTGGAGGCTGGAACAAGGTCTGTTGTTGCCAGATGTTAATTTTCTGCTCAGAAGGTCAGCTTAGTAATTTACACAGGTAAAAGATGACTGTTGATTTCCTATGCCACACGTTATGGCGAAGTGAGTTGAAAGCTCCGGGCGGGAGCTTCTTGATCATTTGCAACTGAACTCTAAATAAATCAGCGGAGAAGATTCGCCATAGTATATAACCGAAAAAAATATGCAGTTTCTTTTGAAGGTGAATAGCGCGCCCTGAATGATTGAGAAGTGAGACTGGTTTCGAACAAATGCCTGTTATACCAGGTTGTGCATTACAGCCTGTTTTACTAAGCCTGCTGTATTATTTACATTAAATTTTGCCAAGAGGCTTTTTCTATGGGTATTCACTGTGGCCACACTAATAAAAAGTTTTTCAGCTATTTCATTGTTGGTTAAGCCATCAGCCACTAACGACAAAATTTCTTTTTCGCGACGGGTGATTAGGGGAATACCAGTTTCTTTTTCACGTAATGATTGAGCCGCTTCAAAGCTGAGATAGGTTTTGCCGGATGTTACCGCAGCGATGGCGCTCATAATTTCTTCCTTTGTGGCATTTTTCAACACATAACCTGATGCGCCGTTTTTCATCATATTGCGGATAACAGGTTGCTGATTGAAAGTACTTAGTCCAAGTATAAATATGGCTGGATATTTTTCTTTTACTTCTTTGCACAAATCTATACCACTCATATCCGGAAGGTTTATATCCATCAGGATGACATCCGGCTGTTGATTTTTCAGAAAGCTCAGGCAGGATGCAGCATTGGTGGCATGGCCCATCCATTCAATATCCTTTTCGTTTTGCAATAATGAGCGAATACCTTCAATTACCATGTAATGGTCATCCACTATAAATACACTTGTCTTCATTAAAGAGTTATTTCAATCAATACTGATGTTCCTTTATCAATAGTTGAATTTACGTCAATCTTCCCTTTCAAAAACTCAACCCTGTTCTGGATATTGCTCCAGCCTATTCCCGTTGATTTACTTAATGATTCTTTATCAAAACCTTTCCCGTCATCTTCCACGGTTATGGCTAATAACTTTTCCTGCTCAGCATAATGCAACTGCACCAGTACATTTTTTGCAGATGCATGTTTGATGGTATTGTTTACTAATTCCTGTACAATTCTATAAACTGTTACTGCCGTTGTTTGTTCAATAGTTGCCTTATCCATTCCAATGGATTGATAACTGATTTGCAATACACCGCTCCGCTCAATATCATTGCAAAATTCTTTCAGCCCGGCATCCAACCCGTACTTAACTAAAATTTCCGGCATCATGTTATGAGCTACACGGCGCATTTCTTTAATGGAACTGTCCAGCATGTCCATGCTGCGTTCAAATGCCTGTGCATTGTCAGGCGTCATGATTAAATTTCCTTTCATATTGTTTAGTGAAAATTTTATACCGCTTAACATGCCGCCCAGGCCATCGTGCAGGTCTTTGGCAAGCCGGGTGCGTTCCTGTTCTTCACCTTTCAGCACTGCTTCGGTGGCGGTGAGCTTTTTTTCCGTTTCCAACTCATCAATTTTTGCCTGCTGTAATTTTTGTTTGTTTTTGTAGTTGCGGTATGTGAGTAAAGAGATGATGATTATAGCAGCCACTCCTGCAATGAGAAAATAAATGAGATTGCTTTTTTGTTTCAATTGAGATTGCTGAAGAATAATCTTGGCTTCTTTTTTCTCCGTTTCATATTTTGTTTCAAATTCGGTAGAAATCCTATGTAAGTTATCGGCATTTACACTATCTCTAAGTGCATCTTCTTTTTCTTCAAATTCATGAGCTGCTTTTAAATCCTGGCTGGCATAAGAAATATCGGATAGCAGTTTGTATAATTTCAGAGTCTGCTTGCGATTATCACTTTTGATTGAAATGGAAAGTGCAGAATCTGCATAAGCCTTTGCCAGTGGATAATTCCTTTTTTCTAAATGGTACATGGCTATCCCCTTCAAAGCAATTGCCTCGGTTTCCGTCAAATCCATTTCTTTGGCAATTAAATGGGCTTTGTCAAAATTCTTTTTGGCTTCTTCCAGCCTTCCAGCCTTTTGATAAATATCTCCAAGATTCAGCAACACAGCAGATTCTGTATATACGTCGTCAATGTTCCGGCTTATTTGCAATGCTTCTTTAAAATACATTTCAGCAGTATCCAACTTTTTCAGTGATGTATAAACGATTCCAAGATTGCTTAAACAATAAGACTGATTTAAAGGATCATTCACTTCTTTGCTAAAAATTTCAACGCCTTTTTTCCCGTATTCAATTGCTTTTTGATACTCAGGAATATCAGTATAAATATTTTGAAGATTGCTATATGCAATACCCAGCATTCGCTTGTTTTCCAACTTATCCAAAATGGGTAATGACTGCATGTAATAGTAAATTGCCGAATCCTCTTTTGAAATCAAATGATATGAATTGGCCGTATTTAAAGTAGTTTTTGCAATGCTGAGTTCATCATTCAGTTGTCTTGCCAATTGCAGTGCTTTTTTATTCAGGATAAGCGATGAATCAAACCGACCCTGCATATTCAACACAGCAGTATAATAAGATGCAAATTTTATTTCCCCGGGTTTATAGCCAATCTTTTGACTAAGCGCTAAAGACTGATGATAGTATTGCTTGGATGTTTCAGGGGAAAATCGCTCATATTGTTCACCAACATTAAGTAAGAGAATTACCTTACTGGTATCTTCATTTGCAGTTTTTAATACCTGCAACATGCTGTCTATTGCCCTATTATCCTGGGCATTGCTGCAATAATAGCTTGAGACAATAAAGAATAGTAACAAAATTTTTCTCATTCTCTAATATACATTTTTCCAACTACTGCAAATAAAAATGATTAAAGATTGCCATCCACTCATCTTTTTTAATGATTTTTTTCGCCAGCCAATAAAAAATCATCTTTTTTTATGATTGCCTGCATTTGACGATCCGGCTACTTTTACTTCTTAAACTTTATAAATAATGAAAGCAACCTTTCTTTTCCTGGCAGCAATAATCAGCACAAGCCTTTTTGCACAGACACCTGGCGGCATTTACGCAAGCATTACGAAAGCAGACGGAAGCAATATTAAAGGTACTTCGGTTGACTATATGTACGAAAACCTCTTTGTCGTAAAAAGTATATCCGGCGGGGCAGACAATACCGCTACTGTTGAACTGGATGTCCCCACCAGTGGTTACACCGCTACATTTCGTGACATGGTAAACACAAGTCCTGTGCAGGTTAAACCTGCGGCAATAAAACCACTTAACACCAAAACTGTTATGCCAACGGGTACTGAAATAAAAGCTATACCTAAAGGAACAATAGCCATTCCGACACAATCAGCCTTCCCCATTTCAAGAATAGAGATTTGTGTAACAGTAAAAAGAAATGGTGGCAGCAATACACCGTTTATTAACCGAATGATCATTTTAGAAGATGTAACAGTAGAAAACTGTTCAGAAAATATTGCAGATGGAACCACCAAAATAAAATTCAAAGCTGCCCGTATTGGTTGGGTGTACGTAAACAGGGACGGTGGATGGAAAGTATCTTCAATCAATAAATCAGGATGGGATACAACAGCAGGAGCTGCATGGGCGAATTTCCAACCAGTACAAAAAATTTTTTGATTTCTTTTTTCTAAGATTTAAACTAAATGAAAATACGCATTCCCGTTTTAATAGTATTGCTTGCATTGATTTTTGTTAGTTGCAAAACCGTACCCGTTACCGGCCGCAAGCAAATCAATTTAGTGCCTAATGCGCTCATCACTTCTCTTGCATTTACTGAATACGATTCGGTAGTAGCACATAGCGCCACGCTTACTCAATCAGATGAACGGGCGCAAATGGTAACAAGAGTAGGAACAAAAATTCAGCATGCTGTAGAAAGCTATTTGCGACAAAACAACATGAGCAATGAATTGAAAAATTTTAAATGGGATTATAATACCATTGATGATAAAACAGTGAATGCCTGGTGTATGCCCGGCGGCAAGGTGGTTGTTTATACCGGCCTGTTGCCTTATACACAAAACGAAAATGCGTTGGCCGTAGTAATGGGCCATGAAATAGCACACGCCATTGCACGGCATGGAAATGAACGCATGAGCCAGGGGTTACTCATCAATCTTGGCGGGTTGGTATTGCAGGAAGCATTGAAGGAAAAGAAACAGGAAACACAGGCGTTGTTTTTAGGGTTGTATATGATAGGTTCCAACCTGGCGCTGGCATTGCCCAACAGCCGTATGCAAGAGAGCGAAGCAGATAAGCTGGGATTGATATTTGCCGCTATGGCGGGTTATAATCCGGATGAAGCCATCCCTTTCTGGAAGCGAATGAGTGCTGGAAATAAAAATAAAACACCGGAATTTTTATCCACGCATCCATCGGATGAAACAAGGATAAAGAAGTTGTCGGTATTGATTCCGGAGATAAAGAGTAAATATTACCTGGTGATTCAATAATGTGAATCCGTTGAGATGGTTAAAATGAATATTCCTGATCATACATAGCCCTCGGTTTAAACCGAGGGCTATGATTTATAAAAAATCATCTTTTTTAATGATTGTCCAGCCCTGGCTTCAAAATTACTTTTACAAAAAAATACAAATGAAAACAATCAGCTTTTTCTTACTCTTTGCTTCTATCAGTTATTCCGGCTTAGCTCAAAAAAAACCAATCAGTACCGGTTTCCCTCCACCTAAGAATACAAAAGTGCTAATCAACAACGAAAGCAAAATACAGCGAATGCAAGAGTTTTCTGCTTCATTCGCACCTGCTGCCGTTGTACGGAATGTAAATGGGGTAAACGTTAAGTACGTTGCAGTAAAAAACCCGGCCAGCACCAATAATGTTTCCATCAATACTCAGCCACTTCAAAGCCAAAATAGTAATGGATTTCTTTGTACTACTACCCGTGAATCTGTTAGCGCCAGCAGTACCAGTTTCATGAGCATCAACATGAGTGGGCAGGGTATTTACCCGGGGGCTATTTATAGTTACAACGATTTCATGATGGGGAATACCACCAAACCGATTGGCGAAGGAAAAAGAAACCCGATTACACTTACTACCGATAACAACAATACATCGGGAGAAGTGAGTATGCTGGTGGCTAACTTAAATCCATCTGAAGCCAACATCAATACAGCGAAACAAAATATTGTAAAAAATTTTTCAACCACGGCCACAGCAGCAAACATGCAATACCAGTATAACTACACAGAAAGTGCGGTTGCACAGGCCATGGCAACTTCAGGGGGCGGCTCAATTCTTGGCTTCACAATAGGGGCAGGTTTGTCAACAAATAAAGAAGACCACCATTTGTATATCATGTACGATTATATCATCCCGATGTACACGGTTTCTACTTCTATTCCTACTTCGGGTTTCTTCACAGACGCAATTCTTGAAAAATCACCTGACCTGGTATGGATGAGTAGCGTTACCTATGGCACCCGCATCCTGGCAAACATTCGTATTGATGAGAACAGCCTTATAAACTCCGATTTCTCAAATTTTAAATATGGGGATAAGCAAAATAATTCGTTGAATTTTGACCTTGAAAAATTAAATCAGAATAAGAATATAAAATACACTATCAATACTTACGTAGTAGGCACTGATGTTAAGGCACTGATCAATGCCACTTCTGTGACCGACTTAAATAATTTTATCAATTCTGTACTTTCGCATTTATCCAACCAAACTGCTAAACCAATTAGCTATACGCTTGCAAGTATGGCCGGTGATGTAATAGGAATACAAAGCAACACGGATGAATATGTGGTTAGTAATTGCGTAAAACAAAATTCATCTTTCAAATTACAATCTGCCGATGTGGAGATTTGGACCGGGAGAGATAATAAGGTAGCCGGTTCTAAAGCTACTGTTGAGTTATATACTAATTCCAGCAATCCCAATGTATCTCCACTTAATGGCCGTTTTGTAGGTTCAACCATGTCCAATGCCGAATTTGCGATGGGGAAAGGCGCCAACTTAAGGATATCACCTGATCCTAATAAAAACATGGGACTGCTTTCAGAGTTTCAGTCGGGATTAAACAGGCTGGATGTATTCTTTGACCCTAAACAACCCGATCTTATACTGGATGAATGGGACGTAGCCACCGTAAAAATAAAATTAAATTTTGTGGACATAAACGGTGGACAATACAGCCCGGAATATTCATTTGAAATGAACAATGCAAAAGCACACCTGATGAAAAATAAGCAACGCCTCAGCTGTTATTTTGATGCAAGCTTCAAACCAACTACATCTGTACAGCCATAAACAATTCAGGATGTGTATAGCGGAAGAATCCTGAATCAACTTTTAAGCATTAAAAATTCATCTTTTTTAATGATTGTATCCGCCAATGCAGCCATCTACTTTTACACATCAATCGCTTTTAAAAAAATTTGTATGAAATCAAACTACAGTCTTTTTAGAATACTAAGTGGCATTGCATTCACTATTCTACTTTTTACCTTTTATTCCTGTAAAAAAGAAAGTGTTAAGCCAGTTGATAATACACCACCAAAGGATACTACCCTTAAAGTAACATCATTGTCTAATACAACCCTGCATTATGGCGATACCCTTACCATTAACGGGAATAATTTTTCTACAACAACTACAAATAATTCCGTTACAATTAATGGTATATCAGCTACCGTGCAATCAGCCACTGCTACTGCGCTAAAAGTAATTGTACCTGCAGTGGGCGCCACCAGTGGGGAATTGAGAGTAATAACGGGCAACCAGTCTGCAACCGGCGGCAACATTACCTATGTGCCCGATGTATTTGTAGCCGGCTCACAAAATAATGGCGCTTATGCATTAGCTACTTATTGGAAAAACAACACTGCGATTAAATTGAGCGCCCAGGAGTCTGGATTGACCTCAATTTTTATAAATGGCAGTGACGTGTATGCGGCGGGTAGCGAAAGAATAAATAATGTACGGTTAGCCAAATACTGGAAAAATGGAACTATAACCACTCTCGGCATCGGTGAATCTGCTGCCAATAGTATATCCGTTAATGGCAACGATGTACATGTAGGCGGTTGGGAAATCATCAATGGGTTTGACCTTCCACGATACTGGAAAAACGGGACCGGAACAACCATATCTGTTTTGGATCCAATCATAACACAAACCGTAACCGGCAATGGCTCATGCAATGGCATTTATGTAAATACCAACAATGTATATGCTGTGGGAAGCTACCGCAACTCACAGGGAAGATTTTCACCCTGGATAAGTACAAACGGCGCAGTACCGGCAAATACTATTCCCAATAATGATAAACATTGTTTTGCCAATGCTGTATTTGTAAATGGAACCGATACGTTTGTGGTAGGGAACCAAAACAATACTACATCCGGATTGGCAATGGCTACTATTTGGAAAAACGGAATTGCCACAACACTCACTACAGGTGATGGTTCGGTGGGTGTTGCTACATCTGTTTTCGTTGTGGGAAGCGATGTGTATGTGGCAGGGTATGAACAGGAAGATTATGCTCATGGTGGCCCTTCTTATGCTAAATACTGGAAAAACGGAGTAGCGGTAAAATTATCAACGACATCTTCGTCTGCTACTGGTATCACTGTTTTTGGAAATGATGTGTATGTATCAGGATGGGAAAGCAATGGAACCAATAATGTGGCTAAATACTGGAAAAACGGGGTGGCTGTTAATTTAGGTGACCCTTTATATAATTCTTCAGGTAATGCAATTGTGGTGCGATAAAGAAGAATGAATACTATCCCGTTGATTTAACTGTGAAAGGAGAAGTCGGTGCAGAATTAAACGGCCCGATGGGCGGTAGTGCAGTGGTTGCTTTGGGTTCTATGGAATTAAGCGTATCATCAGGTTTCAATGCGGCAGGGCCATCCATACCGGGTTTTGGAAGTGAATTTTTGAAATAGAGAATGCAAAATATTTTCTGGTGGTTATAGGCATAGCCTCCGATTAAACCCGCAGGTTATTTTTTATTTAAAAAATCCAGTTTAAAGAAACGGGTAATAAATGTGGATGCCGGAAATGAAAAATCATCTTTTCAATTTCTTTTTCTCACTTGTGGGTGGTAAAAAATTATCAGCAGTAATTACCTTCTTTCCAGTTTTTTGTTCTAATGCGAGCCTTGCATCTTTAGCAATCTTGCCGCCTTTCTTTCCTGCAACGGCATTTTGTTGTACACCCTTTGCTTTTTCTGTCTCGGCAATTTGTCGGGTAGAAAGTTCTGCCAGTGCTGTAAAAATTAATTCAGCTTCACTCATGTGGTCTCGCAGGTTTTGCGTTTTTAATCCCTTCAGGTTTTTGTGTTGTTTTATACTCACACCCGACCATTCCTGGTGAATAATATTTGTCAGAAATGCAAATTCATCCGTTTTTTCAACCCCACTCTTTTTCCAATAATCAGTAAGCTTATTCCGGGTTTCCTGACCGCTCATTCGTTGCTGTATCCACTTTTCGCTTCTGCCCAGTTTCTGCCAGTTCTCTCTTGCTCTGTCAATACTTTGTTCCGGGTCTGCTATTTCCTGCATACGCTCGTAACCTACCTTTGCCAGCCATTGTTTAAAAGGTTCTGCTTTGGGGGAAGGGATGGATTGGATAAGTCTTAACAAATCCTGGGTTGCTAAACAATCTGTCGCATACTTTTTCCCGTCAGTTGATGGAAATTTCAGTTGTACGATTTTTTCGTACAACTGGCTTCCTTCTTTTGTTAGCTTCTTTTTCAGGTCAGACCAATATCTTTTAGGGATGCTGCTTCCAGTGAGTATTTCTATCACATCTATTATAGAAAAAAACCATTGTTCTTTCTTTTCATCCCAATGTGTACGAACCTGTTTCTGTTCAAATATTTTTATGGTATTTTCCTTTGTCATTTGTTATAGTTTGTTGTTTCCAAAAATAACCCAAAAAATCATCTTTTTTAATGATTGAACCATCACTGTTTGGCAGTTATTTTTACTAAATTCAAATAACAGGCTCTAAAGACATTTCAATGATTAAATACAATTCCATCTTATTTATTGCTTTGCTGTTTGTGGGAAATGTGATGGCACAGGATTGCAAATCGTCAAAAGACCTGGAAGAAATTCCCGGCAAATTTATAGATGCAGCGCATAATGAATGGCCTCAGCAAAAAGCACACTGGTTAGATAACCTGGGAACGGCTGCCAATAAAGCAACGGCTAATACTGTGCTCACAAAAATTGAAACCCTGGAAAAACAAAGCCGGAACAATTATACACTTAAAGGCTGTGTACTCAAAACAAGTTTTTCGGGAAATTCAAAGGCTACCATAGCAGGCAAGTATGCATTGGCAAACTATGACCTTAACATGGCCTGCTATGAATATATCTGCGTTAAAAACAAGCTGATGGTCAACAGTGAATATGAAAACGTTTTCAGGGCTTACGTCAACCGTTATACGGGAATTGAAAACGCTTACAGCTTTGAAGATGATAATTATGTTTTTGAAACACCGATGAAATACAATGAACGCTTTATTGCCTTACACGATTTTATAAAATTGGACGACTCAAAATTTGTAAATAATGGCAAAGGATATTTTCAGGATGTGCCGGAGTCTTCCGTAAAACAGGGCAACCGCAGCACCTACATGACAAGGCATTGGTACATCACAAAACCGGGGGCATTGTTGTTTGTTCCCGTTACACGCAAAGAATATTTGGAAGCCTTACTGGTATATTATGACCGAGAAAAAATGATAATTGCCGACAAGATAAAAGACATTGAAAAAGAAAGCGCCGGTATGATGAAAAACCCACAACAATATCCCCAGCTATATGAAAACGGGAAAAGAAATCTTATTGTTGGGAAGGCAAACTACCCTGATTGGGAAAAAAAGATTGAAACAAAAAAAACAATTGTACAAAAGGCTTTGAAAGAAAATACGGCAGCCTGGCTGGCACAACCTGCCGTAGTGAAACCAAAGCCGGAAACATTTACCTGGCAAAACAGCTATGGCCCAGGCCCGAATGATAAAGTGAATATCAACACCGCTTATGCCGATACCAAAGAAGATGCACAAAAAACCGGTTCATTTACTTTCAGTGGTTTTTGGGACGACAGGAACGGAGCAACACTTTATAAATACAATCCTGAATATTTCAAGGGGGCCGAAAAAAATCCGGCAAAGCCTTATATGATTGAACTCACTTACCGTTATGTAAAAACAACACTTGGTCAAAGCCTTGTAGAAAATTTTACCAACAACTTTGATTTTGATGCGGTGAAGAATTTGCTGGAATAGGTTTGAAAAAATCCAGCCGTTTTAATGAATGAAGGGAATCACCAACACTGAAAGCTTTTAGAAATAATATACAGATGTTGAGTTCTTTTGGAGTCAATTTTGAAATGCCCCCTTAAATAGCGCCGAAATATTTTAGTTATATTTGCTTAATGACAGACTTGAAAACGATAAAGCAAATTCTTTCTCAATTAAAGCCTGAACTGATAGAAAAATATCATGTCAGTTCAATTGGTCTTTTCGGGTCTGTAGTCCGTGATGATTTTAAAGCCGGTAGCGATATTGATATCATTGTTGATTTCAGTCGTCCTGTTGGTATTGAATTTATTGACCTTGCAAATTTCATTGAAAAGAAATTAAACAAAAAGGTGGATTTGGTCTCAAAAAAAGGCGTAAAGCAAAAGTATTACCAAAGCATTGAATCTGATATAGTCTATGTCTAAAAGAGAACCTCTTCTACTCATTGAAGATATCATTGACAGTGGTAATAAAATAATTGAATACAGTAGTAATCTTTCATTTGAAGACTTTATCAAAGACAATAAAACTATAGACGCTGTAATTAGAAATTTTGAGATTATTGGTGAAGCAGCAAACAGATTGCCGGAAGAATTTAAAGAAAAATACCCCGAAATTGACTGGCATCGTATCAGGGGTTTTCGCAATCGTATTGTTCATGATTATTTTGGAATAGACTTTAGCATTGTCTGGGAAATAAAAAATTCGTTTCTTCCTGCACTCATATCCAAATTAAAAGAATTATTGTCCTGAGAAATTCTTTTATATAAGAAGTAAAAAATCAGAACTCTTCTTTGTGCACACATTAAAAAAATCATCTTTTTTAATGATTGACCACCATATAGCTCCCCGTTATTTTTACAGCATAAATTTTTAATAAATGAAAAAATTATGCATTTCGATATTAATTCTTTTCTTTTCAATTTCTGTGATTTCCCAAAAGCAAACCTTTGATGTAGTATCATTTACTGTACCCAAAGGCTGGCAGCAAAAGCAGAATAGCGGCTCGGTTCAGTTATTGGCCACTGATAAAAAATCGGGTGGATACATCATGGCCATTATTACCAATGCTTCTGCTTCCACAGCTACGGCCATTGAAAACTTTAACAGCAAATGGAAGGCGGCTATTGCAGACCAGATACAATTGGATGGCGAACCAACCATGCAACCTTCTTCAAACGGGAACGGCTGGGATATTGAAACCGGCAGCGCAGGTTATACAGACAATGGCGGCAAAGGCAATGTGGCTTTATTATCCGCCACCGGTGGCGGGCAAACCATGAGCGTGGTAATCATGTTCAATACAAAGCAATACGAAAAGGAACTATCCGCATTTCTTAATTCATTGGAACTGGCAGAAGTGAAACAAAATGAAAATGCAAATTCATCATCTGCCAGTATAGAAAATGAAGGCACAACCTCTATTGTAGGTTTATGGACCGATTATGTTTTAGAAACAACAGGATATAACATCAACGGTATGCCTCAATATACCGCAGGGTATTTAAGAAAAGAATATGCATTCTATCCTGATGGCACGTATTTGTTCCGTAATAAACAATGGCTCACAAAAACGAAAGATATTTTATTTATTTATGAAAGCGGAACCTATTCGGTAAACGGCAACCGGATCACCATTATTCCTAAAGGGGGGAAAGGCGAATTCTGGAGTAAAACATCCAGCACTAAAGAATGGGGTAAGCTGGTAAAATCATCCGAATATAAATTGGAAAATGTAACCTGTTCTTTCAAAATAGAAAATGATCCGGCCTACAATATAACCAGACTCATACTTAGTCCCGGCAAGCCTACCCAAAGAGATGGCGGAAAATATAATGCGCCCAATGATCCTTATGAATTTCGTTATTCTATGCGTGAATTAGAATCATTAATAGACAATCCACCGGGATTGAAAACCGGATTTGAAAATAAATCACTCACTGCGACAACTTCAAATAGCACAACGCAAATATCCGCCACAAGCAACATTGACTTTGCAGGTACATGGATAAGCCGCAGCAGCAGCAATAATCCCGGCACATCAGGTTATATAGAAAACGAATATATTTTTGCCAATGATGGCACTTACAGTTTCTATTCAAAAACCTTTAACCAATCTATTAGCAACATTATCCTGAAGAAGGAAAAAGGAACTTATACGGTCTCAGGCAAACAAATAACCATAAACCCAACATCAAACATAACCGAAGGATGGAGCAAGAAAAACGGCATTGATGAATTTGGAAAATTGATTTCATCCCAAAAAAACAGTTTGGAGATAACTACGTATCACTTTACCAAACATTATTTTGAAGGCATTCAGGAATGGAACCTGGTGTTGCAGGCATCTGCACCAACCACGAGAGATGGGCCTTTTAGCAGCAATACATTGTTCAGCAATGCCTGGTATTATTCAATGCCATCGGCATATAAACCGGCTATTGTATTGCCGGGGAAATGATGTGTTCCCAAACCGTTAAAACGGTTTTCGGAATGGTTTTAACTCCATAGCCCATGGTTTAAACCGTGGGCTATGAAAAAACGAAAATTTCAACAAATGGTTTTAACCATTTCCTTTCCTGATTTTTGAAAAAAATCATCTTTTTTAATGATTGCCACAACTACTCAACCCACCTATTTTTACCCTGTTAATTCATAGTAAATGAAAAAGATATTTCTCGTTACAGCAGCCATATTGCTTACAGTGCTTTCTTTTGCCCAAAAGCCTTCCAAAGAACAAATGGAAGCGGATAAAAAGCGAATGGCAGAGGCTCAGAAAAAACTAAATGAGCAGCTTTCAAATATGGATCCCAAAGCCAGGCAGGGTTACGATAGTATAGTCAACCTATTTGGCGGAGGCCAAAAAATGAATGACGCCATTAACCAGGTGAATAACAATCAACCCGCACCGAAGGGAAAATCTTTTACAGGAATTGTGCCTGCAAAAGATACGAAAGCCATTGCATCTATTGCGGCAACGCCTTCTAATGCCGGTATGGGGTCATTCATTACTGCTACAGGCAAAGCAACGTTTTCAGCAGTATTGCCCGCTGCGCAGAAAAAAGCAGATGAAATTTACAAAGCGCTTAAATCTAAAGGAGCCAAACCTGACCAAATGGGTAATGCTGCTTGTGCTCTATGGATGGCCGGGAGAAGCCAGATTGCGATGAGCCTGATGGCACAGATATGCGATGCAGACCCGAATAACACGGATAACATCGGCAACTATGCCGCTATGCTCACCATGATGGGAGCGCCTGAAATGGCTATTCCAATTCTCAATAACCTGAATGGACGGTTTAAAAAAAATAGTACCATCCTCAACAACCTGGGGCAGGCATGGTTTGCTCTGGGCGATATGGATAAATCAAAAACATATTTAGACAGTACATTAATGATGGTTGCCGCACATGCGCAAGCCAACGAAACCTTATGCCTCATTGAAGAAAGCAAGGGGAACAAAACGGCTGCAACCAGTCACGCTAAAACTGCTTTCAAACAAGGCGCCACCAATTCAAGAAGAGATGAGCTAAATCAATTGGGATATAAAATTGGTGCAGGCGATTACAATTCAAATTTTCCACCCCCCAATAAAAGAGATGATTTGCTCAACCTGGGAGGTTTTTCCATGCCGGCATTTCCGAAATCGGTAGCAGAGTGCAGAGCGCTGGACCCGATTTGGAAACAGTTTCGTGCAGACATTGATAACCGATTAAAGCCGCTGCAGAAAATCACTGAGGAATCAAACAAAAAAATGGTGAACCAATTAGAAGACATGCAAAAGCAGTTTATGAAAACGAAAGATAAAACAATCAGTAATCCCGGCTCTGTTAGTCAAAGTGAAGCAGTTGGAATAGTCAGAGCGCCTATGTTTTCAGAAAAAATAAATATGAGGGAAAACATTGTATTACAAAACCTGCAACAAAAAAAACAGGCTGCTGCTAAAAGTATCCAGGATTATATGCAAGGAGAAGGCGGCGCTTTAAAGAAAAAGTATGATGATGCTATCTCTGCTATCAATAAAAAATATGCTGATGTGGGCG
This sequence comes from Bacteroidota bacterium, assembly GCA_018266455.1. Classification (GTDB taxonomy): domain Bacteria; phylum Bacteroidota; class Bacteroidia; order Chitinophagales; family Chitinophagaceae; genus Puia. The sequence continues at coordinate 24,360 of JAFEAJ010000024.1, forward strand.
AAGGAGGAAGCACAACACTGGAAATGATTTGCAGGGAATCGGTAAAAGCATCCGACAAATTTTTACAACCTTATAATACAAAATTAGAGGGACTATACAATGATTACCTCGCCGCAGAAAAACAGTTATTGAACGAAATGTCTTATTCATCGCTCTATACTACTTATCCCGAATTACTTCCGGGCATCAATGCAGGCTTGCAAATGCAATGGCTGAGAGATTTAAGCCTTACGCAAAATGGTTTCAACTTTGCCAACATTACCAAATATGATTGCACAGATGAAGCCGAAGGAAAAAATGGAAAACTCACAACATATAAAGACCCCAATTGCAACATTAATGGTGAATTCAAAACGCCTGTCGGTAGTATAAAAATAGATTGTAGCGGAATGACCACTCAATTAAATATAGGCATATTAGGAGTAACATTAAACGAGGATTTAGACCATGCCGGCTTTGGTGATTCGTTTAAAAGCTGCACCGTAAGCATTGGCCCGAAAGCGAAGGTTTCTTCAAACATGGGGCTTGTAGAAGTCAGCGCCAAAGCAGGTGTAGGTGTAGATATAGAAATAGATAGAACAGGAGTTACTGATGTGATAGCAACCGGAAGCCTTGAAGCAGAAGCTAATATTCTTGATTTTCGTGAAACATCAAGTACTTCGGATGCTGAGGGTAGTAATGTGGGCGCATCTGCCGGTGTGGAAGGAAGGGTAAGCTTAAACACCGGTAGTGGTTCAATAAACGGTACAGGCATATTTAAACCTTCTTCAAAGTAAATTTTATATAATGATAAAATTATTATTCTTTTCCTTCATGCTACTTGAAAGCATAGCAATCTTTCCGCAAGGCATAAAAAAAATAACAGCGCCACAAGTATCTTGTAATGGCACCGCTGATGATGTACCCGGCATTTATACCGACCATACCCAACCGAAATATGGTTTTTCATTAAAAGGTACTCCAGCCGAAAAAGCTGTAATGATGAAAAACCTCATCGCCATTGAAAAATTAGAAGAAGCAAGCCGCAAAGATTTTAAATTGACCGGATGCGTGGCCAGGGTAAGTTTTGCCAGAACAGATAATAGAACTTATGGTAAAAATATTTACGCAGGTTATGGTTACGAGTTGGGAGTATATCAATACGTTTGCCATGTTACCGAACATGTTCCTAAAATAGTAGATGAATACAGAACGGTTTTCAGGGTTGGCACCAATCCGTATCTTTCGCCGGGCGGAGCTAATGTCGTAGGCACCGGTGAGTTTTATACCAAATACGGCAATCCGGTGTACGATATTTCTGATGAAGTGAAAAGCAAATATCCCAACCGTGTATCCCAATATTTTTCAGAACAGTATTTACTGACCGGCCGCTCAGATGACTATAAAAATAAACATACCGACTTTCTCAAACTAAACAATGGCAATGGTTTTGTTGAAAACGGATGGGGCGATAGTAGGTATAAAGGCATTTCAGCTAATTCATATTATTTAATAGACCGCCACTATTTTATCACCAAGCCAGGAGTACCGTTACTGATACCCGTAAGCCGTAAACAATACCTGGAAGACATGCTGGAGTATTTAGAAATGGAGAAAGCCAATTTTGAATTGCTGAATACAAAACAATTAAACGATATAGCAAACGAAACTGCCGAATGGGCGAAGAAAAAAAGAGATGCTTTGCAGGCCGATAAACTTGCTTATCCAAAATTTTATGAAGCCAAAAAAGCAAAGCTGAAAGATTTGTTAGCCAAACAAAAACCGGAATGGCTGCAAAAGCCGGCAGTGGTGGATCAAAATACATTGCTAAAAGAGTCCGACAAAATATTAGAAGCATTAGGCAGATTTTATGATGAAGAAGGCGAATACAAATCGGCGCTGTATGTTTTAAATCCGGCTTACTTTATGGGCAACAATGGGCAGGCAACAAAACCGCTGCTGATAGAAGTACAGTTCCGGTACGAAATCAGTAAAGACAAGGGCTTCTCTGCAAGGCTCTTTGATAATTGGGAAAAAAACTTTGATATAGGGGCATTGAGGAAGATGGTGGAGTGAAATTAACTTCTATGGATATAATTCCCCGCCTCTCTGGGGCGATTTAGCAGATTTGTTTTGTGGTAGGAAATGAGTATATACACAAGCCGCATAATGTATCTGTATTGATGTGCCATTTTGTTTGCCCGGCAAAATATAGGAGAGTAGTGCTTAGCAAAGGCATTGATGTTTCGCCGAAAGAAATATGTTTGGAAATAAGTAAGCGGTATGAGATTCACTTTTTAGAGATAGAGGCACGTGAGGACCATGTGCATTTTTTGATTCAGTCGGTTCCCCGGTACAGCCCGACACAAATAGCGGCTATGGTAAAGAGCATAACGGCAAAAGAGATATTCAGGAGGCATCCAGAAGTAAAGAAGATATTATGGGGAGGTGAGTTTTGGGCGGATGGTTATTTTGTAAATACGGTAATCAAGTTTGGAGATGAGCAGGCAATATCAAAATATGTTAATGAGCAGGGCCTGGAAAAGGAGTATAAGCTTCTATATAAAAATGGGCAGTTGAGTTTGTGGTATCCTGATACCCAGCTGCTCTGCGGCGGGGTAGTTCATTTAAAATCAGCATTTGGATACGATGTTGAAGATGTTGCGGGCTTTGATGGCGCAATTTTTTAAACTCTGGAACAGTTTCGCAACACTACTAATTTTTACTTTTCTTCCCATGCCGGAAAGGCACAACTATTTAAACCAATGTAATGGTCTAATTGATATAATTTATGCGCACCGTGCCCTGCAATCAATGCCCTGAGCCAATCTTTCATATAGGAAAATTTTATTGCATAACAGGTGAACTGGTGAAATATTGAAAAGTTATTTGGCGTGATTCCCTAATGAATACAAAATCCGCTGGTAAGTTTCTTCGTCGCTTAATGGTTGCGGCACAAATTTTTTGCCGATAACTTTTTCATATAGCTCAATGTAGCGGTTACTGATCACGGTAACCCATTCATCTGTCATTTCAGGGACCGTTTGTCCTTCCTTGCCCATGAAATTGTTTGCAATGAGCCATTCGCGCACAAATTCCTTGCTGAGCTGTTTTTGTTTTTCGCCTTTTTGCTGCCGCTCTTCAAAGCCATCAGCATAAAAATATCTTGATGAATCCGGCGTGTGGATCTCGTCCATCAAATAAATTTCGTTATCAATTTTTCCGAACTCATATTTCGTATCGACCAGTATCAACCCTTGATTGGCTGCAATTTCTTTCCCGCGCTGAAAAAGCGCAAGCGTATATTTTTCCATCAAGGCATAATCTTTTTCATTTGCAACCCCGCGTTTTATGATCTCATCTCTGGAAATATCCACATCGTGTCCGACTTCGGCTTTTGTCGAAGGCGTGATGATGGGCGAAGGGAAATAATCGTTCTCCTTCAAGCCTTCCGGTAATTTAACGCCGCATAACTCTCTTTTGCCGCTGCTGTATGTTCGCCAGGCGTGGCCTGTTACATTGCCTCTAACAACCATCTCTACCCGGAAAGGGGCGCATTTTTTTCCCAATGCCACATTTGGAGCGGGGACATCTACCAGCCAGTTGGGGCAAATGTCTGCTGTTGCTTTCAGCATGTATGCAGCAACCTGGTTCAGCACCTGCCCTTTATAAGGGATGGGCTTTGGCAGGATGACGTCGAAAGCAGAAATGCGGTCGGAAGCGACCATCACGAGCCATTTGTCCGAAATGGTGTACACATCGCGCACTTTGCCGCGATAGAAATTGGTCTGATGCGGGAACTGAAGGGTTTTCATGAAGAAGCTAAATTCTGAACAACGATAGATGAAAATTCAATGCCCGAATGTACGCTCATGTTTTGAAAACAGGGGAAAATATCGCTCAAGAGTTATGAACAGGGTTCTTATAAGTGATGAAAATTAAATTTCTGTGTACAATCTACAATATGTACTTTGCTGATCATATTTCTAACGAAAAACTGCTGTATGAGAATTTTTTTCGGGCTTATTGCCTCATCACTTTGTTCATTGCTTACTGTTGGTGCATTTTGCCAATCGGCCACTATTAACGGGAATGTCCGGAACGGCAGCACAAAAGAAGAAGCAGGAGCCGTATCTGTGATGGTTAAAGGAACTGCTGAAGGAACTTTTACTGACGACAAAGGCAATTTTAAGTTAACGGTGAAAAGCCTGCCGGTTACATTGGTCTTTTCGTCAATCGGATATGAGACAAAGGAGGTAGTAGTACAAGGGCCTACCCTCACCCAGGTTGACCTTAAGCCATCAGCCGACCTGGGGCAGGAAATAGTAGTATCTGCAAGCAGGGTGCCTCAGAAAATTTTAGAATCGCCCGTTTCTATTGAAAGAGTGAGCGCCGCAAACTTGCGCAACTCGCCTGCGGCAAATTATTACGACGTGGTTACCACATTAAAAGGGGTTGACATCACTACTTCTTCCTTAATTTTTACAACGCCCACCACACGCGGTTTTAACAGCAGCGGCAACACCAGGTTCAACCAACTGGTAGATGGGATGGACAACCAGGCGCCAGGCTTAAATTTTTCAGTAGGCGCTATTGTGGGCTTAACCGAGCTTGATGTTGATAATATGGAATTGCTGTCCGGAGCTTCCTCTGCGCTGTATGGCCCCGGTGGCATGAATGGCACATTGCTCATCACCAGCAAGAACCCTTTTAAATACCAGGGCCTTTCTTTCATCATCAAAGAAGGCATGATGCAAAGAGGCCAGGGTGTTTCGCCAAGCCCTTATACCAACTGGGCATTGCGCTGGGCTCATAAAGTTTCTGAAAGGCTTGCTTTTAAAATAAATGCGGAGCTGGTACAGGCTAAAGACTGGATGGGAAACGACTATAGAGATTATAGCAGGACGGGCACCACGGGCGGAGTGATTGCCGGCAACAGGCAAACCGATCCCAATTATGATGGCATCAATGTGTATGGCGATGAAACGAGCGTGGATTTGCGTTTGCTGTTTTCCAACATTGCAGCAAAACTGCCTGGCGCAGCCAATTTTATTAATGCGAACGGTTTGCTGGCATCGCCACAAAATGTTTCAAGGACAGGTTATTCTGAAAAGGACCTGATCAACCCGAACACAGTGAACTTTAAATTGTCGGGATCGATCAACTATAAACTTTCGGAAAACACCGAGCTGATTGCCGCTGCATACTGGGGCACAGGCAATACGATTTACACGGGCAGCGACAGGTATTCGCTCAAAGATTTTAAAATGGGCCAATACAAGATTGAATTGAATAACAAAAATTGGATGCTGAGAGCTTATACTACACAGGAAGATGCCGGCCAGTCATTCAACCTCACGGCTACCACCAGGCTATTTAACGAAGCATGGAAGCCCTCGGTAGCATTCACTCCTTCGGGCAGTGCTTACGGATGGTATGTGGATTATGCTTACACTTATTTGAGCGACCGGATGAACGGCATGAATAATTATGATGCTCACCAGGCTGCAAGGGCATTTGCTGATATTGGCCGCCCAACGCCCGGCACGGCTGCGTTTAAGGCTACTTATGATGCCATCAGGGAAAAACCCATTTCACAGGGCGGAGGGCTGCTGTTAGACAAATCCAGTTTATATGCTGTGGAAGGAAGCTATAACCTGAGCTCAGTAACAAAAAACTTTTTAGATGTCTTGATAGGGGCCAATTATAAAACATACAGGCTAAATTCACAAGGCACTCTTTTTGCAGATTCAACCGGCCCTTTCAATGTTACACAATATGGGGCTTTTGTTCAGTTAAGCAGGAAGATTGCAAACTTTTTGAGCTTAACCGCTTCTGGAAGATACGATAAAGCAGATAATTTTTCCGGGCACTTTACGCCGCGCATAACGGCTGTGGTCAAACTTGCGGAAAATAATAACCTCCGGTTCTCTTATCAAACCGCATACCGCTTCCCAAGCAACCAGCAGCAATGGATCAACCTGCAAGTTGGCAGCACCCGGTTAGTTGGCAGCAATCCCCACTTTGCGGATTATTTAAACCTGGCATCAAACCCGCTGTATGATGCGCAAAGCTACCTGGCCGGCAGCCCTGTGGTCGTCCCTTTCCCGACAGTAAAGCCTGAATCTGTTTCCTCGTTCGAAGCAGGTTATAAGAGCCTTGTCCTCAACAATAAGTTATTAATAGACTTATATGGATATTGGGGGCAATACACAAATTTCCTCAGCCGTACCAACACCGTGCAGGTTACAAATGGCAGGCCCATAACAGACCCATTAGCAACGGTTCGAAATATTTCAGTAGTGGTCAATGCGCCCGACGGTGTGAAAACTTATGGCTTTGGTTTTAGCCTCGACTATCGCCTGCCTGCCAATTTTGTTATTGGTGGCAATATATCTTCGGATAATTTATCAAATGTTCCTGCCAATTTTGTTGCGTATTTCAATTCGCCAAAATACAAAGGGAACCTGAATTTCGGCAATACCGCCTTTGGCCCAAGAAAATTACTGGCATTTAATGTGGCTTACAGATGGCAGGAAGGCTTTTATTACCAGGGCGATTTTGCGAATGGCAACTTGCCGGCTATCCACACTTTAGATGCGCAGGTAAGCTTAAAGCTGCCGCAAACAAAATCTATCATCAAACTTGGCGCAAATAATTTGCTGAATCAATATTATTATAACGGCATTGGCAATTCAGAAATCGGAGGATTGTACTACATAAGCTTTGGATATAATATTTATTAATGATTTACCTGTTTCAAATCCTATAACTAATACTTACATTATGGAAAAGATATATAATAAAGCAAGGTTATCAGCAATAGTTCTTATTTCTGCTTTGTTATTTCTCCAATCGTGCAATAAACTGCCCGACCAATTGCCGCCGATAACACCCCCTACATACCCGAGCGGAAATGGCATAGCTGCTACATTGGCTGCCAACCCGTCTTATAGTTTTTACACTGCATTGATCACGAGGGCAGGCCTTGCCGCCACATTAAATGACAACACCAAAACATTTACATTATTTGCCACTGATAACAATGGCATGAAGATTTTTGTGAATGCGGCTTCAGGCGGGGCCGTTCCTTTAAATGCGCCAGATGATGCTTTTCTTGGGTTCATCAGTTCCGTGCTGCCCGCGTCCAGCGCCGCCGGTATTGTGAATTATAATACCATTGGGCAGGTATTCAAATCAACCACTATCGGTACGTCTTTTCCTAATTTCCCGCTGCCAAGCCAGATCGTGTTAGATCCTGTTCAATCTTTCGTAAGGCTGCCGATTTTTCCCGCCATAGGCGCCCCATATTCTTATGTGAACAATATCCCCATCACTTCCGTGGACATGCCTGCATCGAACGGGGTCATCCACACCACCTATACCATTGTTGCGCCGCCACAGGCAACATTAAAAAGCATGATTGCTGCAGAACCTACCCTTTCTTATTTCAGGGCCGCAGTTGCCCGTGCAGACAGTGGCTCGGTGGGATTGAACACATTTGATTCCCTGTTGGGGTATGGTGTTACCAATATGACCGTGCTTGCGCCTAATGATGCTGCATTCCAGGCATTGGTTTTTGGGCTTGTATATTCAAATGTGCTTGCGGCAACCGGCAGCACAGCTATTGCAACTGCACAGGCAAATGGCGCGGTGGCGGCAGGGCCTGCATTTTTAAGCTCTAATAATGTTACTACCGCAATGGTAAAAGGCATCCTGGCCTATCATTTTCTTGCTTCGAACACCAGCGGCTCATATATACCTGACATCAGGGTTTTTTCTGTGAACTTTCCAACCACACCCGGCTTCTTTGTGAAAACTTTGGTGAACAGCAGTGTCGCCATTCACCCGGGTATTTTGGCATCGCCTACTTTTACCGGCCCTGTTGTGACTGGCTTGAAATTTACCGGTTATGGCCCAGTCCCGCCTGGAGGAAATCCTTATACCAGCCCGGCGGCTAATGCCGTGAAGCTTGATAATCATGGCGCGAACGGGGTGTATTATATTATTGATGAAGTTTTGTTGCCGCAATAATATTTTTTTAAAAAATTACGGTTATTGATGACTGTTATGGTAGCCATCAGCATATCGTCGCTGCTGTAATTTTTATGTTGATTGTTTTTTAGCTTGCTAAAGTTTTAAATTTTGGAAAACCTGGTCATACTTACTCCTGGCATCTCACCACTTTCTTACACATTGAACCTGAAATGCATCACATCTCCATCTTTCACCACATACTCTTTTCCTTCGATGCGAAGTTTCCCATTTTCGCGGCATGCTGCTTCGGAACCATATTGAACAAAGTCATTGTAGGCAATCACTTCTGCTTTGATAAATCCTTTCTCGAAATCAGTGTGGATCACACTTGCAGCTTGCGGGGCTTTCCATCCTTCATGAATTGTCCATGCGCGAACTTCCTGAACACCGGCAGTAAAATAAGTTAGCAAGTTGAGGAGCTGATAAGTTGATCGTATCAATTTATTAAGTGCAGGTTCTTTCATTTTATATTCTTCCATGAACAATTGCTGATCGGCAGGGTCTTCCATTTCGGCAATCTGTGCTTCAATGGAATTGTTCATGATAATGACCTGCGCATTTTCGCTCGCAACTGCTTTTATCAATGCATCTGAAAATTTATTTCCCGTGTGCATGCTCGGCTCGTCAACGTTTGCAACATACAAAACAGGTTTATCTGTCAACAAAAAAAGATCGGCAACTGCAGCTTTGTCTTCTTTGCTCAAATTTAATTCGCGGATGTTTTTGCCTTTTTCAAGGTGCTCTTTGCACTTCTTTAGCACCTCAAATTCTGTTTTTGCTTTTGTGTCACCGCTCTTTGCCAGTTTTTCTGTCCTTCCAAATTTCTTGTCAATACTTTCCAGGTCTTTTAGCTGCAATTCCGTATCAATAATTTCTTTGTCCCCAACAGGGTTGATGGCGCCTTCATCGCGCAAAATATTTTCATCTTCAAAACAGCGGACCACATGAACGATCGCATCCACTTCGCGGATGTTTGCCAAAAATTTATTCCCAAGGCCCTCGCCCTTGCTGGCGCCTTTCACTAGGCCGGCAATATCTACAATTTCTATTTGTGTTGGCACGGTGCGGTTGGGCACAACAAGTTCAGCAAGCTTATCGATCCTTTCGTCCGGAACATTTACCAAGCCCACATTTGGCTCGATGGTGCAGAAACGATAATTGCTTGCTTGTGCTTTAGCGCTGTTGCTGACCGCATTGAATAAAGTTGATTTTCCTACATTCGGTAATCCTACAATCCCAGCTTGCAAACCCATATTTTCCTTGATTTTTTTGAGCCGCAAAGGTAATCACATTTATGGTATGCAGCATTCAATAATTGTCCGGTTGCCGGTTTGATGTTGCGCAGCCTTTTATGCGGCAGGATCCTGCGGCACACTTGCGTTTTTTTAGAAGCTGGTTAAAATTGGTTTTTTGAACAGGCAATAGGCGTTGGCTTTTCCAAAGTTGCCAAAGCATGCGAGAATTGATCAGCGGTTCAAGCTTTGGGAAAGATTATGCCTGCATGTTGTTCCAATAATCATTTTTCGACAGCCCCTAAGGAAGTGAAGCTGGTTGCGGATAAAGAAATATGGCTACAAAAACTATTTTGCTTATTTTCCGCTATTATTTATCAGCAGCCCTTTTTTCATGGCTTTAAATTTTATTTGGATTGCTTTTTTCCTGATAGCGTTTGTAGTGGCGCTTATTAAGCTGATTGTTTTTGGCGATACCAATATTTTTAAAACAATTATTGATGGCCTGCTCGATGCTGCGGGCACAGGGGTCCAGATTTCTTTTGGTTTGATTGGGGTGATGTCGCTTTTTCTTGGGCTTATGAATATTGGTGAAAGGGCCGGGGCGGTTGGTTTTTTATCGAGGATTGTGGGGCCTTTTTTTAACCGGCTTTTTCCTGAAGTGCCAAAAAACCATCCTGCCATTGGGCACATGATGATGAACTTTTCTGCTAACCTGTTAAATCTTGATAATGCGGCAACGCCCTTTGGTTTAAAAACAATGCAAAGCTTGCATGAATTGAACCCCGATAAAGAAACTGCATCCAATTCACAGATCATGTTCATGGTGCTGCATGCTTCAGGGCTAACGCTGATACCGATCAGTGTTATAGCGCAGCGGGCCATTATGAAATCGAGCGACCCGACTTTAATTTTTATTCCCTGCATGATCGCCACCTTTGTGGCTACAGTCACGGGGTTGATTGCGGTAGCAGTCCGGCAAAAAATCAATCTTTTTAATCATGTAGTCATTTCGTGGATTGGCGGCATCAGTTTGCTGATTGGCGGGCTGATCTATTATTTCAGGGCTCATCCGGAGAAGATCGATAATTTTTCAAAGCTGGTGAGCAACGGACTGATCCTGGTATTGTTCATTGCCTTTATTGTTGGCGGGCTGATTAAAAAAATAAATGTGTATGAAGCTTTTATTGATGGGGCGAAACAGGGTTTTGATGTGGCAGTGAAGATCATCCCTTTTTTGGTGGGCATGCTGGCAGCAATCAGCGTGCTGCGCAATTGTGGGGTGTTCGATTATATCATACAAGGGTTCGACTGGTTATTCGGGTCTATGGGCATTAACACTGATTTTGTGAAGGCCCTGCCCACTGCGCTGATGCGGCCATTGAGCGGCAGCGCTTCAAGGGCCATGATGCTCGACACGATGAAACAATATGGGCCGGATTCTTTCCCTGCTCTGGTCTCAGGGGTCATGCAGGGATCATCTGATACTACATTTTATATTGTTGCGCTGTATTTCGGATCGGTTGGTATCAAGAAAACAAGGTATGCAGTTCCCGCCGCATTGCTTGCTGATTTGGCCGGGGTAATAACGGCCATCATTATCTCCTATTTGTTCTTTCACCACGGCTAAGCATTATTTCTTTTTTATGTTTTCGGTTTGGAGTTGATGGGGCACTGCGGATTAAACATTTGTGTCAACACCTAATTTAGAATGGGCAATAACTTTTGTTCCCATCTGAAATCATTTGAATGTAAACCTTGCTGTAACCGCAAAGGCATCAGGCACAAAATTGATTGCAGGTAAAATATCAAGCTCAGGTTTCCAGTCGAGAGATAAGTTGATTGGCGCATTTTGGAATTTATAATCAAGACCAATTATCCCGGTAGGCCCCAGATAGGTATTGCCACTTTGAAAACCCACATAACCGCCGCCTCCGTAAAACCAGGTAAAAGCAGGTACATTGCCAATAAGCTGATGCATTTCAAAAAGCCCGCCTACACCGAAACGGGTAGGCCCAAACGAAACAAGGCCTTCCAGCGCATTGCGGTCGTTCATAAAATATTTTATGCTTACAGAATTGCTCAGCGTGGGGGCTGCACTGCTGAGGCGTATCCCGATCGCTACTTTATAATCCTGGGCATAAAGATGATTAAAAAGCCCAAATGCTGGTAATAAAATAATCGCGAAGGTTATTTTGCGCATAAAAAATTTTTATTGACTTGGAACGGAAAACCCAATCAAAGTAATAAAACGATTGTGTTAGAACTTTCTTAATGTTTGGGTTGCATGCAGCGTTTTGAAAGAGAAAGATTTTAGGAGCTATTCCTTATTATCTTGTTTTTCTGTTGTTGTGCCGGCTGGCCCCTGTTTGGCATGGTTCTCGAAAAGCTCGTATTTCGATTTCGGCCTTTTGTCTTCCAGCCATTTAAAATTGTGTAGCCGCATGTCTTCGAAGTTCACTTTTTTTATTGGGTTCATTGTGCCTTCTGCATTGTTGCGAAGGATCACTTTATTCAGTTCTTTGTTCACAAAAAGCATATCGATGATATCTGCTTTCGACTGGTTCACGCCGAAAAATGCTTTATTGTCGTCCTGTGCATAATAAATGCTTTCTGCATTTCCTTTTGCGCGCATGTAATCGATCACGCCGTCTTTGAAATACCCGTTGAGGGTTGTTCCTTTGATTTGGTTATACAGGTCATCGCCAATTTTATTAACGGCAAGGCTATTTTCGAAAACATACAGCCTGCTTGCTTTTTTATTTTTTGTATATAGGTAAATGGTATCTCCGGTGATCTGGTTATTGTTAGCCCAAACGATCGGGCCGGTAAATAACCTGAAAACAGAATCTTTTGCTGAATAAAACAAACTGTCTGCTATAGCCTGAAGCGAATCTGAAAAAATGCGCACATGATGATATGCCTGTAAATAACGGTTAGTGCTGTCGTCATGAGGGTTTATAGCAACAGCCATTTTATTTGAGGCTGTATCTTTTTTCGCCAATGCCGAATCCGGAAGGATGAGCGAGTTGCTGGTATCTTTGCCATTAATGTTGCTAAGGCCAACATTTGCTTTTAGTGAATCGGTATGTTGAATTTCTTTTTTTGTTAGTAGCGAGTCTTCCTGCTTTTGTTGCACAATATTATTCGTGCTGTTTTTCGCATTGGGTTTTTCGGCCTCATTTGGCAATGGTAATTTTGCCCTGGCCTTTTTCATTTTCCCTTTGGTGGCTCCGGGGGCGGGCATGAGGCGGCTTTCATCGGCAATAACCCCTTTTAAAAAAATCGAATCAGTAATATCAATATGCGCCAATTCGACGCTGTCTTTTCTTCTTTGATTTTCTCTTGCAATCATTTCGCCGACAACCATCAAAGAATCGCTTATTCTTTTTTGGGCTGTTTTCAGACTGTCATTATGAATGCTGTCTGCAACCCGAATGGCTTCTGTTCTTATGCTGTCTTGATGTTTTTTTATTGAATCTGCATACAACAGGTCTGTAATCTTGCCGGAAAATAAAGTATCGGCTGTGATATAAATGGAATCGTCTTCCTGTTTCAGGATCATTAGCGGGTTTTCAGTGGCCAGGAAAGTTTTTGTTTTTCTATCAGCTATCAGGTAATTGCCCAGCACAGAAACGCCTTGTGCGGTATCTACAAAAACAGCATTGCCTGTTGCAATGCTTCTGCCGGTCGAGTCATCGAATTGCACATTGTCTCCTGTTATGCGTTGCGTTCCCTGTTTTATGGTTGGCCGTTTGCCGAATTGCGCCCTGTGGTTTTTCAGGTCATAGTTCCCTTCCCTTGTGGTAATGGTGCTGCCGCTGCTGTCCCTGATAAAGGTTTCCGTTATAAAAGTGGCGAGTTGCGAATCGGTGTTGTACAGCAGGGAATCAGACTTCAGGTCGTAAGAAGGGTCTTTCAGCAGCACGTCTTTCCTGAAATAAACATCCTTTGTTTCAGCATAGTAAACTCCTTCTTTACTGGTAAGCGTGCTGGTTTTGTTAATGAGTTTCCCGCCGTTATTGTAAGTGCCAATTTTCAGGTTCATGTCGTATCCCAGGTCATCGGTGAACAGGGTAGCCTTGCCATCGGTCATCTTTACTTTTTTCTGGAATATCACATATTTTTTATCTTCAAAGTATTTCATGTAGTCCGAAAAAATATTGGTCGTGTCTGAATCGTTCATGTGCACTTTTCCAAATGCTTCCACAATTTTGTCTTTATTGTTCATGACCACACTGTCGCAATAAAACAGGGTAGTGCCTTTTTGCAACTGAACATTACCGACGAGGGATTGAAATTTTGCGGAGTCCCTGGTATCTTCTCTTATCCTGTCTGCATGAAGGATGTGCAATGGCACAAGCGAGTCGCCATCAGCTGGCTTTTGCTGAACCGGCTGTTGTGCTTGTGAAGCAAAGGACCAGGCCAGTAGAAATATCAGGAAAACAATCCGCTTCATTTTATTTGCCCGGTGGTTTTGATGATGAATCGCTGAGCGGGCTCATCAACGGGCCGTTTTTGTCTTTGCGGCCAAAAACTGAAATATTAACGTATCGTTTCGGGTGCATGCGAAGGTCATCGAGCAGGGTGTTCAGGCTTCTTGAAGTATTTTCAAGGTTGAGGTATAGCTTTTTGTCGTTCACCAACAGTCCTAATGAGCCAGTGCCATTGTTGATTTTGCCAATGGTTTTGTTCAACTCAGCCATGGTAGTATGGATAGACTCCACCGTTTCTTCGATTTTTGCATTGGCGAGCTTTGCGCTTGTTTTATTCAGGTTCGATAAGGTTTCATTGATATTGTCATTGTTTTTAGAAAGGTTTTTAGTGAAGGAATCTACATTGTTCAATGATTTTGCTAATGTTCCCGTTTGGGTATTCAGTATCTGCTGAAGAGATGCAGAAGAGGCTGCCAGGTTAGCGAGCAGCGCCCCGAAATTATTTTTTGTTCGGGGATCGAACATGGAGCCAACTACCTCTATTAATGAGTCCAGTGAAGTTAATGTGCCATTCAGCTTGGCAACTATGGGATTGATATTGCTTTCAACTGATGCCAGTAACCCCAGTCTTTCATGTGTTGCGATGGTGTCGCCGGCTTCCACATAATCAGTCCCGCTTCCCCTGTTGATGACGATGATGGGCGAGCTCAATAAACTGGTCTGGATCTCAGCTAAGGAATTTTTGGGGATATGGATATCTTTTTTAAGATTGATCTCGACCAGGATGTTTAGCAAGTCTTTGTCAGTTTCTCTAAGGGCCGAGACATTGCCAACTGTAAACCCGTTTATCTTTACCGCATTTGACACCTCTAAGCCTTCCACATTTTTGAAAAGGGCATAAATTTTCCTGCTGCGCTCAAAAGTCTTTTTTCCTTTTAAAAAATTAAAACCGAGGATAAGCAGTGCAATGGAAATGGCAGTTAATGAGCCTATTTTTGTTTCATTAGAAATTTTCATTCACTGGTGTTTAGTAAAAAACAGGTAAGTTCTTTTGTTTAAAATTCAGTATAAAAATGCAAAGAATCAACAAATGTAGCAAAATTGTTAAGTGATGCTGAGAAGGTTGCGTTAAAACAGAATGGGCAATATGCAATGCTCCATAAAACAAGCTCGGCTTACCTGCACTGCCCAGCCGCGGTCATCTCTGGTTTAGCGAATCCGGCAGGGCATTAACGGATGTTTTGCCTGTTTCAAGCTGATCTTTATACCGGCTCAGGGCATCTACAATATTTTTTACCACTTCATTCTGCCCTTCATCGCTGTTCAGGTACTCTTCTTCTTCTTTATTGGTAAGATAGCCAGTTTCAATCAGCACGCTGGGCATTCCGGTAGCTTGCAGCACCTGGATTCCCTTATCTCTTTGCAGCACACCTAAAGTAGTTCGTCCGGTTTTCTGAAATTCGTCTTCTACCATTGCTGCGAAGATGGCGCTTTTCTTAAAGTATTTTTGCTCGTACAGTTGTGCCCTGATTTTTGCTTCCGGCGATTCGGTGTCCCAATCTACTGTGCTGTCCTGTATCTCTCCATCTCCTTCATCAGTATGGTTGATGGCATTTACTTTGTCTGTTGTTTTTTCTGCTTTCCAGATGTAAGTGGATGCGCCAATCCGCATATTCTTTACCCAATAGGATTCATAGATAGGCGCCATTACCCATTTTTTTCTTTTTCTTTTGCCCCTGCCAACATATTCCAGCTTTCTTTTGTGGCCGATGACCCTTTTTGCATAGTAGCCTCCTGCCGGTTGTGGCGTGGCATCGCAATGTATGCTAATGAACAAATCTCCCTTTGCCTGGTTGGCAATATCTGCCCGGTTGTGAAGGTCATCTTTTAAAGTGGTTGCCCCGCCCACAGTGGCATCTGTTGTTCTGGTATACACTACTTTAATGTCGGGGAAAGCTTTTTTTATGGCTTCGCCCAACTTTAAGCCTATTTCCAGCGTAACATCTTCTTCTTTAGAGATCAGCCCGTGCGTGCCGTGAAATGTGCCGTTATGCCCTGGGTCAACAACAATGGTGCGTATCGTGTTTGTTCTTGGAGGGGTTTGATGAACAGTTGCGAATGACAATGAACTTAGCATTCCTGTAACAATCAAAAGTGCAGCCATTTTTTTCATTATCCTGTCTGTGATTTGGAGGTTAGTAATCTTCACAAAATCTTAATGCTGTAACATCTATTTTTGTAACATTGCAGGCAGGTAAACATTCCTGCTTTTTAATTGCAAACAGGTTTTCAAACATTTGGTTCGTTATTGCCGAAAACCGGTTCGCTGCAAATAAAAATATGAATAACGGACGCAAAGTTAGCTCAAAATATTTTTCGGCGCTGATATTTACTGTGCTGTCCTCTTCTGTAACGCTTTGCTGCTTTGCAAATTATCCAAGCACTGCTGGTTTTTGCAAATTCTTAACCACATTAGGGGATACTGCTAAACCCATCGTTCCGGCATTTAAAGACACTGTGATCAAGGACAGCGCTGTAAGCGATCGCAATACCCGCGACAGCAGTTTTAAAGATACTGCCATCCAACAAACTGATACTTTCAATATCAAGATATCGAAAGATTCACTGGATGCGCCTATTGCCTACAGCGCTTCAGACTCTATTGTGATGAATGTGCCTTCAAAAAAAATAACCCTTTATAACAAAGCTACAGCCAAGCAAAAAGATTTGGACCTGAGCGCTTATCAAATAGAATATGATCAGGACAAGCAACTGGTTGTGGCAACTTACACTACGGATACCAGCGGCAAGATGATCGGCAGGCCCAAGATGGTGCAGGGCGATAATACCATCGAATCGGACACGATGGTGTACAACCTGAAGAACCAGAAAGGCATTACCAAGAACAGTTACACCACTTCCGGTGAAATGTTTTTTTACCAGGAGAAACTTAAAAAAATTGCCCCCGAAGAATTTTATGCCGCAAGCGGAAGGTTTACTACCTGCAACCTGGATACGCCCCATTTTGCTTTTCGCACGAACAAGATGAAGGTGATCAATAAAAAATTTGCCATTACCGGCCCCGTTCATCCTGAATTTGAAGGAGTGCCGGTCCCAATTTATATACCATTTGGCTTTTTCCCCCTGGTGCAGGGGCGGCATTCAGGGTTATTGCCCCCACAGTTTACAGCCAGCGACCAGTTCGGCCTGGGGCTTCAGGGACTGGGATATTACAAAGTGCTTAGCGATAATTTTGATGTAACTTTCCGCACCGACTTATATTCTTACGGCGGCTGGGCCTTTTATGTGGACCCTGAATACCTTGTCCGTTACCGGTATCGGGGCAGGCTTGATTTCTCTTTACAAAAAACAAGGATACTGAACCCAACAGGAATAGGCACAAGCGAATTCCAGGATACAAAAACTTACCGGCTTTCCTGGAGCCATACCGTAGATACGAAAGCAAGACCGGGAACTAATTTTTCTGCGAATGTGAATCTGCAATCACTTAAGTACAACCAGTTTGTTTTAAATAACCCTACGGCCAATTACACCAATAGCATCAGTTCATCCATTGCTTATTCAAAAACCTGGAAAGACGGAAAATATAATCTTACTTTGAGCGGGAACCATAGCCAGAATAGCAATGACGGCTCCATGACGATTACTTTGCCTAACCTTGGTTTTACGGTAACCACGCTTTACCCCTTCCAGAAAAAAGAGATAATCGGGGCTCAGAAATGGTATGAAAAATTGGGCATCGGGCTCAACACCAGTTTCAATAACCAGGCCCGGGTTTATGACTCGCTGTTCAGCCTTAAAAACCTGATTGATACCTTCCGGTGGGGGGCGCACCACAGTTTGCCTATTACATTGGCGCTGCCCCCGCTTGGGCCTTTCCAGATATCCCCCGGCGTTAGTTTACAGCAAAACTGGTTCCAGTCAAAAACGATACTGCAAGACTGGAGCGCTAATCCTAAAATACGTAAGGTGGACACTACTTTTCAAAAAGGTTTTTATACTGAAACCGATATGGCATTTAGCATCAGCATGGCCACTGCAATTTTCGGCACCTTCAACAAATTCGGGAAAAATAGCAGCATACTGGGCATCAGGCATGTGATCAGGCCTACCGTAAGCCTCAGTTATAAACCAGATTTTTCTTCGAAAGATTATTACTGGGTGGCTTATGATAGCGTGGGGCACCGAAGGAGGGTGTCTTATTTCCAGGGCAACACTTACAGCTCATTTCCGGAAGGCACTTTTGGGGGAATGAGCTTTGGTTTTGACAATACGCTTGAAATGAAAGTGAAATCCAAAAAAGATACCAGTGAATCGGGCATTAAAAAAGTAAAGCTCATTGATGGCTTCGGGTTTAACGGAAGTTATAATTACCTTGCCGATTCCAACCGGCTTTCCCCGATCAGCTTTTATTTCAGGAGCACTTTGTTCCAGAAGATCAACATCACTGCAGCAGCCACGCTGGACCCTTATGTGAAAGATTCTTTGGGCAATGACAGAAAGAACTTTTATGCATGGCAGCAAAGAGGAAAATTTTCGCTGGGCACCATCAGCCAGGGAAACATAGCGATATCAACCAACTTTAAAAGCAAGCCAAAAGACCAGAAAGCAGAAGATGAAAAGAAGAAACAGGATGAAAACCAGATACCGTTAACGATGGAAGAACAGCAGGCGGAAATGAATTATATAGCCACCCACGCCGCCGAGTTCGCCGACTTTAATGTTGCGTGGTCGCTGAATTTGTCATTTTCTTTGAACTTTACGAGAACGCTGAAACCAGATTTGACAGGATATCAAACAATCATCAACTCCGGGCTCAACTGGAATGGCGATTTTAACCTCACGCCTAAATGGAAATTTGGCATGAGCTCTTTTTATGATGTAAAGCTCCAAAAAATCAACTCCCTTTCTATGTCTGTTTCAAGAGACATGCATTGCTGGCAGATGTCCATTAGTGTTATACCGATTGGATATATGCGCTCTTTCAATATTACCATTAGCCCGAAAGCAGCGATATTAAGGGACCTGAGAGTAAACAGGTCAAGGTATTTTTATGCCCAATAGCAGCAGATGGAAGGAAACGACAATGTGCAATGGTAAGGGCCCGAGATAGATATTGCCTTCTTGCTTATTCGAAGTGTTCTTATTTCCTGTTCGCCACATAATAATCTCTCATTATTAAAAACACTTTTTCTTTGAGGCTTTGAACAGTATCGGTTGGAGATGGTTGCACAGGCGCAAGGAAATGCATGGAAAGTGGTTTCGGCAATAAAAAAAAGGTTTTATCTGCAGGCATTGCCTGTCGTGTATTAAAGATCAAAGCAGGTATGATTTTTTTTTTGGTATCGATAGCCAGCCTGAAAGCGCCATCATAAAACGGTTTGATTGGTTCTTCGGTGGTATTGCGTGTTCCTTCCGGATAAATGCTCATGTGCAGGCCCATAGCAAGCACTTCTTTCATTTTTGTAAAACTTTCCCGGCGGCTGTTTTCTTTTTTCCGGTCAACCAGTACGCTGCCCGTTTTATACACCAGGCCGAAAACAGGGATTTTAGAAAGCTCAA
Source organism: Bacteroidota bacterium (assembly GCA_018266455.1). Lineage (GTDB taxonomy): Bacteria > Bacteroidota > Bacteroidia > Chitinophagales > Chitinophagaceae > Puia. The sequence continues at coordinate 43,627 of JAFEAJ010000024.1, forward strand.
TTTTGGCGATTGTTTTATTGCCGCCCGGAATAAAGGGGCACGAAATGGGGATGTCCATAAATGAATTGTGGTTATTTACCACGACGTAGGTCTCGCCCCGCTTAAAATTTTCTTTTCCTGTTACTTTTAATGGGCAGCCTGTCAATGTCAAAAAAACGTTCATCCATATCCGTGAAATAAATATAAAAATTTTTGTTTTTTCGGGATCTTTTCGAAAATAACAGAACAAAAAAAATGGCACCAAGAAAACAATCATGGTGCTCGAAAAAACAACCAGGCCCCAGGTAGCCCATAAGCGCCCGAATATTTCCCTTAAAATTTTCATGCTCTTGTTTAATTATGAAGGCATTATTGCCATGCTACAACTGCCAATCGATCGGGCTTACACCGTGCTTTGCCAGGTAATCATTTGTTTTTGAAAAATGCCTGCAACCAAAAAAACCTTTGTCTGCCGAAAAAGGCGATGGGTGTGCTGCTTTCAGTAATAAATGTTTGCCCGGATCAATAATTGATTGCTTTTCCTGAGCGAATTTTCCCCATAATAAAAAAACAATATGGGTTTTTTGTTCAGAGATTTTTCGGATTGCAGAATCGGTAAATTCCGCCCAGCCGATTTTTGAATGGCTCATCGGTTCATTTGCCCTGACAGATAAGGATGCGTTCAGCAACATTACCCCTTGTTCTGCCCATCCAGTAAGGTTGCCATGCGATGGCACTCTTATGCCCACATCATGTTGCAGTTCCTTAAAAATGTTTATTAGTGAAGGTGGCTGCACCATGCCGTTAGGAACGGAAAAACTCAGCCCGTGTGCCTGCCCCTGCCCATGGTAAGGGTCCTGGCCGATAAGCACCACTTTCACTTTATCGAATGGGGTGGCATTAAAAGCGTTAAAGATAAGCGGGCCCGGCGGATATATTGTTTTGCCCGCTTTTTTCTCCTGTTTAAGGAATGTTACAATCTGCTGAAAATATGATTTAGAAAATTCATCTTTCAAAACTTCTTTCCAGCTTGCTTCAATGGCAACTTCCATAATTGGAAAAATTATTAAGTACTAAGGCACCAAGATAAATAAAAGTTGAACAACAAGAAATCTTGTACAAGCAATAGCAGGCCTGTCAGTGAGTAAAACTTTATTGCAGCAACAGTTTGAAATGGCAATTGCGCCATGCCTTTGGCATGGCGCGGTAAGTGGCCTGTTGATAGCTAAATAACGCGCATCATGCCTCCTCTTTAACAGCCATTTTGTGATACTCATCAATCAGTTTCCTTTGTGCGTCAAAAGGCACGGGAGCGTATTCATAAAACGCCATCCTGAATTTTGCCCGCCCTTGTGTAATAGAGCGCAGGGATGAAGAATAATCGCTCATTTCTGCCAGCGGGACTTTTGCTGTGATTTTTGTGAAATGCCCTTCTGTGTCCATTCCTTCCATAATAACACGGCGTGTTTGCAAATCGCCGATAATATTACCGGTAAGGTCATCGGGACAAAGCACCGTGACAGTATAAATGGGTTCCAGTACTTGCGGGTCTGCCTGCTGAAAAGCCTGTTTGAAAGCCATTAAACCGGCGATTTTGAATGAGATGTCATTTGAATCTACTGGGTGCATTTTGCCGTCGTACACACTTACGCGCACGTCCCGGACATAGGAACCAGTCAATGGCCCTACTTGCATTTTTTCCATTACGCCTTTTAATATCGATGGCAGGAAACGCTGGTCGATGGCCCCGCCGACGATACAGTTCAAAAACACCAGCTTGCCCCCCCAATCCAGTTTATATTCATCGCGGCCCCTAACGGAAAAGCCTTTCGGGTCGGGCATGCCTTCGCGCCAGGGCTCCACCTGCATATACACTTCAGCAAATTGCCCTGCCCCGCCGGATTGTTTTTTATGACGGTAATTCGATTGCACCGGCTTCCTGATCGTTTCACGGTAAGGTATTCGCGTTTTTGAAAATTTCACACCGAGATTTCTAGATATATGCTCGAGCCTGAATTTGATAACAGAAAGATGCAGCTCGCCCTGGCAATGAATAATCGTTTGCCGAAGCTCCGCAGATACTTCAACCACAACCGTTGGATCTTCTTCCTGTACCTGGTGCAATGCAATTGATAATTTTTCTTCATCTCCTTTTTGGGCAGGCTCAATTGCAACGCTCATTAATGGTGAAGGAAATTCAATAGGGGGCAGCTCATAATTTTTCCCTCTTGCATGAAGGGTATTGTTGACATGTGTGTGCTTTAATTTTATAGTAGCGCCAATATCACCTGCGGACAATTCGTTCACGGCGGTTCGTTTTGCGCCTTCGACAATGAACAACTGGTTCAATTTTTCAGTAACCCCATTTGATTCGTTCACCAGCTCCATGCCTGATTTAATGGTGCCGGAATAGACTTTAAAAAACGACATTTCACCGATATGCGGTTCGGAAATGGTTTTATAAATAAAAACACAGGCCGGCCCGTTCGCATCACAAGCCAGGGCGCTTCCCGATTTTGTTGTTTGGGCAGGCATTTCATTTGCGCTCGGGCAAACATTGTCAATGAAACCCATCAGCCTGCCGCTGCCCATATTCTTTTTTGCCGATAAACAGAACACAGGGAACAAGTCGTGGTGGATCATTGCTTTTTTCAGGCCCGTCTTCATCTCGTCTTCATCCAGTTCCCCTTTCTCAAAATACTTTTCCATCAAGCCTTCGTCATTTTCGGCAATGGCCTCAATCAGTTCTTTATGGAGAAGTTCAGCTTTTTCTTTTTCGTTATCAGGGATGGGCAGCTTTCCCGGTTTGCCGCCTTGAGCAGGAAATTTGTACATCGTCATGCGCAGCACATCAACAATTGAATCGAATCCCTGGCCCTGGTTCAATGGGTACTGAACTACTATCACATTTCGGCCAAAATGATCTTTTGCCTGTGCAACGGTTTTGTCGAAATCGGCTTTGTCGAGGTCGAGTTTGTTCACCGCAAAAATCATTGGCGTTTTGAAATGCTCAGTGTATTCCCAAATGATATCAGAACCTACTTCCACCCCAAAATTTGCATTGAGCAGCATAATGCCTGTGTCTGCTACGCGTAAAGAAGACAATACTTCCCCGGCAAAATCGTCATAGCCAGGTGTGTCGAGGATATTGATTTTGTAGCCGCGCCATTGCGTATGCAACAATTTGGAGAAGATGGAATTGCCCCGCTGTTGTTCCAGCTCATAGAAGTCGGCAACTGTATTTCTTTCTTCTACTGAGCCCCGGCGGTTAATAAGGCCGGCTTCAAAAAGCATGCTTTCGGCCAATGTTGTTTTGCCACAGCCTGCATGGCCGAGCAAAACAATATTCTTTACATGGGAAGTATCAAAGTTTGCCATGACAAGAAGAATTTGCTAAGGAAGGTAATCAATGCAGGCTGGAAAGAAAAATGATTTTTACAAAACAAAACTAAATTGCGCTGTGTTTGGCGCATGGCCAACATTTTTTTAATTTTGCCCCTCAATAAAAAGGTGCATAGCTCAGTTGGGTAGCACATCCCGCATAGAGCGGGGAGGCCATTGGCCTTTTAGGATATGGGGTTGGGTTATAAAAAAGGGTCCGGTAGCTCAGTTGGATAGAGCAACTGCCTTCTAAGCAGTAGGTCATTGGTTCGAATCCAATCCGGATCACCTCTCATTGCAATTTCGTACCTTTGCGCCTTCTTAAAAATAATACATGGTCAAAGTAAATAATGTTACCCTTTCATTTGGGAAAAGGGTTCTTTTTGATGAAGTGAACCTCAGTTTCACCAAGGGCAATTGTTATGGGGTAATTGGCGCAAATGGTGCGGGCAAATCTACATTCTTAAAAATATTATCTGGTGAAATTGAGCCCAATAAAGGTACTGTGGAAATTTCGGCCGGGCTCCGCATGGCGGTGCTGAAACAGGACCATTTTGAATTTGATGAATGTACAGTACTGAATACCGTGTTAATGGGCCACACCAAAATGTGGGGTGTGATGCAGGAAAAAGATGCGATCTATATGAAGGAAGACTTCAGCGAGGAAGATGGGATCAAAGCAGGCCATCTCGAAGCCGAATTTGGCGAGATGGGAGGATATACGGCTGAAAGCGATGCGGCTGCATTGTTGAGCGGGCTGGATGTTCCTGAAAAACTTCATTCGTCATTAATGAAAGAACTGGCTGGTGCTATGAAAGTGCGGGTGTTGCTGGCACAGGCGCTGTTCGGCAACCCTGATGTGCTGATACTCGATGAGCCCACCAACAACCTGAACGTGGAAACCATTAGCTGGCTCGAAAACTTTTTAGCCGATTATGAAAACATCGTGATCGTGGTATCTCACGACAGGCACTTCCTTGACGCGGTATGCACACATGTAGCAGATGTGGACAGGCAAAAAATAAAAATCTTCACAGGGAACTATACCTTCTGGTACGAATCTTCTCAATTGATGGCGAGGCAGATCAACGACAAGAACAAAAAAACAGAAGAGAAGCGCCAGGCATTGCTGGAGTTCATTGCCCGCTTTTCGGCCAACGCTTCAAAATCAAAACAAGCCACATCAAGAAAAAAAGCATTGGAGAAACTGACGATTGAAGAAATCGAACCTTCAAACCGACGCTACCCGGGAATAATATTTAAACAGCAGCGCGAAGTGGGCAACCAGATCCTTAATGTGGAGAACCTTTCAAAAAAAGCAGAAGACGGGCGAATTTTATTTTCAAAAGTGAATTTTACGATCAATAAAGGCGATAAGATCGCTTTTGTGAGCAAAGACCATTTGGCGCTTACCAGTTTTTTTGAGGTGATCAATGGGAAAATGAAAGCCGACAATGGCAGGGTTGAATGGGGCACAACAATTACTACGGCTTATTTACCTAATGACAACAGTTATTTTTTTGCTGATAAAGATTTGAACCTGATGGACTGGCTTCGCCAATATGTGCCGCCGCATGTGTCAGATGTAGATGAGCCCTTCCTGCGCGGATTCTTGGGCAAGATGCTTTTTAGCGGTGATGAAGTGATGAAGAAAACAAGCGTGCTGAGCGGGGGTGAAAAAGTGCGCTGTATGATCAGTCGCATGATGCTGCAAGATCCGAATGTTGTCATCCTCGACGAACCGACAAACCACCTCGACCTGGAATCCATTCAATCCTTCAATGAAGGAGCCATCAACTTTAAAGGAATTGTTTTATTAACTTCACATGACCATACTTTTGTGCAAACGGTTGCCAACCGGGTAATTGAGCTTGCCCCGAGAGGGATCATTGACAGGCTGACCACATTTGATGAATACCTGGAAGATGAACGGGTGAAACAGTTGCGCGAAGAATTATATGCGGGCCCTAAGCTGGCTACGGCGTGAAACGTGAATGGGGCTTGCTTTTAGCCATCAGCAATTACAATATTGGTATTCCTTATGTACATTTTATTTTAGTAGGAGCCTTTTTGGTTTCAACCTAAAACCATAGCCATGTCTTACATCGTTCCCCAGCAAACCCGCATTGGGCATGTGCACCTGAAAGTTTCTGATTTGGATAAGGCTTTGTCTTTTTATAGGGACCTGTTGGGTTTCGAGATCACTCAGCGATATGGCGACAGCGCGGTTTTTTTATCTGCCGGCGGCTATCATCATCATATCGGGCTCAACACCTGGTACAGCAAACATGGCCCGCCTCCGCCTGCCAGGTCAACCGGCTTGTTCCACACGGCCATTTTATATCCTGCAAGAAAAGACCTTGCGATTGTTTTTAAACGATTGGCTGATGCAAAATACCCGCTGGCCGGGGCTTCGGACCATGGCGTTTCGGAAGCAATTTATTTGGATGACCCGGATGGCAATGGCGTTGAGCTATATTGGGACAGGCCAACAGCACAATGGCCGCTCGATGAGAACGGCCATTTACAAATGTTCACTGAACCATTGGACATAGAAAGTTTAATGGCTGAGATAACATAAAGCCTATCTCTTCCCCAGCCTGTAATTAACCCCGAACTGCACATTGCCCGCATAGCTATTGCTGAGATTGATTTGAACAAAGCCTGTTACCTTTTCTTTTGTGAAATGAAAAGTGTTCGAAAAATAGGTAATCGGGTTCACGGTGTTTTGGTCGTACACATGTGTGTAGTTGTTTTCAGGGTTAAGCATGAACCCGAACCCCATTTTATAACCGATTTCAGCTCCATGCCTTGTTTTACCAATGATATTTGTAAAGATGCCTACAGTCCCTGTTACATTTTTTCTGAAGATGTTATCAGCAGCAGAATCAGCCAGGTCTTTCCTGAAACCATAATAGCTGCCGAATTCTTTTTGTATAGAAGTCTCTACGCCAATCGCCCTCCATTCTCCGCCGTGCCTGATTGGGGCCACCACATTAATTCCCCCGTTGAAGCCATACCAGCCAAAAAACTTATTGGCGGCATAAATATGATAGTGGGAAGTGTCATAATAAGAATTATGGTAATTGTAATTCTCTGCAATATGATAGGTGCCGATATTTAGGTTGGCCCCATAATAAGCCTGCAGGTTCCCAAAGTTATTGGCGCGATGGGCACGCGCCTGGAATGCATAAATGTTATCAACCCAGGCATCATTTGCCCCGCCAAGCGTGACGAGCCCGCTAAAGTAGTTCGCTCCTTTAATAGAATCTGATTGCAATGGGATGGCATGATAAGGGTTGGAAGCAGCATTAGACGGGCTTAAAAAATGAGCGCTTTCAATGCAACTGCTAAACGAAAAAAGGATGGCCGCCAGGAGAAGGACATGGTTTGTTTTCATAAACCAGTTAATTGTTTTATGAATGGCTTTGACAAGTATCTGCTTTTTGTTGCTGCTGCCTATCTGTTAATAATTCCTGAAAACCGGGCCCATAATTTATGGAAGGCCTTCTCATTCTAAAAAAATAATTATAACTGCCTGATCCCCGAATTGTTAACACAATAAAACGGCTTTTTTCGCATTTAATACAAAACCAAAGATTTTTGTTTGCAAGGCTGCTTATACAGGCCTCGATTTTATGTGTTATTTGTTTCGCAGCAAAGGCGCAGGAGCCCCAACAAAAAAGGAATGTTGAAGGCAAAGGGATGCTTGTTCCTAACCTGCATAAAAAATATATAAGGATAAACAACTTCAAAACAAAAATTGATTCTTTCAGCATCATTCCTCAAACGTTCTCTGTTCACGGCTTTTCAGACAGCGCTTATGTTTTAGATTATGTGAACGCAACTATTCTATGGAAACAAAAACCAACCGCAGACAGCGTGTTTGTCACGTACCGCACGTTCCCTTTTAAACTGAATGCGGTGGTGAAAAGATGGAATTATGACAGTATAGAAGGGCATTTTATGGTACAGCCCTCAACGTTCAAAGATGATAAGAACAATGATAATTTCTTCAACTTCGGCAATATAACCTATAATGGAAGCTTTGGCCGGGCGCTTTCATTTGGCAATAGCCAAAGTGCGGTGGTGACGTCTAATCTCAACCTGCAGTTGAGCGGCTATCTTGCAGACAGTATCCAGATTTCTGCTGCCCTTACAGATAACAATATTCCCATACAGCCTGATGGCAGCACGGCACAACTGAGCGATTTTGACAAGATATTCCTTCAATTCAAAAAAAAGACCTGGGCCTTAAGCCTTGGCGACATTGACCTTCGCCAGAACCAAAACTACTATCTTTCATTTTACAAGCGGTTACAGGGCGCTTCATTTGAAACCACAGAGCAGATCAGCAGGAACATTTCTAATAAAACACTGATCAGTGGCGCAATTGCAAAAGGGAAGTTTGCCCGCAATATTTTCCAGGGGCAGGAAGGCAATCAGGGCCCATACCGTTTACAGGGCTCAAATAACGAATTGTATTTTGTAGTGCTCGCAGGAACAGAAAAAGTGTACATCGATGGGCAAATGATGCAGCGTGGTGCCGACCAGGATTACATCATCAACTACAATACTGCTGAAATTGCATTTACCCCAAAGCGGATGATTACCCAAGACTCCAGGATACAGGTAGAATTTGAGTACTCTAATCAAACCTACCTGAACGTGAACTTATACCTGTACAATGAAACCAATTTCAGCAACAAATTAAAAATGCGCTTAGGGGTGTATAGTAACAGCGATGCAAGAAATTCGCCAATTAACCAATCGCTGGATGCTGACCAGAAAAAATTTTTGTATTCGATAGGCGATAGCGTTAATAAAGCGTTTTACCCGGTAGCGCCCATTGACACGCTTAGCTCAGGGAAGATACTGTATAAGAAAATTGATACGACCTATATCGCAGCGAATGGCTTTGTTTCTCACGATTCAGTATATATATATTCCACCGATCCAAATGTTATCTTATATAATCTTTCTTTTGTGAATGTAGGGGCCGGCAATGGTGACTATGTCCCCAACCTGAATGGAGTTAACGGCAACGTGTACCAGTGGGTAGCGCCTGTTAACGGTAAAAAACAAGGGCAGTATGAAGCCGCACAATTTTTAGTAACGCCCAAAACGCAACGGGTAATTACATTAGGCGCAGAATATAACATCACGAAACAGACATCCTTAACAACAGACCTGGCCGCCAGCCATTATGATGTGAACACACTGTCTTCCCTCGATAAAGGCAGTGATAACGGATATGCTTCGAGGTTTATTTTAAAGAATATTCATCCTTTTGTTTCATCTAAACGCGGGCTTCAGCTCACTTCGGTCGCAAGCTATGAATACGTCAATGCTAACTTCAAAACCATTGAGCCTTTCCGCACGGTTGAATTTACCAGGGACTGGGGCCTGCCTTTGCAGGCACAATTGCAGCCACAGAATGAAACATTATATGCCACATCGTTTGAGCTTGGAGATAAAAAAAAGGATTTTGTGAAATATGAATTCAATAGCTATAATCGGGGCACCGGTTTTCATGGCATACGGAATGCGATTTCAAGCAACCGCGAAATAAATGGCTGGCACTTCAATAATGCCGTGAGCTTGTCAAACAGCAATTCCGATACGGCCAGAGGGTATTATTTTAAACCGAGCATTGAAGTGTTTAAAAAATTTTCAAAACTCGGTGATTATACACTTGGGGCAAGCTATTTGGTGGAAGACAATGTGCTGCACAATAAATTAACAGATACCATATCGCTTACCAGCTTTGCTTACCAAACATTCCAGGCTTATATAAAATCGCCTGGACAAAAACACAATAACTGGGGGCTCACTTATGCTCAACGTGAAAACTATTATCCTTATGGCAAACAAATGGCAAAGGGCGACCGCAGCAACAGCGTTTCATTGACGGCACAGTTCCTGAAAAGCAAACACGAACAATTCAAGATAAGCGCAACTTATAGGGATTTACAGGTGCTCGACACTAATGTAACGGGCCAAAAGTCAGATAAAAGCATACTGGCAAGATTTGAATATTTTGTAAATGAATGGAAAGGATTGCTGGTGGGCAATGTTTTTTATGAAGTAGGCTCCGGGCAGGAACAGAAAAAGACCTTTTCCTACCTTGAAGTGCCTGCAGGCACTGGCCAATACACATGGATCGATCTGAATAATGACGGCATACAGGAACTGAACGAATTTGTGCTTGCCCAATTCCCCGACCAGGCAAAGTTCATTCGTGTGTACACTCCAACAAATGAATTCATCAAAGCAAACTACAGCACCTTTAACTATAGCTTTGCCATAATGCCTAAGGCTGTAATAAATAGAAAGGAAAGCTCGGGCTTCCTGAATTTTATTGCAAGAATGGCATTGCAATCTACCTTGCAGCTGAACCAAAAGCAGCAGGCTTCCGGCCTGGTACAGTTGAACCCTTTTAAGAAATCTTCGCTTACTGATACCGCCCTTATTACCCGCAATGCTATTTTTTCAAATACTCTGTCGTTCAACAAGGCAAGCCCTAAATGGGGTTTCGATATCAACAATTCGCAGAACGCCAATAAATCCCTGCTTACTTATGGATATGAAAGCAGGACATTAAAGGAGTGGACACTAAGAGCAAGGGTAAATGTATCGCGCTCGCTGGCATTAAACGGAACTTTTAAAAAAGGAGTGAACCAGTTGTTCAGCACAAGTACAGATATTGACAGCAGTGATTACAGCCTGAAGCAGTATTCCATGGAACCGGGCATTACTTATATCCAAAAATCAAATTTAAGGATATTGATTTCCTATAAATTTAGCAGCAAGGCAAATGCAGATGAATATGGCGGACAGAAATATTCTGCAAACTCCATTAATGCCGAAGCAAAATATAGTCTATTGCAAAACGCGTCAGTAATTACTAAGTTTACTTTTAGCAACATCAGCTATAATAGCGGGAAAAGCCAGGCGAATACGAGCTCTCCTGTAAGCTATATTATATTGGACGGGCTCATGCCGGGCAAAAATTATTTGTGGAGCATTGACTTCACCAAAAAGCTTGGAGGCAACCTCGAACTGGGTATACAATATGAAGGCAGAAAGCCAGGCGAAGGGCACACGATCAATACAGGCAGGGCCTCACTAAGAGCAATCCTTTAAGGAAAAAACAAATGGAGGGTGTGCAATACTACCTCTTCCAGGAAGTTTTATAAAAATGATAATGGAACAACCAGCAGGCTTAATCTTTTTCACAGCTCATGCAGGATCAGCCGATTTATTATCAATTACAAGCTTTGGAAAAGTGGAACTGCTTTATATGAATTCCTTGAAATTATTTTTAGACAGCTTCTAAAAAAATTGTATTTAATAGGCTTGGGATAATGCCAAATAAAAAACCCTGCATAAAGTTATGCAGGGCCTTAATTTTGCTATATCGGTTTTTCAGAGATTGCTAAATAGGATTAGCTGAACAATCCGCCTTTTTTCAATTCTCTTGAACCTTCGCCGATCTTAAATCCATTGTGATAGATTTCTATTTTGTACATGCCTTTCTGGAATTCAGTTCCCTGTTGTTGCTTCCATGCAAATTGAACAGATTTTGTCTTGCCGGCTTCGATGTCAACAGGCACTTTTGCTGTGAAAGGTTTGTCGCCTTCCTCACGTGTGGTAAATGTGCCAGAACCTAAAGCTGCTACGGAGATTTCTTTGCCATCAGGACCGGTGATGCAAACATATACATCAGTTTGCCCTGATTGAGCGATGCGGTTGTTCACGTCAAAAGAAATCAATAATTTATCTACCCTTTTAGCTGTAGTTGTTACTTTTTCCTTACCGTTCTTTTTTTCATGGACAGGTGTAATAGCGATGTTGGTTGCATTTAAAGTAGAAGCGATATCCACTTTCTTTTCAAGATCTTGTTTAGCTACTGTAGTAGTTTGCAGGTCTTGTGTAAGTTTTTCTTTGTCCTGGGTCAACTGTGCCTTGTCGGCAGTCAACTGAGTATTCTGATTGGTAAGGTCCTGAACCTGTTTTTCGAGGTCCGAAATCTTATTGTTCAGTTCGCTGATCAGTTGCTTAGCTCTTGAAAGTTCAGCAGCTGTTGCATTTTTCTTATTCAGGATGGTGCGGATCTCGGCTTTCTTTTTTGAAATGTCTGCATTGGCATCGGAAAGCTGGCCTTTGAGTTTATTATTGTCGCCCGTTAAAGAATCAAGGCGAACAAGGGCATCATCAAAAGCTTTCTGAACCTGCCCTTTTTCATCAGTTACTTTAGCGATCTGTGTTTGATCGGTCTGATGGATTTGTTCCTGTTTGTTGTTGTTGTACAGCAAATAGCCCCAAGTGCCTAAAAAACCTGCGGCCAATAAGCCGATAATAAGGTTTTTATAATCTTTCTTTGGGGGCTGGCTTTGCGGCATAGCGGATGGATAGTTGGTTGTGCTCATAAATTTTTATTTTTTTCTAAGTGTTTTGAAAATGAGACCTTATGTTTTAAGGGGTTTTTTCCGTTCCACAAACCATTTGTCTAAAACCGTGCCAAAAATTTATCGGTATGCTCAAATGCTGTTCAGGTAAGCATTTTATTAACATTGCCGGTAAGCTGCATTCGGCTAAAAAAGCATTTTGAGCGAGGATTTTATAATATTTGCACCATAACCAAGCATCATGTCTGTTGAAAAAATTATCGGGAACTGGAAAAAGAAGCTGTTCAAGCCTGTTTATTGGTTCGAAGGGGAAGAAAGCTATTATATCGACAAACTGATGGATTATGCGGAGCATCATATCCTTACCGATTCGGAAGCCTCCTTTAACCTGAGTGTTTTTTATGGCAAAGATGCAGAATGGGCATCGGTCACCAATGCCTGCATGCGTTATCCCATGTTTGCTGAGCGGCAGGTAGTGCTATTGAAGGAAGCCCAGCAAATGCGAGATGTTGAAAAGCTCGAGCCATACATTAATAACCCGCTTTCTTCAACTGTGTTCATTGTTTCTTACAAAGAAAAAAAGGTAGATGGCCGCAGCAAACTGGCAAAGCTGCTTAAAGAAAAGGGAGAAGTGCTCACCACCAAGAAAATGTACGACAGCCAACTGCCGGAATGGGCCAATGAGCTTGTCCGGTCAAAAGGGTGCACCATTTCACAAAAAGCATTGATGCTTTTGGTCGACCACATCGGGAACGACCTGAGCAGGATAGATAATGAAGTAAACAAGATGCTGGTCAATCTCGGCACCCGCAAAAACATTACTGAAGACGATATTGAAAGCTTTGTTGGCATCAGCAAAGAATATAATGTGTTTGAATTACAGGATGCATTTGTAAAAAAGGATTTGGCAAAGGCCATCCGCATTATTCAGTATTTCGAGGCGAACCCCAAAGCCGCGCCCATACAGTTGATACTCCCTTCACTGTATAACTTTTTCAGCAAAACCTACTTGATTTTTGGCCAGCTTGGCGCCGATGAAAAAACAATTGCCGCAAACCTCGGCGTCAACCCTTATTTTATGAAAGATTATATGGCTGCTGCACGAAACTATAATTATGAAGGGGTTGAAGCTGCGTTATTGCTGCTGCACAATTATAACTTAAAAAGCCTTGGCGTGAACAGCATTGCACAGGAAGATGCTTCTTTGCTTAAAGAAATGGCGGTGAAAATAATGACGGCAATATAACCGGTCAGCCCTTTTTAAAAAATTCAATAGTAGCTTTCTTATCCTTAGCAAGTTGCTCTTTCAGGGCATCAAGGCCATCAAATTTTTGTTCGTTCCGCAAATGTTTTTTTATGAAAGCTCTTAATGTCTTGCCATAAATATTTTCATTGAAATCGAAAATGTTCACTTCAATAGTTCTTTTGCTTCCGCCCACTGTAGGCCTTGTGCCAATATTCATCATGCCTTTTAGTGAATGGTGAATGGCGAATGGCGAATGGGCCTCGAAATTATAGGAATCCTCAATTGATCCCTGACCATTGACCATTGACAGCCTCACGGCATACACCCCATTGCCCGGAACAATTTTTTCTTCCTCTTCAATTTCCAGGTTTGCAGTTGGATAGCCAATCGTTCTGCCTAATTTATTGCCTTCAACAACTATTCCTTCAAAAAAGAAATCGTAGCCTAATAACTTGTTTGCAGTTTCAATATCAGCGTTTATTATGGATTCACGGATCCTGGTAGAGCTCACCGATATTTCGTTCAGCACATGCACTGGTATTTCTTTCAGCTCATATTTGAAATCTCTGCAGCAATCTTCCAGCAAATGATAATCGCCTTTCCGGCCCTTGCCAAAACGGTGGTCGTAACCGATGATAATGGTATGCGGGCGAAACTTCCCGATCAAAAAATCGCGGATGTATTCTTCTGCGCTGAGATTTGAGAATTGTTCATTGAAGGGCACAACAACCAAATGATCGATGCCTCTTGCTTCAAGCAGTTCGATTTTCTCAGAAAGCGTATTGATGAGTTTTATTTCATGAGGCGAGTTGCCGACAATTTTCCTGGGGTGAGGGTGAAAAGTGATGATGACCGTTTCCCCATTTGTTCTCTTAGATTCATCCTTTAGCTGGTCAATAATTTGCTGGTGCCCGGTATGAACGCCATCAAAAGTGCCAATGGTGACTATCGCATTTCTAAAAACCGGGAGCTGTATTAAATCTCTATGTACCTTCATTTGTGTGCAAAGCTAATTGCGAAAATACAATAGAAGCTCAAAAGCCGGAAAGCCGGGTATGACTGCAAGGCATGAGGCGGTTCCACACGCCAAGTTTCCCGGGCTTTTGCCCTCCTTACTTTCAGACTAAATCATTTAGTTTTGCGCCACATTAATAACGTTCATTATAAATTTCATAGGCCAATGTCTCTTTATTCCCAACGAGGGGTTTCTGCCCAAAAAGAAGAAGTGCATAAAGCAACAGAGAAACTGGATAAAGGGCTATACCCGTTTGCATTTTGCAAAATTTATCGTGATTATCTGGGCAATGATGAAAATTGGGTGAACCTGATGCACGCTGATGGTGCCGGCACAAAAAGCATTCTTGCTTATTTATATTGGAAAGAAACCGGAGATATATCTGTTTGGAAAGGCATTGCACAAGATGCCATTGCCATGAACCTGGATGACTTGCTTTGTGTAGGCATTCACGATAATATTTTATTTTCTTCCACTATCGACAGGAACAAAAAACTGATCCCTGGCGAAGTGCTGGAAGAAATTATTAATGGCACGCAGGATTTTTTTGATGGGATGAAAAAGTTTGGGATCAATATTCAATACCTCGGAGGCGAAACTGCTGATGTTGGCGATGTGGTGAGAACGATTGCGGTGAATGGCACGATGGCGGTTCGCTGGCAAAAAGACAAATTGGTTACCAATGAAAAAATAAAAGCAGGTGATGTGATTGTTGGGTTAGCAAGCTTTGGCCAATCAACTTATGAAGCGGAATATAACAGCGGTATTGCCAGCAATGGTTTAACCAGTGCCAGGCACGATGTGCTTCACAAAACGTATGGCGCAAGGTTTCATGAATCTTATGACACTTCGCTTGATGAGCATGTGGTGTATATCGGGCCGCATAAAATGACTGATGAAATAATGACCGATAGTTCACAGTTCACTGTTGGCAAACTATTATTGAGCCCAACGCGAACTTATGCGCCTGTGATGAAAATTTTATTAGAAGAACATTTTGATAAGATTCATGGGTTAATACATTGCAGTGGCGGTGGCCAAACCAAATGCATGAAATATTTGCATGATAATTTCAAGATAATAAAAGACAATTTATTTGAGCCTCCAATCATCTTTCAACTGATTCAGCAAGCTTCGAAATCTGATAACAGAGAAATGTACCAGGTTTTTAATATGGGCCACCGGATGGAAATATTCACTAATGAAAAAGATGCGCAAAGCATTATTGATGTTTCAAAACAATTTGGTATTGACGCAAAAGTTGTGGGAAGGGTGGGAGCAAGTGACAAAAAAGAGCTGGTTTTGAAAATGAAGGATGAAGAAATTCTATATTAAACCTTGAGTGTCCCAAAAGTGCTCAAGGTTTAATATTTTAATTATTTCTCTAAGCGGAAAACGATAGGCTGTTTTTTAAATGATCTTACCTGCTTTCCATTTTGCATGGCCGGCACCCATTTGCCGCTTTCTTTAATAACATTGATTGCTGCTTTGTCAAGGCTGAGCGAAACTTTTTTTGAGGCAGTGATTTCGCTCAAGCTCCCGTCTAATCCTACAATGAATTGTACAACTACTGTTCCCTGAATGCTCTTGTTTACAGCTTCCTGCGGATACTTCAGGTTCTTGGTGAGATAATCGGCCCATGCAGCCTGGCCTCCCGGATATTCTGCTTCCACTTCAACTTTTGTGAAGACTTTGGTATGCTCACCCTCATCTTCGGACTTTTGATTTTTCGAAAGTTTGATATTAGGTATCATCGCACTGTCGCCGTTTTTAAAATATACAATTGCAATATTTTTTTCTTTTATAACCTTCATGCTCTTAATATTATTAGGGTTTATTTTTTGAAGTTCTTCGCGAGGTAGTGTATCAGCATTCATTTTTTCATGAAGCTCTGAAACATCGGTTGCTTTCTTTAATATTATTATTACTGTAGTTCCATCTTTTTTGAAGCAATAAAAAGTATTGTTATCGTACTTTACATTAACAATAAACTTTTTCTCAATAACAATTGTATTCATTTTAACACCATCGTAATTTCTTTTTAATTCGATAATTGAGTTGTCGGTTTTATAGATGATTACTGAGTTGTTTTTAATTTCTATTTTGTCAATTTTATCCTGTGCAACATTGGTTATCTCGTTTATCGACGATGCATAATCATTATATTTGGCCACGCCCTGCAAAATATTTCTCGCAATTTTTTCCTGATTCAACGGATTAGTAATAAAATCTGCATCTTTTTTATTGTTGATATAGCCGCATTCTATCATAATGGAAGGAACGCTGTTTTTATCAAGAACTACAATCCCTTTGTCTCTTTCTTTCAATTGCTCATCTGTTTTATACACGCTCTTCAATTCTTCAGTGATTGCAGAAGCGAGAATTTTGCTTTTCTGATAATTATCATTGATTGTTCCCGGAATGAAAATCCCAAACCCGCTTTTTTCTGTCGTTGGAGTGATATCGGCATCAACATGTATGGAAATAAAAGCATCAGCATTATTCAAGGATGCAATATTTGTCCTATTCAGTAGATCTTCGCTTAGAGAACTTGCATTGCCAACCGCTTCGTCTTTTTCTCTTGTCATTATCACATTGATGTTGTATTCCTTTCCAAGCTGTTCAATTTTTTTCGCGATGGATAAATTGATGTCTTTTTCCCGGATGCCGTTGCTGCTTATTGTGCCATTACTAATGCCGCCATGGCCGGCATCAACAACCACTGTTATTTTTTTAGGTGCAATAAATTTTGCAAAGCTTTTGACAGGTTTCAGCTTGACAGCAAATGCACAAACAAGCACAAACAATAATGGGAGTGCCATTAACCGGCTGATGTAGCCATAGCGGTTTTTCTTGAATTTGGTGAGCATGGCAATTCTTCTTTTTAGTTGATGATTAAAAAATGAATGAGCGATCTGAAAATGATTTTTTGCTGCAACAGAGAGCACCAATAACTCTGCATATTCATGGCTATTGGTTTCGTTGGAAGCATATTGGTCAGCAAGGAACTCGTGCACAGTTTTGATTTCTTTCCTGACAAAATGAAAAAGCGGATTGAACCAGAAAACAATGTTCACCAATTGTATGAAAAGAATATCCGCTGTATGGTTTTGTTTTACATGAAATAATTCATGCCTGAATATTTGTTTTCCTTTTGTTGTGGAGGCATCGATGTTTGTGTTCCAAAAAATATTTTTTAAGAACGAAAAGGGAGCTTCGGGCTCTTCGGTCTGATAAAAGTTGATACCATCGATTTTTGTGTGGCCGTATTTTGAAGCAATTTTTTTGATGTGCCAGATATTTCTTGCAAACGCAATCAAAAACGCTAAAAACACCAACATAAAAACAATGCAGGCAATATCCTGCCATGCAAGCAAATTATATAGTGAATTATTTCCGGGAGTAATCTCAACTGGTTCTTCCCAATTAGCTGAACTCACAACGTCAAGCAATTTTATCGCTACTGACTGCCTCTGCCATTCAAATCCGGGTATCGGTAAATTCATCAGGGGAAGGCATATAGAGGCAACAGGGATACTCAGCAAATAAAACCTGTTGTATTGATGAAATATTTTGTTGCGAAGGGAAAGCCAATAATAGCTGAACAGCAATCCTGAAATCAAAATCGTTTTTGATAGATAGAATATCATGTTCATGGTTGTTGGTTTTTAGATGATTCGATTTGTTTCAAAAGCTCTTCCAATTCGTGAAGGCTTAGCTTGTTCTCGCTCACAAACTGCGAGACCAGTTTTGCCGGCGACCCTTCAAAATAACTTTTCACAATTTGGTTCACGCTTTTTTTTGCATATTCCGACTTGGCCACTTTGGGCTTATAAAAGTTGTTCCGTCCCTGCACATGATAATCTACATACCCCTTTTCTATTAAAATTTTCAGGATGGTGGCAATGGTATTCGAATGTGGCTTGGGCTCGGGGGTGGCTTCTATAATATCCTTTAAGAAACCTTTGCCGAGCTTCCAGAGCACCATCATTACCTGCTCTTCTGCTTTGGTGAGCTGCTTTGTCATAACTAAAAAATTAGTTTATCAGGCAAATCTATAACTAAAAAATTAGTTTAAAATAAAAATTTTACAGGGTTTACTGAAATGTTAATATCGGGAGGGTTGCTGATATGAAGACCGCCAAACGCCCACAACTCAATATAGCAAAGGGTTTGATAGCGCCTGGGGTAGTTTTTGAGACCGTAAAAAAAGGGTAGGAAAGTATCAGGTAATCAACTTGTCGGTTTCTTTTTTCCACAAAGGCTATGAACTTTCAATATTGCATTATATTTTTGCTTCAGTTCTGGACAGGTTTCGCATGAATAACATCTTTTTTGCACTTTCCCTGAACTCCCGCACCTTGTAAATTGTTGTTCCTTGTACCCGACAAAACATTTTTGTCAAACTTTTATTTATTCAATATGAGGCAACTTAAGATCGCTACGCAAATTACCAATCGTGATTCCCAGGCAGTTGAAAAATACCTGCAGGAAATCTCCAAGATCCCAATGATTACACCAGAAGAGGAAACTGTTCTGGCCCAGCGCATTAAAATGAGCGACCAGCGGGCATTGGACAAGCTGGTACAGGCCAACCTGCGCTTTGTGGTTTCTGTGGCAAAGCAATATCAGCACCAGGGGCTTTCGCTTAGCGATTTGATCAACGAGGGCAACCTCGGCCTGATCAAAGCGGCACAACGCTTTGATGAAACCAAGGGTTTCAAATTTATTTCTTACGCAGTTTGGTGGATCCGCCAGTCCATTTTGCAAGCATTAGCAGAGCAGGGCAGACTGGTCCGCTTGCCTCAAAACAAAATTGGCACTTATAACAAAGCCAACAAGGCTTACATGGCTTTCGAGCAGGAACATGAACGCGAGCCCAGCACAGAAGAATTAGCTGAATTGCTTGAAATGAGCGAAACGGAAATCAACAACATTTTCCAGAGCAACACCAGGCACAGCTCTTTGGATGCGCCAGTGCATGAAGCTGAAGATGTGGCGATGGGCGATTTGCTCGAAGGCGGCGATGACACCGATGATGATGTGATGAAAGATTCGCTGCGTGCTGAAATTCGCCGTGTGCTGAAATCGCTCAGCCCGCGAGAAGCTGAAATTGTGAATGCTTATTTTGGTCTTGATGGTGAAAATGGGGTAACTATTGAACAGATTGGCATGAAGTACGACCTGACCAAAGAACGCATCAGGCAAATTAAAGAAAGGGCAATCAAGCGCCTGCAAAAGGCGCGTTATAGCAATGCCCTGAAAGCATACTTGGGTTAATAAGTCACTCCTTTTGAAAACAAGATGTCCCCGCAATTTTGCGGGGGCATTTTTATGTAACCAAACGGTTCTTTTGCTTGTTAATAATATTCCAAATTATTAAGCCCGGGCCTGCTTTTTATTACAGTTAGTACATTTGGAGCACATGAAACTTCTTTTGCAAGCAATACTGATGCTATTATTTTTCCCTTCATGTGAAAAAGCCATCAGCTTTAATCTTAAGCAGTCGCCTTTGCAGGTAGTTGTTGATGCTTCCATTGAAAATGGCAAACCCCCAACTGTTGTGCTTTCCCGCAGCCTTGACTATTTCAGCAAAATCAGCCCTTCCATTCTGGAAAGCTCATTTGTGCACAATGCTGTCATCACAGTTTCAAACGGGGCCAAGGCACAGCAATTGAAAGAATATTCAATGCCTGCTGACACGACGGGGTATACGCTCTATTATTATTCTATTGACTCATCAAATTTGGCCAACGCTTTTTTGGGCGAATTCAATACCGCTTATGATTTGAAAATTGAAGCTGGCGGGCAAACCTATACTGCACAAACACATATCACCTCGCTGAGAAAAAAAATCGATGCATTGAGCTGGCAGGATGCGCCAGATAACCCGGATACCACAAAAGCAGTGATAGTGGCAACAATAACCGACCCGCCGGGATATGGCGATTATACCCGCTATTACACCAGTGTCAATGACAGTGCATTTTACCCGGCTTTGAATTCAGTTTTTGATGACCAGATCACTGATGGCACAACATTTAACATCGAATTGGAAAAAGGGGTTAACCGTAACCAGAAAATAGATTTGAAGAACTATTCCTTCTTTACCAAAGGCGATACGGTGATCGTGAAATACTGCAACATTGACAAAGCGACTTATGACTTTTGGCGCACCATGGAATACGATTATCAAAGTATTGGCAACCCATTTTCTTCCCCCACCACTGTGTTGGGCAATATCTCCAATGGCGCTTTAGGTGCCTTCTGCGGTTATGCGGCACAGTATTATACAATAATAATCCCCAAATAAATCACACATCGTTCATCAGGATCTAATTTCGCTTTTTCCAATTAAATTTGCAGGCTTTTGCAGAAGTGAAAATGAAAGGTTTTGATGAGGCCCAGCATTTTTTCCAAAGCTGGAAACTATGGGAAAACATAATCAGATCAAAGGCTGGTTTATTAAAATGTAAACATTAAGATAAAATATTTTTCATATGGCAGATAATTCAACAGAAAAAATTCATTGCCTAATTATTGGGTCTGGCCCAGCTGGCTATACCGCTGCCGTGTATGCGGCCCGCGCAAACATGAAACCGGTTTTGTATCAGGGCATCCAGCCGGGCGGGCAATTAACCATCACCACGGAAGTTGAAAACTATCCAGGCTATCCTAATGGCATACAAGGACCGGAGATGATGGTTGACTTTGAAAAACAAGCGGCAAGAATGGGCACTGATATCCGTTTCGGGATCGCTACAAAAGTTGACTTTTCAAAGCAGCCTTATAAAATTTGGATTGATGAGCAAAAACTCATCGAAGCCGATGCGGTCATTATTGCTACCGGTGCATCTGCAAAGTGGCTCGGCCTTCCCAGCGAACAAAGGCTGAACGGTTTTGGAGTGAGCGCCTGTGCTGTTTGCGATGGTTTTTTCTTTCGCGGTAAGGAAGTGGCGATCGTTGGCGCTGGTGATACCGCTGCAGAAGAAGCATTATATCTTTCTAAACTTTGCACTACCGTGCACATGCTGGTGCGCCGCGACCAGATGCGTGCTTCTAAGGTAATGCAGGAGAGGGTATTGAAAACGCCTAATATAAAAATGTACTGGAACAGCGAAGCGGATGAAGTGCTGGGCGAAAACAAGGTGGAAGCCCTGCGCATAAAAAATAATAAAACCGGAGAAAAAGCAGATATCCCTGTCAGTGGTTTTTTTGTCGCCATCGGTCACCAACCGAATTCAGATATTTTTAAGCCATGGGTCGACATGGACGAAGCAGGATATATCAAGACTGTTCCGGGCACTTCCAAAACCAATGTGGAAGGCATTTTTGCTGCAGGGGATGTGCAGGATAAAATTTACCGCCAGGCGGTAACTGCTGCCGGAAGCGGTTGCATGGCAGCACTGGATGCAGAAAGATATTTATCGGCGAAAGAAATTTTATAATAAAAGTAAAAATGAGATATTAAAGAATGGCTGCATTCTTTTTTTGCTTTTTAATTTTTCCTTTTAACATGCTCACCATACAACTTCATAATTTAATTTTCTACGGACATCACGGCGTTCATGCAGAAGAACAGCTTACCGCTAATGGTTTTGAAGTGAACCTTGAAGTGTCTTACGATGAAAAGGGGAGCGCTTTCAACCAGCTTAGCGACACAATTGATTATGTGGCATTGTACAAAATTGTAAAAGATGATATGAGGGTGGTGGCCCCGCTTATGGAAAAGGTTTGTGAAACTGTCATTGACAAGATTAAAAAACAATTCCCGGTTGTGAGCGAGATATCTATATCAATAAAGAAATTAAATGCGCCGATAGGAAATTTTCAAGGCAACGTTGGGGTGAGCCTGAAAAAGAAGTTCGATTAGGTGCCGAACGGTGCTCCTGCAGGATTGTTGGGGTTTATGAGATATTGGCTGAAGCGGATAACGGCATGTCCTTAAATTACTTTCTTCTTCCACTTCCCGCTTTTCAAATAAAGAAAAGCAAGGACAAACGTGCTGATCCAGTAAACATATTCCGACATCCATCCATAAATAATCGACAGGTTGAAATAGCCAAGCACAAGGTACACATAGATGCAATAAAAAACTATTGTGAATACTTCAATGGCAAGGTTGATGCTGGTATTACCGGTGCCGGTAACTGCATTCAGCCAGACTGTAGAAACTGACATCATGATAAGGGCGACAGAAACTACGCGTATCACTGGCAATGAAGCGAGAGCGAAATCTGCATTTTGACCGAACAATGCAATAAAAGCATTCGGGAAAATGTTGAGCGCTGCTGCCATGGCCAGGGAGAAGCAAAGGCTAAGCTTGATGATCTTCATGATCAGTTCAATAACTTTTTCTTTTTTTCCTTGCCCTATAATATTGCTGACCATGGTATTGGTAGTGGCAGCGAATGCCCAGGTGAAGACCCCGAACATGCCGAAGATATTGCGCATGGTGTTACTGATGGCAAGGTCTCTTTTCCCATGATGCTCTACCATGATATAAAAGAATTCCCAACTTCCTACACTGATCACGTACTGGAAAATCAATGGGGACGATTGCGCAAGGATAAGCCATGTGTTTTTTGCATCGAAGGAAAAGCTTTTAAACAATTGCAGTTGCCTGCTGATGCCTTTAATATGAATAACAGCAAAGACAACAAACATGCCTGCTGCTTCTGCACAGATAGATGCATAAGCAGCGCCGTTGAAGCCAATGCCCGGCAAGCCAAAATGACCAAATATAAGCCCGTAATCAAGCGCAATGTTGACTATCGTTTCTGCCAGTGTGCCATAAATCAGGTATTTGCTTTGGTTAGTGCCAACCAACAGGGCGTTGCGCATTTGATAGATGAATAAAAACGGTAACCCCCATATCCTTATGCGCAAAAAGCTTACTGCCTGGTTTTTTACTTCAGGCGATTTTAAAGAAAACTGAAGTATCCACGGTGCGAAAAAATAAGTGAAGAGTATACATAAAAGGGCAAGGGCTAAGCTGATAAGGATACTTTGTGCAAACAGTTTTCCGATTTCTTCTATTTTGTTTTCGCCTGCGCGCCTTGCGATGAGCGCCTGTAAGCCATTGTTCAGCCCCTGGCCTGTTACTGCAAAAATCAGGTAGAATACACCCGTGATGCCTGCTGTAGCCAAAGATTGCTCACCTCCATTTGGCACTAACTTTTCATCAAGATGGCCCAGGAAAATATTATTAGTTACGAAATTAATCTGTGGCACCAGTATAGCAAGGCTGATAGGCAAAGCAATTTGCAGTATTTGCCTGTTGGTAATTTCTACCCTGAAATTGCTGGCTGTTGCAGTGCTCATTTTTAAAAAGGACGGCAAGGTACGATAAAGATGGCTCCTGTAAAAGAAGAGAGGCTAAAAACAAACAGAATAAGATTGCAAGGGTTTGTTCAGCAAAATAACACGAACGGGTACCTGCTGCTTTATTAAATAGCCTTCATCAGGTACATTTAAGATTTTTGTTTTATCTGCCCATTGCAGCCAGTGCATCACCAGGCGCCGGGCTCCTGCATCGGCACCCTTTCTTCATGCGCCAGCTAAAATTTGAAATATGCCCCTTTATGCAAAAACTGTTTTTTGTAGTATTATTGTGCATGTTTATGATGCAGCCTGCCTATTACCTGGCAGCAGAAAATATCGAAATTGCAGATTTCAGCCAATGCCGGCTTTTTATGTTTGTCGACGATGTATCATTATGCTATGTAGTTTTGAACATTGCTGCCGGTAATCTGGTATGTATCAAATATTTTCATTTCAGCGAAGCTAATCATAAAGAGCGCATGGAAATCATGCGCGAAATCTTAACAGTGGATGAGCTGCTTGCTAAACAAATGGGAGAAGCATTCATGGTTTATGGTTTTCCCGAAAGCACGCTGGTGCCGGACAACTATTTTGACGAAAGCCTGAATAAAGAATTTACATCTGTAATGTATGGCAGCCTGGAGAAAGCTATGGTGCTAAATGAAAAAGTGCCCTGGTGGGACATCTACAATGTGTACAGGGTGCCGGCGGGGATCCAAAAAATTTTCTATGATAAATTTCGTTCGGCAAAGCCAATGCATCAATACAGCCTTTTGCTAAAGAGCCATAAAAAATTTAACGCAACTGAGCTCCGGGAAAGCATTTATGTTATTTTTTTCGAAAAAAAAATAATCGTTTCGATATACAAAAAAAACCAACTGCAATTGATGAGGCAATTTGAATATGCAGGTGAGGCAGATGTTTTATACCATTTGCTGAATTGTTGTGAGTTGTTGAACATGAACCGGGAAGAAGTTAATATGCAGGTTAGCGGCTTTATTGACGAGCAGTCTGGGTTATATAATGAGGTAATCAAGTATTTCCCCAATACTTTTTTTGAAGAAAACGGGGAGACGATTCAGCTGACAGCAGAATTTGAAAAATTGCCCCAGCATTATTTTTCAGCGCTTTTGAAACTTGCTTCATGCGTATAATTTCAGGCAGTTTAGGTGGAAGGAAAATTGCCCCGCCTACAAAAATGCCTTATACCAGGCCTACTACCGATATTGCAAAAGAAGGGCTCTTCAATATACTCCAAAACAACATTGCGCTTGAAGGCCTGCAAACGCTCGATTTATTTGGCGGCACAGGCAGCATCAGCTACGAGTTGGCTTCACGTGGCGCAACGCGCCTGACAGTTGTGGAAAAAGACCCGGCCATGGCCGCATTTATTAAAAAAACTTCTGAAGAGCTGCGCCTTGTTGATTTTAAAGTGCTCAAGATGGAAGTGTTCAAATTTATTGAACATTGCAGCGACCGGTACGACTTTATTTTCGCCGGCCCTCCTTATGCGCTTGAAACGATTGATCATTTGCCAAAAAAAATTGTGGAGAAGCAATTGTTAAAACCCGGGGGCTGGTTTGTGCTGGAGCATACCCCAAGAAACAATTATGAAACCTACTCCTTTTTTGCAGCGCAGCGAAATTATGGGACAACCGTATTTTCTTTTTTTATAAACAAATGAGCATACATAATAAGATGCTTTTTTTGAAACGAAAAGGTAACGGCCAAAACAATTGCCAAAATTAAAAGTGCATGGCAACCATCAATTGTCAGTTTCAGGCCATCTACAGGAAACAAGCTTTATTTTCTTATTATCTGCAGGCTTGATGCCGGCAAAGGAGTTGTGCCATGGTTTGGAGGCGCAGGTTTTATGTGTTGTTAATATAACCGTATCTTTGATGTGCTCTTGTCCCGAATTGCATTTATGAATCTCAACTTCCCATTGCTTAAACCCATAAGGATTTTTTTATTCCCTGTTTCTTTTATTTATGGTTTGGTAATACATATAAGGAACTGGTGTTTCGATAAAAAGATTATTCCTTCCACTTCGTTTAATCTTCCAATTATCTGTGTTGGGAACCTCGCTGTTGGTGGCACTGGAAAATCGCCAATGGTTGAATACCTGATCAGGCTTTTGAAGAATGACTTTGAAATAGCTGTCCTGAGCAGGGGATACAAAAGAAGAACGAGGGGGTATACGCTGGCTAATGAAACCTCCACAGCGCTTGATATCGGGGACGAACCGATGCAGTTCCACATTAAATTTTCTGATGTGCCAATTGCAGTAGGGGAGGAAAGGGTAGTGGCAATACCACAGTTGCTCCACGAATGGCCTGCCACGAAAGCAATAATCCTTGATGATGCATTGCAGCACAGGAGCATAAACGCGGGGTTGAATATTTTGCTGACTGATTTCAACAATTTGTTTACCCGAGACTGGTTCCTGCCTACCGGCAATTTGCGTGATGCTAAAAAAAGTTATAAGCGTTCAGATATTATTGTTGTAACCAAATGTAAGCCTGGGCTTACTTCAAATGAAAAGCTAAAAATCATTAAAGAAATTGCCCCATTGCCAAAGCAAGAAGTTTTTTTTTCTACTATTCAATATGGCACTGTTTACCACATCATTAATAAAAGAACGTATGTTATTAATGAAAAAACAGAAGTACTGCTGGTGACAGCCATAGCGAACCCGGAGCAGATAAAAAAATATTTAACTGGCCGTTCCGGGGCGTTTTATGAACTTTCATACAGCGACCATCGCATTTTTATTATTGATGACCTGAAAGAGATGATGCGAAAGTTCAGCCAGATAAAAACAAACGATAAAATAATATTGACAACTGAAAAAGATGCAGTAAGGTTAGTGAAATTTCAGCAGGAGCTTGCCCAATTGCCTTTTTATGTGTTGCCCATTGAGCCAGCATTCCTGTTTGATGAAGAAAACAAATTCAACAATTTGGTAAAAAGCTTTATTGCTAACTTTAAAAATAATCAGAAGACTGATGCCTCAGAAAAAAATAAAAAATAAAAAAAAGGCGCATTCCGGGCCATATTTCCCAAAAGGCACCCTTGACGTAACCAGGTCGGGCATGGGCTTTGTGATCCTGGAAAACAAGGAGGGCCAGGATATCCTGGTAAAGCCTAGTGATTTTAATACTGCATTGCATGGCGATACGGTGCGTGTGGAAATAGTAAACAGCCATTCAAAAAACGGCAGGCTACAGGGCCGTATTACTGAAATAATTGAGCGCAAACAAACCGAGTTTTTAGGGAGAATCGAGCTCAGCGCGTCATTTGCCTTCTTCATTGCAGAGACTGATAAGCCCATGCCAGATGTATTTATTCCGCTCCCAAGCCTTAACGGCGCAAAAGACAACGACAGGGTAATTGTAAGGATCACTGCCTGGGAAAAAAATAAAAAGCCACAGGGGGAAGTAGTTGAGATCATGGACAGGGATGATGAAAATGATAAGGCAATGAAAGAAATTTTGCTCGGCAACGGCTTCCCCGTTTCTTTCCCGGAGCAGGTTATGGAGGCCGTGCATCAATTGCCCGAAACCATTTCTCATAATGAAATAGACAGGCGAAAAGATATGAGGGGAGAGCTGACGTTTACCATCGACCCAATTGATGCAAAAGATTTTGATGATGCGATTTCTTTCAGGAAATTGAAAAGCGACACTTATGAAATTGGTGTGCACATTGCCGATGTGAGCCATTATTTGCCCACCGATTCTGCATTGGACAAAGAAGCATACGCAAGGGCCACTTCAGTATATCTTCCCGACAGGGTGAACCCCATGCTGCCGGAGAAGATATCGAACGAACTGTGTTCCCTGCGGCCCCGTGAAGACAAATTGACTTTTTCCGCAGTTTTTCAAATTAACCATAAAGCGGAAATCAAAGGTAGCTGGCTGGGCAAAACGGTCATCCACTCCAATCACAGGTTCACTTATGAAGAGGTGCAGGAAATCCTTGAGCAAAATGACGGATTGTATAAAGAAGAACTTCTGATGCTGAATGAGCTTGCACAAAAAATGCGCAAACACCGGTTTAAAAAGGGAGCAATAAATTTTTCTTCAACAGAGGTCCGTTTTAAATTAGGCGATAAAGGGAAACCAATTGGAGTAATCGTTAAAGAAAATAAAGAAGCGCATCAACTGGTTGAAGAGTTTATGTTGCTGGCAAATAAAGCTGTTGCAGAGTACGTGGCTAAAGTAAAAGTGAATAAAAGGCCTTTGCCATTTCCCTACCGCGTTCACGACACGCCCGATAAAGAAAAGCTTTTGCCTTTTATTGAGTTTGCTAAAAAATATGGCCATGTGTTCGATACAAAAACGCCACAAAAAATCGCTGAGTCTTTTAACCAGATGTTAAAAGATGTGCAGGGAAAGCCCGAGCAGCATGTGCTGGAACAATTGGGCATTCGAACCATGGCCAAGGCTGTTTATACTGCGGAGAACATTGGCCATTATGGCCTGGGCTTTGAGCACTATTGTCATTTTACTTCTCCTATAAGGCGCTACCCTGATGTAATGGTGCACAGGATATTGGAGGAATGTTTAAATGGGCGGCCCGAGGCAGATAAGAAAATGGAAATGAAGTGCAAGCATGCCAGCGAGCGCGAACGTGCGGCAATGGAGAGCGAGCGTGCAGCAAATAAGTATAAGCAAGTGGAATACCTTCAAAACTTTCTGGGGGAAGAATTTGGAGGAGTGATCAGCGGTGTGGCCTCATTTGGCTTTTGGGTAGAAACAGTAGAGCATAAATGTGAAGGACTGGTAAGCCTTAATAGCCTGCTTGAATATGACGACTTCAGGTTAATAGAAGGGGAATACTGTTTGGCAGGAAGGCGCAGCGGGCGAAAGTTTAGGATGGGCGATAAAGTGATGATCAAAGTAGTGGCTGCTAACCTGGCCAAAAGACAATTGGACTATGAATGGGTGATTTCATCTGGCACAAAGGAAGAAGAAGACGACATCAAAATGAAAAAAAGAAAGCATAAACAAAACAGATCACACAAACATTGAAGGGCTTACCTCAAAAGCACTATTTCACTCAATAGCATAATAAGCAGCGAAGAGGAGACAGATGGCCCTCAATGAATGCACTTGCTTTGCAATTTTCATGGACCCTTTGCCTGGAACGCCTCAGTCTTAAGATAGGTGATGAAAAAAGCCAAACTTAGAGTTAAGAAAACCTTTATAATATGCATTCGTTCGAAGAACTGGCAAAATTATTTTCAGAGAGATTCGAAACAAAACATTTTCCTGAGCAACCGGCTAATCTATATGGCCCGGCAGCTTATTTCCTTTCACTGGGCGGCAAGCGCATCCGCCCGGTAATGTGCCTGATGGCAAATGAATTGTTTGATGATATTGATGGCGATGCCTGGCATGCCGCAACAGCAATTGAACTGTTCCATAATTTCACCTTGATACATGATGACATTATGGATAAGGCATCGCTTCGCCGGGGTATGCAAACCGTGCATGAAAAATATGGCTCTTCCTCGGCCTTGCTGGCCGGCGATGTGATGTTGGTAACAGCTTACGATTGCCTGAATAAAATTCAATCTTCCTGTCTTCGAAAAATAATATATGTTTTCAACAAAACGGCAAAGGAAGTTTGCGAAGGCCAGCAGGTAGATATGGATTTCGAACAAAAGGTATCCGTTTCATTTGCTGAATATGAAAATATGATACTGCTGAAAACATCTGTGCTGCTGGCATGCAGCCTTCAACTGGGAAGCATTATCGGCGGCGCCGGTGATGGCAACCAGCACCATCTATTTGAATTTGGCAAAAACCTCGGGCTTGCTTTTCAAGTGCAGGACGACTATCTCGATGCTTTTGGAGATCCTGCAAAATTCGGTAAGCAAGTAGGAGGCGATATCCTTGCCAATAAAAAAACTTTTTTATTGATAAAGGCAATGGAAACAGCTTCAGGTGCGCAGGCGAAGGCCATAAAAGACCTGATGTGCTCAGGCAATACCGATAAAGTAGCTCAAATGCTTTCCATATTTAAATCATGTGGTGTAGACCAATGGGCAATGGAGTTGAAAGAAAAATACACCAACGAGGCATTTCGCCACTTAGAAGATATTGCAGTTGTTTCGCCCCGAAAAAAGCCTTTGCAGGAGCTTGCGGGGTTTTTGGTAAAAAGAGAATATTGATGCTGCTGGCGCTGGGGTCATTTTTTTTGAATCTTTAAAATGAAAAATCTTTTTAGTATACTTTTTATTTTTTTAATGATCGGCGGCTGTGCTCCTTCATATACGGTTAGTATTTCCCAGGAAAAAGAAGTGCTTGTTCCCTTCAGCCGTTTTTTAATTGTTTACATGGAAGGGGCATGTGAAATAAATTTTCTTGATCCCACAACCTATGAGATCTGTTTAAAAGAAGTTTTTACTGATACGAATAATTTTCAAGTTCATGTTGAATCAGAAAATTTGGTAATGTACTGAAAAATA